>NZ_JAIWYL010000003.1:0-617224 GCF_020515535.1 Pseudomonas sp. MWU16-30322
AACAGTGTCGGTTACGGTGGTGCTGACCGGGGTTTTGTCCGCTACGAGGTTTTCGTAGTTGCCACCGGTCACGCCGGTGATCGAGTTGCTCAGCGGTGCTTGGCCGTTCAGCACGTCGTTCGGTGCGGTGGTAGTGACGGTGCCGGTGGTCTTGCCCACTTCGATGGTGATGGTCTGACCATTGGCCAGGGTCACGACAACTGGCGAACCGGTCACGGGCGCACCGACGGTGGCGGTGTAAGTGACGGTGCCGCCCTCGGCGACCGAGGTGTCAGCGGACAGTTTGACCGTCGAGGTGTCGATGGTGTCGGTCACTTCGGTGACTGCAGGGACAGTGCTTGGTACCAGATTTTCGAAGTTGCCACCGGTTGCACCGTTGATGGTCACTTCGACTTTGCCGGCATCTTTGTAGACGTCATCGGCAGGCGCTGGGACCGTCACGGTACCGGTCGTTTTGCCGGCTTCGATGGTGATCACGGCGCCGTTGCTCAAAGTCACGGTGACCGGGGAGCCGGCAGCATTGGTCAACGTCGCGGTGTAAACGATCGAACCGCCCTCAGCCACGGTACCGGTCGCGCTCAGCGACAGGTTGGTGGTGTCGACGGTATCGGTAACGGTGGTCGAAACCGGAGTTTTGTCGGCGACGAGGTTCTCGTAGTTACCGCCACTGACATTGGTGATGGCGTTGGTCAACGGTGGGTTGCCAGTCAGCGCATCGTTCGGCGCGGTGGTGGTCACGGTGCCGGTGGTTTTGCCCACTTCGATGGTGATGGTCTGACCGTTGGTCAGGGTCACGGTCACTGGCGAACCGGTGACAGGCGCGCCTACGGTGGCGGTGTAAGTGACGGTGCCGCCCTCAGCGACCGAGGTATCGGCAGTCAGTTTCACGGTCGAGGTGTCGATGGTATCGGTGACTTCGGTGACAGCCGGAACAGTGCTCGGAACGAGGTTCTCGAAGTTACCGCCGGTTGTACCGGTAATGCTGACTTCGACTTTGCCGGCATCTTTGTAGACGTCGTCCGCAGGCGCCGGAACGGTCACAGTGCCGGTGGTTTTGCCAGCCTCGATGGTGATGACGGAGCCGTTGCTCAACGTCACGGTCACCGGGGTGCCGGCCGGGTTGGTCAGGGTCGCGGTGTAAATGATCGAGCCGCCTTCAGCCACGGTACCGGTAGCGCTCAGCGACAGATTGGTGGTGTCGATGGAGTCGGTAACGGTTGTGGTCGCTGGCGTCGTGCTCGGCACCAGGTTTTCGAAGTTGCCGCCGGTAGCACCGGTGATGGTGGTGCTGATGGTGCCGCCGTTGTTGTAGACGTCGTTCGGCGGTGTCGGCACGTTGACGGTGCCCGTGGTCTTGCCGGCTTCGATGGTGATGGTCGAACCGTTGGACAGCGTCACGGTAACCGGTGTCTGCGCCGGGTTGGTCAGGGTCGCGGTGTAGGTGATCTGGCCGCCTTCAACCACGCTGCCGGTGGCGGTCAGGGTCAGATTGGTGGTGTCGATCGAGTCGGTGATGGTGGTCACCGCCGGCGTCGGATTCGGCACCAGGTTTTCGAAGTTGCCGCCGGTAGCACCGGTGATGGTGGTAGTGACGGTGCTGCCATTGTTATAGACGTCGTTCGGCGGTGTCGGCACGTTGACGGTGCCCGTGGTCTTGCCGGCTTCGATGGTGATGGTCGAACCGTTGGACAGCGTCACGGTAACCGGCGTCTGCGCCGGATTGGTCAGGGTCGCGGTGTAGGTGATCTGGCCACCTTCGGTGACGCTGTTGCCCGCCGTCAGAGTAACGGTGGTGGTGTCGATGGTGTCGGTGACCTGGGTCACGGCCGGAGTAGTCGGCACGGTGACGGTAATGCCGTTGCCACCGGTGGTGCCGGTGACGGTCACGTTGATCTGGGTCGGGTCGTTGTAGACGGTGTCGTTCGGTGCCAGCGGCACGTTGACGGTACCGGTGGTGGAACCTGCCGGAATCACGATCACCGAGCCGTTTGACAGGGTGATGGTCAGGTCGGTCAGCGGCGCCTGGGTCAGGGTCGCGGTGTACACCAGCACGCCGCCGGCTTCGGTGATGGTCGGCGTGGCGCTGAGGCTCAGAGTCGACTCACGCAGAGCGTTGGCGGTGCTGTCGGTGGTCTGGCCACCGGTGATGTTCTGCGCGGCTTGCGCGCCGGAGTTGATGCCCGCAGTCGGGAAGCCGATGGTCGGATCGACGCGGCCAGCGGTGGCGTCGAGCATCACGAAGCTATGGCCGCCGCCTGCCGCGCCGCCAGTGCCTGCGGCGGTGGCGCCGGCAGCGGTGGCTTCAAGGGCGGTGGTCGGGTCGGCACCGGCAGCGATGGCTTGCTGCAGCTCGGCTACAGACGGCGCGGCCTGCGCGGTGGCCTCGGCCAGGTCAGTGCTGGAGTCGGGCGCGTTGGCGCTCCACTGGGTTTCACGGCCCAGGTCCAGGGTGCGGCCATCCGCCAGTTCCAGCGACACGGCGCCGGAGAGGCCGGTATCGATCTGGTCGCCGACGAACAGGCGATCGCCTTCAACGAGCACGCGGCGTACACCCTCGGGGGAGACCACGAATACCTGACCGACAATGCTTTTGACGATGGCAACAACACTGCTCATTGAAGACTCTCCGGGGTGTCACGTTCAGTTGACTTCCATAGCCTGATGGCTTCGGCGCCGATTCAGTCTGGACGTACTTTTAAAATTTGCGAATCAAGATTGACGCTGTTCTTCGTCAATAATTTGGCTAGATTCTTTCGCTATTAACTTTATGCCAAACTATTGACCTTCTGGGTGCCATCCTAAACAATCGCCCCACTAATGTCACATTGATATTTCCGCGGCGACCTGTCCCTCAGCGTGTGATCCAGTTCCTATTTTGAACTTTCCGACATACGGTCATTCCGGTTGCCAATCATCCGACGCAGCAGCACGTTTTGCTGTGATTCAAGACAAGAAGTCCTGGGAAATCTTTACCATGCGTTTGCACTTGTTCAAGGCTCTACCGTTCGCCCTTGCCGCCTCTTTCGTCCAGGCACAATCCTTACCGGAAGCCATGCAACAGGCGCTGGATGTCCATCCGGAAATCCAGGCAGGGGTCAACAGTCGTTTGGCCGCGGATTATCAGTTAAAGGCAGCCAAAGGTGGATACCTGCCCAAGGTCGATCTGCTGGGCGGTTATGGTCGTGAGGGCACCGACAGCGTGACCACGCGGGCGAACGGAGGTGGCAATCACTGGGAAACCCTGAACCGCGGCGAGTCAAGTTTACGTCTCTCGCAAATGGTTTTTGACGGTTTTGCAACGTCCAGCGAAGTCGGGCGTCAACAAGCCACCGTCAACTCCCGCGCCTACTCCCTGCTGGGCACTTCCGAGCGCACTGCGCTGACCGTCGCCCAGGTGTACCTGGACGTGCTGACCCGCCGCGAATTCGTGCGTCTGGCCGAGGAAAACCTCAAGAGCCACCAGCGTATCTACGACCAGATCCAGTTGCGTACCCAGCGCGGCGTTGGCAGCGGCGCCGACCTTGATCAAGCCGAAGCGCGGATGGCCCAGGCGCGCAACAACCTGATCACCGAACAGACCAACCTCGCCGACTCCGAGACCAACTTCCTCAGCGCTGTCGGCCAGATGCCTGACCAACTGGAGCGTCCGGCGCCGTTCATGGCGATGATGCCGGTCAACCTCAATGAAGCACGCCAGCAAATGCTGGAAAATAGCCCGATCCTGCGTTCGGCCGAGTCCGATATCGCCGCTGCCGAGAAGCAGTACGAAACCGCCAAGTCGACCTTCTACCCACGTTTCGACGCTGAACTGGGTCGCACTGCCGACAACGATCTCGACGGTCAGAACGGCCACAACAACGAGTGGCAGGCGATGCTGCGCATGCGCTTCAACCTGTACTCCGGTGGCAGCAACAAGGCCGATCTGGAATCCAAGTCGTACCTGTCGAACCAGGCGCTGGACATCCGCAACAACGCCCTGCGTCAGTTGAACGAAGAACTGGGCCTGGCCTGGAACGCCCTGAACAACGCCAATGCGCAGGTGCCGATTGCTCAGCAGTACGTTGATCACAGCACCGCCGTGCGCACTGCCTACCAGCGTCAGTTCAGCCTCGGTGAGCGGACCCTGCTCGATTTGCTCGACAGCGAAAACGAGTTGTTCACCGCTTCGCGGCGTCTGGCTGAAATCAAAAACATTCAGTTATTTACTCAATACCGAATCAAGGCGACCATGGGCGAATTGCTCAAAAGCCAGGGAGTGGTCGCACCATTGGCATCCGTTGTGCAGAACGACGTGAAGCCCAAGGTTCAGCTGCCCGGGATGAATTGAGTTATCCCTTTTCAACTGTTAAAGAGTGTCGAGCGTGGAATCAGAAGTCAGTCGAGTTCATCTCAGTCATGATCCACGCGCGTTGCACGACGATCCGTTGCTGGATGGTCTGCTCGCCCTTTGCATGCTGCACCAGAAGCCCGCCAGCGCGGCGATGCTGACCACCGGCCTGCCGTTGCCCAAACAACGCCTGAGTGTCGAGCTGCTGCCCCGCGCAGCGGCTCGCGCCGGGCTGCAAGGCCGGGTGCTGCAACGCAAGCTGGAAGAGATTCCGGCGATTGCCATGCCGGCGTTGTTGCTGCTCAAGGATGGCCGCAGTGCTGTCCTGCTCGGCTGGCAAGGTGAAAACGAAGCACGGGTGCTGCTCAGCGAAAGTGATGGCGGCGAATCGGTGGTCAGCCGCGAACTGCTGGCCGACGACTACACCGGCAAAGTGTTTTTCGCCCAGCCGCAGCACAAATTCGACGTTAATCACGGCACGCTGATCCCGCGTGCGCGCTCGTGGTTTCGCGACACCCTCAAGCGTTCGCGCTGGTTGTATGCGGATGCGATCGCCGCGAGTTTCCTGATCAACATCATCGCCATGGCCGCGCCGCTGTTCGTGATGAACGTCTACGACCGCGTGGTGCCGAACCAGGCCGAAGCGACCCTCTGGGTGCTGGCGCTGGGCATCACTGGTGCCTACATTTTCGACCTGATCCTCAAGAGCCTGCGCAGCCTGTGCCTGGATCTGGCCGGCAAGAAAACCGACCTGATCATCTCCGCGACGCTGTTCGAGCGTATCGTCGGCATGGCCATGAAGTACCGCCCGGCACGGGTCGGCAGCTTCGCCCAGAACATCCATGAATTTCAGAGCCTGCGCGACTTCCTCGCCTCGCTGACCCTGACCAGTCTGATCGATCTGCCGTTCACCATTCTGATCTTCATCGTCATCGCCATTCTCGGCGGGCATCTGGTGTGGATTCCGGTGCTGGCGTTCCCGATTGCCCTGTTGATCGGCTACGCGTTGCAGAAGCCGCTGGTCGCGACCATGGAACGCACCATGGCGCTGGGCGCCGAGCGTCAGTCGAGCCTGATCGAAACCCTCGCCGGCCTCGATGCGGTCAAGGTCAACAACGCCGAAAGCGAACGTCAGTACCAGTGGGAACAGACCATCGGCACCCTCAGTCGCCTCGAGCTGCGAGTGAAAATGCTCTCCGGTCTGGCGATGAACATCACCCTGCTGATCCAGCAACTGGCCGGGGTGATCATGATCGTCTTCGGCGTGTACCAGATCATCGCCGGCAACCTGAGCATGGGCGGTCTGATTGCCTGCTACATGCTCAGCGGCCGCGCGCTCAGCCCGCTGGCGTCGCTGTCCGGTCTGTTGACCCGCTACCAGCAGGCGCGGGTGACCATGACTTCCGTTGACCAGATGATGGAGCTGCCGCAGGAGCGCAATTTCGAAGAACGTCCGCTGAGCCGCAAGGTGCTGCAGGGCGCGATCGAGTGCCGTCAGCTGAACTTCACCTACCCGGAACAACAGAACCCGGCGCTGAAGAACATCAACCTGGTGATTCGTCCCGGCGAGAAGATCGGCATCATCGGCCGCAGCGGTTCGGGCAAAAGTTCGCTGGCGAAACTGCTGGTGGGCCTGTATCAGCCGGACGACGGCGCGTTGCTGGTGGACGGCGTGGACATCCGCCAGATCGACGTCAGCGAGCTGCGCTACAACATCGGCTACGTGCCGCAGGACATCCAGCTGCTGGCCGGCACCCTGCGTGACAACCTGGTCTCCGGCGCGCGTTACGTCGAAGACGAACTGGTGCTGCAAGCCGCCGAACTGGCCGGCGTCCACGAATTCGCCCGCCTGCATCCGCAAGGCTACGAGCTGCAAGTCGGCGAGCGCGGGCAGAACCTGTCCGGCGGCCAGCGGCAGAACGTTGCACTGGCCCGGGCGCTGCTGCTCAACCCGCCGATCCTGCTGCTCGACGAACCGACCAGCGCCATGGACAACACCGGCGAAGAACGCCTCAAGCAACGTCTGGCTGCCGTGGTTGAAAACAAGACCGTGGTGCTGGTGACGCACCGGGCCTCACTGCTGTCGCTGGTCGACCGCCTGCTGGTGGTCGACCGTGGACAGATTCTCGCCGATGGCCCGAAAGCCGCCGTGATGGAAGCGTTGAAGAAGGGGCAGATCAGTGTTGCTTAAGTCGGGTGTCAAAGAGTCGATCCGTCGCTACTTCAAGGGTTCTGCCTCGCTGCAGGGCCAGCCGCTGCCCGAGGTCAACAAGGCGCTGATCGAGGACGCCCCGCGCGTCGTGCGCCTGACTATCTGGGCAATCATCGGCTTCTTCCTGTTCCTGCTGCTGTGGGCCAACTTCGCCGTGATCGACGAAGTGACCAAGGGCGACGGTAAGGCGATTCCATCGTCGAAGATCCAGAAAATCCAGAACCTTGAGGGCGGGATTGTCTCGGAAATGTTCGTCAAGGAAGGTCAGATCGTCGAGGCCGGCGCGCCGCTGATTCGTCTCGACGACACACGATTTGCTTCCAACGTCGGCGAAACCGAGGCTGATCGCCTGTCGATGCTGCTGCGCGTCGAACGCCTGAGCGCCGAGGTCGATGACCGCCCGCTGAATTTCCCGGACGACGTGCTCAAAGCCGTGCCGGGTCAGGCGAAAAGCGAGGAATCGTTGTACATCAGCCGTCGCCAGCAATTGCACGACGAGATTGGCGGTTTACAGGAACAGCTGATTCAGCGTCAGCAAGAGCTGCGCGAATTCACCTCCAAGCAGGCGCAATATCGCCAGCAACTGGGCCTGCAACGCCAGGAAATCAACATGTCCGAGCCGCTGGTGGCGCAGGGCGCCGTGTCGCCGGTGGAAGTGCTGCGACTCAAGCGTGCCGAAGTCGAAACCCGTGGTCAGCTCGACGCCACCACGCTGGCGATTCCGCGCGCCGAATCGGCCATCAAGGAAGTACAACGCAAGATTGACGAGACGCGCGGCAAATTCCGCAGCGATGCGCTGACCCAGCTCAACGAAGCCCGTACCGACCTGAACAAGGCCCAGGCCACCGGCAAGGCCCTGGAAGACCGGGTCAGCCGGACGCTGGTCACCTCGCCGGTACGCGGGATCGTCAACAAGTTGCTGGTCAACACCATCGGCGGTGTTATTCAGCCGGGCAGCGACATGGTGGAAATCGTGCCGCTGGATGACACCTTGCTGGTCGAAGCCAAGATCCGTCCGCAGGACATTGCGTTCCTGCATCCGGGGCAGGAAGCGATCGTCAAATTCACCGCGTACGACTACACCATTTATGGCGGGCTGAAAGCCAAACTGGAGCAGATCGGTGCCGACACCATCACCGACGAAGACAAGAAAACCACCTACTACATCATCAAGGTCCGCACCGAGCGCAGCCACTTGGGTACTGATGAAAAGCCTTTGCTGATCATCCCGGGGATGGTGGCGTCGGTGGATATCATCACTGGCAAGAAGTCGGTGCTGAGTTATTTGCTCAAGCCGATCATTCGGGCGCGGGCCGAGGCGTTGCACGAGCGGTAGGTCTTCAGCGCGGCACATGGCCCCTTCGCGAGCAAGCCCGCTCCCACAGTGGATCTCGGTCGAACACAGAACTTGTGTCCACTGAAGATCAAATGTGGGAGCGGGCTTGCTCGCGAAGGGGCCAGCAAAATCACCACACCCCTGTCAGTAAGTGACACAAATCGTCATTCACCATCCAGTCCATTCCTCACCATCCGCCATATCGTTATTCATTAACGGTATTTAATTTCCCGTTCTTATAGCTTTAAAGTCAGCCACCTGCGTACCTGCCGACCAATCGGCGCGCCGCACGACCTGAACCAACACGCAATCCAGCGTGAGTTTCTGATCGACGTGCGCGCCTGTGAGCGCGCCGTGCGTGGGAGATTGAAAGATGTCCGCAGCTACTGCCACCCCAAGCGCCGCGACTGCCGCGCCGCAAAGCTTTGAAATTCGTCCGTTCAGCGGTGCCGTCGGTGCCGAGATCATCGGCCTGGACCTGACCCGGCCGGTCAACGATCAGGACTTCGCGCGCATTCATCGTGCGCACCTGGATCACCACGTTGTGGTGTTCCGCGACCAGCGCATCACCCCGCAACAGCAGATCGATTTCAGCCGCCGCTTCGGCGTGTTGCAGATTCACGTGCTCAAGCAGTTCCTGCTGGCCAATCATCCGGAAATCCTCATCGTTTCCAACATCGTCGAGAACGGCCAGAACATCGGCCTGGGCGATGCCGGCAAGTTCTGGCACTCCGACCTGTCCTATAAAGAACTGCCGAGCCTCGGCTCGATGCTGCATGCGCAGGAATTGCCGTCCGAGGGCGGCGGCACCTTGTTTGCCGACATGCACAAAGCCTGGGACAACCTGCCGCAAGCGCTGCGCAAAGCCGTGGAAGGGCGCTCGGCAGCGCACTCCTATACGGCGCGCTACAGCGAGACCAAATTCGAAGGCAACTGGCGCCCGACCCTGACCCCGGAGCAACTGGCGCAGGTCGCTGAAGTGGTGCACCCGATCGTTCGCACCCATCCGGAAAACGGCCGCAAGGCGTTGTTCGTCAGCGAAGGCTTCACCACTCGCATAGTCGGTCTGCCCGAGGACGAGAGCCAGCAACTGCTCGCCGAGCTCTACGCCCACAGCGTGCTGCCGCAAAACATCTACCGCCATCAGTGGCAGCCCCACGACATGGTGTTCTGGGACAACCGTTCGCTGATCCACCTCGCCGCCGGCTGCCCTGCGCACCTGCGCCGCAAGCTGTATCGCACGACCATTCAGGGCGACGCACCTTTCTGATTTGCCGGAGATTCGATCATGTCCAAACGTCTTCCATTTGCACCGCTGGCGGCGGCCATTGGCCTCGGTTTCAGCCTCATCGCCGGCAGCCTGGTGGCGCCGACCGTGGCCCACGCCGAAGGTGAAATCCGCATCGCCGAACAGTTCGGGATTGTCTATTTATTGCTCAACGTGGTGCGCGATCAGGGCCTGATCGAGAAGTACGGCAAGCAGGAAGGCCTCGACATCAAGGTCGACTGGACGCAGCTCTCGGGCGGCGCGGCGGTCAACGATGCGCTGCTGTCCGGCTCTATCGACATCGCCGGTGCCGGCGTCGGCCCGCTGCTGACCATCTGGGATCGCACCCACGGCAAGCAGAACGTCAAGGCCGTGGCCTCGCTCGGCAACTTCCCGTACTACCTGGTCAGCAACAATCCCAAGGTCAAAACCATTGCCGATTTCACCGAGAAAGACCGCATTGCGGTGCCGGCGGTGGGCGTTTCGGTGCAGTCGCGTTTCCTGCAATACGCCGCGGCCAAGCAGTGGGGTGACAAGGAATTCAATCGCCTCGACAAATACACCATCGCCGTCCCGCACCCGGACGCGACCGCAGCGTTGATCGCTGGCGGCACCGAACTGACCGGGCATTTCTCCAACCCGCCGTTCCAGGATCAGGCGCTGCAGAACCCGAACGTGCACGTGGTGCTCAACTCCTACGACATCCTCGGCCCGAACTCGCCGACGGTGCTGTTCGCCACCGAGAAATTCCGCAACGACAATCCGAAAACCTACAAAGCCTTCGTCGAGGCGCTGACCGAAGCCGCGCAATTTGCGCAGAACGATAAGGGCGCGGCGGCGGACACTTACATCCGCGTGACCAAGGCCAAGATCGACCGCGCCGAGTTGCTGAAAATCATCGACAACCCGCAATTCGAATTCAGCGTCACGCCGAAAAACACCTATCCACTGGCCGAATTCCTCTACCGCGTCGGTGCGATCAAAAACAAACCGGAATCGTGGAAGGACTACTTCTTCCAGGACGCCAAACCGCTGCAAGGGAGCTGATCGAGATGAACGCCCCCTTGCAAGGCCACGCGGCCAGCAACCCGATCGCCAGCAGCCAGGCGCTGTTGGCGGTTGACCAAGTCAGCCTTGAATACCGCACCCCGCAACGGGTGGTACGCGCCACCCATCAGGTCAGTTTCGAAATCGATCCGGCGGACCGCTTCGTCCTGCTCGGCCCGTCCGGCTGCGGCAAATCCACCTTGCTCAAAGCGGTCGCCGGGTTCATTGCGCCGTGCGAAGGCGAGATCCGCCTGCAAGGCCAGCGCGTCGACGCGCCGGGGCCGGACCGGATCGTGGTGTTTCAGGAATTCGATCAACTGCCGCCGTGGAAAACCGTGAAACAGAACGTAATGTTTCCGCTGCTGGCCTCGCGCACGCTGAAGAAAAAGGAGGCCGAAGAACGCGCGCTGCACTATCTGGAAAAAGTCGGTCTGGCGGCGTTTGCCGATGCCTATCCGCACACCCTGTCCGGCGGCATGAAGGCGCGGGTGGCGATTGCCCGGGCGCTGGCGATGCAGCCGAAAATCCTCTTGATGGACGAGCCGTTCGCCGCGCTGGACGCGTTGACCCGGCGCAAGATGCAGGAAGAATTGCTGCTGCTCTGGGAAGAGGTGCGCTTCACTTTGCTGTTCGTCACCCACTCGATCGAAGAGGCGCTGGTGGTCGGCAATCGCATCCTGCTGTTGTCGCCACATCCGGGGCGGGTGCGCGCTGAAGTGCACAGCCATCAATACGATCTGCAAAGCCTCGGCGGCGTGGCGTTTCAGGAGTCGGCGCGGCGCATTCACCGTTTGCTGTTCGATGAAGGCCAGTCGCCGGAAACCGAGCGCGAGCACGATTTCAACGACATTCGTATCGCTTATTGAGCGTTCTGGAGGATTGCCCGATGAGCCAACCATCGTCTGTACGACAAGAGTTTGAAACCGTCCTTGAACCATTGACCAGCGTACCGCTCGAGCGCGAATTGCCTGTAGGCCAACGCCTGTGGCAACAGGGCTGGTTGCGTAAGAGTGTGATCCTGATTCTGCTGGCGGTTCTCTGGGAAGTCATCGCCCGGGTGCAGAACAACGACTTGCTGCTGCCGAGTTTTCTGCAGACCAGTCATGCGCTGTATGACGGCCTGCTCAGCGGCGAGTTGCTGGGCAAGGTGTGGATATCGTTGGTGGTGCTGATCAAGGGTTACCTGATCGGCATCGTGCTGGCATTCGCTCTGACCACGCTGGCGGTGTCGACGCAGTTTGGTCGCGACCTGCTGAGCACCCTGACCTCGATGTTCAACCCGCTGCCGGCGATTGCCTTGCTGCCGCTGGCCTTGCTCTGGTTCGGGCTGGGGCAGAACAGCCTGATTTTCGTGCTGGTGCATTCGGTGTTGTGGGCGCTGGCGCTGAACACTTACGCCGGCTTTCTCGGCGTTTCGGAAACCTTGCGCATGGCCGGGCGCAATTACGGGCTGAAGGGCATGCGTTTTGTGCTGTTCATCCTGATTCCGGCAGCGCTGCCGTCGATCCTCGCCGGGCTGAAAATCGGCTGGGCGTTTGCCTGGCGCACGCTGATCGCCGCCGAACTGGTGTTCGGCGCCACCAGCGGCAAGGGCGGGTTGGGCTGGTACATCTTCCAGAACCGCAACGAGCTGTACACCGACAAGGTGTTCGCCGGGTTGGCGGTGGTGATCCTGATCGGGTTGCTGGTGGAGAATCTGGTGTTCGATACGCTGGAGCGGGTTACCGTCAAGCGCTGGGGTATGCAGCGGTAATTTGTGTTGTTCCCGCTGGCCCCGTCGCGAGCAAGCCCGCTCCCACATTTTGGAATGCGTTTCTCCTGTGGGAGCGGGCTTGCTCGCGAAGGCGTCGGCTCATGCGCCACCGGTTTCAAGGATGTTTGCTAGCATTGCACCCAGATCAATCCAGATCAGCCACGAGTGCTCTGCATGCAACTCCCGGACATGAACCTTCTGGTCGCCCTCGACGCCTTGCTCGACGAGGGCAGTGTGGTCGGCGCCGCGCGGCGGATGAACCTCAGTCCCGCTGCCATGAGCCGCACCCTGACGCGAATCCGCGAGGCGATCGGCGATCCGATCCTGGTGCGCGCCGGTCGCGGCCTGGTGCCAACCCCCAAGGCGTTGGAACTGCGCGAGCAAGTGCGCGATGTGGTCGAGCAGGCGGCGCTGCTGTTTCGCTCCGCCGACAGCGTGGATCTGGGCACGTTGCGCCGGCGCTTCAGCATCCGCGCCAACGATTTTTTCATCGGCGTGTATGGCGGCAAGCTGTTCGATACCCTCGACCAGCAGGCGCCGCACTGCGAGTTGCGCTTCGTCCCCGAGGGCGATGGTGACGACGAAGCGCTGCGCGAAGGACGGATTGATCTGAGTGTCAGCAACACCCGTCCGGTGTCCCCGGAGGTCAAAGTTCAGAACCTGTTTTCCACGCATTTCGTCGGTCTGGTGCGTGAGGATCATCCGTTGCTGGACGGCGAGATCACCGCCGAGCGTTATGCCGGTTACTCGCATATCAGCATGTCGCGCCGTGGCATTGCTCGCGGCCCCATCGACACCGCGCTGAATGCACTGGGCCTGGAGCGGCGGGTGGCGGTGATCGCGCCGAGTTTCCACGCGGCGATGTTTGCCTTGCCGGATTCCGACCTGATCCTGCCGGTGCCCAAGGAAGCGTTGCTCAGCGTGCGCCGATTGGGCCTGAAGCTGCGCTCGTTCAATCTGCCGATTCCGTTGCCGACGCTGATGCTGACCCAGGCCTGGCATCCGCGCTTCGACAAGGACCCGGCGCACCGCTGGCTGCGTGAAACGCTCAAGGCGTGTTGTGACGAAACCTGGCTGGCTGCACAGCCCTGACACCGAATCAATGTAGGAGGGGGCTTGCTCCCGAAGGCGTCGTGTCAGGCAATGCATAGGTTGAATGACCCACCGCTTTCGCGAGCAAGCCCGCTCCCACATTGGATATTCATTGCTGCACTGAGCGCACTTATAACCTGCCAATAAGTCAATTTTCGTCAGCAGTAAGCCTTACTAAAATGCTCCGGTATTTTTCCTCCGGAGTTTGAATCCATGACATCCCTGTCGGTCCCGGCGCCCCTCGCTGCGGCCAGTCCGGCGACGGCGGCTGCGCCACCGGTATTCGGGGCGCGGATCATCACGGGCCTGGTCGGCGTGCTGCTGGCGGTGCTGGTCTCGGGCCTCAACGAGATGGTGACCAAGGTCGCGCTGGCCGACATCCGTGGCGCGCTGCACATCGGTTACGACGAAGGCACGTGGCTGGTTGCCTGCTACACCGCGACCTCGGTCGCCGCGATGGCATTCGCCCCTTGGTGCTCGGTGACCTTTTCGCTGCGCCGTTTCACCCTCTGCATGATCAGCGTCTTTACCCTGCTCGGCGTGCTGTGCCCATTCGCCCCGAATTACGAAAGCCTGCTGTTGATGCGCACCCTGCAAGGTCTGGCCGGCGGCGCGTTGCCGCCGATGCTGATGACCGTCGCCCTGCGTTTCCTACCGGCCAACTTCAAGCTCTATGGTTTGGCCGGTTATGCGTTGACGGCGACGTTCGGCCCGGGCCTCGGCACGCCGCTGGCCGGGCTGTGGAGCGAGTACGTCGGCTGGCAGTGGACGTTCTGGCAAATCATCGTGCCGTGCCTGATCGCCATGGCGATGGTCGCTTGGGGCATTCCGCAGGATCCGCTGCGCCTGGAACGCCTCAAGACATTCAACTGGAAAGGCCTGCTGCTGGGCTTTCCGGCGATCTGCATGCTGGTGATCGGCTTGCTGCAAGGCAATCGGCTGGACTGGTTCGAGTCGAGCCTGATCTGCGGTTTGCTCGGCGCCGGCTCGCTGTTGCTGGTGGCGTTTCTGATCAATGAGTGGTCGCAGCCGATTCCGTTCTTCAAGTTGCAGATGCTCGGCATCCGCAACCTGGCGTTCGCGCTGATGACCCTGGCCGGGGTGCTGGTGGTGTTGCAGGCGGTGGTGCTGATTCCATCGAGCTATCTGGCGCAGGTCCAGGGTTATCGCCCGGTGCAGACCGCGCCGATCATGCTGATCGCCGCGTTGCCGCAACTGATCGCGCTGCCGCTGGTGGCGGCGCTGTGCAACCTGCGCTGGGTCGATTGCCGTTGGGTGCTCGGGATCGGTTTGAGCATGTTGACCCTGTCCTGCCTGGGCGGCTCGCTGCTGACCTCGGAGTGGATCCGCGACAATTTCTACGTCCTGCAATGGCTGCAGATTTTCGGTCAGCCGATGTCGGTGCTGCCGTTGTTGATGCTCTCGACCGGCAGCATCCAGCCGCAGGACGGGCCGTTTGCCTCGGCGTGGTTCAACACGGTGAAAGGTCTGGCGGCGGTGATCGCCACCGGAGTCATTGAGGCGCTGACCACCGCGCGCCTGCATTTCCACTCGACCATGTTGATCGACAGCCTCGGCAATTCACCGTTGGCCGATCGCAGCGATCCGGGCCTCGCCCATCGCCTGCACGAACAGGCCGTGGTGCTGACTTCCTCTGATCTCTATGTGTGCATGGCCGGCGTCGCGGTGGCGCTGATCCTGCTGATTTTCTGGCTGCCGACGCGGATCTTTCCGCCCCGTGCGCCGACCTGATTGCTTCACTGATACCGAAGGTTTTTATGACGACTCAAGCAAAGCAAAAACTCGCGGTGGCCGTGGCGGCCGCACTGGCTGTCGGCGTGTTGCTGTACCTGGCGGTGCCGGGACTGTTCGGCAAGCGGACCCAGCAAAACACTAACGATGCGTTCGTTTCCGCCGACTTCACCCTGGTGGTGCCGCGCGTGGCCGGATTCATCAAGGAAGTGCTGGTGGAAGACAACCAACAGGTCAAGGCCGGGCAGTTGCTGGCGCTGATCGATGATCGCGATTTGCGCGCCGCCGCTGAAGCGGCCGATGCGCAAACCCTGGTCGCCCGCGCTCAGCTGCAAAACGCCAAGGCCACGCTGGAGCGGCAGACGTCGGTGATTGCTCAGGCGCAGGCCTCGGTGGTCTCGGCCAAGGCAGAAATGGCGTTCGCCCAGCAGGAGCTCAATCGTTACAACCACCTCGCTGGCGTGGGTGCCGGCACGGTGCAGAACGCGCAACAGGCCCGCACGCGTATTGATCAGGCGAGCGCTCGGCTCGATACCGCCAGCGCGAAGCTCGCGGCTGAACGCAAGCAGGTCGAGATTCTCACGGCGCAGCGCGATGCCGCCGAAGGCAATCTGAAGCACGCGCAAGCGGCGCTGGAAATCGCCAGTTTCGAGCTGTCGTATACCCGGATCACCGCGCCGCAGGACGGCATGATCGGCGAGCGTGCTGTGCGCGTCGGCGCTTATGTCACGCCGGGCAGCAAGCTGCTGGCGGTGGTGCCGTTGAAGCAGGCGTATGTGGTTGCCAACTTCCAGGAAACCCAACTGACGGACGTGCAGCAGGGCCAGCACGTGCAGGTGCGCGTCGACAGCCTTGGTGGCGAGGCCTTGAGCGGTCGCGTCGAAAGCATTGCCCCGGCGACTGGCGTGACATTCGCCGCGGTGAAACCGGATAACGCCACGGGTAACTTCACCAAGGTCGTGCAGCGGATTCCGGTGAAGATCGTGCTTGAACCGGGTCAGCCGTTGGCCGAGCGTTTGCGTGTGGGCATGTCGGTAGAGGCGAGTATCGATACTCGCCGTTCGGCGTCGGCGGAACGTGAGGTGACTCAGCGATGAACAGTTTTGATAGAACTGACGCCTTCGCGAGCAAGCCCGCTCCCACCGGGGGAACGCATTACCCAATGTGGGAGCGGGCTTGCTCGCGAAGAGGCCAATGGCAGCAACTCACCCTCGGTGCATTGCTCGCTATTGGCCTCAGCGCCTGCACCGTCGGCCCCGACTTCCACAAGCCCGAAGCCGCACAGATCACCGACTGGGCCAAACCCGCCAAGTCCGCCCCCAGTCAAGCCGTCAGCGAACCCCTGAACGAACGCTGGTGGGAGGTTTTCCACGACCCGCAGCTCTCGGCCCTCACCCAGCGGGCGATCAAGAGCAACCTCGACTTGCAACTGGCCAGCAGCCGTCTGCAACAAAGCCGTGCCGCGCGCCAGGTGATCACCGCTGATCGTTATCCGTCGACGGCAGCCACCGGCAGCTACGCACGCGAACGCAACAGCGGCAAAGGCTTGAGCGACCCGTCCGGGCACAACGGCGATTCCGCCTTCAACCTGTGGGACGCCGGTTTCTCCGCTTCCTGGGAACTGGATTTCTGGGGCCGTGTGCGCCGCGAAACCGAAGCCGCCGATGCCAACCTCGAAGTCGCTGAAAACGACCGGCGCGGTGTGCTTCTGGCAGTGCTCGCCGACACCGCGCAAAACTACATCCAACTGCGTGGCGTGCAGAACACTCGCGCGGTCACCGAGCAGAACCTCGACGTCGCCCGGCACAGCCTCAAGCTCTCGCAATTGCGCCTGAACGATGGTGTGGCGACCGATCTCGACGTCGCCGAAGCCGCCGCGCAGGTCTCCGCCATCGAATCGCGCCTGCCGGCGCTTGAGCAGCGTCAGTCGCAACTGATCAACGCGATCAGCCTGCTGATGGGCGAGCCGCCGCAAGCCCTGGCCAAAGAGTTATCCACAGACGGCGCGGTGCCGCAGTCACCGCTGCAAGTCGCCATCGGCCTGCCGTCGCAACTGGCCGAACGCCGTCCGGATATCCGTCAGGCCGAAGCACGCCTGCACGCCGCCACCGCCAACATCGGCGTGGCCAAGGGCGATTTCTATCCGCGCATCACCCTGTCCGGCAACTTAGGATCGCAGGCGATGCAACTGAGCGATTTCGGTTCCTGGGGCTCACGTGCATTCGGCATCGGCCCGCAATTCAGCCTGCCGTTGTTCGACGGCGGACGCCTGCGCGGCATGCTGCAACTGCGCGAAGCCCAGCAACAGGAAGCGGGCATCGCCTATCAGCAGACCGTGCTGCGCGCCTGGCATGAAATCGACGATCAATTGACCGCTTACAACGCCAGCCAGCGTCGCCGAGACAGCCTCGCCGAAGCCGTACGGCAGAACCAGATCGCCCTGCGCACCGCGCAGCAGCAGTACGTCGAGGGCGCGGTGGATTTCGTCAACGTCCTCACCGTGCAAAGTGCGTTGCTGGCGACGCAGGAGCAGTGGGTGGAGAGTTCGACCGGCGTTTCGCTGGCGATGGTCGGGTTGTACCGGGCGTTGGGTGGGGGCTGGGAGTCGGTGTATCCGCCGGGGGAGATGGCGCAACGCTGATGGCGTGAACTGAAAATGCCGAGGGCTGTTTGGGATCGGCCGGGGTGCCGGATGTCGTGAAACCGCACACCGCCATCGACGGCCCTCCCGTGGCTGACCTAAAGTGACGGTCAGGTTCGGAGCCTTCCGTTCGCGATATTCCGGCACAGCAAGAGGATGCAATGGCGGCACACAGAGAAACGCCGGTTGGCGACACGCAGGATCCGCGTGCGGTTCCGGGGGCATGGCTGGTTGCCTTGCGCCTGATTCGTTGGGCCAGAGAACACTGGCTGTTACCGATCATGCTGCTGGCGGCGGTGGTGCGTTTTTACGACCTGACGGCGGCAGCGATCTGGTTCGATGAAGGCTCCAGCGTCCTGCTGAGCCAGTTTTCGCTGACTGAAATCTGGGGGCGTGCAGCCCACGACGTGCACCCGCCGTTGTATTTCCTGTTGCTGCACGGCTGGATCGGGCTGTTCGGCGACGGCATCCTGTCCATTCGCATGATGAGTGCGCTGCCGGGGATCATTACCGTCGGTCTCGGTGTGTGGCTGGTGGATCTGCTCGCCACCCGCCGCGCCGCGCTGCTGGCCGGACTGCTGCTGGCGCTGTTGCCCACGGCCGTGCGCTACAGCCAGGAAGTGCGCATGTATTCGCTGCTCGGCATGTGGCTGATCGCGGCGACCATTGCGTTGGTCTATTGGGTTCGGCAGCCTCGGCGGCATCGCTACCTGGTAGCGTACGCGCTGCTGATGACGGCGGCGTTTTATACCCATTACTTCACCGTGCTCTGCGTGATCAGCCACTGGCTGTACTTGGCGGCAGTGCGCGTGCAGCCGGGGTATCGGCTGCGGCATATCCAGCGACCGGCGTGGTGGCTGGCGAATCTGGTCATTGCGTTGCTGTACCTGCCGTGGGTGCCCAATCTGCTGGATCTGCTGCAACACATCCCGGAACTCAAGGCCAGTAATGACATTGGCTGGGAAGATCCGGTCACCCTCAGCTCACTGCCGTCGATGGTCTGGTCGCTGCTGATTCAAGACGATGGCATGACCCTGCCGGGTTGGCTGTTTTTGCTCTTGCCATCGGCGCTGGTGGCAGTGATCGGGGTTGCCCTGCTACGTGATCGCAGCGTATTTCGCGGCAGCTTGCTGCTGCTGTTCTACAGCGTGTTGCCGATTCTGCTGGTGTTTGGCGTGTCGTTCATCTCACCGGTGTTCATCGAACGTTATGTGACGGCCTATGCGCTGGGGCTGCCGATGCTGGTGGCGCTGGCGGTCGATCGGCTGTACACAGGTTCTCGCGTGCTGGCGCTGGCGATTCTGGTGTTGTTCGTTGGGGTCGAACTGGTGGGTGTGAAGAACAACGCCACGGTCGACAGCAACGATCAGTTCAGCGTGGTTGTCGATTACGTCAACCGGCACTTCGTTGAGGGTGACCGGATCGTTACCAGCGACATGATGTGGTACCTCAGTTACATCTATTACAACCGCACCGATGCGCAGGTTCGCCTGTACACGCCACCGGCGGCGGACGGACGCTCTACGCGTCCCAATGCCTACGGGTTCGGCACGCTGGTCAGCGAGGATGTTTATCTCGACCAACTCGGCGATTTGTCCAAGGTTGGCGCTCGGGTATGGTTGATCGGCACCCTGGACGAACCCACTGACTTTGCGGCGTTGCCCGAAGGCTGGCAGCGGCAAAGCGATGTGCATGCGGGTGGCGCTTTTGCGCGCTTGTACGTGATGGTGCCAAGCGCCGATAAACCGGGGGGATAATCGCTGGTGTGCGCATGCTCAGGACTTGCCTGACAGATCCGCCATCCCTTTGAGCAGCTCGATCGGCAGCGGAAAAACAATGGTCGAACTCTTGTCGCCGGCAATCGAACTCAAGGTCTGCATGTAACGCAGCTGCATGGCGCCGGGCTGACGACCAAGCATTTCGGCGGCCTGCATGAGTTTTTCCGAGGCTTGCAGTTCGCCTTCGGCGTGAATCACCTTGGCCCGGCGTTCGCGTTCGGCTTCGGCCTGTTTGGCAATCGCGCGCACCATCGACTCATTCAGATCAACGTGCTTGATCTCGACGTTGGCAACCTTGATGCCCCATGCGTCAGTCTGGGCGTCGAGCACCTGCTGGATGTCGATGTTCAACTGCTCGCGCTCGGCCAGCAGCTCATCCAGTTCATGTTTGCCGAGCACCGCGCGCAGGGTGGTCTGCGCCAGTTGGCTGGTAGCCGAGAGAAAATCTTCGACCTGAATGATCGCCTTCTGCGGGTCGAGCACGCGGAAGTACAGCACCGCATTGACCTTCACCGAAACGTTGTCGCGGGTGATCACATCCTGTGGTGGCACGTCGAGCACCACGGTGCGCAGGTCGACCCGGACCATTTGCTGCACCACTGGAATCAGCAGGATCAGCCCCGGACCCTTGACCTGCCAGAAGCGCCCGAGCTGGAACACCACCCCGCGCTCGTACTCACGCAGGATGCGAAAGGTCGACCCGGCGAGGGCAATGACCAGCAGCAACAGTGCAACGAAACCGATTTGCAGACCCATGATCACTCTCCGTGTCCTGCCGCGTCAGTCGCGGCGACTTTCAGCAATAAGCCCTTACGCCCGACCACACGCACCGATTGCCCGGTGTGCAGCGGTGTTGTGCTTTGCACTTGCCAATGCTCACCCTGCAATTGCACCCAGCCGTTGTGCGTGTTTTCCGCTTGCACGGTGGTCACCGCCGTCACGCTGCCGACCAGCCCGGCATCGCCGCTGACGGCGTGACGCGGACGGGTTTTCAAGGCGCGGATGATCAGCGCGATCAACAGCAAGGCGCTGATCAGGCCCAGCCCGATCATCATGGGTACCGGCAAATCGGCATTGCTCAGAATCAGCGCGCCGATGACGAACATGATGATCCCGCCCAGGCCGATTACCCCGTAGTTGGGCAGCGCGGCTTCGGCAATCAGAAAGGCAATCCCGAGGGTGATCAGCCACAGGCCGACCGGATTGACCGCCGTCAGCGGGACGTCAGCCGCGAGGGCCGAGCCGCTGAGCAGCAGCATCAGGAAAAACGTACAACATCGACTGGTCACGTGACCCTCCGGGAGAGTCATGGGTGGTTCCTTGAGTCTAGTTGAGCCTGGCGCTGGATGAATTCTGATCAATGAACAGATGTGTCCAGTGAGCGGATTTCCCTTCGCCAGTGGCTTGCCGAACTAGACTCAGCAGAACAGGTACAACGTTCAGCGTGACACCGAGGTGCATCATGCGTATGGCAAAAAAAGTGCAGAGCAGCCTGAGTCGGGCGCACTGCGAATATGACGTCGTGGCCCACCGACACTCGGCCAGCAGCCTGGAAACCGCGCGGGTCTCCGGGGTGCCCGCCGAACGTGTGGCCAAATCGGTGATCCTCGACGACCACCACGGGCATTACCTGATGGCCGTGCTGCCCGCCAGCCGGCACCTGGATTTGAGCAAAGTGCGCAGCAGCGGTGAATGGCAGATCACCCGCGAGAGCAATCTGGCGCATATCTTCGATGACTGCGAACGCGGCGCGGTGCCGCCACTGGGTGATTCCTATGGCCTGGACATGGTCATCGACCCGCTGCTGACCCGGCAGAAAGACATCTACCTGGAAGCCGGCAACCACAACTACCTGCTGCACATGAGCATGCCCGAGTTCCTGAAAATGGTGCCGCATGCGCAGGTGCGGGAGTTGAGTCATTAGGTTTTGTGGTGCGGCCACTGACGCCTTCGCGAGCAAGCCCGCTCCCACAGGTTGACCGCAATCCCCTGTGGGAGCGGGCTTGCTCGCGAATAATCGCCCATCCACCGCATTCTTGAAGGAGTCCTCCATGGAACAGCCCACCCACAGCCTCCCATCCCTGTTCGACCAACTCGGCCTGAGCAGCGACCCGACCAGCATCGAGCAATTCATCGCCACCCATTCACCACTCAAACCCGAGTTGCACCTCGCAGACGCGTTTTTCTGGAGCAAGAGCCAGGCGGATTTTTTGCGCGGCGAGATTCTTGATGATGCGGATTGGGCGGAGGTGGTGGATCAGTTGAATGTGTTGTTGCGCAAGGGGCGGGTTTTGTAGGACTGAAGTAAAACCTTATTACAGAATGTCCGCAGGATCCCTATCGATGTTGGAGTAGCTTGCCAATTCAACAATCCGGAGCCGTCGATGCAATCATTTTTGCCAGTCAGAACAATTGATGTTGACGCGCTTGGGGACTGTATTGAGGCAGTGATCGAAAGCATCTCCAACGGGCCTGTCGAGTTTCGGGAGCACGACACAACAGTGGCTGTGCTGATTTCGCCAGAAACTTATGAAGCGATCCTGAATAAGCTGGATGATTTCGATTTGGTGTCAATCACACATTCGCGCAGGAACGAAGTAGGGGTAGCCATCGAGCTGGATGAACTATAGAAATTCTCTGCCGAGAAGATTTGTTTCAAAACTTGACTGAAATTCCCCGCCAATGCGATATTGATAGTTAGCAAACTAACAGTGTGCATTTTCCCGTGCCGAATTCCCTCGACGCTCTCCAGATGAACATCAGCAGTGCCATGGTGGTGGCCGCCAGGCATTGGCGGAAGATCTGCCAGACCACGCTGGTCAACTATGGAATCTCCGAAGCCTGCGCCGTGCCGTTGTTGATGATCGGGCGGTTGGGCGAGGGTGTGCGTCAGGTGCAAGTGGCGCAGGCGGCCGGGATGGAGAGTCCGTCGCTGGTGCGCCTGCTCGATCAGTTGTGCCACGCCGGCTATGTCTGCCGCACCGAAGATGCGCAGGATCGTCGGGCCAAGTGCCTGAGCCTGACCGACACCGGCCGTGAGCTGGTGCAAGCGGTGGAAAGTGAACTGGTACGTCTGCGTCATGAGGTGCTCGAAGGCATCGACCAGAGTGATCTGGAGGCTACGCTTCGGGTACTGCGAGCTTTTGAGGCGGCCCATCCGCCTGTGGTGATCAATTCTTGAACGGTTTTTTCTCCGGCATTCCTCCGGCCCGGGACTGGTTCTACGGGGTCCGCACCTTTGCAGCGTCGATGATTGCGCTGTACATCGCCTTGCTCATGCAAATGCCGCGTCCGTATTGGGCGATGGCCACGGTGTATATCGTCTCCAGCCCGTTTCTCGGCCCGACCAGTTCCAAGGCGCTGTACCGCGCCATTGGCACCTTTCTCGGGGCGGCGGCGGCGGTGCTGTTCGTGCCGATGTTCGTGCAGAGTCCGTACGTGTTGGTGGTGGTCATCGCGCTGTGGACGGGGATCCTGTTGTTCCTGTCGCTGCACCTGCGCACGGCCAATAACTACGCATTGATGCTCGCCGGTTACACCCTGCCGCTGATTGCCTTGCCGACCGTGGATAACCCGTTGGCGGTGTGGGACGTGGCGGAAGCGCGTACCGAAGAGATTTTTCTCGGCATCGCCGTGGCGGCGGTGGTCGGCGCGATGTTCTGGCCGCGCCGTCTGGCGCCGGTATTCAACGACGCGGTGGGCAAGTGGTTCGCCGACGCCACCACCTACAGCCTGAAGTTTCTCAGCCGCGACGTGCAGCCTGAACAGATCACCGCGCTGCGCATGGCCATGGTCGCCAATTTCAACAGCCTCGAATTAATGATCGGCCAGTTACCCCACGAAGGCGCCCGGCCGCAAACCGTGCGCAACACCAAGGAGCTGCGCGGGCGGATGATCCACCTGTTGCCGGTGATCGACGCTCTGGAAGACTCGCTGTATGCCCTTGAGCGACGTACGCCGGAGCTGGTGGAAAAATTTGCCCCGCTGCTGACCGCGACCCAGGAATGGCTCGGTCATAAAGATGCCGATCTGGACCGCTGGCAGGCGCTCAAGGATCAACTCCAGGCCCTGCAACCAAGCTGCGAGGCGCTGGACGATCGCAAGCAATTGCTGTTCTCCAACGCGATTTATCGCCTCGGCGAATTCATCGATCTGTGGCAGGACTGCCGCAGTCTGCAGGACGCGATTCTCTGCGAGCGCCAGGACAGCTGGCGTGCGGTGTACCGGCACTGGCGCCTCGGGCGGCTGACGCCGTTTCTCGACCGCGGGATGATGCTGTATTCGGTGGCCTCGACCATTCTGGCGATCATCGTCGCTTCGGTGCTGTGGATTCTGCTTGGCTGGCCGGACGGTGGCAGCGCGGTGATTCTGGCGGCGGTAGCGTGCAGTTTCTTCGCCTCGATGGACGACCCGGCGCCGCAGATCTACCGGTTCTTTTTCTGGACCGGGATGTCGGTGCTGTTTGCCAGTCTCTATCTGTTTCTGATTCTGCCGAACCTGCACGATTTTCCGATGCTGGTGCTGGCGTTTGCGATTCCGTTCATCTGTGTCGGCACCCTGACGGTGCAGCCACGGTTCTATCTCGGCATGCTCCTGACACTGGTCAACACCTCTTCTTTCATCAGCATTCAGGGCGCGTACGACGCGGACTTTTTTGCCTTCGTGAATTCCAATCTGGCCGGGCCGATGGGCCTGTTGTTCGCGTTCATCTGGACGTTGGTCACCCGCCCGTTCGGTGTCGAACTGGCGGCCAAACGTCTGACCCGTTTCAGCTGGAAGGACATCGTGCGCATGACCGAGCCGGCGAACCTCGCCGAGCACCGGCAACTGGGCGTGCAGTTGCTCGACCGTTTGATGCAGCACCTGCCGCGTCTGGCCATGACCGGTCAGGACACCGGGATCGCCATGCGTGAAGTGCGCGTTGGGCTGAACCTGCTCGACCTGCTGGCCTACACGCCGCGTGTGGAAGGTGCACCGCAGGCATTGCTGCGGCAAGTGGTGGCCGAGGTCGGCGATTATTTCCGCGCTTGTCTGAAGGCCGGCGAACGCCTGCCGGCACCGAGCCCGCTGCTGATGACCATGGACCGCACGCGCCGTGCGCTCAAAGGTCACGGTGACGACGAAACCCGACTAAACCTGTTGCATGCCCTGAGCGGTTTGCGCCTGGCGCTGCTGCCCGGCGTGGAATTCGTCAGCACAAGCGATGCCGAAGAACCGCTGCCCGATGGAGCGCCCCTATGATCGGTGATCTGGATATCAGCGGGATTTTCCTGCCGACCCTGCTGGTGTTGATGGGCATCACCTATGTGTTGTTTCTGCTGGTGCATGGCGTGCTCACGCGCCTGCACTTTTACCGTCTGGTCTGGCACCGGGCATTGTTCAACGTGGCCCTCTACGCCGTGATGCTGTACGGCGTGGACTCACTCAGTCGATACCTGATGACATGAAAAAACCGTTTCTGACTATCGGTCGCGTGGTACTGACCCTGCTGATCGTGACTTTTGCCGTCGTCCTCGTCTGGCGCATGGTGATGTATTACATGTTTGCGCCGTGGACCCGCGACGGCCACATCCGTGCCGACATCATCCAGATCGCCCCGGACGTGTCCGGGCTGATCCAGCAGGTCGAGGTCAAGGACAACCAGTTGATCAACCGCGGCCAGGTGCTGTTCAGCATCGACCAGGACCGTTTCAAACTGGCCCTGCGTCAGGCGAAGGCGGCGGTCGCCGATCGCGAAGAAACCCTGGCCCAGGCGCAGCGTGAAGCCAAGCGTAACCGTGGGCTGGGCAATCTGGTGCCGGCCGAACAACTGGAAGAAAGCCTGTCGAAAGTGGCCCGGGCGCAATCGGCGCTGGCCGAAGCGCTGGTGACGGTGGACAGCGCCCAGCTCAACCTGGATCGCTCGGTGATCCGCAGCCCGGTGGACGGTTACGTCAACGACCGCGCGCCGCGAGTGCAGGAATTTGTCACCGCCGGGCGGCCGGTGTTGTCGGTGGTCGACAGCAACTCGTTCCACATCGACGGCTATTTCGAAGAAACCAAACTCGACGGCATTCATGTCGGGCAGTCGGTGGACATCCGTGTGATCGGTGACAAGGCCAAGCTGCGCGGGCATGTCGAAAGCATCGTCGCCGGTATCGAAGACCGTGACCGCACCAGCGGCAACAACCTGCTGCCCAACGTCAACCCGGCGTTCAGCTGGGTGCGGCTGGCGCAGCGGATTCCGGTGCGCATCGCCTTTGACGAAGTGCCGGAAGATTTCCGCATGATCGCCGGGCGGACCGCTACCGTGTCGATCATCGACGATCAGCCACGCGACGACCACAAACAGGAGCCCGCGCAATGAACAGGGCCCTGATGATCGCCGGGTTGGGCGTGATGCTCTCGGCCTGTCAGATGGTCGGGCCGGACTATCACCTGCCCGCTGACGCGGCGGTGCAGCGCAAGGATTTTCAGGGCGAACTGGCGGTGGAGGGCAAACCGGTGGTGTCAGCGCCGGTGCCCGCCGACTGGTGGCGGCTGTATCGCGATCCGCGTCTGGATCAACTGGTGCAGCAGGCCATGGCGTCCAACACTGACTTGCGCGTGGCGGCGGCGAACCTGTCGCGGGCGCGGGCCCAGGTCGATGAGGCCGAAGCGGCGGGCGGCTGGAGTGCCGGGGTGAAGATGGGCGCGCAGCGCTTGCAGGAGTCCGGTCAGGCCTACCTGCTGACGGAAAAGGTGCCGGTGGCCAACGTCGGCGATATCGGCATCAGCGCCTCTTACCAGTTCGACCTGTGGGGCACGCTGCAGCGCGGGATCGAAGCCGCCAAGGCCAACGCCGATGCGACCCAGGCCGCCGCCGACACCGCGCGCATCACTCTGGTAGCGGACGTGGTTCGCGCCTACACCCAGGTGTGTGCCGCCAATGAAGAGCGGGAAATCGCCCAGCATTCCCTCGACCTGCAATCGCAAGGCACCACCCTGATCCAGCGCCTGCGCGATGCCGGGCGTGGCGATGAAACCCAGGTCACCCGTTCGCAAACCCAATTCAAGTCGTTGCGCGCCGACATGCCGCGCTATGAAGCGGCGCGTCAGGCCGGGCTGTTCCGCCTGTCGATGTTGCTGGCGAAACCGGTCGATCAGTTGCCTGCCGGCACCGCCACCTGCGCCGAACTGCCGAAAATCGCCCAACTGGTGCCGGTCGGCGACGGTGCGGCGCTGCTCAAGCGTCGGCCTGATGTGCGTCAGGCCGAACGTCGCCTCGCCGCCGCGACCGCCGGGATCGGCATCGCCACTGGCGAGCTGTACCCGGACATCAGCATCGGCGCGACCATCGGCACTGTCGGTATTATTTCCGACCTTGGCGATCCGTCGACCAACCGCTGGGGCTTCGGCCCGTCGTTGAGCTGGAAGGTCCCGACCAACGGCGCCCGCGCCCGTATTCGCGAGGCGGAAGCCAATACCCAGGGTGCGCTGGCGCACTTCGATGGCGTGGTGCTCAACGCCATCCGCGAAACCCAGACCGGCCTGGCGCAGTACACCGCGCTGCTGCAACGCCGCGATGCGCTGGCCGATGCGGAACAGTCGGCGAAACTCGCCGCCGATCAGACGCACCGCTTCTTCCAGGCCGGGCGTGAGTCGTTCCTCGCAGACCTGCAAGCGACCCGCACCTACACCGACGTTACTGCGCAACTGGCCGCCGCCAACACCCAGGTTGCCATGAGCCAGATCGATTTGTTCCTCGCGCTGGGCGGCGGTTGGGAAAGCGGACGAACGCAAGCCTCAAGCGCCAGCAAACCCTGAAGCCGTTGCTATGCTTTGAAGTGTTGGAAGGGTGCCCTGAGCACGGCGCCCTTCCAGCGCACATTGCTAGCGCTGGTCTAGGGGAAACCAATAATGAAAAACCCTTACGCTCTCGGCTTCTGGTGCGCCCTGGTAGCGCTGGTGCTGCTGTCGGCCACCTATTTCTACGGCATCATGCTGGCCCATCAGATCGATAAGGCCATGGTCTTCCTCGACAGCGCCACGGCGTTGATCGCGGTGATGGCAATCGTCGTCGTGGCGTGGGCCTCGGTCCAGGTGCAGCGAGTCAAGAAAAGACAGCTTGAACAAGGCAAGACCCTGGTGCTGATCTGGGACACCAAAGTCGCTCTGCGTCGGGTCGAAACCGTATTCGATCGCTACTTCTGGGGCAGTTACTGGCAACCTGGACGTACTTTCGCCGAAGTCATGGGCGAGCTCACCGGCACCCCGCTGGAAAAAAGCCTCGAAGCCCTGAAAAAGCAGTGTCTGGAACTCGACAAGCAGATTGCCGATGAAGGCTGGCACTGGCTCAACAATGCCCGCGAACTATCGGATGTCGCCACGGCCATGGCCCGGGAGCGTTATCAACTGGATTTCTGCGACCCGCGCGCCGAGGGACCGGGCGCAGCGGTGATCGATCGGGATTTCGAAGTGCTGGTGTATACGTGGACGGCGCGGTTGAAGAGCTTTGATCATCAACTCGATGAGATCGAGGTTCAGTATTCCTGATCTTCTGCGAATCCAGTGGCCCTATCGCGAGCAGGCTCACTCCTACAGGGGAACGCATTTCAATTGTAGGAGTGAGCCTGCTCGCGATAGCGTCCTCAAAAACACTGCAACTCTCCCCGCCTGTCAGCTGTCCACACTCCCCATAGACACTCTTTAACCTTTAAACATTGGGCCGCCTCGCGCTGCCAGTGCTAATCTCCACCGCTAATTTCAGCGGAGTCGAGCCGCGACCCGGTCACGGGTTCAGGGAAGACGACCACATTTTCAGCCACGGACATTGATCAGGTCATTCATGAATAAATCAGCAGGCGTGCTTCTCGGGATTGTTGTAGCCATCGGTGCCATCAGCGCCGGCGGGGCCTGGTACACCGGAACCAAGATCGAAGGCGTGCTGAACAACGCCGTCACCAACGCCAACAAAGAGCTGCAGACCGCGATGGCCGGCTCCAATGGCACCGCATCGCTGGAGCTGGTGTCGCTGGAGCGTCACACCTTCACCAGCACCGCGCACTACCGCCTCAAGGGCGAGGGCGAGATGTTCGGTGACAAGCCGGTCGAGCTGCTGTTCGTCGACCATATCGAACACGGCCCGCTGCCGTTCTCGCGTCTGGTATCGCTGAAGTGGCTGCCGGTCATGGCCACCAGCAATTACGAGCTGGAAAAGAGCCCGGCCACCGAAAAATGGTTTGCCGCCACCAAAGGCGCCGCGCCGCTCAAGGGCGTGACCAACATCGGCTACGACGAATCCACTACCAGCAGCCTTGAGTTGCTGCCACTGGAAACCGCGCTGGACGAGCAATCGAGCCTGAAATTCTCCGGCCTGACCATGAACATCTCCGCCAGTGCCCAGGCGCAGAAGGTCAAGGCTGACGGCTACATGGACAATCTGAAACTGGTCACCGTCTCGCAAGATCAGGCGCCGGTGCAGATCGAACTCAACGGCCTGACCCTGGCCAGCAACCTGACCAAGAGCAGCTACGGCTACTACACCGGGGAAAACACCCTGGAGCTGACCAGCAGCAAAACCACTTTCGGTGCCAAACAGTCGGTGCTGGGCGTGAAGAACTTCGAAATGAAGAACCTCACCGAAGAAAACGGCAGCAACGCCTCCGGCCGTGCAGATTACCAGATCGGTGAAGTGTCGCTGAACGACAAAAAGATCGGTTCGGCGCAACTGGCCATGAGCCTGAAGAACCTCGATATCCCGTCGACCCTGTCGTTGATGCAGATCTATCAGACCAAACTGCAGCCTTACGAGAAGGCTGCTGCTGATGCCGCTGCCGCTGGCCTGCCAGCTCCGGAGCTGAATCTGACCGAGGCGGAAAACGCGCAAGTCAAATCCGATCTGCAAAAACTGCTGGCCGCCGGCCCGCAACTGGCCCTGGAAAACCTGTCGCTGAAAACCGCCAACGGTGAAAGCCGCGCCAATCTGGTAATCGACCTGACCAAACCGGCCTCGATGGACATGCCGCCGGATCAACTGGTCAAACAGTTGATCGCACTGCTCGACCTCAATGTGCAGGTGTCCAAGCCGATGCTGGTCGATCTGCTCAGCGTACAGGCGCAAGTCGATGGCCAGACCGATGCCAAAGCCATCGTCGATCAGGCCAGCGCCGGCGCCGACATGTTTGCCAGCATGGCAGTCGGTTCGCAGTTGGCGACTCTCGACGGCACCAATGTGGTGACCAAACTGCACTACGCCGCCAACCAGGTGGAGTTCAACGGCCAGAAGATGACCGTGGAACAGTTCGTCGGCTTCCTGATGAGCAAATTCGCCGGGGTTCAGATCCAGTAACACCCGCGCGTTCCAAAAGCGACGCCCGGCCTCTGTGCAATGCAGACGCCGGGCGTTTTGCTGTCTGGCATCAGGCTTTGCTCAGGTTGGGGGCAGACGCTGCGTCACGAATCTGAACAATTATTGTGTTCTGAATATTGGTCTACGCTTGCATGCAAGACTGCCTGACTAAGCTTGGCCGAGTGCTCTCGACTCGGCCGCCGTTACTAATGGGCAAGGGGGCATTGCGACCCGGCTGGCCATGTAAGGATGCTGACGAATGCCGCGTATTGATGTGCCTGTTCTACATCGTGGTTTACGCCCGTTGTTTCGTGTCGCGCTGTGCAGCCAGTTGCTCTGGCCGGCACTGGCGTTTGCCGATACGCCCTATGATCAGATGGTGCGTGATGCCCGTGCCGGGCAGACCACGCCTGCGCTGAATGTGCTGCGTCAGGTGCCACCCGGGCAATCGACCACCGGCCAGATCAGCGATCACCTGCAGATCGCCAGTTGGGCGGGCCTTGATGCCGAAGTGGTGCAGGTCTATGAGACCCAGGGTCGCGACCGTGCGCTGCCGGTGCAGGCACTGACCGCCACGGCCCGTGCCTATCGCAACCTCAAGCGTTGGGATCAGGCAATCCAGGTCTACAACAAAGCCCTGGCGCTGGAGCCGAGCAACGCTGATCTGCAACTGGGGCTGGCGCTGACCCAGGCCGACTCGGGCAAACCCGACGAAGCCGTCGCCCGCGCCAAAGCGCTGGTCGCCGCCAAACCCGATGATCCGACTCGTCGCCTGGCGCTGGGCTATGCCCTGACCCGCGCCGGCAAGCAATACGATGCCCTGTTTGAATATGATCAGGCGTTCATCCGCGCCGGCAGCAAACCGGACGTTGCCCGTGAGTATGTGGTCGCCCTGCAAAAGGCGCGTCTGCCGGAGCCGGCACTGCGTCTGGCCAACCAGCGTCCGGGCCTGATCGACCCGGTAACCCTGCGCCGCCTCGAAGGCGACCTGGCCGCCGAGCGTGTGCGCCTCGCCGAGTTCGCCACCCGCAGCGAAAAAGAGCGCTATGTCATCGCCGACCGCGCGCTGGCCGACTACGACAAGCTGCTCGCCACTTGGACCCCCGACGCCAGTGCCCACGACGACGTGGTTCGCTGGCGCATCGACCGCATGGGCGCCCTCAAGGCGCGGACGCGAACCGCTGAAGTCATCAGCGAATACCAGAAGCTGCAAGCCGAAGGCGTGAAGGTCCCGACCTACGCCTTGCGTTGGGTCGCGGCGTCGTATCTGGATCAGCGCCAGCCGGAAATCGCCACCGATCTGTACCGTCAGGTGCTGGCGGCACCTGACGCCGATCCGGGGGATCGTCTGGAAGACACCACCGCCCTGTATTACTCGCTGCTGGAAAGTGATCACCCCGAAGAGGCCCGCAAGGTTGCGGATGATCTGGCCAAGTCAGAGAAGCCACGGGTCGAACTCAAGGGCCTGCCGATCGGCAACCCCAACGACGAATGGATGGACGCTCAGCAACTGGCCGCGCAGGCCGGGACGTACGGCGCCGACCTGCCTCACGGCGAAGAAGGCCTGCAAGCCCTGGTCGACCAGGCGCCGGGCAACGTCGGCTTGCGCGTGGCCCAGGCGGATCTGTATCTGGCCCGTGACTGGCCGCGCCGCGCCGAGAGTCAGCTCAAGGAAGTCGAGAGCATGGTGCCGCGCGACATGAGCCTGGAACTCGCTCAGGCGCGCACCGCCATGACCCTGCAGGAATGGCGGCAAATGGATGCGCTGACCGACGACCTCGTCGAGCGTTTCCCTGACAATCGCCAGGTGCAGCGCGCCGAGCGTGAGCGTGAAGTGCATGACATGTCCGAACTGCGCGTCGAAGCCTACGGCGGCAAAGCCAATGGCGGCGGCAGCAGCGGCGCCGGCGCGGTCAGCGGCAGCCGTGATTTCGGCATCCAGAGCACGCTGTACAGCCCGCCGATCGATGAAGACTGGCGGGTGTTCGTCGGCGCCGGTTATGCCACTGGTGATTTTGCTGAAGGCACCGGCACCGACCGCTTCCAGCGCGTGGGTCTGGAGCGGCGTACCCGCGACATGACCCTGGAAGCCGAAGTTTCCAACCACGACTACGGCTATGGCGACAAGCAAGGCGCGCGCGTGGCGATTGCCCGCGACATCAACGACAACTGGCAGTACGGCGGCAGCTTCTCCTATCTGTCGGCCGAGACGCCGTTGCGTGCGTTGAACAGCGATATCAAGGCCAACGGCGGCAACGCGTTCATCCGCTGGCGCGCCAACGAAAGCCGCGAGTGGAAACTCTCCGTCAGCCCATCTCACTTCAGCGACGGCAACAACCGCGTCGAAGCCTTGCTCACCGGGCGCGAGGGCGTCTACAGCACGCCGCACGTGCAGGTCGACGCCGGTCTGGAGGTCGGCACCAGCCACAACTCCAACTCCGAAGACGTGCCGTACTTCAACCCGAAGGCGGACTTCAGTGTGATGCCCACGGTCAACGTCAATCACGTGCTGTACCACCGCTACGAAACCTCCTGGAGCCAGCAGTTCCAGGCCGGTGCGGGCACCTACAGCCAGCGTGATTACGGTACTGGCGGCATGGCGATGCTCGGTTATGGCCAACGTTATGCCTGGAACGACGTTTTCGAGGTGGGCGGCTTGTTCAGTGTGATCAACCGGCCCTACGACGGCGATCGGGAAACCGATCTGCGTCTGCTCGTCGACCTCACTTTCCGCTTCTAGAAGAGTTTGAAGATGCCTTTGATTTCGCGTTTCATCCTTCTGCTGGGAGTGCTGCTGGTCAGCGCCTGTGCCCAGCAAGCCCCGGCCTTCGCGCCGCCGTCGGAACGACCGCTGGCGGCCAGCGAAAAGCCGTGGCCGAAAAATCACGTGCTGGGCATTGCTTATCACGACATCGAAGACCGCGATCCGGATCAGGCGGTGGTGGCAGTACGCACCGAGCGCATGATCGAACAACTGGCCTGGCTGCGCGAGAACGGCTACAAGCCGGTGACGGTCGACCAGATCATGGCCGCCCGCAAGGGTGGGCCGGAGCTGCCGCCGAAGGCGATTCTGCTCAGTTTCGACGATGGTTATTCGAGCTTCTATACCCGCGTGCTGCCGGTGCTGCGCGCCTACAACTGGCACGCACTGCTCGCGCCGGTCGGCACCTGGATCGATACACCCTCCAACCAACGGGTGGATTTCGCTGGCGATATGCGTCCGCGTTCCGAATTTCTGACCTGGGACCAGGTGCGGGAAATCTCGCAATCGGGGCTGGTGGAAATCGCTGCTCACACCGACGCGAGCCACAAGGGCATCCTCGCCAACCCCCAGGGCAACCTGCAGCCGGCGGCCGCGACCCGGCGTTATGATCCGGTGACCAAGCGCTATGAATCGGAAGATGATTTCCGCGCACGGATTCGCAACGACGTGGTGACCATTTCGGAAAAAATCCGCAAGGTCACCGGCAAGAAGCCGCGCGTCTGGGTCTGGCCTTACGGGACGGCGGATGGCACTTCGCTGACGGTGATTGGCGAAGAAGGCTATGAATTGGCTCTGACGCTCGACGACGGCCTCGACGCTCTCGACAACCTGATGAGCAGCCCGCGCTTCCTCGTTGCCTCCGATCCTGACGGCGAACACTTCGCCAACAGCATCGTCGCGGTGCAGTCGGATTTCACCATGCGCGTGGTGCATGTGGATCTGGACAATGTCTACGACCCTGATCCGGCGCAGCAGGAAATCAACCTCGGCAAACTGATCCAGCGCATGGCCGACATGGGCGCGAACACCGTGTTCCTGCAGGCCTTCGCCGATCCGAAGGGCGACGGGCTGGTGCACTCGCTGTACTTCCCCAACCGTCACCTGCCGGTACGTGCCGACATCTTCGACCGCGTTGCCTGGCAACTGCGCACTCGGGCGCACGTGAAAGTGTTCGCGTGGATGCCGGTCCTGAGTTTCGGCCTCGATGCGAAGCTGCCGCGTGTCACGCGCTGGGATCCGAAGACCGGCACCACTTCGGTCGATCCGGGCCAGTATCAACGCCTGTCGCCATTCGATCCGCAAGTACGGCGGATCATCGGTGAAATCTACGAAGACGTGGCGCGCCTGACCTCGGTCGACGGCATTCTTTATCACGACGACGCGGTGCTCTCGGACTTCGAAGATGCCAGTCCGCAAGCGCTGAAAGCTTATGCAGCACACGGTTTGCCGGGTTCGATTGCCGCGCTGCGCGCCGATCCGGCGGCGATGCAGCGCTGGACGCGCTTCAAGAGCCAATACCTGATCGACTTCACCAACGAGCTGACTGCCAAAGTCCGGGCTATCCGTGGCCCACAGGTGCTGACCGCGCGCAATATCTTCGCCGAACCGGTGCTCAATCCCGACAGCGAAGCCTGGTTCGCGCAGAACCTCGACGACTTCCTCGTGGCCTACGACTGGACGGCGCCGATGGCCATGCCGTTGATGGAAAAACAGACCCAGGCGCAATCCGGCCCGTGGCTCGAAGCGCTGGTGGCAAAGATCAAACAGCGCCCCGGCGCCCTGGACCGCACAGTTTTCGAATTGCAGGCCCGCGACTGGACGAAAAAGGATCAGGCCGACATCGACGGTGCGCAACTTGCCGACTGGATGGGCCGGCTCAAGCGTCAGGGTGCGACCAGTTTCGGTTACTACCCGGACAACTTCCTCGACAACCTGCCGGACCTGAAAACCGTAAGGCCTGCGCTCTCCAACAAATGGAACCCATGACATGCTGGATAGACTGTTAGCCCTGCTTGTTCTGGCGCTCGTCCTCGGCGTGCCGCTGGGGTTGATCTTCCTGGTCACCGGGCAGTTCCTGATGGACTTCGTGTTCTTCTACCCGTTGTTCATGTCCGGGCTGTGGATTGCCGGCGGCCTGTATTTCTGGCTGCACTGGGAACGCCACTGGCCGTGGAAGGACGACACCCTGCCACCGCCACTGGAAGGCGAGCCGCTGATCTCGATCCTGATCCCTTGCTACAACGAAGGTGAAAACGCCGCCGACACCATTCATGCGGCGCTGGCCCAGCATTACCCGAACATCGAAGTCATCGCGATCAACGACGGCTCCAAGGACAACACCGCCGAAGTGCTCGACCGGCTGGCCAAGGAAGACCCGCGGCTGCGTGTGCTGCATCTGGCGGAAAACCAGGGCAAGGCCGTGGCCCTGCGCATGGGCGCCATCGCTGCGCGCAGCGAATATCTGGTGTGCATCGACGGCGACGCGCTGTTGGCGCCTAACACGGCGGCCTATCTGGTGGCGCCGATGCTCGACAACGCGCGCCTCGGCGCGGTGACCGGCAACCCGCGAATCCGCACACGGTCGACGCTGGTCGGGCGAGTGCAGGTTGGCGAGTTCTCATCGATCATCGGGCTGATCAAGCGCACGCAACGGGTGTTCGGGCGGATCTTCACCGTGTCCGGCGTGATCGTCGCGTTCCGCCGTACGGCGCTGAACCGGGTCGGCTACTGGAGCCCGGACATGATCACCGAAGACATCGACATCAGCTGGAAGCTGCAACTCGATCACTGGAGCATCTTCTACGAACCGCGTGCGCTGTGCTGGATCCTCATGCCGGAGACCCTGCGCGGCCTGTGGAAGCAGCGCCTGCGCTGGGCGCAGGGTGGCGCCGAAGTGCTGTTCAAGAACATCCGCGGCATCTGGCAGTACCGCCATCGTTATCTGTGGCCACTGCTGTTTGAATACTGCCTGTCGACCGGTTGGGCGTTCACCTTCCTGCTGTCGGTGATTTTCTGGGCGATCGGCAAGTTCGTGGTCATGCCCGACGCCATCGCCGTACACCACCTGATGCCGCCGGCGTTCACCGGACTGTTGCTGGCGTTCGTCTGTCTGGTGCAGTTCGCGGTCAGTATCGTTATCGACCGGCGCTACGAACCGGGGCTGGGCCGAACCATGTTCTGGGTGGTGTGGTATCCGCTGGTGTTCTGGTTCATCAGCCTGCTGACCACGCTCGTCAGTTTTCCCAAAGTGCTGTTCGGCCAACATCAGAAGCGTGCGCGTTGGGTCAGTCCTGACCGGGGTATCAAACCGGCCGGAGACGACGAAGAGGAGGTCATCAAATGAAAATCATCCGGACCCGCCAGCGGCCATTTCTGGTGGTCGTCGATGTGATCCTCACCGTGCTGGCCTGGGTTGGCCTGCTGTACCTGCTGATTCGCGGGTTGTGGCCATTGATCGAGACGCACGCCGGCGGACCGCGCATCGACAGTTCGGCGTTCGAGGCCCTGGGTACGTTGGAGATTTACCTGTGGGTGGCGCTGGTCAATGCGGTCATTCTGATTGGCTGGGCGCGTTATCAGCAGCGCAAAAGCCGAAGCTTCGCGCAGCGTCGATTACCGGCACCGGTTGTCGATGACGAAGGCCTGAGCAAGAGCTTCAAGATCTGCGATGACCGCTTGCAGCAGCTGCGCACCCCCGGGGTGATCACCATTCATAACGACCAGGAGGGCGATGTCAGCCGTGTCGTGCTGAACTTCAGGCCAGTCGAGGCCACGGAACTGCCACCGCCGCTGGCGCCGCTGGAGCATCCACGGGTGATCTTTCTGCACTCGGAAGACGATGACAATCGCGGGCCGACGGCTCACTGAACGGCTCACGCAACCTCGGCAGGAGCTGTATTCACCCGCGAATCAGCTCCCACGCTTCTTCCATCTCCAGCGGTTGCTTCATGCGTTCGGCGAGCATGGCCATCTCCCGCTCTTTCTCGCACGCCACGGCGGCCACGACGACGCCGTTTCTGCCGAACAGGCCAAGGAACGGTGGCTGTTCCGGCTCGCCGATGAACTCCACTTCATCCCAATGTTCGGCGTGGCCCAGGTAGTCGTAGTTCTTGCCAAAGTGCCAGGTCCAGAAAAACGGTACGTCCAGATAATGTTCGTCAGCGCCGAGCATGTTGGCGGCGGCAATGCGCGCGTGTTGCTGGGCCAGGCGCCAGTGTTCGATGCGTTGTGGCTGGCCGTTCAAGGGAAAGGTCGCGATGTCGCCAATCGCCCACAGGCCTTCAGCGACGCGCATGCCGGCATCGACCCGCAATGACTGATCCTTTTCCCTGGGCAACGAGGCGAAGGCCTCGGTGGCCGGATGCACGCCGATCCCTGCCAGCACCAGATCCGCCTTCACCCGCAGGCCATTATCCAGCACCACTGCCTCCACCTTGCCTTCACCAACGATTTCCCGCGCTTGATGCTCAGCGATGAACTTCACCCCGTTTTTTTCGTGAAGTGCACGGATCGCTTTGCCCACGGCTTCGCCGAACTGCGCGGCGAACGGTACCTGGTGCCGCGCCAGCACGGTCACTTCGAGGCCGTGCTGGCGCAACGCCGAAGCGCATTCGAGGGCGATAAAGCTGTCGCCGATGATTACCGCGCGTTGCTCCGCCTTGGCTGCGCTCATAATCTGCCCGGCTTGCGCCTTCGAGCGCAGGACAAAGACTTGCGGCAGATCGGCGCCGGGCAGCTCCAGTGAATTGGGCACAGCACCGGTGGCCAGCACGGCCGCGTCGTAACGCAGGGATTGGCCCTCGCGCAGGTGCAGGATTTTGCCGTCGACATCGATTGACCGGACTTCGTCCTGAAGGCGTTCGATGCGTTGTTCGCGGTAAAAATCGTCATCACGCAGCGGCGGGGTTTCGCTGACTTGCATCTCTGCGGCGAGGACGAATTTGCTCAGCACCGTACGGTCATAGCCGGCATCGGGTTCATGGTCGATCATCACGACGCGGCCACCAAAGCCCTTTTCCCGTAGCGCCGCCGCACACGCCGTGCCTGCCGCTCCGGCACCGACGATCACAAAGGTCCGCGCATCATCGGCCGGTGGAACATGCGGATCGAATATCGGCTGATCATCCACCCAGACTTCATCACCACGCATTTCCAGCGGATAACGCTTGAGGCTGTCCAGGGCCGGCGGTTCGCACAGTGCACCGTCCTCGGCGCGGAACGCGGCTTTGTGCCACGGGCAGATCAGACGACCATGGCACAGCGCTCCGTCAGCCAATGGCGCACCGGCGTGTGGGCATTCGCCCTGAAATGCACGTAATTGGCCGGCGACACGCAACAAAACCAGCTTGCAGTCGCCGATCTGCACCGGCAGGCCACGGTCTTCAGGGACATCGGCGAAACGGGCGACACGGTGCAGGCTCATGTTCGTGCTCCTGGCAGGTATTTCTCTTACGAGTTTGCGGCGCAGTGCGAGGTTCAGCCAATTGCTACTGCCACGGCACGAACGGTACGGCTATAGTTTGCAAGCCGACGAAGGCCCAACTGCACAAGGTGCTCCCGGAATGACCCGATTGACCTCTCTAAACCCTTGGCTGGCGGCCGTCGCCGTCGCCCTTTGCGTGCAGTTTCCGGCGCAGGCGGCCGAGCGCTTTACCCTCGACATCCCCGGTGTCTCGGACAACCGCCTGTTCACCTCGGCCGCAGCGAGCGATGCGGCGGGCTGTGGCGGCAAGAACCAGTCGCCAGCGCTGGCCTGGAATGCGGGCCCTGCCGGTACCCTGAGCTACGCGATCGTCATGCACGATCCGGACGGCCAGAAAGGCCTGGGCGTCGATCACTGGATTCACTACGGCATCAAGGCCACCACCCGGCAGATCCCGGCCGGTGTCGGCGCCAAATCCAACCTGGAAGGCGTGGGCGGTACCAACACCAAAGGCACCACCCACTACATCGGGCCTTGCCCTCCGGTCGGCGACAGCGCCCACCACTACATCATTCAGATCTACGCCCTCGATCTGGCCCCGGACGCCTTGCCCGCCGGCCTGACCCGCGCCGAGCTGATGGACAAAATCAAAGGCCACGTACTGCGTAACAGCAGCGTGGTGCGGCGTTATCACCGCTGAAACTAATTTCAGCGGCGTTTAACCCGATCTGAAGGGGCTGCCTGCCTCAGTGGATGAATGATCACGTTCATTCACTGAGGCGGGCAGCCCCATGTTTCGTTGCCTGCCTTTACCGCGACGCCTGTGCCGCGAACAAATCCGCTGCCAGCGAGCGGATGAATCTCCAGCCATTTGGCATTGCCCGGCAAAAACGCGCACTATCGGGCCATGGCTGAAGCGCTGGAGAACAAAGTGGCACCAAAAATCGACCGCATCGCCCAACTCCTCAACTGCCCGCAGAAGGGCGAGGAGATGCGGCGAGCGATTACCGAGGCTCGCAAGGAGTTTCTGCTGAACCAGTCGGAAGAAGACGTCGTGGAAGAGGACGAGGTTTTTGAGGAGGTTGGGGAAGATCAGGAAGACGAAGACGACGATTACGACGAGTTTGACTGGACGACGGAGTGACCGCCGCCAGAGGACTGCGTTGCGCCCACAAAAAAGCCCCGGACCATCACAGTCCGGGGCTTTCTCGTTTCAATTCATGGCGCACCAGGCGGGATTCGAACCCACGACCCCTGCCTTCGGAGGGCAGTACTCTATCCAGCTGAGCTACTGGTGCAGCGGGCGACATCATACCTAGGTCGGCTCGGGGCGTCCATGCCGGGTTTGGGCGGGTTTTGTCAGTGCGCGTGTCGGTGCGCAGACGCTGCATTCCTTAAAGCTGTAACGTCCTGCAAAACCCTCGCTTGGCGCTTTTTCCCGGCTGATCTATGGTTTGGCTGCGGCCGGGGGTTTTTGCTCGTTGATCTGAAAAAACCAGCAAACGCTGGGTTTTTGTTCTTTTTTTCGAACGGCCTATTGTCCTTTAACCCCTTTGCTCCTACGATCCGTTTGAGATTTCAAACGCTCTTTGATCGGGTGTTGAGCCGCACGTGTTTGCAACCGTGCGCTATTTAGAGGTTTCAGCCCGGTCCATGATTTCCCTGACGGCAGCCTTGCGAGGCGCCTTTCTACAATCATAATTTTGCTCCGCGCAGGCCGCGGTGCTGTTAAGGAAAGCCGACATGCAGCTTAAAGATACCCAGTTGTTCCGCCAGCAAGCCTTCATTGATGGCGCTTGGGTCGATGCGGACAACGGTCAGACGATCAAGGTCAACAACCCGGCCACCGGCGAAATCCTCGGCACCGTGCCGAAAATGGGCGCCGCCGAAACCCGCCGTGCCATCGAAGCCGCTGACAAAGCGCTGCCGGCCTGGCGTGCACTGACCGCCAAGGAGCGTGCAGGCAAGCTGCGTCGCTGGTTCGAACTGATGATCGAGAACCAGGACGACCTCGCGCGCCTGATGACCCTCGAGCAGGGCAAGCCGCTGGCTGAAGCCAAAGGCGAAATCGTTTACGCCGCTTCGTTCATCGAATGGTTCGCCGAAGAAGCCAAGCGCATCTACGGCGACGTGATCCCGGGCCACCAGCCAGACAAGCGCCTGATCGTGATCAAGCAGCCGATCGGCGTGACCGCCGCGATCACCCCGTGGAACTTCCCGGCGGCGATGATCACCCGTAAAGCCGGTCCGGCGCTGGCCGCCGGTTGCACCATGGTGCTCAAGCCGGCGTCGCAAACCCCATTCTCCGCTTTCGCCCTGGCCGAACTGGCGCAGCGCGCCGGCATCCCGAAAGGTGTGTTCAGCGTGGTCTCCGGCAGCGCCGGCGACATCGGCAGCGAGCTGACCAGCAACCCGATCGTGCGCAAGCTGTCCTTCACCGGTTCGACCGAAATCGGTCGTCAGTTGACGGCGGAATGCGCCAAGGACATCAAGAAAGTCTCGCTGGAACTGGGCGGCAACGCACCGTTCATCGTGTTCGACGATGCGGACCTGGATAAGGCCGTCGAAGGCGCGATCATCTCCAAGTACCGCAACAACGGCCAGACCTGCGTCTGCGCCAACCGTCTGTACATTCAGGATTCGGTCTACGACGCGTTCGCCGAGAAGCTGAAAGTGGCGGTGGCCAAGCTGAAGATCGGCAACGGTCTGGAAGAAGGCACCACCACTGGCCCGCTGATCGACGAGAAAGCCGTGGCCAAGGTGCAAGAGCACATCGCTGACGCCGTGGCCAAAGGCGCCACCGTGCTGGCCGGTGGCAAGCCGATGGAAGGCAACTTCTTCGAGCCGACCATCCTGACCAACGTGCCGAAAGATGCCGCTGTCGCCAAGGAAGAAACCTTCGGCCCGCTGGCACCGCTGTTCCGCTTCAAAGACGAGGCCGAAGTGATCGCGATGTCCAACGACACCGAGTTCGGTCTGGCTTCCTACTTCTACGCTCGCGACCTGGGCCGGGTGTTCCGTGTGGCTGAAGCCCTGGAATATGGCATGGTCGGCGTCAACACCGGGTTGATCTCCAACGAAGTCGCGCCGTTCGGCGGCATCAAGGCGTCGGGCCTGGGCCGTGAAGGCTCCAAGTACGGCATCGAGGATTACCTGGAAATCAAATACCTCTGCCTGGGCATCTAAGCCGGGAAAGGGATCGCTGCAAACGCAAAGGGCACGAGAGCGCTGTCCCTTTGCGTCGTTTCAAACCGGAATTTTCTCTGCGGCCGGAAACGCCGTGGCAGTCGATCATCGCATGCTGCCACCGCCGATTCCTCCCGCTTAATCCTTGAGCCACGCCGCCCGATGAGCGGTGAATGAGGACTGTAATGAGCAAGACTAACGCTGAACTGATGGCCCGTCGTACCGCAGCTGTTCCACGTGGTGTTGGCCAGATTCACCCGATCTTCGCTGAATCGGCAAAGAACGCTACCGTGACTGACGTTGAAGGTCGTGAATTCATCGACTTCGCCGGCGGTATCGCTGTGCTGAACACCGGCCACGTGCACCCGAAAATCATCGCGGCCGTGACCGAACAGCTGAACAAGCTGACCCACACCTGCTTCCAGGTACTGGCCTACGAGCCGTACGTTGAGCTGTGCGAAAAGATCAACGCCAAGGTGCCAGGTGATTTCGCCAAGAAAACCCTGCTGGTGACCACCGGTTCCGAAGCCGTGGAAAACGCCGTGAAAATCGCCCGTGCCGCCACTGGCCGTGCCGGTGTGATCGCCTTCACCGGCGCCTACCACGGTCGCACCATGATGACCCTGGGCCTGACCGGTAAAGTCGTGCCTTACTCGGCCGGCATGGGCCTGATGCCAGGCGGCATCTTCCGCGCGCTGTACCCGAACGAACTGCACGGTGTGAGCATCGACGATTCGATCGCGTCCATCGAACGCATCTTCAAGAACGACGCCGAGCCGAAAGACATCGCCGCGATCATCATCGAGCCTGTGCAGGGTGAAGGTGGTTTCTACGTCGCGCCGAAAGAATTCATGAAGCGTCTGCGTGCCCTGTGCGACCAGCACGGCATCCTGTTGATCGCTGACGAAGTGCAGACCGGCGCTGGCCGTACCGGCACCTTCTTCGCCATGGAGCAGATGGGCGTTGCTGCCGATCTGACCACCTTCGCCAAATCCATCGCTGGCGGCTTCCCGCTGGCTGGTGTCTGCGGCAAGGCCGAATACATGGACGCCATCGCTCCAGGCGGCCTCGGCGGCACCTACGCCGGTAGCCCGATCGCTTGCGCTGCGGCCCTGGCCGTGATGGAAGTGTTCGAAGAAGAACAACTGCTGGACCGCTGCAAGGCTGTCGGCGAGCGTCTGGTGACTGGCCTGAAGGCCATTCAGGCCAAGTACCCGGTGATCGGCGAAGTGCGTGCCCTGGGCGCGATGATCGCAGTCGAGCTGTTCGAAAACGGCGACAGCCACAAGCCAAACCCGACTGCCGTTGCGGCAGTCGTGGCCAAGGCGCGTGACAAGGGCCTGATCCTGTTGTCCTGCGGCACCTACGGCAACGTGCTGCGCGTACTCGTACCGCTGACCTCGCCGGACGAGCAACTGGACAAAGGTCTGGCGATCATCGAAGAGTGCTTCTCGGAGCTGTAAGCCCGGCACTGTGTGATCGGCTCGACAAAAAACCCGCTTCGGCGGGTTTTTTTACGTCCCTTGAAACACATCAGGCGCTTTTGCGCTGTATCGAAAGGCCAGCATTGGCTAAGGTTCAGGCATTGCAAGGGAGAGCGCGCATGACTGCCGTTGATTTACCCGCCGTACCTCGGGTGCTGATTGCCGAGGCTGACCCATGGTCTCGTGACCTGCTCAAACAAGTGCTGCTCAATGTGCGCTGCGATGCGCGACTGGATCTGTGTGCCGACGGCCAGCAAGCGCTGTCGTTGCTTAGCGAAGTGCCGTATGACCTGGCCATCGTCGATTGGGAGTTGCCGGGCATCGACGGTCTGAGCGTGCTGCGCAGCGTGCGTCAGCGCAAACGCAATCCGCCGCTGCCGTTCATTCTGATGAGCAGTCGTAACGACAGCGCCAGCGTGCGCGAAGCCATACCCTTGGCCCCGACGGCCTACCTGACCAAACCGTTGAACATGGAAAGCCTGACCGAGCGGCTGCAGGGTTTGCTGCTGAACGCGGGTGAAGAGGTGTTCTGCGAAGTGCCGACGCTGGCGCCGGGCATGACCTTGTCGGTGTTCCTCGAGCGACGCCGCGAGCAGGCCGACGGTGCGCCGTTGATGACCGATGTGCAGGTGGCGGTCAAACGCAGCCTCAATCCCAATGGCCTCGACCTGAAGCTGCTGGAAGAAGAGATCCGTACCGATCCGCAGATCACCGCCGTGCTGATCGCCGCCGCCAACAGCGCGGCGCAGCATCATGGCGCAGCGGTACAGACCCTCGGGCAGGCGCTGCATCGCCTCGGCACCGGGCAGAGCATGAACCTGATCCTCGGCCTGGCGCTCAAACGCAGCGCCAAGCTCAGTGACCCGTGCCTGGCGGACTACGCCGAGCGCTACTGGGGGCTGTCGCTGCACACCGCGGAATACGCGCGCACGCTGGCGCGCCTGCTCGATCTGGATCAGGAGCGTTGCTACTGCGCCGGTATGTTGCATCGTCTCGGTGACCTGGCGTTGCTGCGCTGTTTGCAGGAGTGGCAGCAGGCTGGTGGCGCACTGGATGAACTGGAGGAAGTCGGCGAGGCGCTGGCGGAATTCGGCGCGGCCTACGGTTCGGCGTTGCGCACACGCTGGCGCTTGCCGCTGGAGCTGCGGGAGCTGATTGCTTCGGTTTACCAGCTCGGTGGCGGGGTGTATTCCCGTGAGGCGCTGGTGATGAACATGGCGGCGCAAATGGCCCGTCTGACCGAGCATGAGGGCGTTGAAGAGCTGGCGAAGAGTCGTACGGCGCGGCTGCTGAAGATCGGGCTGCCGGAATTGATGCGGATGCGTAAGTAACCGGATTTGCATAAACCCCTGTGGGAGCGGGCTTGCTCGCGAAGGCGGTCTATCAGCACCACAAATGCTGAATGACCCAACGCCTTCGCGAGCAAGCCCGCTCCCACATTGGATCTCTGGGTGGCTGAAATTCTTGATCAGGCAGAGATGATTCGGTTCTTGCCCTGACGCTTGGCCTCATACATTGCCGCATCCGCCCGGGCGAACAGGCTGTCGAGGCTTTGGTCTTCGTCCTTGAGGCTGGTCAATCCCTGGCTGACGGTGATGCTGAAGGTCTGGCCGTCGATATTGAAGCTCAACCGTTGAATCTCCTGCTGCAGCCGCTCGGCCACCTGCATCGCCATGTCCGGTGCGCAAGCGGGGAACACGGCGGCGAACTCCTCGCCGCCGATGCGTCCGAACAGATCGCCGCGGCGTAACGACCCGCGCCCGCACTCGGCGATGCGCTGCAGCACATTGTCACCTTCCGGATGGCCGTAGCTGTCGTTGATCAGCTTGAAGTCATCGATATCCAGCAGCAGAAAGGCTAGAGGCGCACCTTGCAGGCGCGCCTCTTCGAACTCGCGGTTGGCGCATTCGAAGAAATGGCGGCGGTTGCTGCTCTGGGTCAGCACGTCAGTGGTGGCCAGACGTTGCAGCTCGGTTTCCATGTGCTTTTTGTCGGTGATGTCCTCGGCGATACCGACGATGATCACCGGTTGCCCAGGCTCATCCTGACGATTGATGAAGCACTTGTCGCTGAGCCAACGGACCTGGCCGTCGGCGGCGATGATCCGGTATTCGCGGTCTTCCACTGCGCCTTTGTGCAGCACTTCGGCAAGGCTGCGTTCGGCGTAGTCCAGGTCGTCGGGGTAGATACTGTCGCGCCACTGGTTATAGTCGGCCAGCAAGAGCCCTGCGGAGCGACCGAAAATCCGCTCGTAGGCCGGGCTGACATACAGCACCTGACGGGTTTCCCAATTGAAGGCCCAGAGTACCGCGTTGACGCTCACCAGCAATGAGCTGAACAGCTGTTCGCGTTCGCTCAGGCGCGCCACTTCACCTTGGGCGTGCATCAGTGCCATCAGGGTTTGCGCGGCTTCGGGCCACTGCGGGAGGGATGAGTCTTTTTGATTGTTGTTGACCATCGGCACTTATCTCAAAGGGCGTGCCGCAATATCGACAACGGCCACAGTACTGCCCGCCGGGGTGGCGAAGTGTCTTTGAGATAGGGGATTGTTGGCTTAGTTCCGCGCTTTTGTGGCGAGGGAGCTTGCTCCCGCCGGGCGGTAGGAACGACGCGTTTTGTCTGTCAAAACGCGTCGCTTGATCTACGACTGCTGCGCAGTCGATCGGGAATGAATCACCTCACCACAGGGGACTCATTCACCGCAGTCAGACTGCGGCGGGGCGTAACGAGTAGGTTTTCAACTGATCGGCGAATTCACGCAGGGACTGAATGCCGCTGGCCTCGGCCTCGTGCACCCATTCCTTGATGGCGGCGAGCATGTCGTGGCCATTGGCGCTGGTCTTGACCCAGATCTGCTGCAAGGCCAGGCGTTTTTCATAAATGACCTTCAGCGCCTGGCTGTGCTCGAGCATGTTCTGGATGCGCAAGTGATGACGGTCTTCCAGCAGGCTGGTTTCCCGCGACAGCAGGCGTTTGGCCCGATGGAATTGATGGCGTACCGAATGATCGACCTTGTCCAGCTCCTGCTTGACCAGCGGCCCGATCACCAATTTGCGGTACTGGGCCATGATCTGGAACCGGTTGTTGAGGATCGCCATGGCGGTGTCCATGTCCAGATTGCCCTTGCCTTCGACACGGTGGGCAATCGGTGCCACGCGCTGCACCTTGGCCAGACCGAAGAAGCTGAAGACCTTGATCCATGCCCAGCCGAGGTCGAACTCCCACTTCTTCACCGACAGCTTGGCCGAGTTGGGGTAGGTGTGATGGTTGTTGTGCAGTTCTTCGCCACCGATCAGGATGCCCCATGGCACCAGATTGGTTGCCGCATCGCGGCATTCGAAGTTGCGATAGCCAATGGCATGGCCGAGACCGTTGACCACGCCGGCCGCCCAGACCGGGATCCACATCATCTGGATCGCCCAGATGGTGATGCCGATGGTGCCGAACAGCAGCAGGTCGATGACGCCCATGATGGCGACGCCCAGCAGCGGATAGCGGCTGTAGACGTTGCGTTCGATCCAGTCTTCGGGGCAGTTCTTGCCGTAGATGCGCAGGGTCTCCGGGTTCTCGGCCTCGGCGCGATACAGCTCGGCGCCTTTGCGCAGCACGGTGGACAGGCCCTTGATGACCGGACTGTGCGGGTCATCTTCGGTTTCGCATTTGGCGTGGTGTTTGCGGTGGATGGCGGTCCACTCGCGGGTGTTCTGCGCCGTGGTCAGCCACAGCCAGAAGCGGAAAAAGTGTTTCAGACCGGCGTTCAGCTCAAGCGAACGGTGGGCCGAGTAACGGTGCAGATAGACCGTGACGGCGACAATTGTCACGTGGGTCATCAGCAGGGTGACCGCGACCAGTGACCAGGCCGACAAGCCAAGAAAACCTTCGTACCACATAGGCTATAGGGCCCTCGATAAAGATAAAAACAGCCGTTGCATTATCACCAAGCACACAGATAAAACCAGTCGCCCTTTCAGATAAGAGTCGCTGGATGTTTCTTGACCTATAATTCCAACCTTTTTGTAGGGACATGGACAGCCGAATGTCTGCCACTTATCGCGATGCCTTGCGTGCAGCGCTGCTCTATCTCGTGCTTGCCGCCGTCTGGCTGCAAGGTACTGGTTATTTATTAAACAATTTCTTCGATGAGTCCGTCGATCAACTGCGCTGGCAACTGATCAACGGTTACGTCTGGGCGGCGCTCAGTGCCGGGCTGATTTTTCTGGCCCGCGTGCGCTTGTGCGAGTTTCTCGGCATCGGCGCGCGGTTGCGTGAGCGGCAGGCTGATCGCGAGCGCCTGCGCCAGGCGGCAGCGGTGTTCGATTGCACCCGCGAAGGCGTGCTGGTGACCAACCGTCAGGGCCTGATCGTGCACGTCAACCGCGCGTTCATGGAGATCACCGGCTATCAGCGCGAAGAAGTCCTCGGGCATCAACCGAGCCTGTTCAAGTCCGGCCACCATCCGCCGGGCTTCTATCAGGCGATGTTCGCCACGTTGGAGGCGGAGGGTGAATGGAGCGGAGAAATCTGGAACCGGCGTAAAAGCGGCGAGATTTATCCACAGTGGCAGACCATCCGCGTGATTCACGATGATCAGGGCCGGCTCAGTCACTACGTGGCAGTGTTTTCCGACATCAGTGCGATCAAGGACTCCGAACACGAACTCAAGCACCTTGCTCACCACGACCCGCTGACCGATCTGCCCAATCGTCTGTTGTTCAGCGACCGCGCCGAGCAGGCGCTGGCGTCGGCGCAGATCCACAAACGTGGCTGCGCCCTGCTGCTGATCGATCTGGATCACTTCAAGATGATCAATGACAGCCTCGGGCACAACGTTGGGGATCGCCTGCTAAAAGCGGTGTCGGCGCGCCTGCAGGAACTGTTTGGCCCGGGGATTACCCTGGCACGGCTTGGCGGTGACGAGTTCGCGGTGCTGGCGGAGAGTTGTCCACAGCTGGTTCAGGCGGCGGCGCTGGCCCAACGCATTCTCGATGCGCTCAAGGAGCGCTTCTGCATCGATCGGCATGAGCTGTTCATCAACGCCAGTATCGGTATCAGCCTGTTCCCCAGCGATGCATTGAGTGCCGATCAATTGCTGCGCAATGCCGACGCCGCGCTGTTCAAGGCCAAGAGCAGCGGGCGTAACGGCTACGCGCTGTACACCGAAGAGTTGACCGCGCATGCGCAGCAACGGGTCGAGATTGCCTTCGAGCTGCGTCGCGCGCTGGAGCAGCAGGAGCTGCGCGTCTATTACCAACCGGTTCACGATTTGCACAGCAGTCGGCTGATCGGCGTCGAAGCGCTGGTGCGCTGGGAGCATCCGCAGCGCGGTCTGGTGTCGCCGGCGGAATTCATCCCGATTGCCGAACGCACCGGGCTGATTGCCGAAATCGACGCCTGGGTGATGCGTCAGGCGTGTTCGCAGATGTGCCAATGGCAGCAGGCCGGGGTGGTGTTGTCGTTCGTGGCGGTGAATGTGTCGTCGCGCCTGTTTGCCCGGCGTGAGCTGTACCAGCAGGTGGCGCAGGTGCTGCACGAGACCGGGCTGGATCCGGCGTATCTGGAACTGGAAGTCACCGAAAGCGCGGTGATGGATGACCCGGAAGTGGCGCTGGAGCAGATGCATCGTCTGCGTGAGTTGGGTATTCGCCTGGCGATTGATGACTTTGGCACCGGGTACTCGTCGCTGCTGCGGCTCAAGCGCCTGCCGGTGCAGAAGTTGAAGATCGATCAGGGTTTCGTCGCCGGTCTGCCGTGGGACGAGGATGATGCGGCGATCGTCCGGGTGATCATCGCCCTGGCTCGCAGCATGGGCATGCAGGTGCATGCCGAAGGCATCGAGCAGGCCGAGCAGGCGGCGTTTCTGCTGGAGCAGGAATGTGATCTGGGGCAGGGTTACTGGTTTGGGCGGCCGGTGCCGGCGGGGGAGATTGATTGGGCGCGGGCACCGTTTATCGGTTGAGTCCGATTCTGTGGCGAGGGAGCTTGCTCCCGCTGGACTGCGTAGCAGGCCCAAAAAAACGGCGAGCGCTGCGCACTCGAGCGGGAGCAAGCTCCCTCGCCACAGGGGGGCGGTGTTCTTTCGTAGCGGGAACACCGCGCAAACCCTTGCTCCGTCAGATAATGTTTTCCAGTTATATAAACATTCTTAAATAGTCTTTTTAAGAATATCTGCGCCTCTCTTATATTGCTCCCACGCCGAACGCAGTGCCGCCCACTGCCAGGCATTTCCCATTCAAAGGAGCAGCACCATGAGCGCATCCCTTCGCAGCGTTGACGGTCAGGACGAAACCACCATTTTGCGTGAGATCCAGAGCGCCCTGCGCGATCTGCGATTTGGCGCGGTGGAGATCACTGTGCACAACGCTCAAGTCGTGCAGATCGAACGCAAAGAGAAATTCCGTTTGCAGCAGCCGGGTAACAAGCCGAGCTGAAAAAGATCGCAGCCTGCGCCAGCTTTTGCAGGGGGCTGTGCGCAAGCGCTGGCGCAGGCGGCGATCTTTGAATGAGCACCCGATTCCAGCAACACATAAGAAAAAGCCACCACCAAGAATTCCAGGAGCTTTCACCATGTCGTCGATTCGCCGTTACGCTTTGGCCGCGCTGGCCAGTGCTGTGTTTGCCGGTTCCGCGGTTGCCAAGGATTACGAACTGCTCAATGTGTCGTACGACCCGACGCGCGAGCTGTATCAGGACTACAACGCCGAATTCATCAAGTTCTGGCAGAAGGATCATGCCGGCGACACCGTGAAAATCCAGCAATCCCACGGCGGTTCGGGCAAGCAGGGCCGGGCGGTGATTGACGGTCTGCGTGCCGACGTCGTGACCCTGGCCCTGGCCGGCGACATCGACGAAATCGCCAAGCTCGGCAAGACCCTGCCGGCCGACTGGCAGAAGCGTCTGCCGGATGCCAGCACCCCGTACACCTCGACCATCGTGTTCCTGGTGCGCAAGGGCAACCCGAAAGGCATCAAGGACTGGGGCGACCTGGTCAAGAACGACGTCTCGGTGATCACCCCGAACCCGAAAACCTCCGGTGGTGCACGCTGGAACTTCCTCGCCGCGTGGGCCTATGGCCTGAAAGCCAACGGCGGCAACGAAGAAAAAGCCAAGGAATACGTACAGACCCTGTTCAAGCACGTGCCGGTATTGGACACCGGTGCTCGCGGCTCGACCATCACCTTCGTCAACAACGGTCAGGGTGACGTGTTGCTGGCCTGGGAAAACGAAGCGTTCCTGGCGCTGAAAGAAGACGGCGGCGCCGACAAGTTCGACATCGTTGTGCCTTCGCTGTCGATCCTTGCCGAGCCACCGGTGGCCGTGGTCGACAAGAACGCCGAGAAGAAGGGCAACGAGCAGATCGCCGAAGCCTACTTGAAGCACCTGTACAGCCCGGCCGGTCAGGAGATCGCGGCGAAGAACTTCTACCGTCCGCGTGACAAGGACGTGGCGGCGAAGTACGCCCAGCAGTTCCCGAAACTGGAACTGGTGACCATCGACAAGGACTTCGGCGGCTGGAAATCCGCGCAGCCGAAATTCTTCAACGACGGTGGCGTGTTCGACCAGATCTATCAGGCGCAGTAATCTGACCCACAATGAGCCTGATGCTCGGGCACTAAACCATGTGGGAGCGGGCTTGCTCGCGAAGACGGTGTGTCAGACGACTTGAATGTTGAATGATAGGGCCTCTTCGCGAGCAAGCCCGCTCCCACATTGATGCGTTTTTAACCAAGGACTTTTATGTCGCGTCGTATCTCCCCCGTCATACCCGGCTTCGGGCTGACGCTGGGCTACACCTTGGTGTACCTCAGCCTGATTGTGCTTATCCCGCTGGCGGCGATGTTCGTCCACGCTGCTCAACTCACCTGGGATCAGTTCTGGACGATCATCACCGCGCCGCGCGTGCTCGCCGCCTTGAAGCTGAGCTTTGGCACGGCGCTGTGTGCCGCGATCATCAACGGCATCATCGGGACGCTGCTGGCCTGGGTACTGGTGCGCTACACGTTCCCGGGACGCAAGGTGATCGACGCGATGATCGACCTGCCGTTCGCCTTGCCGACGGCGGTGGCCGGTATCGCCCTGACCGCGCTGTACACCCCGACCGGTCTGGTCGGCCAGTTCGCCGCCGACCTCGGTTTCAAGATTGCCTACACCCCGCTGGGCATCACCCTCGCGCTGACCTTCGTCACCCTGCCGTTCGTGGTGCGCACGGTGCAGCCGGTACTGGCTGACATTCCCCGTGAAGTCGAAGAAGCCGCTGCCTGCCTCGGTGCCAAACCGTTGCAGGTGTTCCGTCATATTCTGGTGCCGGCGCTGTTGCCCGCGTGGTTGACCGGTTTTGCCCTGGCGTTCGCTCGGGGTGTCGGCGAGTACGGCTCGGTGATTTTCATTGCCGGCAACATGCCGATGAAAACCGAGATCCTGCCGCTGCTGATCATGGTCAAACTCGACCAATACGATTACACCGGCGCCACTTCCATCGGCGTGCTGATGCTGGTGGTTTCCTTTGTCCTGTTGCTGCTGATCAACCTGTTGCAGCGGCGCATCGAAACCCCATAAGGAGGCGCGAACCATGTCCCAATCGTCTATTGCGGCCGCGTCCTCGGCCAACGCTGCACGCCGTGGCAGTGCTACGTCACGGCGCGTCCTGATCGGTCTCGGCTGGCTGATCTTTTTCCTGTTTCTGGTGCTGCCGCTGTTCATCGTGGTGTCGCAGGGTTTGAAGAACGGCCTCGGCGCGTTCTTCACCGCGATCTTTGAACCGGACGCCTTGTCGGCGCTGAAACTCACGGTGATCGCCGTGTTGATTTCGGTGCCGCTGAACCTGGTGTTCGGGGTCAGTGCCGCGTGGTGCGTGAGCAAGTATTCGTTCCGTGGCAAGAGCATGCTGGTGACGCTGATCGACCTGCCGTTCTCGGTGTCGCCGGTGATCGCCGGTCTGGTCTACGTGCTGATGTTCGGCGCTCAGGGCCTGTTCGGGCCGTGGCTGCAGGATCACGATATCCAGATCGTCTTCGCCCTGCCGGGCATTGTGCTGGCGACGATCTTCGTCACCGTGCCGTTCGTGGCCCGCGAGCTGATTCCGCTGATGCAGGAACAAGGCACGCAGGAAGAAGAAGCCGCGCGGCTGCTCGGCGCCAATGGCTGGCAGATGTTCTGGCATGTCACCGTCCCCAACATCAAGTGGGGCCTGATCTATGGCGTGGTGCTGTGTACCGCGCGGGCCATGGGTGAGTTCGGTGCGGTGTCGGTAGTCTCCGGGCACATTCGCGGGGTGACCAACACCTTGCCGCTGCACGTCGAGATCCTCTACAACGAATACAACCACGTGGCCGCGTTCGCCGTGGCGAGCCTGTTGCTGATCCTGGCGCTCTTCATCCTGCTGCTCAAGCAGTGGAGCGAAAACCGTATCAACCGCCTGCGCGCCAGCGCCGCGGAGGAATAATTCATGTCGATCGAAGTGCGTAACGTCAGCAAGAACTTCAATGCGTTCAAGGCGCTGGACAACATCAGCCTGGACATCCACAGCGGTGAACTGGTGGCGTTGCTCGGCCCGTCCGGCTGCGGCAAGACCACGCTGCTACGGATCATCGCTGGCCTGGAAACTCCGGATCAGGGCAACATCGTATTTCACGGCGAAGACGTCTCCGGCCACGATGTGCGTGATCGCAACGTCGGTTTCGTGTTCCAGCACTACGCCTTGTTCCGGCATATGACGGTGTTCGACAACGTCGCGTTCGGCCTGCGCATGAAACCGAAAAACCAGCGCCCAAGCGAAAGCCAGATCGCGACCAAGGTGCATGAGCTGCTGAACATGGTGCAACTGGACTGGCTGTCGGATCGCTACCCGGAGCAACTGTCCGGCGGTCAGCGTCAGCGTATCGCCCTGGCCCGTGCCTTGGCGGTGGAACCGAAAGTGCTGCTGCTCGACGAACCGTTCGGCGCGCTCGACGCCAAGGTGCGTAAAGAGCTGCGCCGCTGGCTCGCACGCCTGCACGAAGACATCAACCTGACCTCGGTGTTCGTGACCCACGACCAGGAAGAAGCGATGGAAGTCGCCGACCGCATCGTGGTGATGAACAAGGGCGTGATCGAGCAGATCGGCTCGCCTGGCGACGTCTACGAAAACCCGGCCAGCGATTTCGTTTATCACTTCCTCGGTGATTCGAACCGCTTGCTGCTCAGCGACGACAACCATGTGCTGTTCCGTCCGCACGAAGTGTCGTTGTCCAAGCATGAACTGGAAGATCACCACGCCGCTGAAGTGCGTGATATTCGCCCGTTGGGTGCGACCACGCGAGTGACGTTGAAGGTCGAAGGACAGACTGATCTGATCGAGGCCGAAGTGGTGAAGGACCACGACAGCCTGATTGGTCTGGCCAAGGGTGAAACGCTGTTCTTCAAGCCGAAGGTCTGGCAGAAAGTCGCCAGTCTTTAAGATCAAAAGCTTCGCGAGCAGGCTCGCTCCCACCTTTGGAACGCATTCCATTGTGGGAGCGGGCTTGCTCGCGAAAGCGGTCTACACGGCTGCACGATTCGGATTGACCCGCACCACACCCGCCCGCGCCTCGATCTGCTCTTTCAACTCATGGCGCATGCCGAGCAGAAAGGCCACTTCCGCCACCACAAACAGCGGCCCGACGATCAGCCCGCTCACGTCATCGACAAACGCCGGTTTACGCCCCTCGTAGTGGTGCCCGACAAACTGGATCACCCAGCCAATCACAAACATCGCCAGCCCGCTGCTCAGCCAGACCATGGTGCTCTGCTGCGCCAGCGCATGCCCGGCCCAGACCGACAGGCCCATCAGCACCGTCATTAACACGCCGAGTTTCACTTCCAGGCGCAGGTAGAACCACGCCGACGCCAGTGCCAGCAGCACCGCCGGCGATAGCCACAAGCCGCCCAGCGACCACTCTGGTCGCGACAACAACACTGCCACCGCCACCACGATCAGCGGAATGCCGATAAAGTGGCTGGCGATGTTGCGCGGGTCGCGGTGGTAGGCGGCGTATTGACTGAGATGGTCGACGAGGCTTTTCATTGTTGTTCCTCCTGTAGGGTGCGTGCAGCATGCCTCGGGTTCGGCGTTCGCTCTGTCAGGCAGGCGACAATTGGGAGTGTTCATGGATAAGCGTTCACGGCTGCTGACCGGGCAATGGTTCAGTCATCTGCCAGCATCCTTTCAGGATAGTCTGCTGGCGGCGGCTCGGGAGCGGCGGCTGACGGCGGGGCAGCGCTTGTTCCAGCGCGGTGATCCGCCTTGCGGGTTGTACGCGGTGCTCGACGGCGCGATCCGGATCGGGGCGGTGAGCGAGCAGGGCAAGGAGGCGTTGCTGAGCCTGGTCGAGGCACCGCACTGGTTCGGCGAAATCTGCCTGTTCGATGGCCAGCCACGCACTCACGATGCTTACGCGGTCGGGCCGTGCACCCTGCTGAATATCCCGCAGGCCACGCTGCTGAAAATCCTCGATGAACAGCCGGTATATTGGCGGCACTTGGCGTTGCTGATGAGCCACAAGCTGCGCCTGACCTTTATCAATCTTGAGCAGTTGAGCCTGCTGCCGGCCCCGGCTCGCCTTGCCCATCGCTTGCTGATGATCGCCGAGGGCTACGGCGAAATCGATGCGCCACGCCGGGTCCTGCAACTGCCGCAGGAACAGCTGGCGTCGATGTTGTCGCTGTCGCGCCAGACCACCAACCAGATCCTCAAGGATCTGCAGGGGCAGGGGATTATCGGGCTGGGGTATGGCGAGATCGAGATTCTCGATGCCGAGCGATTGCGGGCGCTGGCCACACTCTAAAGAACATTGCCATCCCTGTGGGAGCGGGCTTGCTCGCGAAGGCGTCGTGTCAGCCAGCACATCATGCACTGACAGAACGCTTTCGCGAGCAAGCCCGCTCCCACCTGTGATCGCAGTTGATTCAGGAGCCGCGATAGGTCGAGAACCCGTAAGGGCTGAGCAGCAACGGGATGTGGTAGTGCTGGTCAGTCTGCTTCACTTGGAAAATCACCGGAATCTCCGGGAAAAACGTCTCGCGCTTGTTCTTCTCGAAATACTCGCCGGTCTTGAACACCACTCGGTATTCGCCCGCCTCGAAAGGCTGTTTGGCCGGGAACAGTTCGGCGATGCGCCCCTGCTCGTTGGTGGTGCCCTGGGCCAGTGGCTGCCAGTTCTGGCCGACGTGTTTTTCCAGGGTCACGTTGACGCCCGGCGAGGGCAGGCCGTTTTCCAGGTTGAGCACGTGCACGCTCAGCGGGTTGCCGGCGGCCAGCGCCAGGCTGGAGAAGGCACTCAGGCCGAGTGCGGCGAAGGTCATGCGCAGGGTGGTCATGGTCAGTCTCCTTATTGGGAACGGGTGAGGGTCAGGCCGGCCTTTTCGGTGGCCTTGATGGCACAGCTTTCGTCTTGCTCGCCGCCGCCGGAGCCGGCCACGCCCATGGCGCCGACCAGTTCATCAGCGGCGTATAACGGGATCCCGCCGCCGAGCAATAGCAGCTCATCGAGGGTGTTGAGGTTGGCGGTTTCCGGATTGCTGCGGGCGCGCTCGGCGAACAGCCGAGTCGGGGTTTTCGTCGACAGCGCGGTGTAGGCCTTGCGCTGGCTGGCAGCGGTGTTGTGCGGGCCGATGCCGTCGCCGCGCAGGGTCACCAGCAGGTTGCCGCCACGGTCGAGCACCGATACCGTGGCGGTGCAGTTGCTCAGCGCCGAGTCGGCCAGCAAGCGTGCGGTTTTCAGATCGAGGTCAGCGTGGCGCGGCAGTTCAGGGGCGGCGAAAACACTGGCGCTGAGGCCGAGGGCGAGGCTCGCTGCGAGGTATTTGACGGTCATGGACAGGCTCCAAAAGCGAAGGACATCACCTTAGCCGCCGCTCTTCGTCAGAACCCCGTCAGTCGGATTACAAGTTTGTAATGGGCAATCGGGCCGAAGGCGCCTAGCCTGTGTGCCTGATCAATCGAGGTGTGCCATGCGTTTGCTGGTCGTAGAAGATGAAGCCAAAACCGCGAATTTCCTGGCCAAGGGCCTGGGCGAGTCGGGTTTTGCCGTGGACGTGGCGCTCAATGGTCTCGATGGGCGTTATTTCATCGAGCAGCAGGAATATGACCTGATCATCCTCGACGTGATGCTGCCGGGCCTCAATGGCTGGCAACTGCTGCAACTGATCCGCCAGCGCGGCGCCACCCCGGTGTTGTTCCTGACCGCCAAGGACGCCATCGAAGACCGCGTGCGCGGTCTCGAACTGGGCGCCGACGACTATCTGCTCAAACCCTTCGCCTTCGCCGAACTGCTCGCGCGAGTGCGCACGTTGCTGCGGCGCGGGCCGCTGCGCGAGGCCGAGTCCTACAGCATCGCCGATCTGGAAATCGACGTGCTACGGCGTCGGGTCAGTCGCGGCGGTCAGCGCATTGCCCTGACCAACAAGGAATTCGCCCTGCTGCAACTGCTCGCCAGCCGCCAGGGCGAAGTGCTGTCGCGCACGCTGATCGCCTCGCAGGTGTGGAACCTGAATTTCGACAGCGACACCAACATGGTCGAAGTGGCGGTGCGGCGTTTGCGGGCCAAGGTCGATGACCCGTACATGCCGAAACTGATCCATACCGTGCGCGGCGTCGGCTATCAACTGGAAGCGCCCGACGATGCGCTCTAAGTCGATCGCCTGGCGCCTGGCGCTGGCGTTCGCGATTGTTTGCGCTTTGGTGTTGAGCGTGATTGGCGTGTTTCTCTACCGCTCGCTGGCCTCGGAAATCGCCTACCGGGATGATCTGGCGTTGCTCGGTCGACTGGAGCAGGTGCGCGCCTTGCTCGCCGACAGCGACAGCCTCGACGCCTTGCAGGCGCGGCCACGGCTGTACCAGAACATGCTCGGTAACCTCGACAGCCTGTTGCTGGTGCGGCGGGCCGATGGCTCGAACGTGATCGCGATCAACCCGCGCCAGCGCGAGCTACCGCCATTGAACGCAATCGCGCGCGAGCAAACGCCACAGCGTCGCGATGTGCTGACCTGGCAAGCGCCGGACGGCGCCGAGCTGGCGCTGTTGTCCGGTGACGCCCAAGGGCCGAACGGCGAACCGCTGACGGTGATCGCCGGCAAGGTGCTCACTGAACGTGAACAGATGCTCGCCAGTTATCGCCTGCGCCTGTACCTGGCCGTCGGGCTGGGCGCGCTGCTGGCGTTCGCGCTGGGCCTGGTGCTGCTGCGCCGTGGTCTGCAACCGTTGCGCCAGTTAAGCGCGGCGGTGCGCGGCATTGATCTGCGCAGCCTCGACCAGCGACTGCCCGCCAGCGGCACTCCCGCCGAACTGCTCGAACCGGTGCAGGCGCTCAACGGCATGCTCGCGCGGCTGGACGACAGCGTGCAGCGGCTGTCGCAGTTTTCCGCCGATCTGGCCCACGAGATCCGCACCCCGTTGCACACCTTGCTCGCCAGCAACGGCCAGGCGTTGAATCACCCGCGCAGCACGGCGGAGTATCAGGAGCTGCTGGCCTCGAACATGGAAGAGTTCGAACGCCTCAAGCGCATGGCCGAGAACCTGATGTTCCTTGCTCGCGCCGAACAGGCAGAGCGCGCGCTCGACTTGCAAACGCTGGATCTGCACAGCGTCGGCAGCGAGCTGTGCGATTACTTCGAAGCCCTGGCCGATGATCGCCAGTTGCACCTGGAAAACCAGCTGCACGGCGAACTGTTGGCCGACCAGCAACTGCTGCAGCGCGCCCTCGGTAATCTGCTGGCCAACGCGGTGCGCCACGCCGATGAAGGCACGCTGATCAGCCTGCGCCGCCGCGATGAACCGGGCGTGTGCTGGTTGCAGGTCCACAACCACGGTCCGGTGATCGCGCCAGAACATCTGGGCAAACTGTTCGACCGCTTCTATCGCGTCGACCCCTCACGGACGCAGCCTGGGGACTCGGGTGGGCTGGGGCTGGCGATTTTGCAGTCGATCATGCAATTGCATGGCGGGCGGGTGCGGGTGAGCAGTGATGTCACTGGGACTGTGTTTGAGCTGGGTTTTGAGGTGATCTGACTGGCGCCTTCGCGAGCAAGCCCGCTCCCACAGGTTTGTCGGGTGTACATGAGTTTTGGGTACGACACGGACACTGTGGGAGCGGGCTTGCTCGCGAAGAGGCCAGTTGCTTCAGCACCAGTTCCGGATCAATCAACGCAACTGATCGCGAAACTGCCCCGGCGTCATCCCGGTCCAGCGCTTGAACGCGCGGCTGAAGCTGCTGGTGTCGGCAAACCCCAGCAGGTAGCTGACTTCACTCAACGAACAATGCGGATCGCGCAGGTGCAGCAGCGCGAGGTTTTCGCGGCTCTCGTTGAGCAGCGTGTCGAAGCGACAGCCTTCATCCGCCAAGTGCCGTTGCAGGCTGCGCAGGCTCAGGTGCAAGGCCTGTGCAATGCGTTCGGCGCTGGGTTCGCCTTCGGGCAGTTGCTCCTCGATGGCATCGCGCACCTTGCGCTCCCAGGTCAGCGGTTTGAGCTGGGCCAGGGTGCGTTTGAGCACCGCTTCGTTGTGTTCGGCCAATTCCGGGTTGGCGTCGTCGAGGTGGCTGTCGAAGTCGGCGAGGGCGAATTCCAGGCGATCTTCGGCGCAGGAGAAATGCACCGGGGCGCGGAACACCTTGTGCCACTGATGCGCATCGGACGGTTCGGGGCGACGCAGGTATACCGCCAGCGGCGCGTAATCGCGCCCAAGGCGATTGCGGCAGGTGCGCACGTAGATCGCGGCAAACGCGTCAATGGCTTCGAAGGCCGGCGCCGGATTGCCTGACGGAATTTTCAGACGGAACAGATAGCGGTCATCGCTGCGGCTCAGCTCCAGTTCCAGTGCATCGCTGACCACCGGGTGATAACGCACGATGCGCTCGAATACCTCACGCAGGCTGCCGCTGGCCACCAGCGCGTAACCCAGCGCATGGAACGTGGTCGGGCTGACGAACCGCGACACTCGCAGGCCGATCGCCGGATCCCCGCTGAACTGTACTGCCAGTTGCCACAGGCGCGTGGTGCCGGACAACGGATAACGCGCGTTCGGGTCGTCCATCAACTGTGGATCGAGCCCGGCCTGTTGACACAGGCCGAGACTGTCCAGCCCCAGCGCATCGAGTTGCTTGCGCAAGGCACGGGTCCAGCTGGCGAGAGAGGTCGGTTCCTTCATGCTGATTGGCGCTTCCGGTCAACAGGTTGGCGTTCACGGCTACCACCACTAAAGCATTAGCAAGGCAGGATGCGAACATCAATAACCAGAGGATGGAAGCATGGACCGTACTTCTGCAAGTCCCCCGCGACACAATGCTGCCCAGCGATCAGCGCATATTCGCGAAGTGGTGCTGGCCAAGGGGGTCGAACTGCGTGAGCGCTACCCGATTCTGCAGCATCAGGATGCCCTCGGCGCCGGCATTCTGGCCTTTGCCCTGGCCGGGATGATCGGCTCGGCGGCGCTGTACATCACTGGCCACATGGCGTGGTGGGTGTGCCTGCTGCTGAATGCGTTTTTCGCCTCCTTGACCCATGAGCTGGAACACGACCTGATCCACAGCATGTATTTCCGCAAGCAGCGCGTGCCGCACAATCTGATGATGGGTCTGGTGTGGCTGGCGCGGCCGAGCACGATCAATCCGTGGATCCGCCGCCACCTGCACCTCAATCACCACAAGGTCTCCGGCACCGAAACCGACATGGAAGAGCGGGCGATCACCAACGGCGAGCCATGGGGTTTTGCGCGCTTGCTGATGGTCGGCGATAACGTGATGTCGGCGTTCATCCGAATGCTGCGGGCGAAAACCTGGGCGCACAAATTCAGCACCATCAAGCGCAGCCTGAAGGTCTACGCGCCGCTGGCGCTGGCGCATTGGGGCGCGTGGTACGTGTTCCTCGGTTTTCATGCGGCGAATGGCATCGCCTACCTTATGGGCTCGCCGATTGAATGGTCGGCAACCACGCTGTCGGTGATGCAGGTGATCGACATCGCGGCAGTGGTGATCATCGGCCCGAACGTGCTGCGCACCTTTTGCCTGCACTTCATCAGCTCGAACATGCATTACTACGGCGACATCGAGGCGGGTAATGTGCTGCAGCAATGCCAGGTGTTGAACCCGTGGTGGTTATGGCCGTTGCAGGCGTTCTGCTTCAACTTTGGCAGCAGCCACGGGATTCACCATTTTGTGGTGAAGGAACCGTTTTACATCCGGCAGATGACCGTGCCGGTGGCGCACAAGGTGATGCGTGAGATGGGCGTTCGGTTCAATGATTTCGGCACGTTTGGGCGGGCGAACCGGTTTGTTCGTCGGGATGAAGTGGTAGCGGAGGAGGCGCGTACGGCTCAGGCTTGATGGTGAATTTGCGGGCCTCTTCGCGAGCAAGCCCGCTCCCACAGGGGAACGCATTTCAACTGTGGGAGCGGGCTTGCTCGCGAAGGCACCGGATCAGGCAACCTCAATCCGGCTGAAACGGCGAAGCACTGAGAATCACCCCGGTCTCCTCCACATACTGCTGCCAGTGCCCGATCAAGCTGTTGAGCTTGTCCGGCTGACGCGCCGCCAGATCATGAATCTCCCCCGGATCGCTGCTCAGATCATAAAGCTGCCAGGTCGCCGGCCCCACCGGCCCGGGAATCCACACCGCTTTCCACGACCCTTGGCGAATTGCCCGGCGGCCAAACAATTCCCAACCGGTGACGGTGTGCTCGTCGTGCACTTGCGCCGTCTCGCCGGACAAAAAGCCCAGCCACGATTTACCGCGCAGCGGCGCCACCGGTTTGCCGTGCCATTGCTTGCCCGGATGGCGCACACCGGCCAGATCGAGAATGGTCGGGGTGACGTCCATCACCGTGCCGAAACCGTGGCTGATCTGCCCTTTGAGCGGCAGTTGCGGATAGTGCAGCAGCGCCGGTACGCGAATCCCGCCCTCGGTGGTGAACGCCTTGAACAACCGTGACGGTGCGGTCGCCACCTGCGCCCAGCTCGGCCCGTACCAGACGTAGGAATTGGCGCGGCCGATGTTGTCGAGGCTGTTGTCGTAATGCTGATTGAGGTAGGTCAGCAGTTCCGGGCCGAACTTGGGAAACGCCTCCAGCAGTGCACCCTCGGCACCGTTGTCGGACATGAACAGGATGAAGGTGTTATCGAGTTGGCCCTGCTGGCGCAGGTAATCGACCACCCGGCCGATGTTCCAGTCCATGCGCTCGACCATGGCCGCGTAGACCTCCATGGCCCGCGCGGAAATCTGCCGTTGCTCATCACTCAGCGCGTCCCATTGCGCATTCAGTTGAATCAGCGGATGTGGCTCGACATCCGGCTCGATCAGCCCCAGCGCCTTGAGTTTTTCCAGGCGTTCGAGGCGCAGGACTTCGGGACCGGCGTCGTAGCGGCCACGGTATTTTTCGACCACCTCGGCCGGTGCCTGCAACGGCCAGTGCGGTGCGGAGAAGGGCAGGTAGGCGAAGAATGGCCGGCTCTGATCGCGCTCCTTGAGGTACTGCAGCAGCTTGTCGCCGAAGGCATCCGACGAGTAGAAATCCTTGGGCAATGCGTCGACAAAGGTGTCGTCTTCGATGTACAGCGCTGGCGTCGATTTCAGCAGGCCAGGCGTGTGTTCATCGTAAGTCGGCTCGAAACCATAGTGGTTGGCCGCACCCGGCAGCAACGAGAACGAACGCTCGAAACCGCGAGCCTGCGGCGCCAGTTCAGCGGTCAGGCCGAGGTGCCATTTGCCGCTCATCAACGTCTGGTAACCGGCCTCGCGCAGCAGCTCGGGCAGGGCCACAACGCGGTCGTTGAGATAGCCTTCGTAACCCGGTTTGCCGATCAACTCCGGGGTCAGCGCTTCGGCCATGGTGCCGATGCCGGCGATGTGGTGGTCGGTGCCGGTCAGCAGCATCGAGCGGGTTGGCGAGCAGGTCGGTGCGGTGTGGAAATCGGTCAGGCGCAGGCCGTTATTGGCCAGGGCATCGAGGTTCGGCGTGGCGATTTCGCCACCGAACGCGCCGATGTCGGAGAAGCCGAGATCGTCGGCCAGAATCACCAGAAAGTTGGGGCGTTGCGGCATCGAAAAGCTCCTCTCAGCAGGCAATGAACGACAGCGGCAGATCGCGGATCTGTACCGGCAGGCTCGGTTGGTAATGGTCGTCACTGGTCAGTTCGTGCAGCAGCTCTTCACGCAACTGATGGAAGTCGAAACTGCTGCGCTGACGCGGGTGCGGCAGGGCGATATCAACCACTTGCTTGATCCGCCCCGGACGCGGCTCCATCACCACCACGCGGTCGGCAAGAAAGATCGCTTCTTCGACGTCGTGAGTGACGAGGATCGTGGTGATTTTTGCCCGGTCACGGATCGCCAGCAGCTCGTCCTGCATTTGCTGACGGGTCAGTGCATCAAGGGCGCCGAACGGTTCGTCGAGCAACAGAATCCGTGGGCTGGCGACCAGTCCGCGAGCAATCGCCACGCGCTGGGCCATGCCGCCAGAGAGCTGGTGCGGATAGGCGCGGGTGAAATCGCGCAGGCCGACCAGATCGATGAAATCGTTGATGCGCTGCTGCTTTTCAGCGGCGCTCAATGGTTCGTTGACCAGGCCGAGGCCGATGTTGTCGGCCACCGTCAGCCACGGAAACAAACGGTGCTCCTGAAACACGATGCCACGCTCGCCGCCGATGCCGCTGACGGCTTTGCCATCGACGCTGATCTGCCCGCGAAACTGCGTATCGAGCCCCACCAGTAAGCGCAGCAAGGTGGATTTGCCGCAACCGCTGGAGCCGACGATGGCGACGAACTCGCCCTCGGCGATGTCGAGGTTGAATTCGCGAATCGCCTCCAGTTCGAAGCCGTCGACGTCGAAGGATTTGCCTACGTGGGTGAAGCTGACAATCGGTGCGTTCATGCGTGTCTCCAGCGAGTGGCGCGAATTTCCAGGCGTTGGCCGATGAGGTTGAGCAGGGCGCCGGTGAGGCCGACCAGGAGCATCCCGGCCATGATCAGGTCCATGCGCAGCAGTTGTTGGGCGCCGATCATCTGGCTGCCGATGCCGCCGTTGGATGGCATGAAATATTCGGCGCCGATGGTGCCGAGCCAGGCGTAGATCAGGCTCAGGCGCAGCCCTGCGAAAATCCCCGGCGCCGCACCCGGCAGCACCAGTCGACGCAGGCGCTGACCGAGGCTCAGGCGCAGCACCTGCGCGGCCTCGTTGAGTTGTGGCGAGAGGTTGGCGACGCTGCGCTGGGTGGCGATGAACAGCGGGAAAAACGCGGCGAGGGCGACGAACACCCACTTCGACAATTCACCCAATCCGAACCACGCGGTGAGCAGCGGCACCCAGGCAAAAATCGCGATCTGGCGGATGGCGGCGAGGGTCGGGCCGAGCAGCCGTTCGCTGGTACGTGAAAGCCCCAACAGCAGGCCGAGGGCGAAACCAAGTCCGCCGCCCAGCAGCAACCCGCCAAGGGTACGACCGAGGCTCAACGCCATGCCGCTGATCAGGGTGCCGTCGAGCAGACCGTTCCTGGTCGTTTCCAGCACTGCCAGCGGGCTGACCAGGATGTTCGCATCGACCCACTGCTGATCGCTCGCCACTTGCCAGACGCCAATCAGGCCCAATGGCAACAGCCACGGTTGCAGCCGCTGCCAGCCTTCATAGCGCGGGCCACGGCGGATTTCCGCAGTCGCCGGGTGCGGCCAGTGCACCAGTTTGCGGTCGAGAAAACCGATGCCGCGATCCATCGCTACACCGAACACACCGATGACCACGATGCACACGAACACGATGTCGAGCATGAACAGTTGCCGTGCCCAGACCATCAGGTAGCCGATACCTTCGCTGGACGCCAATAGCTCCACCGCCAGCAATGAAGTCCAGCCAGCAGCCAGGGCCAGACGCACGCCGGCCATGAACGCCGGCAGTGCAGCGGGCAGCACCAGGCGCCGGATCAGCAGGTACGACGGCAGACGCAATACGGCGGCGGCTTCGCGTAGTTTCGGTTGCGCATCACGAACGCCGACCAAGGTATGCAGAGTCACCGGAACCACGATAGCCTTGATCAGCACCACCAGTTTCAGCACTTCGCCGATGCCGAAAAACACCATGAACAACGGAATCCAAGCCAGCGTCGGCACTTGTGCCAGACCGGCGAACGTGGGGAAAACCAGGCGCTCGAGACGCCGGCTGAAGCCCAGCGCAGCACCCAGCACCGCGCCCGCAGAGATCCCTGCCAGCAAGCCCCAGAGCAGGCGTTGCAGGCTGATCCACAAATGACTCCACAGCTCGCCCTGGGACAGCTCGATTGCGCTGTTCCACACCAGCGATGGCGCCGGCAGGATCTGCTCGCTCATCCATTGATTGCGCGCGGCCAGCCACCACAGCGCGAACAGGCTGATCGGCAGCAGCCATGGCAGCAGACGTTGGTTGAGGCTCGGCCACGCGCGCCGGCTTTTCAGAGGTGGCGCGGGCAGCGGCAGGCTGAGCAGGGAATCACGGGCCATGGGTGACCTCCGTTGTCGGGTTGCATGGCGAACCGCTGTGCCTGTGTGGGAGTGGGCTTGCTCACGAAGACGGAGTGTCAGGCGCCGGTGATGGCGAATGACACGGCCTCTTCGCGAGCAAGCCCGCTCCCACAATTGGCTAGCGGTGTATGCAAAATCGATCTATAAAAATTCAAATCAATTCTATTGAGAGATAAGCCAGACCATTTAAGGCTTGCAGCGCGACGCGCATCCAATGCATTCGAAGAATATTTTCGATGCTGTTAATGCATACGCCGCTGCAGCCCGCGTCATTGCTTGCTTAGCGTCAAAAGCTATAGAAATGTGCATTTTTAGTATTTAAGCGAAGGTCATGCTTCGGCCTACTTTCGGCTCCTCAACGCCCGTCGTGATCAAGGAGCCGCACCCATGAACCTTCCCTTCAAACGAGTCTTCAGTCTGTTTGCCATCCCGGCATTGGCGGGCCTGTTGGCGTTAACCGTGCAGGCCGACGAGCTCAAGGAAATCAGGATCGCCGTGCCCGACCTGAGCGCCGGCACCCAGCATAGCGGCGGCGGTGTGGTGGACGTGCTGCGTGATCGGCAGATCTTCGAAAAAGCCTTCGCCGATCAGGGCATCAAGATTCAATGGAGCTTCTTCAAGGGCGCCGGGCCGGTGATCAACGAGGCGTTTGCCAACGGTCAGGTCGATCTGGCGTATCTGGGCGACCTCGCGGCGATCATCGGCAAATCCAATGGCCTCGACACACGTTTGCTCAGCGCCAGTGCGCGTGGGGTGAAACAGTATCTGGGCGTGGTGCCGGGGTCGGGGATCAAGACCTTGCAGGATCTGAAAGGCAAGCGCGTGGCGATCTTCCGTGGCACCGCCACCCAGTTGTCGTTTGATGCGGCGCTGGCCAGTCAAGGCTTGAGCGAGAAGGATCTGAAGGTGATCAATCTCGACTTCAGCGGGGCCACCGCCGCGCTGGCGGCCAAGCAGATTGATGCGTCGTGGGGCAGCTCAGGTCTGGCCGCTTTGCAGAGCAAGGGGCTGGCCGAATTGCCGCTCAACACCAAGGACCTGGGGGGCGCCGGTAGCGTGCAATCGGTGCTGGTGGGGGCCGGCAAGTTTGTCGACGGGCATCCTGAGGTCGTGGCGAAACTGCTCAAGGCGCAGCAGCAGGCGGTGGATTGGCTGACCCAGGACAGCAACAAGGATGCCTACGTGCAGCTGGTGTCGGGGCTGGCAAGTTATCCACCGGTGATCCTGACCCAGGACCTGCAGGATCAGAAACTCAGCGAAGTGTTTCCGTCGACGCTGGACCCGGTATTCCTCGGCAAATTGCAGGACTCGGTGGATCTGGCGGCGCAGCAGAAGCTGATTCGCAAGCCGTTCAAGGTCAGCGATTGGGTGGCGCCTGAACTGGCGGCGGCCAAGCTCTGAATTTTCGGCGTCTGGACGGGCCTCTTCGCGAGCAAGCCCGCTCCCACAAGGATCTTCAGTGAACACAGATTGTGTATTCACAACGGTCCCCTGTGGGAGCGGGCTTGCTCGCGAAGGCGTCCTCAAACCGCGACGCTGACTTCCTGCTTGTCCACCGCCACCAACGTCTCGATCATCGCCCGCGCTGCCGGCGACAAGCGAAACCCGGTACGGCTGACAATCCCGCAGCGCGCGTTCATGCTCTCCAGATTCTGCGGCAGGTTGCGCCAGTGCAGCAGCGCCAGTGAACCCTGGGCAATGTCCTCGTAAAACGCTTCTTCCGTACCGATGCCGATGGCATTCGATTGCAGCACCACTTTCACCAGCGCCGGGAAGTGCTCGGTCTCGATGGTCGGGGAAAAATCGATCCGGCCGCTGAGGTTCGCCAGCAGTTTGCGAATCCCCGGCGGGATCAATGTGGTCGCCAGCGGGTAGTCGAACATGTCGTTGGTCGACAGGCTTTCCTTGGCCAGCAGCGGGTGCCCGGGCCGGCAGAAGAACACGCCGCGCTTGGGCGTCAGGGCCTGCGTCTGGAAGTTCGGGTCGGCTTCGAAGTGGCGGATGTCGGCGATGAAGAATTCGATCTCTTCACGGCTCAGCGCACGGCTGAGTTTTTCCCAGTTATCCACCTGAAAACAGGTGCGCACTTTCGGGTGCGCGTTGATGAATTGCGCCACCGCATCCGGCACCAGTTTCACCGCCGGGGCCGGGCCGCAGCCGAAGTGCAGCTCACCGGCATCGAGCTTGGTCATCTGCGTCACTTCGGCGCTGAGCAGCGCCGCGCCTTGCACCAGGGTCAGGGCGTGTTGCAGCACCACCTGGCCTTCGGGCGTCGGGCGCAAATCCTTGTTGCCGCGATCCACCAGCACACAGCCGAACTCTTGCTCCAGCCCTTGAATGCTGCGGCTGAACGCCGGTTGAGTGATGCCCATGGCGTCCGCCGCACGGACAAAACTGCGGTGTTCGTTGAGGGCGATGAAGTAGCGCAACTGGCGAAGATCCATATGCTTTTCCGGCATCCTAAAAATAGCTCGAAGGCATTTGCGACGAGGGTTGCTTGAGGTTTTAAATGCAAGCTCTTATTCCGTCAACGAAGCATGTGAATATCTATTAGATGTAAATGGAATATAGATAGAGCGATGTTTCGCTGCCGCCAACCGCAAGCAGTCGATGAGGGTCTACCCATGAGCAATGCCGCACTCGCTGTAAAACCCGCTGTCCACGCGCTGGAAATCCACCCGGTGGCCGGCCGTATCGGCGCCGAGATTCGTGGCGTGCACCTGTCCGGTGAACTGGACGCCGCCACGGTCGAAGCCATTCAGCAAGCGCTGATCCAGTACAAGGTGGTGTTCTTCCGCGAGCAGACCCAGCTCGACGATCAGCGCCAAGAAGCCTTCGCCCATCTGCTCGGCGAGCCCGTGGCGCATCCGACCGTACCGGTGCGTGAGGGCACGCGTTATCTGCTGGAACTGGACGGGGCCGAAGGCCAGCGCGCCAACTCCTGGCACACCGACGTGACCTTCGTCGACGCCTACCCGAAAGCCTCGATCCTGCGCTCGGTGGTGGCGCCGGCCTTCGGTGGCGACACCCTGTGGGCCAACACCGCGACTGCGTACAACGAACTGCCGACCGAACTGCGCGAGCTGGCGGACAAACTGGTCGCCGTACACAGCAACGAATACGACTACGCCGGGGCCAAGCCGGACGTGTCGCCGGAGAAGCTTGAGCGCTATCGCAAGATCTTCACCTCGACCGTCTACGAGACCGAACACCCGGTGGTGCGCGTACACCCGATCAGCGGCGAGAAAAGCTTGCTGCTGGGGCACTTCGTCAAACGCATCAAGGGGTATTCGCAGGCCGATTCGGCGCACTTGTTTGGCCTCTTGCAGAGCCATGTGATTCGTCAGGAAAACACCGTGCGCTGGCGCTGGAAGGCCGGTGACGTGGCGATCTGGGATAACCGTTCGACCCAGCATTATGCGATTGATGATTACGGCACCCAGGATCGCATCGTGCGGCGGGTGACGCTCAAGGGGGAAGTCCCGGTTGGGGTTTCGGGGCAGCGTAGTCAAACCATCAAAGGTGCCGAGCTCGTCGGCGTCTGATCGGGCCTCTTCGCGAGCAAGCCCGCTCCCACAGTGGAAATGTGTTGAACACAGTGGATGTGAACGACACAGAACCCTGTGGGAGCGGGCTTGCTCGCGAAGCTCTTTCACCAAACGCCAATCTGCACGACTTTCTCGGTCTCAGGCTCGCCATAGCGAAACCGCTGCCCGCGCAAATCGATCTCCTGATGACTGATCGTGGTCCGCCGCTTCAAACCGCGCACCCATTCGAACAGATACCCCGCATGCTCTTCGCGCACCGCCGCGTATGCCGGGTCCTCACCCAGATCGCGCAACTCCTGCGGATCATTCAGCAGATCAAACAACTGCGGCCGGAAGCCGTCGTACGCCAGGTATTTCCAGCGCTCGCTGCGCACCATGGTCATGCGGCAGCGGTCGATCGGCTGGCCAAGTCGCTCGCGCGCCGGGGCCTGAAAGGCGTAGTCGTATTCGCTGATCGCGTAGCGGCGCCAGTCGGGATTTTCGCCGTGCAGCAGCGGGATCAGCGAGCGTCCTTCCAGGCGATGCTCGGCCCCCGGCAGGCCCAGGGCCTGGAGAAACGTCGGCAACGCATCAATGGTTTCCGCCAGCCGCTCATCCACCGTACCCCGGGTGATATCCGCCGCCGCGCGCGGGTCGCGCACGATCAATGGCACGCCCACCGCTTGCTCCAGCAAAAACTCCTTCTCGCCCAGCCAGTGGTCGCCGAGAAAGTCGCCGTGATCGCTGGTGAACACGATCAGCGTGTCATCCCACCTGCCGTTGCTCTGCAGAAAATCGAACAGCCGCCCGAGTTGATCATCCACCTGCTTGATCAGGCCCATATAGGTAGGGATTACATTCAATCGTACTGAATCACGGGAGAAGTTGAGGCTTTCCTCATGTTGACGAAACGCCGTGTATACGGGGTGTTTGCTGGCTTCGGAGGGCGTCGCGCGGACCGCTTCGAGAATCGATTTCGTACTGTACAAGGCGTGGTATGGCGCCGGTACGATGTAGGGCCAGTGCGGTTTGATGTAGGAGAGGTGTAAACACCAGGATTTATCACCTTGCTCGGTGATGAAGTCGATGGCTCGATTAGTAGTGTAGACAGTCTCAGAGAACTGCTCGGGAATTCGCGCTGGCAAATGCGCATGACGCATGTGCCAGCCGCTGAGGATTTCGCCGTTCTCGCCTTCGGCGGCGTTGGCCCAGTCGTGCCAGGGATTGCGCCCGTCGAAACCCTGCTCGCGCAGGTAATGGGTGTAGGGCGCGGATTCGCGCTTGTCGTCGAACAGCGGGTCGTCGGGGAAGATCCCGTCGTGGCGAAAGTACGGTTCGAAACCGACCTCGTTGAGCACCTCGGCCTGTGCGCTGTCCGGGTTGATCGCCAGGCGCTGCAGGGCATCGACATTGGCCGTGGCGTGGGTCTTGCCGACCAGCGCGGTGCGAATGCCGTGGGGGCGCAGGTAGTCGCCGATCGTCAGCTCTTCCAGCGGCAACGGCACGGCGTTCCATGCGACCTGATGGCTGCTGACGTAGCGTCCGGTATAGGCCGACATCCGCGACGGGCCGCAGATCGTGCCTTGGGTGTAGGCACGGCTGAAGCGCACGCCGGCGGCGGCGAGGCGATCGATGTTCGGCGTGTGCAGATGCGGATGGCCATAGCAGGACAGGTAATCGCGGCGCAGTTGATCGCACATGATGTACAGCACATTGCGCACGGGGCTTTGCGGGTTGGGCATGGGGTTCACCGGTCAGAAAGACAGGCGAGGGTTGTCGCTTTCGGCAGGGGTGTTCGGCAAGTGCATTTGGGGAATGGGTTTTATGCAGTGGATGCATCGGTGTGAGTGGCGACGCCTTCGCGAGCAAGCCCGCTCCCACAGGAGTACGCATTCCAAATGTGGGAGCGGGCTTGCTCGCGAAGAGGGTGGCTCAGACGGCAAAATTCTCCAGCGAACACACCTCATCATCCACCGCATCAATCGCCTTGATCTGCTCAATCATCGCTTCAGCCAGCGGCGACAACCGATACCCCGCCCGACTGACAATCCCGTAGCGGGTGTACAGCTCTTCCAGGTCATCCGCCAGACCCTCGATCCGCAAACACACCAGCTCACCCTTGGCCTGATGCAGCGCATCGGAATACGCCCCGACAATCCCGATCGCATCCGAGCGCAGCACGACGCCGAGCAGGCTTGAGCTGTTTTCGCATTCGACATTGGGGGTGAAATCCGGGCGGCCGCTGAGGTCGACGATGACCTTGCGCAGGTTCGGCGGACGAATGCTCACCGCCAGTGGATAACTCATCAGCTGCTCGGCCGAGACCCGTTCAAATGCCGCCAACGGATGCCCGACACGGCAGCAGAAATGCCATTTGCGCGGGCGTAACCGATAGGTGAGGTAATCCGGATCGGCCTCGAAGTGCCGGGTGTCGGCGACGAAGAATTCGAACTCTTCGCTGAGCAGGCGTTTGCTCAAGCTCTGCCAGTCATCGACCTGAAATTGCACCCGCGCTTTCGGGTAGCGTCCGATAAACGCGCCGATCGCGCGCGGGATCAGTCCGGCTGCCGGCGCCGGGCCGCAACCGAAGCGCAGCTCGCCCGCTTCCAGACCATTGAACTGGCTGATCTCGTTGGCCATCTGCTGCGCGCCGCTGACCAGTCGCCGCGCGTGTTCTAGCAACACCTGGCCCTGCTTGGTCGGCGGTAGATCCTTGCGCCCGCGATCGACCAACTGACAGCCGACGCTGTGCTCCAGCGCCTGAATGCTGCGGCTGAACGCCGACTGCGACAGGTTCACCGCCTGCGCGCCGGCGACGAAGCTGCGTTGTTCGGCGAGGGCGATGAAGTGTCGAAGTTGGCGCAGGTCGATATGCATTTTTCACATAAAAAATATCCGGGAAATGCATTGGATATGCATTAGGTCGACTCCTTATAAAGGCAATCTCTTATGCAGTAAATATTTGTAAATCCATAAATAAATAACTGAAAAGAATATGCAGCACTGAAGATGTCTGTGTGTTTTTTGACCAGGAGCCGCGCCATGAGTCCGTTGAACCTTGCGTCACCCTTAACGCCACGACGGCTCAAACGCCTGCCTCTGGCCCTGTTGCTGGCGGGGAGTGCCAGCTGGACTCACAGCTACGCCGCCGACGCCGAAACTCCGCCACCGGCTCCCGCCGGCAAGCCTGCGGCCAACAGCTCGCAGCTGGAGACCGTGACCGTCACCACCCGCCGTCGCGAAGAAAGCTCGCAAGACGTGCCGACACCGATGAGCGTGGTCAGCGGCCAGACTCTGGAGACGCAGCGCGTTTACCGGATTCAGGATTTGCAGCAACTGGTGCCGAGCGTCAACGTCGCCTACATGCATGCGCGCCAGTCCAGCGTGTCGATTCGTGGCCTCGGCAACAACCCGGCCAGCGACGGTCTGGAGGGAAGTGTCGGTCTGTACATCGACAACGTGTATCTGGGCCGTCCGGGGATGGCGGTGTTCGACCTGATGGACATCGAACAGCTCGAAGTCCTGCGTGGGCCGCAGGGCACGCTGTTCGGCAAGAACACCACCGCCGGGGTGATCAACATCAGCACCCGCGCGCCGACATTCACCCCTGAGCGCAGCATCGAAACCTCGTTCGGCGAGGACGGTTATTTCCAGACCAAGGGCACGATTTCCGGGCCGATCAACGATGAGCTGGCCGGACGTTTTTCGGCCTATCGCACCCGCAGCGACGGCGACATCAAGAACGAATACAACGGCCATGATTTGAACGGTGGCTCGCGCGATGGCTTCCGCGCGCAGTTGCTGTTCAAGCCCAACGAAGACTTCAACCTGCGCTGGATCGGCGACTACAACGAAGAGGACTCCAGCGCCGGCACCCGCGTGCTGTACAACACCGGGCCGACCATCAATGGCGTCAACCTGTACCAGTCGCGGGCCGATGCCGCCGGTGCGACGTTGGTCAACGGCTCGCACCGCAAGGTCAATCTGGACAACGATCAGCACGTCACCGTGCATCAGGGCGGCACGTCGGTGGAGGCCAACTGGACGCTGCCGAGCGATTTCACCCTGACCTCGATCAGCTCCTACCGCTTCTGGAATTTCACCCCGGCCAACGACGACGGTCTCAACGTCGCGGCGACCTACAACGCTGGTGTCTCGGTGGAGGACAAACAGTACTCGCAGGAATTTCGCCTCGCTTCGCCCAAGGGCGAGTTCTTCGATTACGTGGTGGGTGCGTACTACTTCGGCTCGGATCTGGACAACAAATCCTTCGCCTATTACGGCCCGCAGGCCGACATCTGGAATGGCACGCCACGGGGTGCGCTGGCGAACGTCGACAGCGTGGGCAACGGCCATATCAAGACCGACAGTTTCGCGTTGTTCGCCCAAGGCACCTGGCACCTGACCGAGCGCCTGGATTTCACCGCCGGGGTGCGCGGCACCTATGAAGAAAAAACCGCCTGGGTCACTCGCGATGCACCAGTCGGTGGCGCTGCGGTGACCGGTGCCGCGGCCACTGCACGACGCGGACGCACTGGCGCCTACGATTCCGGCGATCTCAACCAGTACAGCTCAAGCCCCTCCGGGTTGCTCAACCTCAGCTACCGCATCACCGATGATCTGCTCGGCTACGCCACGCTGTCCCACGGCGAAAAATCCGGTGGGGTGAACCTTGCGGTGGGTTCGGCGCCAACCGCTGGCGCCGACTCGCTGTTGATCGGCACCGAGCGCGCCAACAACGCCGAACTCGGCTTCAAGAGCACCCTGTGGGATCGGCGTCTGCAGCTGAACGCCAACGTGTTCTGGACTCAGGTCAACGCTTACCAGACCAACGCCTACGACGACGTCAACCGCGTGCAATACCTGACCAATGCCGGCTCGGTGCGCTCGCGCGGCGTCGAATTCGAAAGCACGGTGATCCCGTTGCGCGGCCTGACGCTGAACTTCAACGGCTCGTACAACGACGTCAGCTACCTCTCGTACAAAGATGCGCCATGCCCGCCGGAAATCAGCCAGGCCCCGGGCGCACCGGCGTCCTGCGATCTCAGCGGCCACCAGGTGGTCGGCGCTTCCAAATGGATCGGCAACGCCAACGGCGAATACAAATGGAATCTGGCCAACGGCTTCGAACCCTACGTCACCGCCAGCTACGCGTTCCGCTCGAAAGCGGTGGGCACGGTCGAAGATTCCGACTACGGGCAGATCCCGAGCTACGCGGTGGTCAACCTGTCCACCGGTCTGCGCGGTGATTTCAATCAGGGCCAGTGGGACGTTTCGCTGTGGCTGAAAAACGCCTTCGACAAGACCTACTACACGACCCTGTGGACCGGCGGCAACGGCGGTTATGAAGGCCTGCTCGGTACGCCGCGCACCCTCGGCGTTACCGGTCGCTACGACTTCTGATCTGTCATTCAAGGAGCTGCATCATGTTGCCAGGCAAAACCGCTTTAGCGCTGTTGTTATCCGGCGCAGTGTCAAGCACCGGGGCGCTCGCCGCCCCCAGCGTGTACCCGACCGGCGTCACCCGTTATGACCCGGACAAGGCGTTCAACCAGTACGTGATCTTCAGTGGCGCCGACAAGCAGACGCACCTGATCGACATGAACGGCAACGAGGTGAAAACCTGGCCGCAGGCGGGTTTCCCATCGGCGATCATCGACCCGCAACTGGTCGGCGGCGAGCGCGGGCATGTGCTGCTGCAACTGAGCGACAAGGATCCGGGCAAGCTTGGCTCCGCCGGTAATGGCCTGGGCAATCAGAGCGTCGGCGAGCTGGACTGGAACGGCAAAGTCGTCTGGCAATGGGGCGACAAGGCGCCCGGTGGTGCGGCGCAGCAACACCATGACCAGCGGCGCCTGAGCAACGGCAACACCGTGGTGCTGGCGAATAAGGTGCACCAGGTCAAAGGCTTCAAAGTGCCCGAGGTGATCGACGATGCGATCTATGAAGTCAGCCCCGACGGGCAGCTGAAATGGCAGTGGCTGGCCTCGGAACACCTGAACGAATTCGGTTTCACCCCGGAGCAATTGAAGCTGGTACGCGCCAGCGATAACCCGGATTACCTGCACATCAACAACCTCAGCGTGGTCGGGCCGAACAAGTGGTTCGATGCCGGTGACAAACGCTTCAACCCGGACAACCTGTTGCTTGATTCGCGCAACGCCAACTTCATCGCGATCATCGACAAGCACAGCGGCAAAGTGGTCTGGCGCCTCGGTCCGAACCTGCCGCTGATCAACCCGAAAACCGCGCAGAAACTGCCGCGTCCGGTCGATCAATTCGTTGGCCAGCACGACGCGCACATCATCCCGGCCGGGCTGCCCGGCGCGGGCAACCTGCTGGTGTTCGACAACCAGGGTTCGGCGGGGTATCCGAACGTCACCCTCGGGCTGATTTCCGGCTCGCGGGTGCTGGAAATCGATCCGCTGAAAAATGAAATTGTCTGGCAGTACAGCGCGGCGAATTCGCAGCAGCCGGGGTGGGCCTTCTACAGTTCGTTCATCAGCAGCGCGCGACGCTTGCCCAACGGTAATACGCTGATCGACGAAGGCATGAACGGACGGTTTTTCCAGATCACGGCCAGCGGTGAAAACGTCTGGGAATACGTCAGCCCGTATCTGGGCAAAGCGCCGGGCAGTGACGCGATCAGCAACTGGGTCTATCGGGCGTTGCCGGTGAGTTATGACTGGGTGCCGGCCAGAACTCCGCGTTCCGAGACTGCGGTTGTCGCCCCGACACCGTCCGCGCTACAAGTCAGCGTCAGTCGTTAGTTGAAAAGGAATTAATGCTCGAATGAATGGCGATAAGTTATGTGGGAGATGAATAGTGCTTATTGCAATTTCGTTGAAAAGTCGCGTGGACAATAAGTGAATGGCCAACCATCCTGAATGTCGTGAGTTTCCAGGAGGAAACTTGCTCTCATCGGAAGACACTTATCCAACGATAAAGGAAATCTCGTTATGTCGAGCATTAATGGCAATTATGTAAACGCTAACGCTGGCGCCAAACTGACGATTACCGATGGCAACGACTCCAACGGCACCTTCAGCGGCAAGTTCAGCCAGAACGGCGTGAACTACGACATCGCTTACGGGCATTACCATTTCCAGAACAGCACCGGGCAGCCTACGATCATCACCTTCGCGGCCCTGAACGACGGCACGGGTTATCAGTCCTGGACGCTGTTCTCGCCGGATCACAACTATTCGAAAGTTCGTGCGGTGGGTTCGCGTGCCAACTTTGATGGTGATGTTGTGGGGCTGGCTGGAGAATTTATCAAACAGTAAACTGGAATCACAAAAAAGCCGCCGTGCTATTTAAGCTCGGCGGCTTTTTCTTACACTCAATAAGTCGTTTTCATGTCTATCGTACTTCCTTTGGATGACAGAGTTTGCTTGTTCTTGATTCTAAGATCGCTGCGAACTTCATCACTCGATCAGGATGCGTACATGCAAAACGGACTTTATTCCAATACCCTTGATGGTCCCTCTCTGACCATTGTCGATTCCGATGATCGCACCGGCGTCTTCGGTGGCACGTTGCATCACGAAGGCGTCAACTACAGCATCGTCAACGGTCGTTATTCCAGCCTCAACGGCTATCAGCCTCCCACCGTGGTTTCGCTCCTGGCAGCTAACCAGGATCACGGTTACTTCGCCTTGACCCTGTTTTCGCCAAGCCGTGGCACCCACGAACTGCGCGGCCACTGCGTGCGAGTCACCTACGACGGTGCGGTCAGCACGTTGCCCGGTGACTTGCTGCGCAATGCCTGAGGCGCCCGCTGTCTCCCTTCAAATGAACCAAGCAAGGATGCTGCACATGTCCACGATCAACGGCGTTTATCGCCACGAGCCTTCCGCGACAACGTTGACCCTGACCGAGGGCGATGACCGCACGGGCAGTTTCACCGGCACATTGTCGCTGTCCGGGATCGACCACCCGCTCGCGTTTGGCAATTTTCATTTCAAGCACGGCTTTTCAACAGGCACGATCGCCATCTCCTTCAGCACGCAGATGACCGATGGCAGGCGACAAGCGTGGGTAATGTTCTCCGCCGATCAGACCTATGCACGCCTGCGTGCAATGGGTAGTGCGGCCGACCTGTCAGGGGATGTCGCGCTGACCGGCCTGGAATTTGTCCGACAAGAGCCGTGAAAAAGCCCGGATTGAACGGTTTTCGCATGCCTTCGCCGAATATTTTTAATGCTTGAAAAGCATTGTAAATCTGCGCCCGGACGCTAGCCCTTGCCGGCCGCGGCTTCGCGACATTCGGCAGAAATTTATATTCTTAAAAAGCCTAAGCACATCAAGAAAAGTTACTTTCGGAGATAAGCGATTACTCCAATGATTCACCCAACGACCGGTCGCCCGGGGGATGTTTGCGGCGACCCGTCGGGTACTTCGCAAAGAGACCGCAGGGAGTGAATCAATGGGCAATGTCCAGACCGCCGCCAGTGCACAGGAGGTGCTGTGGCGCCAGGCACCGAGTGGCGAATTGGTCGATCTCGGCCGGCCTCATCGTGTGCCGCTGGGGCAGCTGCGTTTGCAGCGTGCGCCCAAGGGCATTCTGAGCCGCCGTGAAACCATTCTGCTCGGCGTGCTGGCGCTGCTGGTGCACGGCGCGGTGATCTACTGGATCAACCAGCATCCGACGCCGGCGTTGCCGATCGTGCCGCCGGAAATTCCGCCGATGACCATCGAGTTTTCGCGGCCGGCGCCACCCGCGCCGCCGGTGGTCGAACCGCCGCCACCGGCACCGGTGGTTGAGCCACCGCCGCCGGTTGAAGACGAGTTGGCGGTGAAGCCGCCGCCACCCAAACCGATTCCCAAGCCCAAGCCGAAACCCGTGGCCAAACCGGTGCCGAAACCGGCACCCAAAGCGCTCGAGCAGCCTCCGGCGCCGCCACAACCGGCCGCTCCGGTCGCGGCCCCGGCACCGCCCGCGCCACCGGCTCCCGCGCCAGTGACACCGGCCTCGGCCAACGCGGCGTACCTGAAGAACCCGGCGCCGGAATATCCATCGCTGGCCCAGCGTCGCGGCTGGGAAGGCACGGTGATGCTGAGGGTGCACGTATTGGCCAACGGCAAGCCCGGTGAGATCCAGATTCAGAAAAGCAGCGGTCGGCAGCAACTCGACGATGCGGCGCTAAGCGCGGTCAAGCAGTGGAGCTTTGTGCCGGCCAAGCAGGGTGATGTCGCCCAGGACGGCTGGGTCAGCGTGCCCATCGATTTCAAGATTCATTAAACCGAAACCTATTTCGCGCTAAACGTTTACACGAGGGAATACATCATGACGTTACTGGCCTCTCCACTGGAATCCATCGAAAGCGCGGTGATCTGGCTGCTGGTGGTTTTTTCCGTTGCCACCTGGGGACTGGCGCTGCTCAAGGCTGTGCAGTTCGGTCGTCTGAAGGCGCAGGATCGCAAGTTTCATAAACGTTTCTGGGCGGCGTCGAGTCTCGACTCCGCCGCCGAGTTGAGCGAAACCCAACCCGGCGCTGCCGCTCGGGTGGCACAGGCCGGTTATGCGGCGATCCAGGTCGGCGAAGCGCCACAGGCCAATGACCTGAGTCAGGCGATCAACCATCAGGATCGCCTTGAGCGTGCTTTGCGTCAGCAGATCGTCCGCGAACGGCGTTCGCTGGAAACCGGTCTGGCGGTGGTCGCGAGTATTGGCAGCACCTCGCCGTTCATCGGTCTGTTCGGCACGGTGTGGGGAATCATGGAAGCGCTCAAAGGCATCAGCGCGGCAGGCTCGGCGAGCCTGGAAACAGTCGCCGGTCCGATCGGTGCGGCACTGGTTGCCACCGGAGTGGGGATCGCGGTCGCCGTGCCGGCAGTGCTGGTTTACAACTACTTTTTGCGGCGTCTGAAACTGACGGCGGCGGATCTGGATGACTTCGCCCACGACTTCTACAGCCTGGCGCAGAAGAGTGCGTTCCGTGTGCTGATCCACCCGACTGCAAACAAGGTAGCGGCACCGGGCAACGCAACAAAAGTGAAGGAGGCGTCCTGATATGGCCTTCTCCACGCAAGACAGCGACGAGGTGCTGAGCGAGATCAACGTGACGCCGCTGGTGGACGTGATGCTGGTGCTGCTGGTGGTGTTTATCGTCACCGCGCCGCTGCTGACCAACGCGATCCCGATCAACCTGCCGAAGACCGAAGCGGTAGCACCGGTCGAGCAGAAAGATCCGCTGGTGGTGAGCATCGACGGCGCCGGCAAACTGTTTATCAACAAGGATGAAATCCAGCCGGACTTGCTGGAATTCAACCTCAAGTCGGCCAAGGCCAAGGACCCGGAAGTACGCGTGCAATTGCAGGCCGACGACGGGGTGAACTATGGCGAAGTGGCGCGGGCCATGGCCTCGATCGAGCGGGCAGGCATTACCAAGTTGTCGGTGATCACTGCGCGGTAACAGGATTTACGTTTTTCCGGGGCCGTCTCCTTGGCAGGGTGCGGCCCTTTTTTTATCCCGCAAAACAAGCCTCACCAGCGATTCATTGTGGGAGCGGGCTTGCTCGCGAAGGCGCTGGGTCAGTCAATTTATCTGTGACTGAAAGAATGCATTCGCGAGCAAGCCCGCTCCCACAGGGCTGCATCCAATATTCTTTTCGGATCTTAATAAATAGCTTCTTATTCCTTAACGAATATAAATCCCGTCCCTATACTCGATCAGGAACAGACACGACGCAGGAGAGCTCCCCATGCGCAACGAATCAATCCGCTACCTGATTGTGCCGGGCTGGCAAGGATCGCCAGAAGATCATTGGCAAACCCACTGGCAGAACAGTCTGCCCAACAGCGCACGCGTGGAGCAGGCCGACTGGCTGACGCCGCGCCGTGAAGACTGGGTTGCGGCGCTGGCCGAAGCGATTGCCGCCGACAGCACGCCAGTGATCCTGATTGCTCACAGCCTGGGTTGCATCACCGTTGCACATTGGGCGGCTACCGCGCCTGTGCAATACCTGCGTCAGGTGCGCGGTGCGTTGCTGGTCGCACCTGCCGATGTCGAGCGTCCGGCCTGCGCGCCTGCGTTGCGCAATTTCGCGCCGATCCCGACAGATCTGTTGCCGTTCCCGAGCCAGGTGGTCAGTTCCGACAACGACGCCGCGGTCAGCGCCCCGCGCGCTCTTGAGCTGGCGCGTAACTGGGGCGCCGAGGCGGGAATTCTTGCCGGGGCGGGGCACATCAACGTCAAGTCCGGGCATCAGCGCTGGGAGCAGGGTTTCGCTTATTTGTATCGCCTGCAAAACCGCATGGAACAGCACGCCCGGCGTCGCGCTTGAACCTTTTTCTTTTCTGAACGCCCCCGTCTGCCGGCGGTTCTGGGCGGGAGTCTGCCATGAGTTTCGAAACGTTCGGTCAGCCGTTGCTGACCTTTCCCGATGCGGAAAAAAGTCCCCTGAGCATTCGCGCCAAGGCGCTGGTGTTCGTCGATCCCCGGTCTCGCCAGTTGCGCGAAGAACTTGAGCACCTGGCGCTGCGTGCCATCTCGGTATTGATCCGCGGCGAGACCGGCACCGGCAAAGAATTGCTCGCGCGCCACATCCACCGTGCCAGTGATCGCAGCGGTCTTTTCGTCTCGGTCAATTGCGGCGCGATCAGCCCGACCTACGCCGATGCCGAGCTGTTCGGCTATGCCGCCGGCAGCTATACAGGTTCGGCGAGCAGTCGGGCCGGCTGGTTCGGTTCGGCCAACGGCGGCACCTTGTACCTCGATGAGATCGGCGATCTGCCGTTGCCGATCCAGATCAAACTGCTCGCCGCCCTGGAAAATCATGAAGTCACCCGCGTCGGCGCGCATCAGCCAAGCCCGGTGGATGTGCGGTTGGTCGCAGCCACCAGCATCGATCTGGCACAAGCGGTGGACGCCGGAAAATTCCACGAACGGCTCTATCACTACCTCAGCGAAGGGCAGCTGGAATTGCCGGCCCTGCGCGAGCGGATTGGCGACATCCTGTCGCTGGCGGAATATTTCCTCGGCATCTACAGCCAGCGCCTGGATCTGCCGGTGCCGTTGATCAGCGAAGCGGCGCAGCACCTGCTGGAGCGCCACAGCTGGCCGGGCAACACCCGCGAGCTGGAAAACGTCATTCACTTTGCGCTGTTGGTCAGTACCGGTGACGAAATCCTCCCGGAGCACCTGAACCTGCCCGAGGTGTCTGGGCCGCAGCTTCAGATCGAACGACTGGTAGCACAAATCAACATCGGCGGTAGCGTCGACGAACGTAAGGCTTTGAAAGATCTGCTGATTGGTTTAAGCCAGCAGTTGTAGCCGTTTGGTTCTGTATGAACGAAATGGAATATCAAAGTGAATAAACGTTATTGTCCGGGAATAAAAAATCCCGGTATTGTCCGCTTCACGCCAGAGATAGCACTTCACTGGCACTCGTATTAATAGCCGTCGCCATTCGCGACCGTGATTCTCGATAAGGACACTGCATGAAAAAGGTTCTGTTGTTTACCGCATTGGCGGCTGCTCTGACTGCTTCCCTGGCCCAGGCCGGCGAGAAACTGGTGGTGGCGGCGACTCCGGTGCCGCACGCGGAAATTCTCGAGCTGATCAAACCGACCCTGGCCAAAGAAGGCGTGGATCTGGAAATCAAGGTCTTCACCGACTACGTGCAGCCGAACGTGCAGGTTGGCGAGAAGCGTCTGGATGCCAACTACTTCCAGACCGAACCGTACCTGAACAGCTTCAACGCCGGTAAGTACAAGGACGACAAAGCCAAGTACCTGGTGACCGTGAAGGGCGTGCACATTGAACCGTTCGGTGGCTACTCGAGCAAGTACAAGACTCTGGCTGAACTGCCGGACGGCGCGACCATCGCCATCCCGAACGAAGGCAGCAACAGCGGCCGTGCGCTGATCCTGCTGCAGAAGGCTGGCCTGATCGAGCTGAAAGATCCGAAAAATGCGCTGGCGACCCCGAAAGACATCGCCAAGAACCCGCACAACTTCAAGTTCAAGGAACTGGAATCGGCCCTGCTGCCACGCGTCCTGAAGGAAGTTGATCTGGACATGATCAACACCAACTACGCACTGGAAGCCAAGCTGAACCCGACCAAGGATGCGCTGGTGATCGAAGGCGCTGACTCGCCGTACGTGAACTTCCTGGTGGCCCGTGAGGACAACAAGAACAGCGACGCCATCCAGAAACTGGCCGCTGCCCTGACCAGCCCGGAAGTCAAAGCGTTCATCGAGAAGAAGTACAACGGCGCGGTACTGCCAGCGTTCTGATCCGACGCTTGAACCACCCCTTCAAGGTATGAAAACGCCGATGGCCAGTGATGGTCATCGGCGTTTTTGTGTGTGCTCGATTTGTGCGATCGACATTCCTGTGGCGAGGGAGCTTGCTCCCGCTGGAGGCCGAAGGACTCCCAATGGCGTGCCCGGTTTGCGACTGCTGCGCAGCCGAGCGGGAGCAAGCTCCCTCGCCACAACAATCGGGAGTCAGCTTATTCAGGCCACCCCGGTCTTCAACGCCCGGCGCAACGCCACGAGCAATTTCACGATGTCTTGCGGGTCCAGTCGCTGCGGCACTTTTACGTCCATGTTGTCTTCCTTGTAATGGTTTGGCCGGAGGAGTCTGGCCAAAAGCTGTTCGTCCTTGGAGGGCTTTCATGCAAAAAAGATCCTTCCTACAGCGCAAGGGAAAATAGCCTTCTTATTCCTTCCCGGCAAACCCACAGGATAGTTTTTTGGGTGATATCAATATGCTTTAACGGTATTTAAATTCTTGTTTTTATACCTATAAAGTCAGTGCCTGCCGGACAGCCACCCGCTGTCCATGGACTGCACCACCGTCACTTACCGAGTGGCGTCAGGACGTTTCATGACATTCGATTACGCATTTATCCTCAGCACCCTGCCGGCCTTTCTCAAAGCCGTGGGCGTGACGCTGCAAGTCGGGTTCATCGCCATCGGCACGTCGCTGCTGGTGGCGCTGCTCAACGCGACGATTCTGGTGTTTCGCACGCCTTACCTGCAGCGCGCCGTCGGCCTGTATGTAGAACTGGCGCGCAACACGCCGCTGCTGATTCAACTGTTCTTCGTCTACTTCGCCCTGCCGGCGCTGGGTATCAAGGTTTCCGGGTTCACCGCTGCAATCATCACCATGACCTTCCTCGGCGGTGCTTACCTCACTGAGGTGCTGCGTGCCGGTGTCGACGCGGTGCCGCAGGCGCAACTGGAATCGGGGCGTTCCATCGGCCTGTCCCACGGCCAGTTGCTGCGTTACGTGATCCTGCCGCAAGCGGGGATTCTCAGCCTGCCGTCGCTGTTCGCCAATTTCATTTTCCTGCTCAAGGAAACCACCGTGGTCTCGGCGGTGGCCGTGCCGGAAATCCTCTACACCACCAAGAGCTACATCGCGCTCTACTACAAAACCTACGAAATGCTCGCCGTGCTGACGCTGATTTGCGTGCTGTTGTTCTTGCCGCTGTCGCTGCTGCTCAGCCGTCTGGAAAGGAGGCTCCAGCATGGCCAGTTCGGGTCTTGAACTGCTCTGGGTGTCGTTGCCGCAACTGGCAAAAGGCGCCGGGCAAACCTTGTCGATCTCGTTCCTGAGCATTGCGATCAGCACCATAGGCGGTGTGCTCTACGGCGTATTGCGCACGCTCAACGTGACGTGGCTGAACGCGATCCTGCGGGTCTATCTGGAACTGTTCCGGGCGATCCCGGTGCTGGTCTGGCTGTACCTGCTGTTTTTCGGCCTGCCGATTTTCTTCGGTTTGAGCTTGCCGAGCTTCTGGTGCGCGGTGCTGGTGCTGTCGCTGTGGGGCGCCAGTGAGGTCGGCGAAGTGGCCCGTGGCGCGCTGCATTCGTTGCCGCGCGGGCAGCGTGAGGCGGGATTGTCGATCGGCCTCAATGCGGCGCAACTGTATGGCTACGTGTTGCTGCCGCAAGCGCTGAAACGCATGACGCCGCCGACCATCAACGTCTACACGCGGATCATCAAGACCAGCTCGCTGGCGGTGCTGATCGGCGTGGTCGACGTGATCAAGGTCGGCCAGCAGATCATCGAGCGCACCTACGAATCGGTGCTGATCTACGGCGCGCTGTTTCTGTTTTTCTTTTTCATCTGCTACCCGCTGTCGGCCGCCTCGCGCATGCTGGAGCGGCGCTGGACGCAAGCATGAGCGCATTGATCGAGTTTCACGGGTTCAACAAATTCTACGGCGAACAGCAAGTGCTCAAGGGCATCGACCTGCAAGTGCGCAGCGGCGAAGTGATCGTCATCCTCGGCCCCAGCGGTTGTGGCAAAAGCACCTTGCTGCGTTGCCTCAATGGTCTGGAGGAGGCCCACAGCGGCAGCCTGAAATTTGTCGGCCGCGAGCTGCTGGACAAGGCCACCGACTGGCGCGAGATCCGCCAGCAGATCGGCATGGTGTTCCAGAGTTATCACCTGTTCCCGCACATGAGCGTGCTCGACAATTTGCTGCTCGGCCCGCTCAAGGTGCAAAAGCGCCAGCGCCGTGAAGCGCAGCAGCAAGCCGAAGCCTTGCTTGAGCGCGTGGGCTTGGCGGACAAGCGCGACGCCTTCCCGCGCCAGCTCTCCGGCGGCCAGCAGCAACGCATCGCCATCGTCCGCTCGTTGTGCATGAACCCGCGGGTCATGCTCTTCGATGAAGTCACCGCCGCCCTCGACCCGGAGATGGTCAAGGAAGTGCTGCAAGTGATTCAGGGCCTGGCTCGCGAGGGCATGACCCTGCTGATCGTCACCCATGAAATGGCCTTCGCCCGCGCGGTGGCCGACCGCATCGTGTTCATGGATGCCGGACGCATCCTTGAACAGAACCCGCCCGAGATTTTCTTTACGAACCCGCAAACCGCACGCGCGCAGCAGTTTCTGGAGAAGTTCTCCATCGTTGCAACACTGCCTGAAACGAATCCGACAAAGGAACTGGAACCGCTATGAAAACTGCCAAGTCATCCCTGTTTTTACTGCCGCTGCTGGGGCTCGCGCTGCTCGCCGGCTGCAACAAATCCGAAGAACCGGCCAAGCCGAAAGTCGCCAGCGAAAGCACCGCGCCGGCCAGCTATCTGGACAAGATCAAGGCCCGCGACAAACTGATCGTCGGCGTATTCACCGACAAGCCACCGTTCGGTTTCGTCGATGAAACCGGGCGCTACGTCGGCTTCGACACCGACATCGGTCGGCGCTTCGCCAAGGATCTGCTGGGCGACGAGAACAAGGTCGAGTTCGTGGCCGTGGAACCGGCGAGCCGCATTCCGTTCCTGCAGAGCGACAAGGTCGACCTGATCCTCGCCAACATGACCGTGACCCCGGAGCGCAAGGAAGCGGTGGAATTCACCAACCCGAACCTCAAGGTCGCGGTGCAGGCACTGGTACCGCAAGGCAGCTCGGTGAAAAAACTCGATGACCTGGCGACACGCACCACCATCGTCACCACCGGCACCACGGCCGATATCTGGCTGACCAAGAATCATCCGGACTGGAAACTGCTGAAGTTCGAGAAAAACTCCGAGTCGCTGCAAGCTCTGGCCAACGGTCGCGGCGATGCCTACGCGCAGGACAATCTGGTGCTGTTCAGCTGGGCCAAGCAGAACCCGGGCTACCGCGTGCTGGAGGAAAAACTCGGGGCTGAGGCGCCGATCGCGCCGGCAGTCAAGAAGGGCAACGTCGAGCTGCGTGACTGGGTGAATACCGAGCTGGCCAAGTTGGGTGAAGAGAAGTACCTGCTCAAGCTGTATGACCAATACGTGCGTAAAGAGCTGAGCGATGACACCAAGCCTGAGAGCGTGATTGTTGAAGGTGGCAAGTGGCAGGGGTGATTGGCCGTTAAATCTGCGCTGACCTGAAGACCCTCTTCGCGAGCAAGCCCGCTCCCACAGTTGGAATGCATGCCCCTGTGGGAGCGGGCTTGCCCGCGAAAGCGGTGGTTCAGGCGCCGCTCAATCCGGCCAGTTCCACGCCGGCTCATCCAGCACCCGCTGGCCGACAATCCCGGTCTGCCCCAGCGTCTTCTCCAGCACGATGCAGTTGCACTCGGGGTCTTCCTGCAGCGCCGAAATCAACCGCCGTGCGTGGGACACCACCCACACCTGACACTCCTGCGAAGCGCGAATGATCAAGCGCGCCAGCGCCGGCAACAGATCCGGATGCAGACTGGTTTCCGGTTCGTTGAGCACCATCAATGACGGTGGCCGCGGCGTCAGCAGCGCGGCAATCAGCAGCAGATAACGCAACGTGCCGTCCGACAGCTCCGCCGCCGACAGCGGTCGCAGCAATCCTTCCTGATAAAACTCGATGGCAAAGCGGCCGCCGGCCAGCGGCGCGATGTTCAGTCGTGCGCCGGGGAAGGCATCGCTGATCGCTGCCTGCAACGCCTCGGGGTCGCCGATTTCGCGAATGGTCTGCAACGCTGCGGCCAGATCCCGGCCGTCGTGATGCAGCACTGGCGTGCGCGTGCCCAGTTGCGGCTGGCGCACCGGGGCGTCGGCGTCGCTGCGGAAGTGATCGTAGAAGCGCCAGCGGCGGATGAACTCGCGCATCTGGAACACCTCCGGTGAACTGCGCAGGCTGCCGACCTGATCGAACAGGCTGTCGAAGTTCGGCGTGTGCTGGGCCAGCACGTCCCAGCCGCGCCCTTCGCGGGCGCGAATCATCGGGCCGTGGCGATCCACCAGGAGGCTCGCCGGACGATAGAGCGGCCCGGCCCAGATGCATTCCTTCTTGATCTCCGGATCGAGGGAGAAGAACGAAAGGCTCGGCTCCGGCAAGCCGAGAGCGATCGCGTAGCTGAAGTCTTCCCCGGCAAACCCCAGGCGCAGGCGTTTGACGCCCTGACGCACGGTCGGCTCGATCGCCACTTCGCCGTTGCGCATGCGCCGGCTGATGGTTTCCGGCCCGGCCCAGAACGTCGAATCCAGCCCACCCTCGCGGGCCAGCGCATTGACCACGCCACCCTGCGCGGTCTCCGCCAGCAGGCGCAGCGCGCGGTACAGGTTGGACTTGCCACTGCCGTTGGGGCCGGTGATCAGATTCAAGCGGCCCAGCGGAATCACCAATTTATTGATCGAGCGGTAATTGGCTACCGCGAGGGTCTGGAGCATGGGCGTTTCCTTCTGCCGGAACCGATAGTGTGCCGTGGCTGTACCCCTGTGGCGAGGGAGCTTGCTCCCGCCGGGCTGCGAAGCGGCCCCAACCCCCGATTCGAGAGGTTCGCGCCTGCTTCGCAGTCGAGCGGGAGCAAGCTCCCTCACCACAGAAATCAATGTGGAAAATGCGTTATTCCCGCGAGCGAAGGTTGAACCCTGTTCTAAGCTCACAGTCGTATCGTCACTTGCACGTTCGTACACAGGAAGGAGTCTGCATGGCGAGTCCCGGATTGAAAACAGTGGTCGTGCTGAGCCTGCTCACGGCGCTGACCGCTTGCGGCAAGAAAGAAGCCCCGGCGGAGTACTTGCCCCGGGTCTTTGTGCAAGTGGTGAAACCGGCTGACTATGCCGCTGCCGTGACCCTTACCGGTGACGTGCAGGCGCGGGTGCAGACCGAACTGTCGTTCCGGGTCGGCGGCAAGATCATCCAGCGCATGGTCGATGTCGGCGACCGGGTGAGCGCCAAACAGGTGCTGGCCAAACTCGATCCCAAGGATTTGCAGACCAACGTCGACTCCGCCCAGGCGCAGGTTGTCGCCGAGCAGGCGCGGGTCAAACAGAGCGCTGCGGCGTTCGTGCGGCAGCAAAAACTGTTGCCCAAGGGCTACACCAGCCAGAGCGAATTCGACTCCGCCCAAGCCGCGTTGCGCAGCAGCCAAAGCGCCCTGAGCGCGGCCCAGGCGCAACTGGCCAATGCCAAGGATCAGTTGAGCTACACCTCGCTGATCGCCGATGCCCCCGGCATCATCACCGAGCGCCAGGCTGAAGTCGGCCAGGTGGTCCAGGCGACCGCGCCGATTTTCAAACTGGCCCGCGATGGCGACCGCGATGCGGTGTTCAACGTCTACGAATCGCTGCTCTCGGAACGGCCTGCCGATCGCTCGATCGTCGTCAGTCTGCTCGACAACCCCAACATCAAGACCACCGGCACCGTACGTGAAATCACCCCGGCGGTGTCGGCGCAATCGGGCACGGTGCAGGTCAAGGTCACCCTCGACAGCCTCCCGCAAGGCATGCAGCTCGGCTCGGTGGTCAGCGCCACCGCCAAGGGCACTGGCAAAACGGCGGTGGAATTGCCGTGGTCGGCGCTGACCAAGAACATCAGCGACCCGGCGGTGTGGATGGTCGACGACAAGGGTCAAGCGCAATTGCATAACGTCACCGTCGGCCGCTACCTGACCGGCAAGGTCATCATCAGCGGCGGCCTCAACGGCGGCGAAAAAGTCATCGTTGCCGGTGGACAACTGCTGCACCCGGGCATGAAAGTCGAAATCGCCGAAAACACCTACAAGGATCTGCAACCGGGAGCACAGCCATGAAGCGTTTGGGGCTGTTGTCCATTGGCGTGCTGCTGGCTGCCTGCTCGAAAAGCGAACCACCGCCGGAGCCGGTGCGGCCGGTGCTGTCGATCAAGGTGCAGGCGCTGAACGAAGAAACCCTCGGGCGTTTCGCCGGCAGCATTCAGGCGCGCTACGAGAGCAATACCGGGTTTCGCGTTGGCGGGCGCATCGCCAGTCGCAACGTCGATGTCGGCGCCGAAGTGGATAAGGGCACGCTGCTTGCCACCCTCGACCCGACCGATCAGCAGAACCAGTTGCGCTCGGCCCAGGGCGATCTGGCCAAGGTGCAGGCGCAACTGATCAACGCTCAGGCCAATGCCCGGCGTCAGCAAGCGCTGTTCGATCGCGGCGTGGGCGCCCAGGCACAACTGGACATCGCCACCACCGACCTGAAAACCACCCAGGCTTCGCTCGATCAGGCGCGGGCGGCGGTCAACCAGAGCAAGGATCAGCTCGGCTACACCGAACTGCGCGCCGACCACAAAGCCGTGGTCACGGCATGGAATGCCGAGGCCGGCCAAGTGGTGACCGCCGGCCAGCAAGTGGTGACCCTGGCGCAACCGGACATCAAGGAAGCGGTGATTGACCTGCCGGATACGCTGGTCGATCAGATCCCCGCCGACGTGGTGTTTCTGGTGGCCGCGCAGCTCGACCCGAGCATCAGCACCACGGCGATCATTCGCGAAATCGAACCCCAGGCACAGAGCGCCACGCGTACCCGTCGTGCACGCCTGACCCTGAGCGAAACCCCGCCCGGGTTTCGTCTTGGCACGGCGATCAGCGTGACCCTCAGCTCGGCCATCAAGTCGCGGATCGAATTGCCCGCGACGTCGTTGCAGGAAGTCGACGGCAAGACCCGTATCTGGGTCATCGACCCCCAGAGCAAAACCGTCTCCCCCCGTGACGTCAGCGTGACCAGCCGCACTGACAGCACCGTGGTGCTGGCCGGCGGGGTCAAAAGTGGTGAGCAGGTGGTCAGCGCAGGCGTCAACAGCCTCAAACCCGGACAAGCCGTGAAACTCGACGAGGACAGTCAATGAAAGGCTCTTTCAATCTCTCCGAATGGGCCCTCAAGCATCAGTCGTTCGTCTGGTACCTGATGTTCGTCGCGCTGCTGATGGGGGTGTTTTCCTACTTCAATCTGGGGCGCGAAGAAGACCCGTCGTTCACCATCAAGACCATGGTGATCCAGACCAAGTGGCCGGGCGCAACCCAGGAAGAAACCCTCAAGCAGGTCACCGACCGCATCGAGAAAAAACTTGAGGAGCTCGACTCCCTCGATTACGTGAAAAGCTACACGCGGCCCGGTGAATCGACGGTCTACGTGTACCTGCGCGATACCACCAGCGCCAAGGACATTCCGGAAATCTGGTACCAGGTGCGCAAGAAGATCGATGACATTCGCGGGCAGTTTCCCCAAGGGATTCAGGGACCCGGATTCAACGATGAGTTCGGTGACGTCTACGGCTCGGTCTACGCCTTTACTGCCGATGGCCTGACCATGCGCCAGTTGCGCGACTACGTGGAACAGGCCCGCGCCGAGATCCGCAACGTGCCGGGGCTGGGCAAGATCGAGATGGTCGGCCAGCAGGACGAAGTGATCTACCTGAACTTCTCCACGCGCAAACTCGCGGCGCTGGGCATCGATCAGCGCCAGGTGGTGCAGAGCCTGCAATCGCAGAACGCGGTGACCCCGGCGGGTGTGATCGAGGCCGGGCCGGAGCGGATTTCCGTGCGCACCTCGGGGCAGTTCGCTTCGGAGAAGGATCTGGCCGAGGTCAATCTCAAGCTCAATGACCGCTTCTATCGTCTGGCCGATGTCGCCGACATCAGCCGTGGTTACGTCGACCCGGCCACCCCGGAATTCCGCTTCGACGGCAAACCGGCCATCGGCCTGGCGATTGCCATGCAGAAGGGCGGCAACGTGCAGGAATTCGGTAAAGCGCTGCACGCGCGCATTGACCAACTGACGGCCGACCTGCCGGTGGGCGTCGGCGTACACACCGTGTCTGATCAGGCGGTGGTGGTGGAAGAGGCCGTCGGCGGCTTCACCAGCGCGCTGTTCGAAGCGGTGATCATCGTCCTGGTGGTCAGCTTCATCAGCCTCGGCGTGCGCGCCGGGCTGGTGGTGGCGTGCTCGATTCCGCTGGTGCTGGCGATGGTCTTCGTGTTCATGGAGTACAGCGGCATCACCATGCAGCGGATTTCCCTCGGTGCGCTGATCATCGCTCTCGGCCTGCTGGTGGACGACGCGATGATCACCGTGGAGATGATGGTCACGCGCCTGGAAATGGGCGAGACCAAGGAGCAGGCGGCGACGTTCGCCTACACCTCCACAGCGTTCCCGATGCTCACCGGTACGCTGGTGACGGTCGCCGGGTTCGTGCCGATCGGCCTCAACGCCAGCTCCGCCGGTGAGTACACCTTCACCCTGTTTGCGGTAATCGCGGTGGCGATGCTGGTGTCGTGGATCGTCGCGGTGCTGTTCGCACCGGTGATCGGCGTGCACATTCTCAGCACCAACGTGAAACCCCACGCAGCCGAGCCGGGGCGCATTGGCCGGGCGTTCAACCACGGTTTGCTGTGGTCGATGCGTAACCGCTGGTGGGCGATCGGCATCACCGTGTTGTGCTTCGTGCTGGCGGTGTTCTGCATGCGCTTTGTGCAGAACCAGTTTTTCCCGTCCTCCGATCGCCCGGAAATCCTCGTCGATCTGAACCTGCCGCAAAACGCCTCGATCGACGAAACCCGCAAGGCTGTGGACAAGCTCGAAGCCACGCTCAAGGGCGACCCGGACATCGTGCGCTGGAGTACTTACATCGGTCAGGGCGCGATCCGTTTCTACCTGCCGCTCGACCAGCAATTGCAGAACCCGTACTACGCGCAACTGGTGATCGTCAGCAAAGACTTCAAAGCCCGCGAGGCCCTGAGCCAACGCCTGCGTGAGCGTCTGCACAAGGACTTCGTCGGCATCGGCAGTTACGTGCAGGCGTTGGAAATGGGCCCGCCAGTGGGACGGCCGATCCAGTACCGGGTCAGCGGCAAGGACATCGATCAGGTGCGCAAGCACGCCATCGATCTGGCGACCGAGCTGGACAAGAACGAACACATCGGCGAGATCATTTACGACTGGAACGAGCCGGGCAAAGTCCTGCGCATCGACATCGCCCAGGACAAGGCGCGTCAGCTCGGGCTGTCGTCGGAAGACGTGGCGAAGTTGATGAACAGCATCGTCAGCGGTTCGCCACTGACCCAGGTCGATGACGATATCTACCTGATCAACGTGGTCGGGCGCGCGGTGGATTCCGAACGCGGCACCCCGGAAACCCTGCAGAACCTGCAGATCGTCACGCCCAACGGCACCTCGATTCCGCTGCTGGCCTTCGCCACCGTGCGGTATGAGCTGGAGCAGCCGCTGGTGTGGCGTCGCGACCGTCTGCCGACCATCACCATCAAGGCCTCGGTGCGCGACGAGATCCAGCCGACCGACCTGGTGAAACTGCTCAAGCCATCGATCGATGCCTTCGCTGAAAAGCTGCCGGTCGGCTACAAAGTCGCCACCGGCGGTACGGTCGAGGAAAGCGGCAAGGCCCAGGGGCCCATCGCCAAGGTGCTGCCGTTGATGCTGTTTTTGATGGCGACCTTCCTGATGATCCAGCTGCACAGCGTGCAGAAGATGTTCCTGGTGGCGAGTGTCGCGCCGCTGGGTCTGATCGGCGTGGTGCTGGCGCTGGTGCCGACCGGCACGCCGATGGGCTTCGTGGCGATCCTCGGGATTCTGGCGCTGATCGGCATCATCATTCGCAACTCGGTGATTCTGGTGACGCAGATCGATGAGTACGAGCAGAAGGGCTATGCGCCGTGGGATGCGGTGGTGGAAGCGACCGAACACCGCCGCCGACCGATCCTGCTGACCGCCGCGGCGGCGAGCATGGGCATGATCCCGATTGCCCGCGAAGTGTTCTGGGGGCCGATGGCTTACGCGATGATTGGCGGGATCGTGGTCGCGACGTTGCTGACGCTGCTGTTTTTGCCGGCGCTGTATGTGGCCTGGTACAGGATTCGCGAGCCGAAGAAAGAGGCCGCTTAAAAGCGAGTGCTGCGCACTCATCGCGAGCAGGCTCACTCCTACAGGGGAGCGCATTCCAACTGTGGGAGCGGGCTTGCTCGCGAAGGCGTCAGAACGGACTACGCAGATTTACGCCAGACACTGGCCAGCCAAGGCTGCTGCTCGCGCGGCAATCCCGCCGGCCGGTAGTAATGCTCCAGCTCGACAAACCCCGCAGCAGTGAGCAATCCCCGCCACGCCTCCAGATCGTGATAAGCGCCATACCTCGGCCCGTTCCAGCCCTCACGGTTATCCCCGCGCGGATTGGAACTGAACAACACCCCGCCCGGTTTCAGCGTGCCATGCAGCTGCTTGAGCACTCGCGGCAACTCCTGCAACGGCACATGAAACAGCACCGCATTGGCGAAGATTCCGTCGAAGCGCTCAGCCGGCAGATCGAGTTTCAGAAAGTCCTGACACCACACTTCACAGCCACTGTCTGCCCGTGCCATTTGCGCGAATTGCTCTGCACCGTCGAGGCCGACCGCAACGTGGCCCATGCGGGTGAACGTGCGCAAGTCACGCCCCGGCCCACAGCCGAAATCGAGAATGGAGAACGGCGCCGTGCCCTGGATATGGCGAAGCAAGGCGTCGATGTTCTGGCTGACATCGTGATCGCGGGTGCCTTCTCGAAAGTCTTCGGCCACCGAGTTGTAGTGGCCGAGGGTGGTGGCGGTGATCTGTTCCAGATCGGTGGGTGTTTGCTTCATGGTCGAGGGCTGCGCGGCAGTTGGGATTCGCCGAATATACGCCAACCAGCGGGGCCGCTGCTCGCGATAGCGGTTTCAGAGGTGCGGCATGACTTAACGCTTGTTCAGGCCCCGCGCCAGACGATCCCCACCCAACTGAATCACCGCCACCAATGCCACCAGCAACACAATCACCGTCAGCATGATCTGGCTGTCAAAGCGCTGATAGCCGTAGCGATAAGCGATGTCGCCCAGCCCCCCGGCACCAATCGCCCCGGCCATGGCCGACGAGTTGATCATCGTCACCAGCGTAATCGTGAACCCGCCAACAATCCCCGGCAGCGCTTCAGGCAACAGCACATGCCAGACGATGTGCCAGCGTCGGCAGCCCATGGCCTGCGCCGCCTCGATCAAACCGTGATCGACCTCACGCAAACTCACTTCGGCAATCCGCGCAAAGAACGGCGTCGCGGCAATCGTCAGCGGCACCACCGCTGCCCACACACCGTACGTGGTGCCGACAATCAGCCGGGTGAACGGAATCAGCGCGACCATCAGAATCAGAAACGGGATCGAGCGGAACAGGTTGACGAACGCGCCCAACGCTTTGTTGAGTAAGGGCGCTTCATAGATCCCGCCCTTGTCGCTGGTGACCAGAATCACCGCCATCGGGATCCCCACCAGCAAGGCGATCAGCGACGACACGCCGACCATCAGGAAGGTGTCGATGAAACCCTGGAGCAAACGATCAAACCACATAACCCGATACCTCCACCCGTTGCGCCCATTGCCCGGCACGCTCGCGCAATTGCTCGGCGCTCGCCGCCGACCCGCTCACGGCCAGCAGCAGTTGCCCCAGCGCATGGCCCTGAATCCGTTCGACACCGCCCTGCAGCAACTTCACCCGACCACCGAGGGCGGCGAACAGGGCTGCCAGATCCGGCTCGTCGCCGGCACTGCCAGTGAACTGCAAACGCAGCACCACCGCTGCGCCCGGGGAGGGCGGCTGGGCATGCAGACGGCTTTGCAGTTCTTCCGGCAAGGCGTGTTGCAGCGGCGCGAGCAAGGTCTGGCTGACCTCGTGCTGCGGATTGCCGAACACCTCCCAGACGTGGCCCTGCTCGACGATCCGTCCGTGTTCCAGTACCACCACGCGGTCGCAGATTTCGCGGATCACCGCCATTTCGTGCGTGATCAAAACAATCGTCAGGCCCAGGCGCTGATTGATCTCGCGCAGCAGGCCGAGGATCGACTGAGTGGTCTCGGGATCAAGCGCTGAAGTGGCCTCGTCGCAGAGCAGAATGTCCGGGTCATGCACCAATGCGCGGGCGATGCCGACACGCTGTTTCTGCCCACCGGAAAGCTGCGCCGGGTAGGCCTTGTGCTTGGCTTGCAGGCCGACCAGTTCGAGCAGTTCACGCACCTTCTGCTCGCGTTGCGCCTTCGGCACGCCCGCGACTTTCAGCGGCAGTTCGACGTTCTGCCACACGGTCTTGGCCGACATCAGGTTGAAGTGCTGGAAGATCATGCCGATGCGCCGTCGCAGGGCGACCAGACGGTCTTCGTCGAACTCGCCGATGTCGACCTGATCGATCAGCACCCGCCCCGCGGTCGGTTGTTCCAGACGATTGATCGTGCGGATCAGCGACGACTTGCCAGCGCCGCTGCGACCGATGATGCCGAACACCTCGCCGCGCTGGATCGCCAGATCGATGCCTTGCAGGGCCGCGACCGGGCCTTGCCGCCCCTCGTAGGTTTTACCCAGGCCGATGAAGCGCACGTGGGCGCGATTCAGCTCGGGATGCAGTTCGGTTTTTTCAGCATTTTTTGGCTCTGGAATATCCAGTCGCCGTTGGATCGCGGCGGTCATGCTCAGCTTTCCCAACCGGCCTGATACAGCTTGCCGTGAGCCTTATCCAGTGCGGCGCGAACGGCCGGCGAGTGCTGATAGATGTCGACGAATTTGATCAGGCGCGGGTCGTTCTTGCTCTTGGGCTGGATCACGAACTGAATCACGTATTCCTTGTGGTCGAGACCGTCGAACAGCAACGCGGAGCCGGCGTCAAAAGTCTTCGCCAGACGGATGTAGGCCGGGTAGCCCTGGACCAGATCGGCGTCATCGTAGGCGCGCACCAGTTGCACGGCTTCGACTTGCAGGATCTTGATCTTCTTCGGGTTGGCGACGATGTCGTCCTCGGTGGCCTTGTAGCCGACCCCCGGTTTCAGGGTAATCAGACCGGCCTTGGCCAGCAGTTGCAGACCGCGACCGCTGTTGATCGGATCGTTGGCGATAGCGACGCTGGCGCCTTCAGGCAACTCGTCGAAGCTTTTGTATTTTTTCGAATAGAGGCCGACGTTGTTGATGATCCCCGGGGCGAACGGCACCAGGTCAAAGCCGGAGGCGGCCTTGGCATTTTCGAGGAACGGGATGTGCTGGAAGTAGTTCACGTCGATGTCGCCGGCGGCGAGGCTGACGTTCGGTGCGATCCAGTCGGTGAACTCCACCAGCTCGACTTTCAGGCCTTGTTTGGAGGCCTCCTCGACGGCGGCTTCCAGGGGAATGGCGAAGGCGGCGGTGGTGCCGATTTTCAGTGGAGCGTCGGCAGCGAACACCGCCGAGCTGAACAGGCCGAAGGCCAGGGCCAGTGCTTTGACTGGGTGGGACAGGAATTTCTGGGTCATGGTGTGGTTTCCAGTCAGTGCATGAATTTTGTGGTGTCTGGTCGGGCCTCATCGCGAGCAGGCTCACTCCTACATTTGGAATGCGCTCCCCCTGTGGGAGCGGGCTTGCTCGCGATGCTTTTAGCGGCGGTACGAAGAGCCGGTGTGTTGCTCAGGCAAATGCGCCTCACCGTGGAACAACTTCTCGCGCAGGCTGCCGTTGTCATACGCGGTCTTGTACGACCCGCGCCGTTGCAGCTCTGGAATCACCAGCTCAATGAAATCGACATAGCTTTCCGGGGTCACGATGCGCGTCAGGTTGAAGCCGTCGAGGCCGGTTTCGGCGATCCACGATTCCAGTTCATCCGCCACTTGCTCAGGCGAGCCGACCACGGTGATGTAGCGGCCACCGAGGGCGTGCTGCTTGAGTAACTTGCGTCGGGTCCAGTCGTTGTTCTGCAGGTTCTTGGTCGCGGACTGGATGGCATTGCTCTTGACGTACTGGATCGGTTCGTCGATTTCGTATTGGGAAAAGTCGATGCCGGTGGAGGCCGAGAAATGCGCGACGCCGGCCTCGGCGCTGGCATAACTCAGGTACTCGGCGTGCTTGGCCCACGCGGCTTCTTCGGTCGCGCCGACGATCACGTTGAGGCCCATGAACACCTTGATGTCCTCGGGATTGCGTCCGGCTTCGACGGCGCTGGCGCGGACCTTGTCCACCTGCACTTTGGTCGATGGCTTGTTCTGGCCGCTGATGAACACGCACTCGGCGTGACGCCCGGCGAACAGCAATCCACGATCGGAACTGCCAGCCTGGAACAGCACGGGTGTGCGCTGCGGCGACGGCTCGCAGAGGTGATAACCCTCGACCTGATAGAACTCGCCGTGGTGTTCGACCTTGTGCACCTTCTCCGGCTGCGCATAGATGCGCTGCTCACGGTCATTCAGCACCGCGCCGTTTTCCCAACTGCCTTCCCAGAGTTTGTAGAGCACTTCGAGGTATTCGTCGGCCTGATCGTAACGCCGGTCATGCTCAACCTGTTCGCGCAGTCCCATGGCCTTGGCGGCGCTGTCGAGGTAACCGGTGACGATGTTCCAGCCGACCCTCCCACGACTCAGATGATCGAGCGACGACATGCGACGAGCGAACAGATAGGGCGGCTCATACGTGAGGTTGGCAGTGAGGCCGAAGCCGAGGTTTTTCGTCACGGCGGCCATCGCCGAGACCAGCAGCAGCGGGTCGTTGACCGGCAACTGGATCGACTCTTTGAGCGTGACGTCCACCGAGTTCTGGTAGACGTCGTACACGCCGACGATGTCGGCGATGAACAGCCCGTCGAATAGGCCGCGCTCCAGCAACTGCGCCAGTTCGGTCCAGTATTCGAGCGTGTTGTAGCGCGTCGAGGTGTCGCGTGGATGCGTCCACAACCCGTGGTTGATGTGGCCGATGCAGTTCATGTTGAACGCGTTGAGCAGGATCTTTTTCTTGCTCATCAGATAGTGCCCCGCAGTGGCGGTTTTTCATCGTTGAGGTAGTAATTGCCCACCGCGTGATACTTCCAGCGCACCGGGTCGTGCAGGGTGTGCACCCGGGCGTTGCGCCAGTGGCGGTCGAGGCCGTGTTCGATCAGGGTCGCCTGACTGCCGGCCAGTTCGAACAGGGTGCTGCCGGCGGCGAGCGAGATTTCAGTGCTGATCGCCCGTGCTTCGGCGACGGCAATGGACGCGGCGGCGACGGTTTCGGCGTTGGTCTCGGCCTGGGCTTTGTCGAGGAACTCGCCAGAGCGCTCAAGCAGTGCTTCAGTGGCGTGCAGACGAATGCTCAAGTGGCCGAAACTCTTCAGGGTCAGCGGGTCTTCGGTGGCCTTGTCGTTGCCGGAGTCGATCCACGGTCGAGTCTTGCTGCGCACGAAGTGCAGGGCATCTTCATAAGCAGCGCGGGCGATGCCGGTATCGATGGCAGCGTGAAGAATCTGCGCCAGCGGGCCGACCGTGGTCGGGCGCTCGAAAGCACTCTGGAACGGGATCACGTCCTCGGCAGCGACATAGACGTCTTCGAACACCACCGAACCGCTGCCGGTGGTGCGCTGGCCGAAGCCGCTCCAGTCGTCGATCACCGTCAGGCCTAGGCTGTCACGCGGGACGAAGGCCAGTTGCTGCACGCCGTTTTCATCGACGACGGAAGTCGGGATGCGCTGCGCGTAGATCGCGCCGGTCGCATAAAACTTGCGCCCGTTGATGCGATAGCCGTCGCCGTCACGCTTGAGGCTGGTGACGCGGTCGTGAGCGGTTTTGGTGCCCAGTTCCGCCAGGGCGTTGCCGAAACGTTGACCGGCCAGCACCTCGGCGTACAGACGTTGTTTCTGCTCGTGGCTGCCGTTAACGCGCAGCACTTCGAGGGCGTAGAAATGGTTCTGCGGAATCTGTCCGAGGGAGCCGTCGGCCTGAGCGATCAGGGCGATGACTTTGGCCAGGGTCACGTTGGACACACCGGCGCCGCCGTATTCCTTGGGCACGCTGATGCCCCAGAGGCCGGAGCGGGAAAACACGTCGAGTTCCGGCAGTGGCAGGCGGCGTTCACGGTCGCGCACGGCACTGTCGCGTTTGAAATCTTCGGCCAGGTCGCTGGCGACAATCAGGGCTTGCTCATCGCTGGTGATGACCGCGACGGGATGGGAAAAAGTCATGGGTTTCTCCAGGCTCTTGAGAAAGTGTGCGGTCGTCAGATCCAGGAATGGCGAGCCGGCAAAGTGCCGTTCAGGCGATAGGCGCCGACCGCGTGATACTTCCAGCGCACCGGGTCGTGCAGGGTGTGCACCCGGGCGTTGCGCCAGTGGCGATCAAGGTTGAATTCGGCGAGGGTGGCGCGGCTGCCGGCCAGTTCGAAAAGCTTCTCGCTGGCGAGCAAGGAAATCTCGGTAGTCAGCACTTTGGCCTCGGCCACGGCAATCGAGGCGCGGGCGGCGGACTCGGCGGTGAGCGGTGCAGCATGCACCTGATCCAGCACGTGCCCGGCCTTGCGCAGCAACGCTTCAGCGGCGTGCAGTTCGATTTTCAGTTTGCCGATGTCGGCGATCACGTAGAGGTCATCGCTGGCGCGGTCGACCTTGGCGTCGATCCATGGCCGCGCGCGGGTTTTGACGAATTCGATGGCGTCGTCGATGGCGCCACGGGCGATGCCGGCGTCGATGGCCGCCTGAATCAGCTGCGACACAGCGCCTTGGGTATTCGGCTTCTCGTTGATCTTCCAGTTGTCGACGACCAGGCTCGACTCGACGTGCACGTTGTTCAGCAGAATCGTGCCGCTGGCGGTGGTGCGCTGACCGAAGCCCGACCAGTCATCAACGATGCGCAGACCCGGGGTGCCACGGCGGACGAAGGCCAGCACTTGCTTGCCGTCGTCATTGAGCGCTTTGACCGCCACCCAGTGCGCGAACAGCGCGCCGGTGGAGTAGAACTTCTGGCCGTTGATCACGTAGTCATCGCCGTCGGCGGTGATGCGCGCTTTCAATTCCAGAGTATTTTTGGTGCCGCGCTCAGGGCCGGCATTGCCGATGCGCCAGCCTTCCAGAACACTCTGGAACAGCTGCTTTTTCTGCACCTCGGTGGCGCTGCCGAGTACCAGGTTGATGATGCCGAACTGGTTCTGCGGGATCTGTCCCAGCGCCGGGTCGGCTGCGGAAATGATCGCGAATACCTCGGCCAGGGTGACGAATGAAACTTGTGGGCCACCGTATTCGCGCGGGATCGCAATGCTGCCCAGACCGCTGCGGGTGAACTGTTCGATTTCCGACCATGGCAGCTTGCGCTGGCGGTCGCGTTTGGCGGCCTGCACACGGGCAACCTGCGCCAGTTCGTGGGCAGCCTTGATGGCTTGGGCGTCGTTGCGCAAGACCTGCGCGGGCAACAACAGTGGGGCGATGTCCAGATCAGACTGGACGTTTGCATCGGCCAGACTGGACATCAATGCCGCTCCTTGGCTGCACGCAATGCCCTGGCGATCTGCACTGGGGTGATTGTGTTCCGGACCATACTACCTACCTCACATCTCATGAAAAACGCCGCAAAAGTGCGGCGAACGAAAGAATGTCCGGTGGTCCGGTTCATATACCCTAAGCGTGTATAAATATTAAATAAACTAACTTTTAGGAATATGTATAGAAGGGGTGGTGGTCGGGTTGGTTAACAACTTTGTTTCGGTGACTGGAGTCTGTGGCAAGGACGCTTGTCGAATCCTCGCACCGTCCCGTTCGGCTGCGCAGCAGTCGCGAAACCTGATCCCACCTTTCATTTGAATGAACGCGGTGCGCAGGTCTGGGGGCGCTTCGCACCCAGCGGGAGCAAGCTCCCTCGCCACAAGGTTCAGCGTTCTTCTTGGCGCGATTCAGCGGCTTTCAGCTCCTGGCGCAGCGGCACCTTCAGATAAGGGTTCACACAGCCGATCTTCAGCGTTCGAGGCGGTGCCCAGCGCGAGTTGTTGCCCACCCAGTCGAGGACGCAATAGGTCACGTCCAGGCGCAGATCCTCACCTCCCTCGACGATCACCGCCGGTGGCACCCAGACCTGGATCGGCAGGCCGATATCGGCGGCGGTGATCGGTGCCAGGTCCATTCGCACGTCGCCCCAGCGCAAGGTGATTGCGTCATCCTCGGCCATGTTCAGGTAGGGTTCGATGGTCAGGGGCACACCGCGTTTGATCTGATTGGGGTTCACGCCCTGACGGCGGATGGTGTCGGGAAACGTGACTGGCGCGAGTTGCTGATTTTCATCACCGCACAACGGCGAAGGCTGGCCGCCGGGGCAGTCGAGCTTGACCTGTACCCGGGTTGCCGCCGACAGCGCCGGTCCCTGGCCGATCTGCATCACCCGATAATGAATCCGCGCGGTGCCACTGGCGATGAAACTCTCCGGCACCCGCAGGCTGACCGTTGCGCCAAGGTCTTCACTGGTCAGGACCCGCGAGGCGACGTAACAGTTGTTCCAGAACAGTTCGATCAGATCGCCGACGTCCATGCCGGGGTAGGGCATGACATCAATCAGCAAGTGCGCGGCAGCGGCCAGGTTGATGGCGTTTTTCTGCGCGGATGCGAGGTTCGGCGCTGCCAGTTCGGGGGTAGGCGAAGTGCGGGTCATCGGGTTCTCTCCTTGAAGTCTTGCGGCGAAGTCCGTTTCTTGAAAAAACAAAAGGCGTGATGAATCGGTAATGCAGCCATGAACTTTTGTTTGGGCTGAGTACGGATTGATTCAACTAATGGGTGCCGGTTGGCGACTAGATAAGAGCGTGCGGGAAAGAGTGTCAATAGAGAGCCTTAGTTAATCCATGAATTACGGATTAATCAGAAGCTTCCTACGCTGATGAGGCATGCTGCCTAGCGTTGATTGCGAATGGAACTACGGTTTTTCGCGAGTTTTTGCGATTTTTGTGCGGGCTCATCCAGTTCATTTCACAGGCACGCAAGCGCGCATCAGATTACTTGTATCTGTTGCAGAACATATATGAATTGTTTTGACAGGTTTAAGGCTGGAGCGGTTTAGATGTTTTTTTCAAATCGGGGGAAGTATAACTTCCATCCATGGAAGTTAATGATGCAAAACAATGATGTTCTCAGGCGTGATTCAGAAACTTGCTGAGAAACTGTTGGGTGCGCTCTTCTTTCGGGCTGGCAAACAATGCCTTGGCTTCGCCTTGCTCGACGATCACGCCCTTGTCGAAAAACACCACACGGTTGGCCACGTCGCGGGCGAAACCCATTTCGTGGGTGACGATGACCATGGTGCGTTTTTCTTCAGCGAGACCGCGAATGGTCGCCAGCACTTCGCCCACCAGTTCCGGGTCGAGGGCCGAGGTTGGCTCGTCGAACAGGATCACTTCCGGCTCCATCGCCAGCGCCCGGGCAATCGCCACGCGCTGTTGCTGACCGCCGGACAGACGACGCGGATACGCATCTTCCTTGCCGGCCAGACCGACCTTGGCCAGCAGCTTCATGCCCAGGGCAACGGCTTGCTCGCGCGGCATCTTCTTGACCACGATCGGCCCTTCGATGACGTTTTCCAGTGCGGTGCGGTGGGGGAACAGGTTGAAGTTCTGGAACACGAAACCCACGTGCTGGCGCAGGTTGCGCACCAGACTCTGCTGCTGGCTCAGCGGGCGGCTGGTATCGATTTCGATATCGCCGACCTTGATCCGGCCGCTGGTGGGTTGTTCAAGGAAGTTCAGGCAGCGCAGGAACGTGGTTTTACCCGAACCGCTGGGGCCGATGATGGCCACGACCTCGCCTTCCTTCACCTCAAGATCGATGCCTTTGAGCACCTCTTGACCCTTGAACTGCTTTGTCAGTTTTTCCACGACAATCATGGGGTCAGGACTCCTGGTCGTGCCGATTGACCCGCTCTTCCAGCTTGTTCTGCAGGTGCGACAGCACCGAGGCGAGAATCCAGTAAAGCAGTGCGGCACTAAGGTACATGGTGAAAATTTCGAAGTTACGGGCGCTGATCAACTGCGCTTGACGTAACAACTCCGGCACTTGAATGGTGGCAGCCTGTGCCGTGTCCTTGACCAGTGAAATGAAGCTGTTGCCCAACGCCGGCAATGCCGTACGCATCGCCTGCGGCAGGATGGCCCGACGCAGGGTTTGCGCGCGAGTCATGCCAATGCTCGCAGCGGCTTCCCACTGACCACGTTCAATCGAACTGATCGAAGAGCGCAGGATTTCACAGATGTAGGCCGCCATGTTCAGCGAAAGGCCGATCAGGGCAGCCGGTATCGGATCGAGTTCCACTCCCACTTGTGGCAAGCCGTAATAGATCACGAACAGTTGTACCAGCAACGGTGTGCCGCGGAAAAACGACACGTAGATGCGGGCAATCCAGTTCAACAGCTTAAAGCGTGACAGGCGCATCAACGCCAGGCCGAAGCCCAGCAGGAAGCCGAAGAACATGCCACCCAGGCTGAGGATGACGGTGAAGTACATGCCCTTGAACAAAAAGGGCAGGGCCTCCCGTACGATTTGGAAAGTTTCTTCCATTATTTTGTGACGTCAGCGCTGAAGTACTTTTCCGAAAGCTTGGCCAGCGTGCCGTCGGCTCGCAGCTTTTCGATAGCCTTGTTCACAGCAGCAAGCAATTCAGGCTCGCCTTTGCGCAGGGCGACGCCGGCTTCCTGGCGAGAGAACGGTTCGCCTGCGGCAGTGGTGTCCTTGGCTTTGCGGGCGTATTCCAGTGCGGCCAGACGGTCGATCAGGATGGCGTCGATACGGCCGACACGCAGGTCCTGGAACTTGGTCGGATCATCTTCATAGGTGCGCACGTCAGCGGTTGGCACGTTAGCCTTGACCCACTGTTCGTAGTTGGTGCCCAGGCCTACGCCGACTTTTTTGCCGCCCAGGTCGGCAGCGGTCTTGATGTTCAGGTCGGCGGCTTTTTTGGTCAGCACCAGCGCTTGGATTCCGGAGATGGTGTAGGGCTCGGAGAAGTCGTACTTCTTCTTGCGCTCTTCGGAGATGGTCACCTGGTTGATGACTGCGTCCAGACGTTTGGATTCCAGTGCGGCGAGGATGCCGTCCCATTTAGTCGGCTGCAATTTGACCTTGACGCCCAGCTCTTTGGCCAGCGCTTCGGAGAACTCGACTTCGAAACCGGACAGCTTGCCGTTCTCGTCAACAAAACTGAACGGTGGGTAAGTGCCTTCCAGGCCGACGTTGATAACGCCTTTGTCCTTGATCTGTTGCAGTTGCTCACCGGCGGTTGCCTGGCCGATCAGGCCGGCGCTCAGTGCAAGGCCCAGCGAACCTACCAGCAGATTGCGACGTAGTGCGGAAAAATTCATGACAAGCCCCTGTGTTTTCTTATGGAAGACGCTTAAGGAAAGTTGGCGAATCCGGGATTTGAACGACTGCGTTATCGTGCCCTAAAGCAGCTTATGCGTCTTGCCCGAAATTCGCCTGCGGCGAGACTATAAGATGTCTGCTTTAGACTTGAAAATACTTAATATCTAATTTGATATTCGTATATGGAATATACGGCATTTACCTGTGGCGAGGGAGCTTGCTCCCGCCCGACTGCGCAGCAGTCGCAATACCTGGCACCAGGTTTCAACTGCAAAAACGCGGAAGCAGGTTTGGGGCGCTGCGCGCCCCAGCGGGAGCAAGCTCCCTCGCCACAAAGGCGCTTCAACCGCTCAAAGCGTCCTTGTAGGCAAACAACGCCGGCGCCCCACCGGTGTGCAGGAAGATGATCGGGCCATCGTCGAAACGCTGGCGGCCGATCCCGTCGAGCAACCCGGCCATGGCCTTGCCGGTGTACACCGGGTCGAGCAGCACCGCGTCCTGACTGGCCAACAGTTTCACCGCCGCCAGGGTCCCGGCATTCGGCTCGCCGTAACGCGGGCCGAAGTATTCGTCCCACAACTCGACCTTGAAGCTCTCCGGCAATTTCACGCCCAGCAGGTCTGCCGTGCGTTCGGCCAGGCCCTGCACTTTTGGTCGCTGATCGTCCTCAGTGCGCGATACGGTCACGCCGATCACTGGCAATTTCGGCAGTGCTTCGCTCAAAGCCAACGCCAGACCGCTGTGGGTCCCGGCGCTGCCCGAGGCCAGCACCACGGCAGCGAAATCGAGGCCTGTGTCCTTGATCTGTTCCGCCAGTTCCAGGCCGGCACGCACGTAACCCAGTGCGCCGAGGGCGTTCGAGCCACCGATCGGTACCAGATACGGTTTCTTGCCATTGCTGCGCAGGCGCACGGCGAGGGCGGCGAGTTGTTCGTCGGCGTTATCGAGGTTGTCCACCAGCTCGACCTTGGTGTCGAACAGATCCAGCAGCAGGCGGTTGCCGTTGCCGGTGTAGTTGCTGTCGTCGGTGCCCAGCGGATTTTCCAGCAGCGCCACGCACCCCAGGCCGAGTTTGGCCGCCAGCGCGGCGGTCTGGCGCACGTGGTTCGATTGCAGGGCGCCGGCGGTGATCAGCGTGTCGGCGCCCTGGGCGAGGGCATCGGCGGCGAGGTATTCGAGTTTGCGCAGCTTGTTGCCGCCCATGGCCAGCGGCGTCAGGTCATCGCGTTTGATGTACACCTCGCGGCCCAGCCAGGCGGACAGGCGTTCAAGTTTTTCCAGCGGCGTGGGTTGGCCGAGCAAGTCGAGACGGTTAAAGCGATCCAGCTGTTGTTTGATCATGAGCCCGTACTGGCGGAGAAAGATGACAGGACTATAGGCACGCCGTTTTACCGGGGCAACCGTGAATCGCTTATAGCCAAATGTGCTTAGCCCAGCACTATCGGTTCTTAATTCGCCTTCGTTGGCATGCCGTAAAGTAGTCGCCGTTGACGCGGCCCGACCGTCCGGCCGCCCGTGAGGAGTCTTTACCGTGAGCGAGCGTTCCAGCCATTGGCAATTGCAGACCATCGTCAGCCAACTGCGTACCGCGCGGGATCAGTGGCGTACCCAGAATGGCCGGGCCAGCGGCGAGCAGGGTGGCCGTGAGTTACCGTCTCGCGCCGCGATGGCAGAGATTCTCGAGGCGCTGTGTGGCGCGTTGTTCCCGATGCGTCTGGGGCCGGTGGACCTGCGTGAGGAGAGTGAGGACTTCTATGTCGGGCATACCCTCGATGCAGCCCTGAATGCGTTGCTGGGGCAAGCGCGGCTGGAGTTGCGTTATGTCGCCCGGCACAGCGCTCAAGGTGACGCTGACGTCGAAGCTCAGGCGATCCGCATCATCCAGGACTTTGCCTTGGCCTTGCCGGGCCTGCGCAGCCTGCTCGATACCGACGTGCTGGCCGCCTATCACGGTGATCCGGCGGCGCGCAGCGTCGATGAAGTGCTGCTCTGCTATCCAGGGATTCTGGCGGTGATTCACCATCGTCTGGCGCACCATTTGTATCGCGCCGGGTTGCCGTTGCTGGCGCGGATCAGCGCGGAGATTGCGCACTCGGCCACCGGTATCGATATCCACCCGGGCGCGCAGATCGGCCGCAGTTTCTTCATCGACCACGGCACGGGTGTGGTGATCGGCGAGACCGCGATCATCGGCGAGCGGGTGCGGATCTATCAGGCTGTGACTCTCGGGGCCAAGCGTTTCCCGGCGGATGAAGACGGCCAGTTGCAAAAGGGCCATCCACGGCACCCGATTGTCGAGGACGACGTGGTGATTTATGCCGGGGCGACGATTCTCGGGCGGATCACCATCGGCCAGGGTTCGACCATTGGCGGCAATGTCTGGCTGACGCGCAGCGTGCCGGCGGGGAGCAACCTGACGCAGGCCAATCTGCAGCATGATGACGGCACGCAGAAGTAAGATTTCCAGTTCGTTTGTGGCGAGGGAGCTTGCTCCCGCTGGACTGCGCAGCGGTCCCAATCCGGCGTTAGTCGCAATTGGGAGTCCTGCGGCCTCCAGCGGGAGCAAGCTCCCTCGCCACAATTTCCGCATCGAATCAGGTTGATGGCATTCAGCCAATTCTGCATTGAACGAATCCCCTCAAACCCGCGTCATACCCCTCCTTGGGCTACTGTAGGAAAACTACCGCTTGGCCCTGCGATTAGTCCTTAGCGCCCTATCCATGTTTAACTTGAACGTTCATTCAAGTTAAACCGGTGGTTCGCTGCCCGCTCACAACAGGAGGCTTGCCTTTGCTGAGTCCGATCATTTCAGCCACGTTTCAACCCCTCGAGGTGCACGTTTCATGAGTGCATCGTCTACCCCCGCCAGCGGTCTGGTACGCATGAATCCGCCGGTGTTCTACTTCGCCGCGACGGTCATTCTGCTGTTTGGTCTGGTTGTCATCGCCATGCCGGAGCAGGCCGGTGCCTGGCTGCTGCAAGCGCAAAACTGGGCGGCCAACACGGTCGGCTGGTACTACATGCTCGCGATGACGCTGTATCTGGTCTTCGTGGTGGTCACCGCGTTATCGGGCTACGGCAAGATCAAACTCGGTGCCGACCACGACGAACCCGAGTTCAGTTACCTGTCCTGGGCCGGCATGCTGTTTGCCGCCGGGATCAGCATCACGCTGTTTTTCTTTTGTGTCTCTGAACCGCTGACGCACATGCTCCAGCCGCCACAAGGCGAGGCCGGCACGGCGGACGCGGCGCGGCAGGCGATGCAGATTCTGTTTCTGCACTGGGGCCTGCACGGCTGGGGCGTGTTTGCCTTCGTCGGCATGGCGCTGGCCTATTTCGCCTATCGGCATAACCTGCCGCTGGCCTTGCGTTCGGCGCTGTATCCGCTGATCGGCAAACGCATCAACGGCCCCATCGGTTATGCGGTGGACGGCTTCGGCATCATCGCCACGGTGTTCGGTCTGGGCGCCGACATGGGCTTCGGCGTGCTGCACCTCAACTCCGGTCTCGATTACCTGTTTGGCATCGCGCACACCCAGTGGATTCAGGTCGGCCTGATCACGCTGATGATGGGCGCGGCGATCATCGTCGCCGTGTCGGGTGTGGATAAAGGTGTACGGGTGATGTCCGACATCAACATGCTGCTGGCCTGTGCGCTGCTGCTGTTCGTGTTGTTCGCCGGCCCTACCCAGCACCTGCTCAACACCCTGATCCAGAATCTCGGCGATTACCTCGGCGCGTTGCCGATGAAGAGTTTCGACCTCTACGCCTACGACAAAGCAAGCGACTGGCTCGGTGGCTGGACGGTGTTCTACTGGGCCTGGTGGATCGCATGGTCGCCGTTCGTGGGCCTGTTCATCGCGCGGATTTCCCGTGGTCGGACCATCCGTGAATTCGTCTTCGGCGTGCTGTTGATTCCGCTCGGTTTCACCCTGGCGTGGATGTCGATCTTCGGCAACAGCGCCATCGATCAGGTGCTCAACCACGGCATGTCGGCGCTGGGTATGTCGGCCATCGACAACCCGTCGATGACCCTCTACCTGCTGCTGGAAACCTACCCGTGGAGCAAGACCGTCATCGCGGTGACGGTGTTCATCAGCTTCGTGTTCTTCGTCACTTCCGCCGATTCCGGCACTGTGGTGCTCTCGACCCTGTCGGCCAAGGGCGGCAACCCGGACGAAGATGGGCCAAAGTGGCTGCGAGTGTTCTGGGGCGCGATGACTGCGCTGGTGACCAGTGCGCTGCTGTTCTCCGGCAGTATCGATGCACTGAAGTCAGCTGTGGTGCTGACCTCGCTGCCGTTCTCGCTGATTCTGTTGCTGATGATGTGGGGGCTGCACAAGGCGTTCTATCTGGAATCGCAGAAGCAGATCGCGCAACTGCATTCGCTGGCACCGGTCTCCGGTTCGCGGCGTGGCAAGGGTGGCTGGCGCCAGCGTCTGAGTCAGGCGGTGCACTTCCCGTCGCGCGACGAGGTGTACCGTTTCATGGACACCACGGTGCGTCCGGCGATCGAAGAAGTGACGGCGGTATTCGTCGAGAAGGGCTTGAATGTGGTCACGCAGCCGGATCCGGCGCACGACAACATCAGCCTGGAAATCGGCCACGGCGAGCAGCATCCGTTCATCTACCAGGTGCAGATGCGCGGCTATTTCACGCCGTCGTTCGCCCGGGGTGGCATGGGTTCCAAGCAGCTCAACAACCGCCGCTATTACCGCGCTGAAGTGCACTTGAGCGAGGGCAGTCAGGACTACGATCTGGTCGGCTACACCAAAGAGCAGATCATCAACGACATCCTCGACCAGTACGAACGCCACATGCAGTTCCTGCATCTGGTGCGTTGATCGGCAACTGAGCGCCGGGACGTTTCACGACTCGGCGCTCAGCACCATGAACAACACCATCGCCGCCATCGGCACCCCGAACACCGCGCTGCCCACCGCGATTTCCGACCCCAGCGGCTGCCCGGCATGCACCACCCCCACCGCACCATTGATCACCGTCAACGCCAGCCACAGCGCGGCGAAACTGTAGGCCAGCGTTTGTCGGCTGAAGCCAACGCGCTCGCCGATGTAGAGCATCAGGGCGAGCAGGACCAGACCGAAGAAGATGATGATTGCGGTGTGCATAGGCGTGCCTGCGGGTCATGCGGTGCTTGATCGGACGCCTTCGCGGGCAAGCCCGCTCCCACAGTGATCTCGGTCATTCACAGATTCTGTGTACAACCAAAATCCTGTGGGAGCGGGCTTGCTCGCGAAGGGGCCACCTCGGTGTTACTTGGAGCATAGCCAATCCAGCCTAGGCCATTTTGGTCAGGTGCTCTCGCGCTCGATCACCTTGCACTGCAACAGATTCAGGCGCTGCACCTCATCGCTCGGCAACACCCCAAGGCTTTCCAATACTCGCGTTGCCGCCAGCACGCCGATCTCCAGTGCCGGTGGTTTGATCGTGCTCAGGCTCGGCAAAAGCATTTCGGCGAACGGGTAATCGCCGAAGCCGAGCACGGCGCAGTCTTCGGGGATCTTCAGGCCGGCGCGTTGCCCGGCGAGCAGGCCGCCGGCGGCGAGGTTGTCGTTGGCGAAGATGATGGCGTCGGGGCGGGGTGAAGCGTTCATCAGTGCTTCCATCGCTTGCTTGCCGGCTTCGAATGGCGCGCGGTCGGCGTCCGGGGCGAACACCCACGGCTGCAGTCCGAACTCGCGCACGGTGGCAGAGTAACCATCGCGGCGTTCCAGTGCGCTGAGGTCGCCGGGGGCACTGTTTTGCACGAAGGCGATGCGGCGATAGCCTTTGCCGTGGAGATATTGTGCAGCCGTGACGCCGACTTCGTAGTGCGAGAAGCCGATCTGCATCGGCTCGCGATCCGGCTGGTAATCCCAGGTCTCGATCACCGGAATCTCTGCCTCGGCGATCATCTTTTCCGTGCCCGAACTGTGGAAGTGGCTGGTCAACACCAGCGCCGCCGGCGACCAGCCGAGAAATGCGCGCACGGCGTTTTCTTCCTGCTCGGTGCTGAAGTAACTCGACGCCAGCAGCAGTTGATAACCGTGGCGGCTGAGGGTGTCGCTGAAGCCCTGGATGGTGTTGGCAAAGATCGGCCCGGAGATGTTCGGAATCACCATGCCGACGATTTTGCCCCGCGCCGAGGCCAGCCCGCCGGCCACCAGGTTCGGCACGTAACCCAACTCGGCGACCACCGCCGCAATCCGCTCGCGGCGCTCCGGCGAGACGGTTTCCGGCTGATTGAAATAGCGCGACACGGTAATCGCCGACACCCCGGCCTCGCGCGCTACCGCATTGAGGGTCACGCGTCCGGCGCCACGGCGTTTGCGGGGCTTTTCCTGGCTCAAGGCTTGATCCTTCTTAAAAACCAAAACGCATATAAAAGTAATTTTTCAGTATTGGACGCTCTATGCCGAGCTTGCCGATACTGGCGATGTTAGCGCTAACAAAGCGCATTGTCTGCTACTCGCTCGAGCGAATGCCCAAGACACCGATTCAGGCGCTGTCGTCGCAGAACGGCAGTGGTTCAGGGCCAATTTCGAGCGGGCAAACATGCACAACATTCCTGGGGCGACACACACACTGGCGCAGTCGATTCGCGCCGCTGGCTGGATCCTTACCGGGCTGGCGGCGTTGCCGCTGCCCACTGCGTTCGCCGCTGACAGCAGCGATCAAGAGCCGACCCTCAAGTCCGTCACGGTCACCGCCACCCGCCGCGAAGAGTCGTTGCAGAAGGTGCCGGTGGCGGTTTCGGTGATCGACGGCGAACAACTGGAGCGCGACAACCGCAATGGCGTGGCGAGCATCGTCCAGCAAGTGCCGTCGCTGAATTTCCGTACCGGTGCGTCGAACAAGGACACCTCGTTGTTCGTGCGTGGCGTCGGCACGATTTCCACCTCGCCCGGCGTCGAGCCAACGGTGGCCACGGTGATCGACGGCGTGGTCTACGCCCGTCCCGGTCAATCGACCCTCGACCTGCTGGATCTGGAGCGCGTCGAAGTACTGCGCGGCCCGCAGGGCACGCTGTTCGGCAAGAATGCCTCGGCCGGTGTGCTCAACATCACCAGCAAGGCGCCGACCAACGAGACCCACGGCTACATCGACCAGTCGTACTACAGCGGCAACGAAAGCCGCACCCGCTTCGGCATTGGCGGCAGCCTGATTCCGGATACGTTGAAGGGCTCGATCAGCACCCTGGTCAGCAGCTACGACGGCAACGTCGACAACAAATACAACGGCCAGGAGGTCAACGGCTACAACCATCGCGGCGTGCGCGGCAAGCTCGAATTCACCCCGAATGACGACGTCACCTTCACCCTGATCGCCGACTACATGCAGTCCCACGACGACGGTCCCAACGGCGTCGTCAGCAAGTCGCTGACCCCGGCCTTCGCCAACGCGCTGAGCCCGGTCTATGCGAGCAACCACAACCGCGACATCAACACCGATACCCGCACCCACGTCGAGGACACCAACAAAGGCCTGTCCGGTCAGCTCGACTGGCAACTGGGCGATTACACCCTGACGTCGATCACCGCGTGGCGCGGTTGGGACAACACGCAATATCAGGACGGCGATCGGCTGAGCACGATCACCACCGCGTTCCCCGGCACCGCCGACAAGGGCGATCTGGCCTTCGATCAGTACTCGCAGGAGCTGCGCCTGGCCTCGCCAAAAGGTGAGTTTCTTGAATACGTCGGCGGCCTGTTCTACATGCACGGCAAGGATGACGAGACCTACCAGCGCACCCTGACGACGCCGACCAGCGTCAACCGTGGCGTGGCTGACTACAGCACCACCAGCGACAGCTACGCCGCGTTCGGTGAGACCACGCTGAACTTCACGTCGGCTTTCCGTGGCATCGCCGGCCTGCGCTACACCCACGATGATCTGGAATACGATCACCGTCGTGTCTCGACCTCGGCGACCACGGTCAGCGGCATCCAGCCGGCCACCAGCAGTTCCGGTTCGGTGGACGAGGACGGCTGGTCCGGCCGCCTCGGCGTGCAGTACGACCTGAGCGCTGCGGTCACCACGTACCTGACCTACTCGCGCGGCTACAAAGGCCCGGCGTACAACGTGTTCTTCAACATGCAGCCGCGTGACACCGAGGCGCTAAAACCGGAGACCTCCAACACTTGGGAAGCGGGGATCAAGGCCACCAGTTGGAACAACCGGCTGACCACCAACCTCGCCGTGTTCCATAGCGATTACGACAACTATCAGGCGAACTTCTTCGACACCGTCGCCGGGCAAGTGGTGACGCGCCTGATCAACGCCGGCAGCGTCAGCACCGAAGGCGTCGAACTCGATTACGCCTTGCAGGCGACCCAGCAACTGAAGTTCTCCGGGGCGCTGGCCTACACCCGTGCACGCATCGACCAATTCAGCTGCCCGGCGGGCGCGGCGGCGTCGTGCAACGTCAATGGCAAACCGTTGCCGTTCAGCCCGGACTGGAAAAGCTACGTGCGCGCCGACTACACCATCCCACTGGAAAACGGTCTGGATATCGAGCTCGGCACCGACTACAGCTGGCAGAGCGAAGTGCAGTACGACATCAGTCAGAACGCCGATACCAAGCAGGGCGCCTACGGCATCTGGAATGCCAGTGTGGCGCTGGCCGATTACAGCAACGGCTGGCGCGTGGCGCTGCTGGGCAAGAACCTCGCCGACAAGTCCTACTCGCCGCTGCTGGCCAGCGGCGGCAACTACATCTACCGCGCCGTGCCACGGGATGACGAGCGCTACTTCGGCGTGCAACTGCGCAAGGATTTCTGAGATGAGCAGACAGCTGAAACTCGGCGCCTTTCTCATGGCCACCGGGCACCACGTCGCCGCGTGGCGTCACCCGCAGGTTCCGGCGAATGCCGGGCTGGATTTCGCCCACTACAAGCGTCTGGCGCAGATTGCCGAGGCGGCGAAGTTCGACACGCTGTTCGTCGCCGACAGTGTGGCCGCGCCGACCCAGGACATCGCCAGCCGCATGGCGCGCTCGGATCACTTCGAACCGCTGACCTTGCTCTCGGCCCTGAGCGCGGTGACCGAGCACATCGGCCTGATCGCCACGGCGACCACCAGCTACAACGAGCCGTACCACGTGGCGCGTAAATTCGCTTCGCTCGATCATCTGTCGGGTGGCCGCGCCGGGTGGAATCTGGTGACCTCGGACAACGCCGCCGAGGCGCTGAATTTCGGTCGCGACGAGCACATCGGCCACGCCGAACGCTACAGCCGCGCCCGCGAGTTTCATCAGGTGGTCACCGGGCTGTGGGACAGTTGGGAGGACGATGCCTTTGTGCGCGACAAGGCCAGTGGCGCGTATTACCACCCTGCGAAGCTGCATGTGCTGGATCACGTCGGCGAGCACTTCCGGGTCAAGGGGCCGCTGAATGTCGCACGCTCGCCGCAGGGGCAACCGGTGATCGTGCAGGCAGGCTCGTCTGAAACCGGGCGTGAACTGGCGGCGCAGACCGCTGAGGTGGTGTTCACCGCGCAGACTTCGCTGGCCGGAGCGCAGGCGTTCTACGCCGACCTCAAGGGCCGCTTGGCCAAGTACGGGCGCAGCGCCGATTCGCTGAAAATCATGCCGGGGGTGTTTGTCGTCGTCGGCCAGACAGAAGCCGAAGCGCAGGAAAAATGTGAAACGTTTCAGCAATTGGTCGAACCGGAGGTTGGCGTGGCGTTGCTTGGGCGTATGCTGGGCAACTTCGACTTGTCGAAGTACCCGCTGGACGGACCGCTGCCGGCGTTGCCGCTGACCGACAGCGGCCAGCAGAGCCGGCAGAAATTGCTGACTGAACTGGCAGGGCGGGAGCATCTGACCCTCGCCGAATTGGGCCGCAGGATTGCCGGTGGGCGCGGGCATTACAGCCTGGTGGGCACGCCGGCGCAGATCGCCGACCGCTTGCAGGAGTGGTTCGAGCAGGGCGCGGCGGATGGCTTCAACGTGCTGGTGCCACATCTGCCGGGCGGACTCGAAGACTTCGCTAATGGCGTGATCCCGGAACTGCAGCGGCGTGGGCTGTTCAGAACCGAGTATGAGGGCCGGACCTTGCGCGAAAACCTGGGCCTCGCCCGACCGCAAAACAGATTTGTGTAAACACCCTGTGGTGAGGGGATAAATCCCCTCACCACAATATTGGGATTCACCCTCAATTTGCTGGCAATCAAACAAGAGAGGATTCGATGACTTACAGCGCTGCCGAAAACCGCTACGACTCCATCCCTTACCGCCGTGTCGGCCGCAGTGGTCTGGTACTGCCGGCGCTGTCGCTGGGCCTGTGGCACAACTTCGGCGACAGCACGCCGATCGACACCCAGCGCGCCTTGCTGCGCACCGCGTTCGACCTGGGGATCAACCACTTCGACCTGGCCAATAACTACGGCCCGCCGTACGGCAGCGCCGAGATCAATTTCGGTCGCCTGCTGCGCGAAGACTTCAAGCACTACCGCGACGAGCTGATCATCTCCAGCAAGGCCGGTTGGGACATGTGGCCCGGCCCGTACGGTCAGGGCGGCGGTTCGCGCAAATACGTGCTGGCCAGTCTCGACCAGAGCCTGCAGCGCCTCGGTCTGGACTATGTGGATATCTTCTATTCGCACCGCTTCGACCCGGACACCCCGCTGGAAGAAACCGCCAGCGCCCTCGCCACCGCCGTGCAGCAGGGCAAGGCGTTGTACATCGGTATCTCGTCGTACTCCGGGGTGAAAACCCGCGAGATCGCTGCGCTGCTCAAGGAATGGAAAGTACCGCTGCTGATTCATCAGCCGGCGTACAACCTGCTCAATCGCTGGGTGGAAAAAGACCTGCTCGACACCACCGAAGAACTCGGTACTGGCGTCATCGCCTTCACCCCGCTGGCGCAAGGTCTGCTGACCGACAAATACCTCAACGGCGTGCCGGCGGATGCGCGGGTCAATCGTCCGGGCGGTGGTTCGCTGCAGGCTTCGCACCTGTCCGAGGCCAACATTGCGCATGTTCGCGCATTGAACGAGATCGCCAAGCGTCGCGGTCAGAGCCTGGCGCAACTGGCACTGGCCTGGACCCTGCGTGATCCACGCGTGACCTCGGCGCTGATCGGCGCGAGCCGGCCGGAGCAGATCATCGAGAACGTCGGGGCGTTGAAGAACCTGAGTTTCAGTGCCGAGGAACTGGCGGAGATCGACCGGTTTGCCCAAGAGGGCGGGATCAATCTTTGGGAGAAGCCTTCGACGGCTGAATAATTGTCAGGCGCCGGTTGATCTGGCGCCTGCATTGACGCCTTCGCGAGCAAGCCCGCTCCCACAGTTAATCGCGTTCCTCCTGAAGAAACACGATCAAACTGTGGGAGCGGGCTTGCTCGCGAAGGGGCCTTTAAACACAACACATAAATCAGGCTTTATTTAAAAAACGGCACATCCCCCAACACCGTAGCCCGTTGCATCACCCGTCGTGCCGGACGGTAATCATCCACCGCGTAATGCTGGGTCACGCGGTTGTCCCAGAAGGCAATATCGTCCTTCTGCCAGCGCCAGCGAATGGTGAATTCCGGTCGGGTCGCATGAGCGAACAGGAATTTCAGAATCGCTTCGCTCTCGGTTTCCGACAGTTCGTTGATCTTCGAGGTGAAGCCTTCGTTGACGAACAACGAGCGCCGTCCACTGACCGGATGGGTGCGGATTACCGGGTGTGACAACGGTGGGTTCTTGCGTCGCGCCTCTTCCCACTGGGCCAGGGCTTGCGGCGTATTGCCGTAGCGTTCCAACGGGAAAGAGCGGGTGAAATCGTGAGTCGCGGTCAGCCCCTCAAGCAGGTTTTTCATCGGTGCCGACAGTGCTTCATACGCGGCAATCCCGCTGGCCCACAGGGTGTCGCCGCCAAACTCGGGCAGCAGCTTGGCGCTGAGCACCGCGCCCATCGCCGGGGTCGGCAGGAACGTCACGTCGGTGTGCCAGATCGCGTTGTCGCGCACGTCGGTGACGGCGGTGTCGAGGATCAGCACTTCGGGCTGCTCCGGCACGTTCGGGTAGATCGGGTGAATGTGCAGGTCGCCGAAGTACGCGGCAAAACGCGCCTGTTGCGACGGTTCGATCGGCTGCTCGCGAAAAAACAGCACTTGATACTTGAGCAGCGCCTGCTCGATGGCGTCGCGCTGTTCCAGGTTCAATGGCTGGCTGACGTCGACACCGTTGATCTGCGCGCCGAGGGCCGAGCTTAATGGGGTGATGGTCAGGCTGCTCATGGTGGGTCTCTGGAATTCGGGTTTTGAGCTTTTGGTGGGAGCGGGCTTGCTCCGGGCGGCGTTCCGACGAATGCGGTGTGTCAGAAGACATTTCTGTGACTGATACGCCGCATTCGCGAGCAAGCCCGCTCCCACAGGTTTTGGATGGCAAGTATTCAATGCGCCTGGCCGTGCCACGGCACCAGTTTGCGCTGCAGGGCACGCAGGCCCATTTCCATGGCGAAGGCGATCAGGGCGATCACCAGAATCCCCAGCACCACCACATCGGTGACCAGGAACTGCGCGGCCGATTGCACCATGAAGCCCAAGCCGCTGGTGGCGGCGATCAGTTCGGCGGCGACCAGGGTCGACCAGCCGACGCCCAGACCAATGCGCACACCAGTGAGAATATCCGGCAACGCGCTGGGCAAAATCACATGACGAATCAGTTGCGCGCGAGTGGCACCGAGCGACTGCGCGGCACGCAATTTAGCCGGGTCAACGGTTCGCACGCCGGTCGCGGTAGCGATGGCGATCGGCGCGAAAATCGCCAGGTAGATCAGCAGCACTTTCGACAACTCGCCGATGCCGCACCAGATCACGATCAGCGGCAGATAAGCCAATGGCGGAATCGGCCGGTAGAACTCGATCAGCGGATCAAGCACACCACGGGCAATACGATTGGCACCGATGGCGATGCCCACCGGCACCGCGGTCAGAATCGCGAAACCCAGACCCAGGCCAATGCGGCTCAGGCTCGCGCCCAAGTGCTGCCACAGGGTCGAATCCATGTAACCGGTGGTCGCGAGCAACCAGCCTTTTTGCAGCACGGCGGACGGTGGCGGCAGGAACAGCGGTTCGATCAAACCGCTGGCAGTCACCGCCCACCAGATCACCAGCAAGGCGAACAGGGTCAGCAGGCTGATCCAGCGGGTGCTGAGGCTGCGCCGCACGGGAATCACCACCGATGGGGCTTTTGCTACCGGGGCGGAAACGTCGTAACTGCTCATGCGCGCTCCTGCCGTTGAACGGCGCTGCGTTGCGAGAACACTTTGCTCAGCACGTGCTCGCGGGTCTCGATAAAACGCGGGTCGGATTTGATCGCCCGTGCCGACTCACCGGCGGCGTAGCGCTGACCGAAATCCAGATGCAGACGCTCGACGATCTGCCCCGGATTCGGTGCCAACAGAATCAGGTCAGTGGCGAGAAACACTGCTTCTTCGATGTCGTGGGTAATCAGGAACACCGGTTTGGCGGTGCGCTGCCAGACTTGCAGCAAAAGCTCCTGCATCTGCTCGCGAGTGAACGCGTCGAGGGCGCCGAAGGGTTCGTCCATCAGCAGCACGCGCGGGTCGGCGGCGAGGGCGCGGGCCAGGCCGACGCGTTGTTTCTGGCCGCCGGAAAGCTGCCAGATGCGACGCTTTTCAAAACCGGAGAGGTCGACCAGCGCGAGCATCTCGCGGGCGCGCTGTTCGCGTTTGTCCTTGGCAACGCCGGCCAGTTCCAGACCGAAAGCGACGTTGGCCAGCACGTCCTGCCACGGCAGCAGGGCGTCATCCTGGAACACCACGCCACGTTCGGCGCTCGGGCCTTTGACCGGCACGCCGTCGAGGGTGATGCGCCCGGCGCTGGGTTCGACGAAGCCGGCAATCAGGTTCAACAGCGAAGTCTTGCCACTGCCGGACGGGCCGAGGGCGACCAGCAATTGCTGAGGCCCGAGGGTCAGGGAAATGTCCGCCAGCACCGGTTCCGGGCTGCCCGGGTACTGTGCGCTGATGCGCTCCAGCTGTAGCAAGGCCATCGCAGTTAACTCCCGATCAGTTGGTGATGTATTTGGCGCTGACGTACGGCGCGTAGTCCGGCAGTACGGCTTCGACCTTGCCTTGCTCCTTGAGGAACGCGGCGGTGTCGGTGATGGCTTTGGTGGTCGGCGCGCCGAGGGTGATCACCTGATCAGCCGCCAGCGGGTAGACGTTGCCTTGCAGCAGCAATGGAATGTCGCTGGCCTTGGCGCCAGAGAGCTTCACCAGCTTGTCGACGTGGGACTGGTCGGCGAGCCAGGCTTTCGGGTCCTTGCGGTAATCGGCGTAGGCGTCGAGGGTGACCTTGGCGAACGCGGTGACGATTTCCGGGTGCTTCTCGGCGTAGTCTTTACGCACGATCCACGCATCGAACGTCGGCGCGCCGAACTTGGCCAGTTCGCCGGAAGTGATCAGCACTTTGCCGTTTTCCTTGGCCACACCGAGGGCCGGATCCCAGACGTAAGTGGCGTCGATGTCACCGCGTTTCCATGCGGCGATGATCGCTGGCGGCGCGAGGTTGAGCACGGTGACTTTCGACGGATCGATGTTCCAGTGTTTCAGCGCCGCGAGCAGGCTGTAGTGACCGGTGGACACGAACGGCACGGCGATTTTCTTGCCGATCAGATCCTGCGGGGTCTTGATCCCGGAACCGTCGCGAGCGACCAGCGCTTCGGCGGCACCGATCTGGGTGGCGATGAGGAACGTTTCCACCGGGACTTTGCGGGTGATCGCAGCGGTCAGCGGGCTGGAACCGAGGTAGCCGATCTGCACGTCACCGGAAGCGATGGCGGCGATGATGTCGGCGCCGTTATCGAACTTGCGCCAGCTGATGTCGGCCTTGGTGGCTTTCTCGTAGGCGCCATCGGCCTGGGCGACTTTCGCCGGATCAACGGTGGTCTGGTAGGCGACGGTGAGGTCGGCGGCCTGCGCCAGAAAGCTCGCAGCAGCCAACGAGGCCACGGCCAGCAGGCGAAGCGGGAAATTCAGTTTCATGGGGAGTGCTCCAAGTCAGGCGACCGATGATCGGCGTGAAAGGAGACTAAATGATCTAAGAATCTAAAAATAAATAACTTTTTAGACTTAGCTTATGAGCGGAAAAATCTAAGGCGTGAGGGATTGCTGGTGAGGTCATTGTGGCGAGGGAGCTTGCTCCCGCTGGAGGCCGAAGGACTCCAATATCAATTCATCACGGTGCTTCTTATGCACCGGGGGACTGAAATTGCGACTGCTGCGCAGCCGAGCGGGAGCAAGCTCCCTCGCCACAGGGAATAGTGGTTAGTTGCTGATGGCCAGAATGCTCGCCTGATACGACCCGACAAACACATCGAAATCGCCCACCTCGTTCTGCTCCAGTTCAGCCTGCGCCGCCAGCGACGAACGTGCCAGCTCCTCAAACTTCACTTGCTCATCCGCCGCCAACGGCTCGCTGCGGAAGAACTCGGCATGCGCCTGGCTCTGACGCAGGGAGAATTGCGCGAAGCTCTCCTTGTGCTCGGCCATCGCCGCCAGCACCTGGGCCGAAGGGGTCAGAGACGAATCCTTGACCTTGGCCAGTTGCGCGTCCAGCGCCTTGCTGTGCGCGTCGCCGCCATGGCTCTGATCGAGCAGGGCCGCCAGTGGAGCGATTTTTTCCAGCAGCTCGGCTGCCCAAACCTTCAGCTCGACCGCTTCGCCGTCACGTTGCAATTGCAGACCCGGACGGCGGCCTTCCTTGACCACGCTGAGGAAGTTCGAAGTGGCGTTGCTGCAGGAATTGCTGGTCAGCAACGGACTGTCGTTCAGCGCGCAGTACAGCAGGAACGCGTCGAGGAAGCGCGACTCGGTAAGGTCGATGCCCATCGGCAGGAACGGGTTGATGTCCAGGCAACGCACTTCGACGTACTGAATGCCACGGGCCATCAGGGCCTGGATCGGCCGTTCGCCGGTGTAGGTCACGCGTTTCGGGCGGATGTTGGAGTAGTACTCGTTTTCGATCTGCAGGATGTTGGTGTTGAGCTGTACCCACTCGCCATCCTTGTGCGTGCCGACCTCAACGTACGGCGCGTACGGCGTGGCGACGGCCTTGCGCAGGCTGTCGGTGTAGCTCGCCAGATCGTTGTAGCAAGGCGTCAGGCCGGCCTGGGCGTTGCTTTGGTACCCAAGGTCGCTCATGCGCAGGCTGGTGGCGTACGGCAGATACAAAGTATCCGGATCGAGCTGTTCCAGTTGATGCGAGCGCCCACGGAGGAAACCGGCATCCAGCGCCGGCGAAGCCCCGAACAGGTACATCAGCAGCCAGCTGTAGCGGCGGAAGTTGCGGATCAGCGCGATGTACGACGATGACTGGAAGTCGCGGTCGGTGCCGACGAAACCCTCGGCCTCGCGCAGCAGCGGCCAGAGCTTTTCCGGCAGGGAAAAGTTGTAGTGAATCCCGGCGATGCACTGCATGGTCTTGCCGTACCGCAGGGCCAGGCCCTTGCGGTAGACGTACTTGAGCTGACCGATGTTGGACGTGCCGTAATAGGCGATCGGGATGTCTTCCTCGGCCGGCAACGGGCACGGCATCGATGGACTCCACAGGTACTCGTTGCCGAGCTTGCTGTAGGCAAAGCGATGAATCTTGTCCAGGCTCGCCAGCGTATCGGCCGGATCGGGCAGGGCGGGGGTGATGAATTCCAGCAGCGACTCGGAGTAGTCGGTGGTGATCTGTTCATTGGTCAGCGCGGAACCCAAGGCTTCCGGGTGCGGCGTTTGCGCCAGACGACCTTCACTGGTCACGCGCAGGCATTCACGTTCGATACCGTGGAGGCACTGTTCGAGCAGAGAGAGGTTGGCGCGCTCGCCGAGCAGAGCCAGGCGGCGGTTGAGAAGTTCGCTCAATTTGGATTCCTTCACGCGTCAGTCGCCCCAATATGGGGGTGGGCAGGACGGTCTACAAGGGTGAAGTTGAAACTGGCGTTTTCGCCTGGTTTTTTGGGCTCACGAAGCCCCTTTCGAACCGCCGACTTCAATCCCTGAATCTGGCAGATGCACGCGAAGATTATGCGGTCCCTGTGGGAGCGGGCTTGCTCGCGAATGCGGTGTATCAGTCACAGTCATGCACACTGACACGCCCCTTTCGCGAGCAAGCCCGCTCCCACAGAAAAGCTCGACGCTGCGATCACAGCGCCGAAATTAACTCAAAATGATGAACAACATCTACAGGACAGCGAACGTGCCTTGCGCTTTTGCGACCAGTTTGTCGCCCTGCATCACGTCGGCCTCGACCACCAAAGTGCGGCGGCCCGGGTGGATGACCCGCGCCGTGCACAGCACCTCACCGTCGGACACGGCGCGGATGTAGTTGATCTTGCACTCGATGGTCGCGCTCTGCTGATCGAAGCCGTGGGTGCTGGAACAGGCCAGACCCATGGCGATATCGACCAGACTGAACAGCGCGCCACCGTGCAACTTGCCGCCGCGATTGCGCAGTTGCGGTTCCAACACCAGGGCGACTTGCGCCACTCCGGTTTCCAGGCTGTGCAGGCGGCAGCCCAACAGCTTGAAAAACGCGCTCTCGACGAGCCCGGCCGGAACTTCCATCAGCGTTTCTTCAACTGCTTGGCGTTGGCGAACAGCGAGGCCATGGCGTTGTTCACCGGAGCGGCTGTGGCCGTTTCCTTACGCGGCGCGTTGCCCGAAGACTGGCGCGGTGCCGAGCCTGGACGCGAACCACGGGCACCGTCGATTTTCTCGCCGGGGGTGTCGCTCATGCGCATCGACAGACCGACGCGTTTGCGCGGGATATCGACTTCCATGACCTTCACTTTCACCACTTCACCGGCCTTCACCGCTTCGCGTGGGTCCTTGATGAACTTCTCCGACAGCGCCGAGATGTGCACCAGACCGTCCTGATGCACGCCGATGTCGACGAATGCACCGAACGCGGTCACGTTGGTGACGACGCCTTCGAGGATCATCCCCAGTTGCAGGTCTTTCAGGTCTTCGACGCCTTCCTGGAACTCGGCAGTCTTGAACTCCGGACGCGGGTCGCGGCCCGGTTTTTCCAGTTCTTGCAGGATGTCGGTGACGGTTGGCAGACCGAAGGTTTCGTCGGTGAATTTCTTCGGATCCAGACGCTTGAGGAACGCGGCGTCGCCGATCAGCGAGCGAATGTCGCGATCGGTTTCAGCGGCAATCCGCTGTACCAGTGGATAGGCTTCCGGGTGGACGGCCGAGGAATCCAGCGGGTTGTCGCCGTTCATCACGCGCAGGAAACCTGCGGCCTGTTCGAAGGTTTTCTCGCCCAGACGCGCGACTTTCTTCAGCGCTGCGCGGGTCTTGAACGCACCGTGTTCGTCGCGATGGGCGACGATGTTCTGCGCCAGAGTCGCGTTGAGGCCGGAGATCCGCGCCAGCAGCGCCACCGAAGCGGTGTTCACATCGACGCCGACGGCGTTCACACAGTCCTCGACCACCGCGTCCAGACCACGTGCCAGTTTCAGTTGCGACACGTCATGCTGGTACTGGCCGACGCCGATGGATTTCGGATCGATCTTCACCAGCTCGGCGAGCGGATCCTGCAGTCGACGGGCGATGGACACCGCACCACGGATCGACACGTCCAGGTCCGGGAATTCCTTGGCCGCCAGTTCCGATGCCGAGTACACCGATGCGCCGGCCTCGGAGACCATGACCTTGGTCATCTTCATCGCTGGGTATTTTTTGATCAGCTCGATCGCCAGTTTGTCGGTTTCGCGACTGGCGGTGCCGTTGCCGATGGCGATCAGGTCAACCGAGTGCTTGGCGCACAGGGCGGCCAGAATCGCGATGGTCTGATCCCACTTGTTGTGCGGCACGTGCGGGTAAACCGTGGCGTGATCCAGCAGTTTGCCGGTGGAGTCGACCACCGCGACCTTGCAGCCGGTACGCAGGCCCGGGTCGAGGCCCAGGGTGGCGCGCGGGCCGGCCGGCGCGGCCAGCAACAGGTCATGCAGGTTATGGGCGAAGACGTTGATCGCCTCGGTTTCGGCACTGTCGCGCAGTTCGCCGAGCAGGTCGGTTTCGAGGTGGGTGTAAAGCTTGACCTTCCAGGTCCAGCGCACCACTTCGCCGAGCCATTTGTCGGCGGGGCGGTTCTGGTTCTGGATGCCGAATTGCTGGCCGATCATGCCCTCGCACGGGTGCATGGTGCCCGGCAGTTCGTCGCCGACTTTCAGCGCAGAGCTGAGAATGCCTTCGTTGCGGCCACGGAAAATGGCGAGTGCGCGGTGCGACGGCATGCTTTTCAGCGGCTCGTCGTGTTCGAAGTAGTCACGGAACTTCGCGCCTTCTTCTTCCTTGCCGGCGATCACGCGGGCGCTGATGGTCGCTTCCTGCTTGAGGAAGTTACGCAGCTTTTCCAGCAGGCTGGCGTCTTCGGCGAAGCGCTCCATGAGGATGTATTTGGCGCCTTCCAGCGCAGCCTTGACGTCGGCCACGCCTTTTTCGGCGTCGACGAAGCGGGCGGCTTCGGTTTCCGGCGTCAGGTTCGGGTCGTTGAACAGGCCGTCGGCCAGCTCGCCGAGGCCGGCTTCCAGGGCAATCTGGCCCTTGGTGCGGCGCTTCTGCTTGTACGGCAGGTACAAGTCTTCGAGGCGGGTCTTGGTGTCGGCGAGCTTGATGTCGCGCTCAAGGGCCGGGGTGAGTTTGCCCTGCTCCTGGATGCTGGCGAGGATGCTGATACGCCGTTCGTCGAGTTCTCGCAGGTAGCGCAGACGCTCTTCCAGATGACGCAACTGGGTGTCATCGAGGCTGCCGGTGACTTCTTTCCGGTAACGGGCGATGAAGGGAACGGTAGAGCCTTCATCGAGTAGCGCGACGGCCGCTTCGACCTGTTGCGGGCGTACGCCGAGTTCCTCGGCGATGCGGCTGTTGATGCTGTCCATAAAACCACCTGACATATTGTGAAAGCAGGCTCGCAGGCACGGAAATAAAGGCCCGGAGTCTGGTTGAGCGGCTAGAAAATTGCCGCTGCCTGGGTCAAGAGGCAGCCCATTGACCCGTGAAATCGAACAATTACTGCGGCCACCGGGAAAAAAGCCCGGCCACCTGCGGTAACGATTCAGACGTTGCCTGGCACAAAACGCCGCGCATTATAACCAGCGTTCTGTCATTCGGGGGTGTAGCAGTCTGTAGGCATAAACCCCGGTTTTCTGGCAGTGAAGGAAAAATCTGCTAACAATGCACACGGTGCGTATAACGGCAGCTACGCCATAATGCGCGCCGAGCTAAAAGGAGCATCCAATGAGCAGCACTGCAAACAATGCTGAAGGCGAAAAAATTCTTATTGTTGACGACGATCCGGGGCTGAGCAGCCTGCTGGAACGTTTCTTCGTCAGCAAGGGCTACCGTGCCCGTGCCGTACCGAACACCGAGCAAATGGATCGTCTGCTGTCGCGTGAAGTGTTCAATCTGGTCGTCCTCGACCTGATGCTGCCGGGCGAAGACGGCCTGACCGCATGCCGTCGCCTGCGGGCGGCGAACAATCAGATTCCGATCATCATGCTCACCGCCAAAGGCGATGAGATGAGCCGCATCAAGGGCCTGGAACTGGGCGCCGATGACTATCTGGCCAAGCCGTTCAACCCGGACGAGCTGATGGCTCGGGTCAAAGCGGTTCTGCGTCGTCAGGCCGCACCGGTGCCGGGCGCGCCGGGCAGCGAAGACGAAAATGTCACCTTCGGTGATTACGTGCTGTCGCTGGCGACCCGTGAGCTGAAACGAGGCGAAGAAGTGCACATGCTCACCACCGGTGAGTTTGCGGTACTCAAGGCACTGGTGATGAACGCGCGTCAGCCGCTGACCCGCGACAAACTGATGAACCTGGCCCGTGGCCGCGAGTGGGATGCCCTGGAGCGTTCCATCGACGTGCAGATTTCCCGTCTGCGCCGGATGATCGAGCCGGATCCGTCGAAACCACGCTATATCCAGACTGTCTGGGGTGTGGGCTACGTGTTCGTACCGGACGGCGCCGCCACCAAGTGATCGGCGATTTGTAGGAGCGGGTCTGCGCATCGGGTTGATCGACCCTCTACGCAGACTCGCAATCCGCAATATGCGAGCATTGCTCGCTCCTGCAAGTGTTTAACGGTTATCGATGAAAACCCCCGTCTGGTTCCCCCAAAGTTTTTTCTCCCGCACCCTTTGGCTGGTGCTCATCGTCGTGCTGTTTTCCAAGGCGCTGACCCTGGTTTATCTGTTGATGAACGAGGACGTGCTGGTGGATCGTCAGTACAGCCACGGCGTCGCCCTGACGCTGCGCGCCTATTGGGCGGCCGATGAAGAAAACCGCGCGAAGATCGCCGATGCCGCGACCCTGATCCGGGTGGTCGGCGCCGGGGTGCCGGAGGGCGAACAGCACTGGCCGTACAGTGAAATCTATCAGCGGCAGATGCAGGCGGAGCTGGGCGCCGACACCGAAGTGCGTTTGCGCATGCACTCGCCGCCGGCGCTGTGGGTGCGTGCGCCAAGCCTCGGCGACGGTTGGCTGAAAGTGCCGCTGTACCCGCATCCGCTGCGCGGGCAGAAAATCTGGAACGTGCTCGGCTGGTTCCTCGCCATCGGTTTGCTGTCCACCGCCTCGGCATGGATTTTCGTCAGCCAGCTCAACCAGCCGTTGAAACGTCTGGTATATGCCGCGCGGCAACTCGGTCAGGGTCGCAGCGTGCGTCTGCCGATCAGCGATACGCCCAGCGAGATGACCGAGGTGTATCGCGCCTTCAACCAGATGGCCGAAGACGTCGAGCAGGCCGGCCGTGAGCGTGAGTTGATGCTGGCGGGGGTGTCGCATGACTTGCGCACGCCGCTGACCCGCTTGCGGCTGTCGCTGGAGCTGATGGGCGACCGCAACGATTTGACCGACGACATGGTGCGCGACATCGAAGACATGGACGCGATTCTCGACCAGTTCCTCGCGTTCATTCGCGATGGTCGCGACGAGTCGGTGGAAGAGGTGGACCTGAGCGATCTGGTGCGTGAGGTGGCCGCACCGTACAACCAGAACGAAGAGAAGGTGCGCTTGCGTCTGGAGCCGATCCAGCCGTTTCCACTGCGCCGGGTGTCGATGAAACGCCTGCTGAACAACCTGATCGGCAACGCCTTGAATCACGCCGGCAGCGGCGTCGAGGTTGCGGCTTATGTGTCCGGCGATACCAGCGCACCGTACGTGGTGCTGAGCGTGATGGACCGTGGCGCGGGGATTGATCCGTCGGAGCTGGAAGCGATCTTCAACCCGTTCACCCGTGGCGACCGTGCGCGGGGTGGCAAAGGTACGGGTTTGGGCCTGGCGATCGTGAAGCGGATTGCTTCGATGCATGGCGGCAATGTCGAGTTGCGCAACCGCTCCGGGGGCGGACTGGAGGCGCGAGTGCGATTGCCGTTGGGGTTGATGTTGCCGCGGGATGCCGTCTGACAGCCGAGATATTCAGTGGGGCTGATGGCCCCTTCGCGAGCAAGCCCGCTCCCACAGCGGAACGCATTCCAAAATGTGGGAGCGGGCTTGCTCGCGAACGCGGCCGCCCAGCCACCACATTTCTGACGGGTTAACCCTTGCCCTTGGTCCGAGTCATATTCGGCCCGCCATTCTTCTCAAGGTGTTCGATGATGATCCCCGCCACGTTCTTACCGGTGGTGGTCTCGATCCCTTCCAGGCCCGGCGACGAGTTCACTTCCATCACCAGCGGGCCGTGGTTCGAACGCAGAATATCCACACCCGCCACCGCCAGCCCCATGACCTTGGCCGCACGCAACGCGGTCATGCGTTCTTCCGGGGTGATCTTGATCAGGCTCGCGCTGCCGCCACGGTGCAGGTTGGAGCGGAACTCGCCCGGCTTGGCCTGACGTTTCATGGCCGCGATCACCTTGTCGCCGACCACGAAGCAGCGGATGTCGGCACCGCCGGCCTCCTTGATGTATTCCTGGACCATGATGTTCTGCTTCAGGCCCATGAACGCCTCGATCACCGATTCGGCCGCGGTCGCGGTTTCGCACAGCACCACGCCGATACCCTGGGTGCCTTCCAGCACTTTGATCACCAGCGGCGCGCCGTTGACCATGTCGATCAGGTCGGGAATGTCATCCGGCGAGTGGGCGAAGCCGGTTACCGGCAGGCCGATGCCGCGCCGCGACAGCAGTTGCAGCGAACGCAGTTTGTCCCGCGAACGGGCGATGGCTACGGACTCGTTGAGCGGAAACACGCCCATCATTTCGAACTGGCGCAACACGGCGCAACCGTAGAACGTCACCGACGCACCGATCCGCGGGATCACCGCGTCGAAGCCTTCCAGCGGCTTGCCGCGATAGTGGATCTGCGGCTTGTGGCTGGCGATGTTCATGTAGGCGCGCAGGGTGTCGACCACTACCATTTCATGCCCGCGTTCGGTGCCGGCTTCGACCAGACGACGGGTGGAATACAGACGCGGATTCCGCGACAGCACAGCGATCTTCATGCAACACCTGTGGAGGAGGTAGATACCGGGAACACCGGCTTGTCTTGTACATACTTGATGCCCGGATTGACCACCAACTGGCCGTCGATCAGGGCTTTGGAACCGAGCAACAGGCGATAGCGCATGGACTTGCGGCAGGCGAGGGTGAACTCGACTGCCCAGACCCGATCACCGAGGGCCAGGGTGGTGCTGATCACATAGCGCACCTGGGCCTGGCCGTTGGAGCTTTTAATGGTTTTTCGCGTCACCAGCGGTGCTTCGCAGCGCCGGTGACGCAACTGCACCACCGTGCCCAGGTGCGCGGTGAAGCGCACCCACTTCTCGCCGTCGCGTTCGAACGGCTCGATGTCGGTGGCATGCAGGCTGGAGGTGCTGGCGCCGGTGTCGATTTTCGCCCGCAGGCCCGCGACTCCCAGATCAGGGAGCGCCACCCACTCGCGCAGACCGACAACGGTCAAATGGTCAAATGTCTTCAAAGGTACTCAACCGGCAGAAACCGCTCGGGCCACGTACGGCCGAATTCGCGGTATTCACGCAGAATAATGGTTAAAAGGCGACAGATATCTACGGCCCGGATTGCCGACCCCTCAAGCGGGTGTCGGCTGCTGCGCATTGTAATCCGGGACGGCGTAATTCATGGCACGACAGAAACGGTAGTACAGTTCATCAATATTTCAGAATGAGGAAATTCCATGGCACAAAAAAGCGAAGAGGACGACAAGGTCCGTCTCGACAAGTGGTTGTGGGCGGCGCGCTTTTATAAAACCCGGGCCCTGGCCAAAGCCGCGATCGAGAGTGGCAAGGTGCATTGCCGAGGTGACCGCTGCAAGCCTGGCAAAGAGCCACGCATTGGTGATGAATTCGAGATTCGTACCGGCTTTGAAGAGCGCACGGTGAGGGTCGAAGCCTTGTCGATCGTGCGTCGCGGCGCACCCGAGGCGCAGACGCTGTATACCGAGACCGAGGCGAGTATTGCCAAACGTGAAGCGGCAGCGGCGATGCGCAAGGCCGGGGCGTTGGGCGTGAGCACCGATGGCAAGCCGAGCAAGAAGCAGCGGCGGGATCTGTTTAAGTTTCGTGGCAGCAGCAACGAGTAGTGTGCGACGAACACACTTGTGGCGAGGGAGCTTGCTCCCGCTGGCGTCCGAAGGACGCCCTGTACAGGCGAGCACGTATTTCAAAATACAACTGCATCGACGGGTAAAGCGACTGCTACGCAGCCGAGCGGGAGCAAGCTCCCTCGCCACAGGTCTTAACGCGACTGTCAGTTTGCGGCAGACACCACACTCATCCGCGAAACCACCGGCAGCTTGCCCAGCAAAGCGAAAATCGGCGCCGTTACCTTCAGCCAGAAATTCGCCGCGTGACAGGCAAACGGCGTGTAGTAACCCCAGCCCAACGCCCACACCGCCAGCAGCAGGCCGCCGATGTAATCGTCCTGCCCCCAATGTGCGCCGGCCACCAGACGCGGCAGCATGAACAGCAGCGCCAGGCCCCAGACCGTCAGGAACTGCCCGACCGTACGGCTGAACACGCCCATGAACAGCGCCCAGATCAGCAACACCGAAGCGTGGTCACCGGGGAAGCTCTGGCTTGAGCGATCCTTCAGCTCCCAGGCTTTTTCCAGTTGCGGGAAGTAGTCACTGAGGTGCACCGCGCCTTCCAGCACCATCGACGGACTGTTGTGTTGCCAGTCCATGTAGTCGGCGAATTTGGAAAACAGCGCGCGGATCACCACCATCAACAGCAGAATGGAGAAAAAACCGAAGAAGGCGCGACGCACATCAATCGCCTTGAACACCCAGTCGCCCTTGATCAGCAGCGTCAGCAGAATCAGTCCGACAACGATGTCGAACGGGCGCAGACTTGCAATTGCCCAGATGTGGAGCCATATGGGGTTGCTGGCCAGTGGTGCATTGAGTGAGCGAAACAGCCACTCGTCGAAAATCACACACAGCATCTGGCCCGTAGGCCATAACCAGAAAGCCAGTAGCGCTAATGGCACTACGTTACACAGAACCAGCCGGCCGAGGTTCCACCTTGATTGGAACAAACCCGGATTGTTCATAAAATGCCTCCCGTGGCTGAACGTTTTGCACCAAACAGGTGCGAAGAAAGCGCGGGATTTTCATCTTTTGTAACCTTTTTGTCATCAATTCAGATACCCAGACCTATGACCGACCTACCGGATACCGACTACACCCAACGCTTCATCTTCGATGACAGCGACACTCGCGGCGAACTGGTGGCGCTGGAACGCAGCTACGCCGAAGTCCTCGCCAAGCACCCGTACCCGGAGCCGGTCGCGCAGTTGCTGGGCGAACTGATGGCGGCCGCTTCGTTGCTGGTGGGCACCTTGAAGTTCGACGGCTTGCTGATTCTGCAGGCGCGTTCCGAAGGCCCGATTCCGCTGCTGATGATCGAATGCTCCAGCGAGCGCGAGATCCGTGGTCTGGCGCGATACAACGCCGAGCAGATCGCGGCCGATGCCACGCTTGCCGACCTGATGCCGGGTGGTGACCTGACCCTGACCGTCGACCCGACGATCGGCCAGCGTTACCAGGGTATCGTCGACCTCGATGGTGAAACCCTGTCGGAATGCTTCACCAATTATTTCGTCATGTCGCAACAGGTCGGCACGCGCTTCAAGCTGTTCGCCGACGGTCGTCGTGCCCGTGGCATGCTGCTGCAGCAACTGCCGGCCGACCGTCTGAAAGACGAAGAAGACCGCGCCGCCAGCTGGCAGCACATCACCGCGCTGGCCAGCACCCTGACCGCCGATGAATTGCTCAGCCTGGACAACGAAACCGTGCTGCATCGCCTCTACCACGAAGAGCAGGTACGACTGTTCGATGTGCAGAACCTGCGCTTCCGTTGCAGCTGCTCGCGGGAACGCTCGGGCAATGCGTTGGTCAGTCTGGGTCTGGAAGACGCGCAGGCACTGGTGGCCGAACGCGGTGGCGAAATCGAGATCGATTGCCAGTTCTGCAACCAGCGTTATCTGTTCGATGCGGCCGATATTGCTCAGTTGTTCGCTGGCGCAGGCGTCGACACGCCGTCAGATACCCGGCACTAAAACGGTTCAGCGCAGGTAAATTCACTGCGTAACGACGGAATTTCGCCGTTACGACGGGAGGACCCTACTCTTTTTGGGCTTTTCTGGCATAATCCGGCCCACTTTTTTCGCGGTAGTAGTGCACGACTTTCTACTACAAAACGTTTGGAGCACACTCGGCCACTGGCCGACGGGGAACCTCATGACGCAAGCCAATAACGCCGTGTACACCGATCTGAGTGTTGATGATCTGGTAAAAGAAGCCCTGCAACGCGGTGAGGGCGAGCTTGCCGATACCGGCGCTCTGGTCGTTCGCACCGGTCACCGTACCGGTCGTTCGCCAGTCGATCGTTTCATCGTTGAAGAGCCTTCCACCCAGGCCGCTATCGCCTGGGGCCCGATCAACCGCAAGTTCCCGGCCGACAAGTTCGACGCGCTGTGGGCTCGTGTCGAGGCGTTCAACAACGCGCAAGAGCACTTTGTTTCCCATGTGCATGTAGGTGCGGCTGAAGATCACTACCTGGCCGTGAAAATGACCACCCAGACTGCCTGGCAGAACCTGTTCGGTCGTTGCCTGTTCATCAACCCGGCCCAGTACAACCCGGCCGGTCGTGACGAGTGGCAAGTGCTCAACGTGGCCAACTTCGAGTGCGTACCAGAGCGTGACGGCACCAACTCCGATGGTTGCGTGATCATCAACTTCGCGCAGAAAAAAGTGCTGATCGCCGGCATGCGTTACGCCGGTGAGATGAAGAAAGCCATGTTCTCCGTGCAGAACTTCCTGCTGCCGGCCGCTGACGTGCTGCCAATGCACTGCGCTGCCAACATCGGCGAAGAAGGCGACGTGACCCTGTTCTTCGGTCTGTCGGGTACCGGTAAAACCACCCTGTCGGCTGACGAAAGCCGTTACTTGATCGGTGACGACGAACACGGCTGGGGCGAAGGCGTTGTCTTCAATATCGAAGGTGGCTGCTACGCCAAGTGCATCGACTTGTCCGAGAAGAACGAGCCGGTCATCTGGAAAGCCATCAAACACGGCGCTGTGCTGGAAAACGTGGTCATCGACGACGCCAAACACGCCGACTACACCGATGTCAGCCTGACCCAGAACAGCCGCGCGGCCTACCCGCTGGAGCACGTTGCCAAGCGTTCCGAGCAGAACCTGGGCGGCGAGCCAAACGCTGTAATCTTCCTGACTTGCGACCTGACCGGCGTGCTGCCGCCAGTGTCGATCCTCAACGAAGAACAAGCGGCCTACCACTTCCTGTCCGGCTACACCGCGCTGGTGGGCTCGACTGAAATGGGTTCGGGCAGCGGCATCAAGTCGACCTTCTCCACCTGCTTCGGCGCGCCGTTCTTCCCGCGTCCGGCTGGCGAATACGCCGAACTGCTGATCAAGCGCATCCGCGGCTTCGGCTCCAAGGTCTACCTGGTCAACACCGGCTGGACCGGCGGCGGCTACGGCGTCGGCAAACGCTTCAACATCCCGACCACCCGTGCGGTGATCGCTGCAATCCAGAGCGGCGCGCTGATCGGTGCCGCCACCGAGCACCTGGACACCATCAACCTCGACGTGCCACTGGCCGTACCGGGCGTTGAAACCAACCTGCTCAACCCACGCAACACCTGGGCTGACAAGGCTGCGTACGACGAAGCGGCCAAGGCCCTGGCCGGTCTGTTCATCGAGAACTTCAAGAAGTTCGAAGTGAGCGACGCGATCAAGGCTGCGGGTCCCAATTTGTAAGATTGGTTCGTTGTGAACTAAAAAGCCGCCTCCAGGGGCGGCTTTTTTGTGGGCATTAAAGGGCACTAAACGCTGTTGCCATAAGGTCCTGTTCACGCTTGGATAGTCCCAATACACGTGCTACTTCCGGCCAGTTGCTGATCTCGGATTTAAAGTGCTCAATTATTTCTTCTGCATGTATCGAGCTCACTCGAAAATACCCCGCCACTTCCCTCGCCAGCTCCAGATCCAACGCGTTGTCAGCATCAGTGATGTTCAGCTTCAACCCATCTGCATGCGCTACGGGGTTCATGTCATACGCTGCCGACAAGCGCCATCCCCGACCGGGATCCAGAATAAATCCGTGATTACGCAGGTGGTCGTCGGTGTTGGATACCAGGATGTTGAAGACGATTCTCGACCATAACTCGCGAAGGTCTGCATTGGGCTCCGAACCGTGTTCCATGAGTACTTCCGCCAACTCAAGGTAGCTGGCGCCTGTTGAAGCGTCGTCGCCGTCGGTGCGGTTGGTCAGGGTCATGGCTGAGGCGAAGTGGTGGCGCCCACCGCGTTCGGTTCGGTCGAAGCGTTTGATCAGAAAACAGTGGTGGTCGCTCGCGTAACGTCGTGCCATGCCGGTTGCGACACGTAGCCCGCAGTTGACCGCCAAGGCGTTCACCAGCATTTCCCAGCCACCTACATCGAAGTCGTCTCGCGTACTCGGAAACTTGGCGATCCACAGTTGGCCATGCTCGTCGACCACACTGGCTTTTGGTCTGGCGCCGCCCAGTGAGCCACCCGGCGCGATGAGCATTCTTAGCCATTCGCGGCCATCGAGTGCGGTGTTGTCCGTGTCGTTTTCCAAGGCCAGACTCGCCTGTTCCAGCGCACGCAATTCAACAAAGGGTGGGGCAGCAACGCCATCGCGATCGTCGAGAAAATTACCCTCGTCGTTGAGCTTGTAGCGGATGGCGCCGACGCGGAACTGGTCATGCACGCCAAGGAGATAGTCAGACTCGAATAGCTTGCTGCCCTTGGGAATCAAACCGTCGCGGATATCCCTCTCCAGGCGCCGCTTCATTAACAGTCGGCCCCAACGATCAGGGCTTGAGTCAGCGAAGACGCCAAAACGAGTCTGATGTTGACCAGGAAACTGACGTCCTTGAAAAAGTCCGATTCGTGGGTCCAGCTGTGTGAAGCTTAACTCGGGGTCGGCCAGCGCTACGGGATCGTATTCAAACTCGAATACGTTGGTATTGCGTGTCTTACGGGCATGCAGGAAGCCGAGACGCCTGGCGCCGTTCAACGATTCCCAATCTGCATAAACAGCGATCAGCGTCATTTTTCACCTGTCGTGGAGCCTGGCTTTTTCTTCTTCAACAGATTGGAGAGAGTGTGCGTGTTGATTGGAAAATCGTCCGGAAGTTTTGTTGTAGTAGCGGCATCGATGACGCTTGAAGTCTCGCTGTGATCGGATGCAGCTTTTTTTAACGCGCTGACTCCGCGTACTCGCTGTGGCTTTTTGATTGGGGATCTTGATGCAGGCATTAACTGAGCATCCTGTAGCTGTCGGCCCATTTCATCGGTCGCGGCAAGCTGATTCAGATCCTTTTCCAGGCCCAGCACCTGCATGACCGACAGATAAGCGCCGATGGTTACTCCTGATTCGCCTGACTCCAGATTGCGCAAGGTGGTCAGCGACATGCCTGACCGTTCAGCGACCTGCTTTGCCGTCAGCTTGCGGCGTAGACGAGCCAGCTTCAGCCGTTCGCCAAATTCGGACAGCAGTCGAGCGGAGGCGGGCAGAAGTGGCGCTGTTTTCTTGGCCATGTGGCAGTATTCCTTCATTTTTTTTCCTTAACTGCCAGAATAATAGCACTTAAGTAGAAGGTTGCCTCTTGGCGTGGAGTCGGCAATAACGGCTCCTGTTAACTGCCATTATTCAAGATTTTTTTCATGTAAACAGCCAGAATAATGCCACTTAAGCGCCGCAGATCACTCTCTGGGATCAGCTAGTGTTGTGACGGTATCGATCAAGGATTTGCTGCCGAACAGGCAATGATTCAGCCGCATCGGCAGGCACCGTTTCAAAGCCTTCAATGCGTAAACTGGCGAGATAACTCGAGCGGTGTACTTTGTCGTAATAGGCTTGTTTCTGCTGAAAAGTCAGCGTGTTCTTTTCAGATATTTTCGGAGCAAGGGGCGAGTTGCAGCGCTGCGCGTGCAAGATCTCGTCCATTTCCTGAACGCTTTCCATCAGTGCATCAAAAAACTCGCTCATGGTTGCTCCAATGTTTGATCACGTTTTTATTGATCGCTCTCAGGTGATGCGGCAGAGCGATCCGAACATTGTCAATCTCAGGCCGGTGCTTTCCAGCCGAGCATCTGCTGCTGCGCGACCTGCAGCAGGTCACAGCCATCCTGCGTCAGCAGATAGAGGGCGTGGGTGATGTGGGGGATGTCTTCGACGTCGCCTTGTTTGAAGCTGAGGCAGTAGAGGGTTTTCAGCAGGTCGCTGGAGGCGCGCAGGCGCTGGACGGCGCATTCGAGGATGTCTTGCGGGTTGGCCTCTGTGTCGATGATCAGGGGCTTGGTGTCGGTGAGGCTGGATTCGAGTGAGCGGTAGCGATCGAGGGGGAGCGGGGTCCATGCTTTCATAGTGTGTATTCCAAATGTCGTGAGGATTCATCCCACCGTGACCAAGCGATGGGAGGCGAACTGTGTTCGGGTTGGTCAACCGAAGGAACACACAAGTCCGGCACGCTCAAAGGCGTCCCAAACACAGCCACCATTAAGCGTGCAGACATTTGAACTGCCGGCAGCATACAACGGACGCATTTATGTGTCCCTCCGGGTGACCAAGCCCGAGCCGCTGATTTGCCAGCGACAGTCACGACTATAGATAGGTGCCCTCAAGCCGCGATAGGCGACAAAGAGTCGTGGCGTGTAGGAACGGGATGAAGATTGCATCGGACGTTCCTACCGATTTTTAATCGTTTTTCAACGTAAATGCTGATACGCCGAAATATCCAGCAAGCTGGTTGCCAGGCCGGTCGCCGGCTTGTAGATCTCGCCCTTCACGCTGGTGAACGGTACACCTTTGCTGCCCAGCGAAACGTAGCGCTCGCCTTGGTCCAGCTCGGTGAAGTAGGTGTAGGAAAGTTTGTGCATCAATTTGTATTTGGCTTCATCGCGTGCGATGCCGTTGGTGAGGTTTTCCAGATCGGCCTGGGTCAGATTCAACGTTTTTTGCAGTCGTACGCCCCAGCGTTTGAGGCAGGTTTCGGCGAGGTGGCGCACGATGCGTCCGGGCTCGGACAGCGCTTTCAGATCGCTGGCGCCGGTCGGGACGCCGCCACTGCTGGTGGCATTGCCGGCCATGGTGGCGTGGCGGCCAGCCATAGGATAGATGTAGGTTTTAGTGCCGGTAGCGGTCTGTGGGATGACGCAACTGAACCCTTTGGAGCGTTCGTCACGAGCATAGAACGCTACATACTCTTTGACATTGCCCGCGAGTTTGACGCGCTCTTCCTGAAAGTTACCAATGCCTGGCACGGGATCAAGCGCAAAGATATTGACCGGGATGTTTTTCAGCAGACTATCCTTGAACATTGCATTGGCCAACATATGGCAACTGATGCCGCCCCGGCTCCAACCGACGAGATTGACTTGAGTAGGAATAACACCATCCTTGCGGTGGGTTTTGATGATTCCTTCCTGTAATTGCTGCTGGGTAATGCTGCGATTACCGTAATTATATTTGCGCCAAAACCACGAACCCTCGGCTTTTACATCTTCAATCGGAATGCCGGCAGCCTTCAGGCGATTGTATTCGGCTTCAGTCAGTTGCTCGCGTTGCCAGTCGCACTTGCCCTTGATGATATTGAGCGCGTGCAACACGTTTTCTTCCCAGCCCTTGCCGAACAAGGTGCCGCTCATGCCGTATTCCTTGGTCTTGGTGAATAGATCGTCGGCCTGCATGTTGCCGCTGCCGGGGCCATCGACCACGATCCACTCGGCAAACTCGTAACCCGTATGATTGGCAGCCAAGGTGGAAATCAGTTCGCCGTTCCAGAAGTTTTCGTGGGCGACGTCGAATTTATTGGAACCAGTGCCGCAAAAAAAGATAGTTAAAACAGTCATTGTGTTGCTCTCGGTGAAAGTAAGAGTCAACAACTTAGTTCTATTTTGGTTGTTTATTAAAGCATTCTGTTGTTTCTGGATTTTAGTTGTTTTCAGTGTGGGTCTGGTTGTTGGGGTTTGTGTTTTGCTACTTCGAGCAAGTCACAGCCATCCTGCACTAATAAATAAAGAGCATTGACGATGTTAGGTATATCTTTCACGTCGGCCTGTTTGAAACATAAACAGTAAAGGGTTTCCAGCAGATCGCTGGCGGCACGCAGTCGCTGGTCAGCGGCATCAAGCAGATCGCGATGGCTGGAGTGAGTATCGATGACCAATACGGGATTTTCGTTGTAGCAAGTCTTCAACGGGCGATAGCGGGTAATCATGGTCAGGCTTGTCCTTTACAAAGGCACTTGGGCGGGGCTGATTCAGTGGTCAGTCGCGCCGGCCACTATAGAAGTGCGTGGCGAGCACTCACAAGAGCGCCGCGATGGACAGAGTTCGTAGGGGTTTTTCCGAGGATCGGGCATATGCCCTACAAGGTTTTGCGGCTTTTTCGAGGTGAAACCCCTAGCGCTGAAATTTCCCACAGGATTCACAGGCGTTTCTTGGCAAACGTCTGTATGGTGCGCGCCAGAATCTGTAGGGCGTTTCCACGCGTCCGATACGCACTTAAAGGGAATTAGGTATGCAGTGGCTACGTTTGGCCTCGATTTTATTGCTGTGGGCCAGTGGTTGCCGTTTGGCCCTGGCGTCGGACGTCGGTAACGGCTGGATGTTCGCCGACCTTGAACGCACCGGTTGGCCCGATGCGCTCTCTAGCCAGACCAGTATCGATACCGCCTCGCGTGCCGAGGTGTTGATGTTCGGTAAAGCCCTGCTCGCCAGCGAAGCGCTGGACGAGGCAGGGCTTGAGCAGCGGCTGGGTGTGCCGCATGTGCAGCTCAAGTCGATCAGACAGGTGCGTGATGGGTGGTGGGAGCGTTTGCTGAGTACCTATCGCAACGCCAGTCAGGACTGTGACGGACAGCCGTTCTGCCCGCGCGTGCGCAGTGTCGCCGAGCTGCGGCAGTTGGCGGCGGCCTTCACGGGTGACATCAGCCCGGCTCATGCGTTGTGGGCAAGCAAGAGCCAGGGCGTGCATGAGCAGATGTTGAACGAGCAACTGCGAGTGGCGGTTTTGCGGCCCTGAATGGTTTGTTTTGGTGTTGTTTGGCAGGGCCTCTTCGCGAATGGGTTCGCTCCCACAGGGGACCGAGGTGTTTGCGCCATTGGCTGTATCATCCCGTATTGAATTGACCCCCGGCCTTTTCTCGACTCGCTGCGATCGCCCGCTAGGCTGTTGGCATCACAGCGGTCAACGGAGTGACAGCGCATGCACAACACCCTGGAACAGGTTTTCGGTTATCCACAGTTTCGACCCGGGCAGGAAGCCGCGATCAGCGCGGTACTGGCCGGGCGCTCGGCGGCAGCGATTTTTCCCACCGGGTCCGGCAAGTCGCTGTGCTATCAAGTACCGGCACTGTTGCTGCCACATCTGACCCTGGTGGTCTCGCCACTGTTGGCGTTGATGCAGGATCAACTGGCATTCCTCAAGCGTCACGGCATCAGTGCCGGCAGCATCGATTCGGCACAAAGCCGTGATGACGCCAATGATGTGATGGCCCGCGCCCGTTCGGGTGAATTGAAGATCCTGATGATCTCGGTGGAGCGCCTGAAGAACGAGCGGTTTCGCAATTTTTTGCAGCAGGTGCCGATCTCGCTGCTGGTGATTGACGAGGCGCACTGCATCTCGGAATGGGGCCACAACTTCCGCCCCGACTACCTGAAACTGCCGGACTATCAACGCCAGTTCAACATCCCGCAAACCCTGCTGCTGACTGCCACGGCGACGCCGAAGGTCATCGCCGACATGCAGACCAAATTTGCCATCGCCGAAGCGGATGTTGTGACCACCGGTTTCTACCGACCCAATCTCAATCTGCTGGTGGAGCCGGTGCGCGGCCAGGACAAACGCCGACGTCTGGTGGAGTGGATGAGCGAGCGTCCGGGCCAGCCGAGCATCGTCTACGTCACGTTGCAGAAAACCGCCGAGCACATCGCTGAACATCTGGGGCGCAACGGCATACAGGCCGAGGCTTATCACGCCGGGTTGCCCAACGATCAGCGCGAGGCGATTCAGAAGCGCTTCATGGCCGGGCAGTCCAATTGCATTGTCGCGACCATTGCGTTCGGCATGGGGATCGACAAGAGCGACATCCGCAACGTAGTGCATTTCGACCTGCCCAAATCCATCGAGAACTACAGTCAGGAAATCGGTCGCGCCGGGCGGGACGGGCAGCCATCGGATTGTCTGGTGTTGGCCAACCGCGACAGCCTCAATGTGCTGGAAAACTTCGTCTACGGCGATACCCCGGAGCGCGAGGGGATTCGTTGTGTGCTGGAGGAAATGCAGGCTGCCGCACCTGAAGGGCAGTGGGAATTTCTGCTCGGGCCGTTGGCGGATCAGAGCAACATTCGCACGCTGCCGCTGAAGACGTTGTTGGTGCAAATGGAGCTGCGCGGCCTGATTGCTCCGCGTTATGCCTATTACGCCGAGTACCGTTTCAAATACCTGCTGGAGCCGGAAGCGTTGCTTGAGCGTTTCGAAGGAGAGCGCAGGGATTTTGTCGCGGCCATCATCCAGACCTCCAGCCGTGCACGCACCTGGGCGACGGTGAATTTCGAGGCGATGTACACGCAGTATTCAGCTGAGCGCAATCGGGTGGTGAAGGCGCTGGATTATTTTCAGGAGAAGGGCTGGGTCGAGCTTGAAAGCAAGCAGATGACCGAGGTCTACAACGTGCTGCACAGTGATTTCGACAGCGCTGTATTGAGCGCTGAGTTGCATGCCTGTTTCACCCGGCATGAGCAGACTGAAATCGCGCGGATTCACGCCATGCTCGAACTGTTCGGCACTGAGCGCTGCCTGGGTTATCGCCTGGCCGAATACTTCGGCGACCACAACGCGCCCGAGTGCTGCGGGCACTGTTCGGTGTGCCACGGTGATGTCGCACGGCTTCCGGCCCCTCCCGAGTTGCCAGCGCTTGTGGATAAAAACTTCGCAGCGCTGTGCGGTGATTTTATCCACAGGCACGAACAGCACACCGGCAGTGTGCCGACGGCGGAGCGCCTGACGCGGTTTCTGTGCGAGATCAGTGTGCCGTTGTTTACCAGGTTAAAGGCGCGAACGATCTCGGGGTATGGGGCGCTGGAGGAGTATCCGTACGCCGAGGTTCGCGGTTGGGCTGACAATCATCTGCCCGAGTAAGTACAAACCCTGTGGGAGCGGGGCTTGCTCGCGAAGGCGTCATGTCAGTTGAAATATCCATGCATGACACTCCGTTTTCGCGAGCAAGCCCGCTCCCACAGGGGGAGTGCGGTGCCCTGACAGCCTCATCCATGCGCTGAATGTCGCTCATCACGGTAATAAACTTCAAAAATGCCCGGTGCCTGACTATGGTGAAGGCTGTCTTCGGATCGCCAACAAGAGAACAACATGAGCCAGACATCGTTCGATATTCAGCAAGCTGCCGTGATCGGCGCGGGCACCATGGGCCGTGGCATCGTCATGTGCCTGGCGAATGCCGGCATTGCCGTGCAGTGGGTTGATAACAATCCACAGATGCTTGAACAGGCGTTGGGCACGGTGGCCGACACTTATGCTCACAACGTGCGCCAGGGCCGGATTGATCAGGCCGAAGCGGATGCGCGGATCGGCCGAGTTCGTGCAGCGGCGGATTATGCGGCGATCCGTAATGTCGATCTGGTGATTGAAGCGGTGTACGAAAATCTTGAGCTCAAGCAGAAGATCTTTCGTGAACTGGACAGCGTGCTCAAGCCTGCGGCGTTGTTGGCGAGCAACACATCGGCGCTGGATATCGACGCGATTGCCGCTGTAACAAAGCGTCCGTCGCAAGTACTCGGCCTGCATTTCTTCAGCCCGGCGCACATCATGAAGCTGCTGGAAATCGTTCGCGGGGCGCAGACTTCTCCGGCCGTGCTGGAAGCGGCACTGGCGCTCGGCAAACGTATGGGCAAGGTCAGTGTGATATCGGGTAATTGCCACGGGTTTATCGGCAATCGCATGTTGCATCCGTACGTGTTGGAGGCGCGCAAGATGCTGCTCGAAGGCGCTTATCCACAGCAGGTCGATGCGGCGTTGCAGGGCTTCGGTTTCGCGATGCGGCCGTTCCGCATGTACGACGTGGTCGGCATTGATCTGGAATGGCGTGCGCGCGAATTGGCCGGCAAGGGCCAGGATGCGCCGGAGGTTCAGGTCGACAACCGCTTGTGCGAGTTGGGCCGCTTCGGGCAGAAATCCGGCAACGGTTATTACCATTATGAGCCGGGCAGTCGTCAGGCCGAACATGATCCCGAGGTCGATGCGCTGATATTGAGCGTCAGCGAAGGCCTCGGCTTTCAGCGCCGGGAGATTGGGTCCGAGGAAATCCTCGAGCGGTGTCTTCTGGCGCTGGTCAACGAGGGCGCGAAAATTCTGCAGGAAGGCATTGCCGGATCGGCCCATGACATCGATCTGGTGTACCTCAATGGCTACGGTTTCCCGGCGGACAGAGGCGGCCCGATGGCCTGGGCGGACGATCAGGGGCTGGCAGACATTCACAAGCGCTTGCTGGCGCTGGAGACGCGACAGGGCGATCAATGGCGGCCGGCGCCACTGATTGGCGAGTTGGCGGCGCGAGGGAAAGGTTTTTACCTTTAGACTGGGCAGAAACTCAAGGAATTGACACCGATGTCCAGCACCATGCCGCAACGCACCGATTACCCGCATTTCCAGCCGATCACCACCCGCTGGCACGACAACGATGCTTACGGACACATCAACAACGTTACCTACTACAGCTTTTTCGATACCGCGGTGAACACTTACTTGATTCAGGTCGGTGGCCTGGATATCCACGATGGCGAGGTAGTGGGGTTCGTCGTGAGTTCATCTTGCGATTACTTCGCCTCGATCGCGTTCCCGGATCAGATCGAGGTCGGTCTGCGAGTCGGCAAGCTGGGCAACAGTTCGGTGCAATATGAACTGGCGGTGTTCAAAGGCGGCGAAAGCGAGGCGTGTGCGGCGGGGCGTTTCGTCCATGTGTTTGTGGATCGGGCGAGCAATCAGCCGGTGCCGATTCCCGGCCGGTTGCGCCAGGCGCTGGAGCGTTTGCTGGTTTGATAACGCAAAAAAGATCGCAGCCTGCGCCAGCTCCTACAGCGATTGAGTGTAGGAGCTGCCGCAGGCTGCGATCTTTTGAACTGCTGCTGAAAAAGCTCAGCAATCAGCGGTGGTTGTAATACCGATGATGCTTGCGATGGCCGTAGGCATGGCCGCGACCGCGGTGGTCGTCGCGGTAGTAGCGACGGTCGTCGCGACCACGATCGTAACGACGATCGTCTTCATTGCTCTTGTTGCCCATGTAATTGCCCAGCGCGCCACCGGCACCGCCACCTGCTGCGGCGCCGATCAGGCTGCCCGTGGTGCCGCCCATGCTGCGACCAACCACGTTACCGCCGGCTGCGCCCAACGCACCGCCAATGGCCGCTTCGCCACGGCTGTGTTTGTTGGCGCCGACCGCGCTACCACCCGCGCCGCCCAGGGCTGCGCCAATGGTTGAACCTGTGCTGCCGCCTAAAGACTGACCGACGACCGAGCCAAGAACCCCGCCCAATGCGCCGCCCACACCTGCTTCGGTGGTGCCTCCAGCAGATGCAAAACCACTGACCAGGCCAAGGGACAACAAGAGAATCGAGGAGAACTTCATAGAGGAGCCTCAAAGGGATGACGGCGCGATCCTGAAGTGGTGTAACAAGGCTGACAATCGAATTCCGACGAATAACACGACTTGTATACAATTCTGCAAGTTACTGTTTTTTATGCGGAACTTAAGCGATTTTTGCCGGTCTTTAGCTACTTCGGACAGGCCGCTTTTGTGAAAAAGCGGCCTTTTTTGTGGGCGTTTGAAAGGTGCAGGGTACAAAGGATTTTGTTGAATGAGCCACCGCTTTCGCGAGCAAGCCCGCTCCCACATTTGAAAGGCATTCCAATGTGGGAGCGGGCTTGCTCGCGAAGGGGTCAGTCCAGGCGCCGCATTACGCAGATTTGGCCATGATCAAACCCGTCTCACTCGCCGCTTCAAGGCGAATCGCAATGAACTTCGACGTCGGCGTATGGCTGCCATCCCCGGTGCTTTCCAGCGGCACCAGCGGATTCACTTCCGGGTAATAAGCCGCCGCTTGCCCCGCAGGAATATCAAACGCCAGCAAGGTAAAGCCCTTCACCCGACGCTCACGGCCATCGTCCCAGATCGACACGATGTCGGCCTTCTGCCCCGGCCGGAAGCCCAGGCGAATGATGTCGGCCTCGTTGGCGAACAACACATCGCGCTGGCCCTTGACCCCACGGTAACGGTCGTCGAGGCCATAGATCGTGGTGTTGTACTGATCGTGGGAGCGCATCGATTGCAGGATCAGGTCTGGCAGTTGTCCGGTGGCGCGGGTGCGCTCGTGCACCAGATCCTTGGGCAACAGGTTCGCGCGGAAATTGGCCCGGCCCGACGGGGTGTTCCACTTGCGCGCGCCAGCGCTGTTGCCGAGGTAGAAACCGCCCGGGTTCTTGACCTTCTCGTTGAAGTCCTTGAAGCCCGGAATGGTATCGGCGATCAGGTCGCGGATGCGCCGGTAATCGGCCACCAGCCAGTTCCAGTCCACCGGTTTGCTGCCCAGCGTGGCGGCGGCGATGCCGGCGATGATCGCCGGTTCCGAGCGCATCTGGTTCGACAGCGGCTGCAACTGGCCGTTGGACGCGTGAACCATGCTGAACGAGTCTTCCACGGTGACCGCTTGCGGGCCTTCGCTCTGGATATCGATGTCGGTGCGGCCCAGGCACGGCAGGATCAGTGCATCTTTACCGTGGGCCAGGTGGCTGCGGTTGAGCTTGGTGCTGATCTGCACGGTCAGGTCGCAATTGCTCAGCGCCGCGAAGGTGCGCGGGCTGTCCGGCGTGGCCTGGGCAAAGTTGCCGCCCAGACCGATGAAGACCTTGGCGCGGCCTTCGGCCATCGCATGGATCGCCTCGACCACGTTGTGCCCGTTTTCGCGCGGCACCTTGAACTGGAAGCGCCGCTCAAGGGAATCGAGGAACGCCACCGGCGGACGCTCGTTGATGCCCATGGTGCGGTCGCCCTGCACGTTACTGTGACCGCGCACCGGACACAGGCCGGCGCCCGGCTTGCCGACGTTGCCACGCAGCAACATCAGGTTGGCGATTTCCTGGATGGTCGGCACCGAATGGCGATGCTGAGTGATACCCATCGCCCAGCACATGATCACGTTCTTGCCTTTGGCGTACATGCGCGCCGCTTGCTCGATCTCCACCAGAGTCAGGCCGGACTGCGCGACGATCTGCTCCCACGGCGTGTCATCGACCACGCCCAGATACTCCAGCACGTTGGCGCTGTGCGCATTGAGGAAGTCATGATCGAACACTGCCGGCGTACCGGCCTTCTGCGCATCGCGTTCCCACTGCAGGAGGAACTTGGCCATGCCGCGCAGCACCGCCATGTCGCCGCCCAATGCCGGACGGAAATACGCGGTGTTGGTCGGCTTGTCGCCGTTGGTGAGCATTTCGATCGGGTGCTGCGGGTGCTGGAAGCGTTCCAGACCACGCTCCTTGAGCGGGTTGATGCACACCACTTGCGCGCCGCGCTTCACCGCTTCACGCAGCGGTTCGAGCATCCGTGGGTGGTTGGTGCCGGGGTTCTGGCCCCAGACGAAAATCGCGTCGGCGTGTTCGAAGTCGTCGAAGGTCACGGTGCCTTTGCCGACGCCAACACTCTGGGCCAACGCCACACCGCTGGCCTCGTGGCACATGTTCGAGCAGTCCGGGAAGTTGTTGGTGCCGTAGGCGCGCACGAACAGCTGATAGAGATACGCCGCTTCGTTGCTGGCACGGCCCGAAGTGTAGAACTCGGCCTGGTCGGGGCTCGACAGTGCTTGCAGGTGTTTGCCGATCAAGGCGAAGGCATCGTCCCACGCGATGGGCTTGTAGCGGTCGGTCTCGGCGTCGTAGACCATCGGCTCGGTCAGGCGACCCTGATATTCGAGCCAGTAGTCGCTCTGCTCCAGCAACGAGGTCACGCTGTGTTTGGCGAAGAACTTGCTGTCCACCCGGCGCTTGGTCGCTTCCCAGTTCACCGCTTTGGCGCCGTTCTCGCAGAACTTGACCATGCCGCTTTCCGGCGAATCGCCCCAGGCGCAGCCCGGGCAGTCGAAGCCGCCGTTCTGGTTGGTCTTGAGCATCATGCGCAGGTTTTTCAACGCGTTGTCGCTGGTCAACCAGGCTTGGGCCACGCTGATCAGCGCACCCCAGCCGCCGGCTGCACCTTTGTAAGGTTTGTAGCGCGGGACAGGTTTCTGGTCGGCTTGATGATGTTGGCTCACGCTTGATTCTCCATCGCTGGGCTGTAGACCCGCGGCGCATTCTTCTGCGGCAGGTGGATGAGATTGAGGTTGTGGCGACGGGCCCATTGCACGGCAAGGCCCGTGGGCGCGGACAGGCTGACCAGGGTCTGGATGCCGGCGCGTAAAACTTTCTGGATCAATTCGAGACTGCAACGGCTGGTGACAATCGCCAGACCGCCTTCTGTGGAAATCTTCTGGCGGATCAGCCCGCCGATCAGTTTGTCGAGGGCGTTGTGCCGGCCGATGTCTTCACGGCCCAGCAACAGTTCACCACTGGCGTTCATGAACACCGCCGCGTGTACCGCGCCACAATGCTGGCCGAGGGGCTGGAACGCCCCGATGCGCTGGCGCAGACCGTCGAGCCACATGGCTGGCGGCAGCGGTGCGCCGGGCAGGACTTGCAGATCGGGCAAGGCTTGCTCGACGGCTTCAACGCCACACAGGCCGCAGCCGCTGGTGCCGGCCAGTTGTCGGCGCTGTTGCTTGAGGTTCCAGAACGCGCGGTTGGCGATGGTCACTTGCGCGTATTGCGCCGAGCCGGCGCCGGTCAGTTGCAGGTCATAAATGTCGCTGGCGTCTTCGATGATGCCGCTGCCGAGGCTGAAACCGACGATGAAATCTTCCAGATCCGTCGGCGTCACCAGCATCACCGCCTGACTGATGCCGTTGTAGGCGATCGCCAACGCAACTTCCTCGGCGAGCGCGGTGCTGGCCGATTCCACAAGGGGCAGATCGCTGTAGCTGTAGGTCTGGCTGGCGGCGGGCGCGGGCGTTTCGAGTGCAGGCGCCGCGCAAGTTGGGCGCTTGGCGTTCATGGCATCACCGACGGATTGATCAACGCTAAGACTAGGCGCGGCAACTTGTCGCGTCTAATCGGTACTGTCGATCTATTGATAGATGCCGTCGATCAAGCGGCTGTCGGGTCATTGGTCGGCCCGGAACCGGGCTGGTCTGGTGTGGTCTAGGCTTTGACGTCTGGAATACAAATCAAGGAGTGTGCGCTATGAGTCTGTTGAGCTTTGTGAAAGAGGCCGGTGAAAAGCTGATCGACCTGCTGACCCCGGGCAATGCCAATGCGAGTGAGCAGTTGAAGGAACATATCGACAAGGTCGGTCTGGGCAATCCAAATGTTCAGGCGACGGTGGATGGCGACAAGGTCACGGTTAAGGGTGAAGTCGCGAGTCAGGAGGAGAAGGAAAAAATTCTTCTGGCTCTGGGCAATATTGCCGGGATTGGCAGTGTTGATGACCAGATTACCGTTACGGGGCCGGTAGTGGTGGCAGCGGAATTTGTCGAGGTGAAGGCAGGTGACACGCTCAGTGCGATCTCCCTGCGGGTTTACGGCAACGCCAACCAGTACCAGAAAATCTTCGACGCCAACAAACCGATGCTCAAGGATGTGAACAAGATTTATCCAGGGCAGAAGCTCCGTATTCCGAAGTAATAACCACGCTGTGGCGAGGGAGCTTGCTCCCGTTCGGCTGCGCAGCAGTCGTGAACATTTGGGGCCGCTTCGCGGCCCATCGGGAGCAAGCTCCCTCGCCACAGTGGTTTTGCTAGAGTCCCCGAATCAAATCGCGGTAGTCCTCGACCGCCGCAAACTCGGCCGTGTCCTTCGGTCCCTTGCGGCTGTCCGGCTCTTTCACCGCCAGCAGATGTGCCACACCGAAATCCCGTGCACTACGCAGGATCGGCAAGGTGTCATCGATGAACAGACTGCGCGCCGGATCAAAAGCGATATCCGCCTGCAAGGCATCCCAGAACTGCGGGTTCTCCTTGGGGAAACCGTAATCGTGGGAGCTGATCAGCCGTTCGAAATACGGCGCCAGTTCGATCCGTTCCAGTTTCAGCGACAGCGAGTCCCGGTGGGCGTTGGTGATCATGATCACCCGCTTGCCGGCCTGTTTTAGCGCGTGCAGAAAGGTATCGGCATCCGGGCGCAGCGCGATCAGGTGTGCGGTTTCCAGTTTCAGTTCACGCACCGAGAGCTTGAGTTCGGCACTCCAGAAATCCAGGCAGTACCATTGCAGTTGCCCGGCATGGCGCTCGAACAGCGGCTGCAATTCCATGTCGGCCATGGCCCGGCTCACACCGTGCAATTCGGCGTAGCGTTGCGGCAGGTGTTCCAGCCAGAAATGGTTGTCGAAGTGCAGATCCAGCAGCGTACCGTCCATGTCCAGCAGGACGGTATCGATGTCAGACCACGGTAAAGAAGGCATGGCAACGTCTCGAGCGGTAGAAAGATATCCGACACAAACAATCGGGAAAGCCGCGTTATAGTAGCGCGTTCACGCCAAGGAGCTTTGCATGCGCCAGAAACCCACTGTACTCGCCCGCGAGATCGTCGCCACCAGTCGTCTGTTCTGCGTCGAAGAACTGAAACTGCGTTTTTCCAATGGCGTGGAACGCACTTACGAGCGTCTGGTCGGCAAAGGCGCGGGCTATGGCGCGGTGATGATTGTGGCAATGCTCGATAGCGAACACGCGGTGCTGGTCGAGGAATACTGCGGCGGCACTGACGAGTACGAACTGTCCCTGCCCAAAGGCCTCATCGAGCCGGGCGAGGATGTGCTGGCAGCCGCTGAGCGCGAGCTCAAGGAAGAGGCCGGTTACGGCGCCCGCCAACTGGAACATCTGACCGAGCTTTCTCTATCGCCGGGCTACATGAGCCAGAAGATCCAGGTGGTGCTGGCCACCGACCTCTACGAGGAGCGTCTGGAGGGCGACGAGCCCGAGCCGATGCGTGTCGACAAGGTCAACCTGAGTGAACTGGCGGCGCTGGCGCAGAACCCGCAATTTACCGAAGGCCGTGCCTTGGCGGCGTTGTATCTGGCGCGTGATCTGCTGACGCAGCGCGGGTTTTTTCAGTCATGAGTGAGATGTCGATGAGTTTTCCCCATCCGTTGATGGCGCCAGTGGTTGAGCTGGCATTGCAGGCCGGCGAGGCGATCCTGCCGTTCTGGCGCGCCGATGTGGCGGTTACGGCCAAGTCCGATGACTCGCCGGTGACGGCGGCGGACCTGGCCGCGCACCATCTGATCGTCGCTGGGCTGGTGGCGCTCGATCCGAACATTCCGGTGCTGTCCGAAGAGGACGCCGACATCCCGCAGAGCGTGCGTGCCGGGTGGCAGCGCTGGTGGCTGGTGGATCCACTGGATGGCACGAAAGAGTTCATCAGTGGCAGTGAAGAATTCACCGTCAACATCGCGCTGATCGAAAACGGTCGGGTGGTGTTTGGCGTGGTGTCGATGCCAACCAATGGGCGTTTCTATGTCGGCGGTGCGGGTCTCGGCGCGTGGCGTGGGGATAAAGGTGGCTCGCCGGTGGCGATTCAGGTGCGTGACGTACTCGCCGCTGGTGAAGCGTTCACCGTGGTGGCGAGCCGTCGGCATTCCAGTCCGGAGCAGGAGCGTCTGCTCGCTGGTTTGAGCGCCAGCCTGGGCGAGTTGCAACTGACGAATATCGGCAGTTCGTTGAAATTCTGTCTGTTGGCCGAAGGGGCGGCGGATTGCTATCCGCGACTGGCGCCGACTTCGCAGTGGGATACCGCGGCAGCGCAGGGTGTGCTCGAAGGTGCGGGCGGTGAGGTGGTGGATCTGCAGGGCGAAGCGTTCTGTTATCCGGCGCGGGAGTCGCTGCTCAATGAATTCTTTCTGGCGCTGCCGGCGAAAGCGGCGTGGCGATCCAGATTGCTGGAACTTGCTCGCTCATAAGATCAAAAGATCGCAGCCTGCGGCAGCTCCTACAGGGAAACGCGAATCCCGTGTAGGAGCTGCCGAAGGCTGCGATCTTTTGCTTCAGCGGTGCAGAACGTACTGCCCGCTGAACGTCACCGCATCCTCTTCGCTGCCGGCGTTGACGATCCGTGTATTGAGCGTCAATCGCGCGCGCCCGTAGCGCTGATACATCGCCAGAAATTTCTTCCAGACCGCCGCTTGCGGTGGCGGACAAATCGCCGTGGCATCACCGGTCACGGGCAGCGGATAGTTGATCTGCCCTTCCTGAATCACGATGTGCCCGTCTTCGATGCCTTCTTCCTTCAGGCACAGATGTAGCCAGCCCCAACCCGCCAGCACCGCGCCGCAGTACAGACTGCCGCCGAACATGGTGCTCTTGTGATTGACGTTCGGCTCCAGCGGCAAGTGCAGGCTTAACTGCTGCTCGTGCCAGGCGAGAACCTTGAGGCCCATCTCGCGGGTCAGGGGAATGTCGTGATGCAGCACCGATTCCAGATAGCGACTGTCGCGACTCATTCGGCTTCGTCTCCATGGGCGCTGCTGTCGGCAAAATTCAAGCCGTGCTTGCGCAGTTTGTCGTGCAGGGTTTTGCGCGGAATGCCCAGGGCTTCGGCGAGGCTGCGTACCGAACTGTGCGAGCGCGCCAGCTCGGCGGCAATCAACGATTTCTCGAAGTTTTCCACTTGCTCGCTGAGCCCGCCACTGATGACTTCCACCGTGCTGCCGCCGCCTTCGCTTCCACTGTTATCCAGCGCCAGTTCCAGACCGAGGGCGAAACGCTCGGCAGCGTTCTGCAGTTCGCGCACGTTGCCCGGCCAGGTGTGGCGCAGCAGCAAGGCGCGTTGCGCCGGTTGCAGTTCATGAGGCGGCAAGCCATGGCGGGCGCTGGCTTCATCGGCGTAATGCTGGAACAGCACCAGCGCGTCTTCGCCGCGTTCGCGCAGCGGCGGAATGCGTAGGGGGGCGACGTTCAGTCGGTAGTACAAGTCGGCGCGAAAACGCCCTTGATCGGCGGCCTGACGCAGGTCTTCCTTGGTCGCAGCGATGACCCGGATGTCCAACGGGATCAACTGATTGCCACCCAGACGTTCGACCACGCGCTCTTGCAGCATGCGCAGCAATTTCACCTGCACGTCCATACTCATGCTTTCGATTTCATCGAGGAACAGCGTGCCGCCGTTGGCGAATTCGAACTTGCCGATGCGGCGTTTCTGCGCGCCGGTGAACGCGCCCGGCTCATGCCCGAACAGTTCGCTTTCGACCACCGATTCGGCCAGTGCCCCGGCGTTGATCGCCACGAACGGGCCGTTGCGCCGGCTCGACAAGTCGTGCAGCGCACGGGCCACGACTTCTTTACCGGCGCCGGTCTCACCGAGAATCAGCACGTCAGCCTTGGTCGCGGCCAGCGCGCCGATCTGCTCGCGCAGGCGCAGCATCGGCGCCGAGTGGCCGACCAGTCGCGCGCTCAGTTCGTTGCGATCGCTCAGGGCCAGGCGCAGGCTGCGGTTGTCCAGTACCAGCCGGCGCAGGGCCAGGGCACGGCGCACGCTGTCGAGCAGCGCATCGCTGGCGAACGGTTTCTCCAGAAAGTCATAGGCGCCGGCACGCATCGCCTGCACCGCCAGCGGCACATCGCCGTGGCCGGTGATCAGCAGCACCGGCAGCTCCGGGTCCTGAGCATGCAATTCGCTCAACAGCTCCAGGCCGTCCATGCCCGGCATGCGGATGTCGCTGACCACCACGCCGGGCCAGTCACGCTCCAGTTGCCCGGCCAGACCTTTGGCTTCGGACAGCGGGAGGATTTTCAGCCCGGCCAGGTCCAGGGTCTGGCCGAGGGCCTGACGCAGGTGCGGATCGTCGTCGATCAACACCACCTGAATGCGATTGTCGATGGTCATGCACTTCGATCCTCGGACGGTTGCAGGCTGACCCCGGGCGCGCCGGCGCGCAGCCGCAGGGTGATCAAGGCGCCGCCTTGCTTGTGGTTGGCGAACGACAGTTCACCACCGAAGGCGCGCATCAGGGTTTCACAGATGGCCAGCCCCAGGCCAAGGCCCTGGGTGCGGGTCTTGGTGGTGTAGAAGGGCTCGCTGGCGCGACCGAGGGCTTCCATGCAGAACCCCGGACCGTTGTCGCGAATGTACAGGTTGACGCCCTCGGCGGTGGATTCGGCACTCAGCCACAGTTTGCGCGGCGGGCCTTTTTCGGTCAGCGCATCGAGCGCGTTGGCCAACAAGTTGCCGAGCACCTGACGCAGCCGGGTTTCCCCGGCCTCGACCCACAGGGTGGCGGCCGGCAGGTCGCGGATCAGCTCGACTTCCATGCTGCGGCGCCGTTTGGCCAGCAACGCCAGCGCATCGTCCAGCGCCGGTTGCAGGGCCACGCTTTCCGGGGCATGGCGATCGCGGCGGGCGAAGGCCCGCAGGTGGGCGATGATCGAGGCCATGCGCCCGGTGAGTTCGCTGATCAGTTTGAGGTTGCCGCGAGCATCGTCGGTGCGTTGATGATCGAGCAGCACTTCGGCGTTTTCGGCGTAGCTGCGAATCGCCGCCAGCGGCTGATTGAGTTCATGGCTGATGCTCGCCGACATGGTTCCGAGCGCCGATAGTTTTCCGGCCTGGACCAGATCGTCCTGGGCGCGCACCAGTTCCTGCTGGGCCTGTTCGCGCTCCAGCACTTCCTGCTTGAGACGGCGGTTGAGGCCTTCGAGATCGCTGGTCCGTTCAGCCACCCGGCCTTCCAGTTCACGACGGGCCTTGGCTTCGAAAGCGATGCGCTCCAGGTAATGCCGACGGCGTTGCATCATCAGCCCCAGCAACAGCATCACCACCAACAGTGTGGCGCCACCGATCGCCACCACGGTGCGTACCGGACGGTCGATCAGCGTACGCGGGGCGAGGATACTGACGCTCCAGCCGGTTTCGGCGATGTTCACGGTTTGCGTCAGCCAGGCATTGGGGCTGAGGTTCAGCGGGCGCGGCTCACGCGTCGGATAGGGCTGGATGGCGGTGATCGCCAAACGCTCGGGCTCGCTCAGGGGGCGGGTCGAGCGGAAGCGCCATTCCGGACGCGAGGTGAGAATCACCACGCCGTTATGGTCGGTCACCAGCAGTTGTTCCGGGGTTTTGCCCCACAGGCTTTCGGTGTGGTCGAGGTCAACCTTGATCACCAGCACCCCGATGATTTTTTCTCCGTTGCGCACCGCCGCGGCGAAGAAATAACCGCGCTTGGCCGAGGTGGTACCGAGGCCGAAGAAACGTCCGAGGCGTCCGGCCATGGCCTCGCTGAAATACGGACGGAAAGCGAAATTGCGTCCGACGAAGCTGTCATGTTTGTCCCAGTTCGACGCCGCCAGGGTCTGGCCGCTGGTGTCCATCAGGTACATGACTTCGGCGCCGGTCTGCGCCGCGATGTTTTTCAGCAGGCGGTTGGCATTGCCCTGGGTGACGCCGTCGTCCGGTGCGCCGAGTACGGCGCGCAGGGCCGGCAGGTCGCCGAGGATCTGCGGCAGCACTTCATAGCGGTGCAGGGTACCGAGCAGGTTGGCAACGTAGAGGTCGAGGGTCTGGCGGTTTTGCCCGGCCAGTTCACTGCGGTAATAGCGCTCGGCCAGATGTTCCAGCGGCCATAGAAGCGGCGCCAGACACAGCGCCAGCAGGGCGAGGCTGCGCCAGCGAGGTCTGCGGGGAAGGGTAGGTTTCATGAGCCGGATGCGCCTGTGGTGACAGGCGCATTATGCCTAGGCTTGCCGGGCAAGACACTCATGCAGCGCAGTTTGCCAGTCAGGCTGACTGACACCCCATTCTCGCTGCAAGCGGCTGCAATCCAGACGCGAATTCAATGGCCGGGCGGCAGGCGTCGGATAGTCGCTCGAGGGAATCGGCAGCAGCGTTGCGCAAGGCTTCCCTTGTTCACGCAGCGCGTTGCCGATGGCCTGGGCAAAGCCGAACCAGGACGTTTCACCTTGCGCGGTCAAGTGGTAGGTACCCCAGGCACCCGCTTGCCCGTCTTGCCAGCGCTTGATCAGCGCGAGGGTACTGCGGGCGATGCTGCCGGCCCAGGTCGGCGCACCGATCTGGTCAGCGACAATCCGCAGCTCGGGTTTTTCCTGAAGCAGGCGCTGCATGGTCAACAGGAAATTGCGGCCATGGGTCGAATAGACCCAACTGGTGCGCAGGATCAAATGCTGCGCATGAGCGTCAGTGACCGCTTGCTCGCCGGCCAGCTTGCTCTTGCCGTAGACCCCGAGCGGATTGGTCGCGTCGGACTCGACATAAGGCGCGTGCTTGTTGCCATCGAACACATAATCAGTGGAGTAGTGGATCAGCGGAACGTCCAGCAGGGCGGCCTCTTCGGCCAGTACGCCGGGGCCGGTCGCGTTGATGGCGAACGCCAGCGCAGGCTCGCTTTGTGCCTGATCAACCGCCGTGTGTGCCGCTGCGTTGATGATCAGGTCGGGCGCGACTTGCCTGACTTGCTGGCGGATTTGCGCGGTTTGCGCGAGGTCGAGGCGGTCGCGCCCCAGCACTACGAGGCTGCCGAGACCGGCCAGACAAGCCTGCAACTCCTGCGAGACCTGTCCATTCTGACCACAGATAAGGATTTTCATGGGAACAGGTCGGCCTCTTGCAGGCTTTTGCCGTCCTGATCCTTGGCTGACAGACGCGGAGCCTCCGTCAGCTGCCAGTCGATGGCTAGCGTCGGATCGTCCCAGCGAATGCTGCGTTCGGCCGATGGCGTGTAGTAGTCGGTGGTCTTGTAGAGAAACTCGGCCACCTCGCTCAGCACGACGAAACCGTGGGCAAAGCCTTCCGGCACCCATAGCTGACGATGGTTGTCGGCGGACAGGCGCACGGCGACCCATTTGCCAAAGTTCGGCGAACTGCGGCGGATATCCACGGCTACATCCAGTACTTCCCCTACGGTTACCCGTACCAGTTTCCCCTGGGTGTTTTCCAACTGATAGTGCAGGCCACGCAACACGCCTTTTTGCGAACGCGAGTGGTTATCCTGGACGAACTGTGCCTGAACTCCCGTCGCTTCAGCGAATGCCCTGGCGTTGAAGCTTTCATAGAAAAAACCGCGCTCGTCACCGAATACCTTCGGTTCGATGATCACGACACCCGGCAGGCCGGTTTCAATCACGTTCATTGGTTGTCTCCGGCAATCGAGAACAGGTACTGGCCGTATCCGGTCTTGCCGAAATACTGAGCGCGTTCGAGCAGATAATCGCGAGTGATCCAGCCGTTCTGATAGGCGATTTCTTCCAGACACGCGACCTTCAGGCCCTGACGGTGTTCGATCGTCTGCACGTATTGAGAAGCCTCAAGCAGGCTGTCGTGCGTACCGGTATCCAGCCATGCGAATCCACGACCGAAGCGCTCGACCTGTAGATCGCCCCGCTGCAGATAGGCATTGTTCACATCGGTGATTTCCAGTTCGCCACGCGGCGAGGGTTTGACGGCCTTGGCAATCCTGATCACATCGTTGTCGTAGAAATACAGCCCGGTGACGGCGTAGCTGGACTTTGGCTTCGCCGGTTTTTCTTCAATGGACAGCGCGCGCCCTTCGCCGTCAAAGTCGATCACGCCGAAGCGCTCCGGATCCTTGACCCAGTAGCCAAACACGGTCGCGCCAGCCTTTTGTTGGGCTGCCTTCTTCAACTGCTCGCCGAAATACTGGCCGTGGAAAATGTTGTCACCGAGGATCAGGCAGACTGGATCGTTACCGATGAACTGCTCACCAATCAGAAAGGCTTGCGCGAGGCCGTCCGGGGACGGTTGCTCGGCATAGCTGAACGACACGCCGAACTGGCTGCCGTCGCCCAGCAGATTGCGGTATTGCGGCAGATCGTGCGGGGTGGATATCACCAGGATGTCCTTGATGCCGGCCAGCATCAGGACCGAGATCGGGTAATAGATCATCGGTTTATCGTAGACCGGCAACAGCTGCTTCGAGACACCCAGCGTGATCGGATGCAAGCGTGTGCCGGAGCCACCGGCCAGAACTATCCCTTTCATCATGCTTGCAGCTCCTTGATATCCATGGCGCCCAGGCGTTCGCCCTGATAGCTGCCGTCCTGGACACGGCGACACCAATCGAGATTGTCCAGATACCACTGGACAGTCTTACGCAGTCCGGTCTCGAATGTTTCTTCCGGCACCCAGCCAAGCTCGCGTTCGATTTTTCCGGCGTCGATGGCATAACGCAGATCATGGCCGGGACGATCCTTGACGAACGTGATCAGGTCGCGGAAGTGGACGACGCCCTGCGGTTTGTGCGGCGCCAGCTCTTCGAGCAACGTGCAGATGCCGGTGACCACATCAATATTCTTCTGCTCGTTGTGGCCGCCAATATTGTAGGTTTCGCCGACCACGCCTTCGGTGACCACCTTGAGCAGTGCCCGCGCATGATCGTCGACGAACAGCCAGTCACGTACTTGCTGACCATTGCCGTACACCGGCAGCGGTTTGCCCGCCAGGGCATTGAGGATCATCAGCGGAATCAGTTTTTCCGGGAAGTGATACGGCCCGTAGTTGTTCGAGCAATTGGTCAGCAGGACCGGCAAGCCATAGGTGCGTTGCCAGGCACGGACCAGGTGGTCGGACGCAGCCTTGCTCGCGGAGTAAGGCGAGCTTGGGGCGTAAGGCGTGGTTTCGGTGAACAGATCATCGATGCCATGCAGGTCGCCATAGACTTCGTCGGTGGAAATATGGTGAAAGCGGAAAGCGCTTTTCTCTGGCTCGGTCAGCCCTTGCCAGTAGGCCCGCGCCGCTTCCAGCAGGCTGTAGGTACCGACGATATTGGTCTGGATGAATTCCGACGGACCGTCAATTGAGCGGTCGACATGGGATTCGGCAGCCAGGTGCATGATCGCCTGAGGCTGGAAGCGCTGCAGGAGGGCGCTCACCGTTGGTTGGTCGACGATGTCGGCCTGCACGAATTCGTAACGACTGTTGTCAGCGATGCTGGTCAGGGACTCCAGATTGCCCGCATAGGTCAGTTTGTCGAGGTTCAGAACCTCGTGATCAGTGTTGCGAATCAGATGGCGAACCAGTGCGGAGCCAATGAAACCGGCACCACCGGTGATGAGAATACGCATGCAGGTTGGCCTTTTTCCGTAAGACGATAAAGCGAGTGGAGCATAGCTTGTCGGCAGGTGAGGGACGGTGCAAGAGGGTTGTCCCCGCTATTTTGTCTGCGCTGTGCTTTAGCGGTGGATATTCGACGCACGGGCGTTGCAGATCGTACTTGGTTGAGGGTGCGTCTACAGCCCGGGGGTTGATTATCCCACGGGGCAATGGCGATATAGGCGCCTGATAAAATTCCAGGGGTCGTTTCATGTCGCTCGCCACGTTGATTCATCGCGCCAGTTTGCCCAGCCCGCAGGTCTCTGCGCAGCAGGCCCAGCAATGGCTGGCCGAGCACTACGGGCTCAGCGGCACGTTGCAGGCGCTAGGCAGTCAGCAGGATCTGAACTTCCGGGTCGACAGTGAGCGCGGGCGATTCGTGTTGAAAATCTGCCGTGGCGATTATTCGCTGGTTGAATTGCAGGCACAGCACGCGGGCCTCAAATATCTCGCCGAGCATTCGACTGTTCACGTGCCGCGAGTGATCGCGGCCAATAATGGCGAAGACCTGTTGACGCTGCAGGCCGATGGCGAAGCGGTGCATGTACGTTTGCTGGATTACATCGAAGGCCAGTCGCTGACCCACCTCGATCATCTCAGCCATCAAGTGGTGGCAGGGTTTGGCCGGCTCTGCGGTGAAATGGACCTGGCGCTGTGCGGTTTCGATCACCCCGGGCTTGAGCGCACGCTGCAATGGGACGCACGCCACGCCAGTGCGCTGATCAGCCATTTGTTGCCGGTGATTGAGGATGCGCAACAGCGCGCACTGATTGCTGACGCTGCCGAACAGACCGAACGTCGCTTGCAGCCGCTGCTGGACAAGCTGCCGGTGCAGGCGATCCACATGGACATCACCGACGATAACGTGGTCTGGCAACGCGATGCCAAACGTCACTGGCAATTGCAGGGCGTGATCGACTTCGGAGATCTGGTGCGCACCTGGCGCATTACCGATCTGTCGGTAACGTGCGCGGCGCTGCTGCACCATGCCGGCGGTGATCCGTTGGTGATTCTGCCGGCAGTGCAGGCCTATCACGCAGTCAATCCGTTGCAACATGCAGAGCTGTTGGCGTTGTGGCCATTGATCGTGGCGCGCGCAGCGGTGCTGGTACTCAGTGGCGAGCAGCAGGTCAGCATCGATCCGGGCAACACCTACAGCCGCGATAACCTTGGCCACGAATGGGAAATTTTCCACGTGGCCACGTCTGTACCGCTGGCGCTGATGGAAGCGGCGATCCTCACGGCGGTCGGCCAGCCGCTGCCGGCCATTGACAGTGAAGGCTTCGCTCCGTTGTTGCCAGAGCTGGTCGGGCGCGAGTTTGCGCTGATAGATCTTGGCGTCCTCAGTCCGCATTTCGAAGCGGGCAACTGGGAGCAGGAGGGGATCGATCAACGGCTGCTGACTGAAGCCGCTGCCGCGCATGGCCTGGCGGCGAGTCGTTATGGGCAATACCGTTTGTCGCAGACGCGAGTGGACAGCGCGGTAGAGCCGGAGACCTTCCCGCTGCACGTTGAACTGCGCGTGCCACAGGGCGCGACCGTGGAAGCGCCGTTTGCCGGTGTGCTGCACCACGCGGCGGACGGTGTGCTGCAACTCGACGGGCCGCAACTCAGCGTGCGTTTGCGCGGTGTGAATGCTTCGCTGCACAGCGGCGCGGCGTTGGTCAAAGGGCAGGTGCTGGGTGCGGTCAGCGGTCCGTTGCTTGTGCAGTTGAGTCGTGTGGCATCGCTGGATGCGCCATGGTTCTGCAGCCCTTCGCGCGCTGCCGCGTGGCAGGCCTTGTGTCCTTCGCCAGCCACTCTGCTCGGCCTGGCCTGCGATGCCGAACCGGAGCTGGACGGCAAAACCTTGCTCGAACGGCGCGACGCGAGTTTCGCCCGCACGCAAAAACATTATTACGTCGACCCGCCGCGCATCGAGCGCGGCTGGCGCAATCACCTGATCGACATGCAGGGCCGCTCCTACCTCGACATGCTCAACAACGTCGCGGTGCTCGGTCATGGTCATCCGCGCATGGCTCAGGTGGCGGCGCGGCAGTGGTCGCTGCTTAACACCAACTCGCGCTTCAACTATGCCGCCGTGGCGGAGTTTTCCGAACGCTTGCTGAAGCTGGCGCCGGACGGCATGGACCGGGTGTTTCTGGTCAACAGCGGCAGCGAAGCCAACGACCTGGCGATCCGTCTGGCGTGGGCCTACAGCGGCGGGCGCGACATGCTCAGTGTGCTCGAGGCCTATCACGGCTGGACGGTCGGCGCCGATGCGGTATCGACATCCATCGCCGACAACCCGCGTGCGCTGGAAAGCCGTCCGGACTGGGTGCACCCGGTGACCGCGCCGAATATTTATCGTGGCCAATTCCGTGGCCTGGATTCTGCGCCGGACTATGTGCGCAGCGTCGAAGCGCAACTGGCGCATATCGCCGCGCAGAAGCGCCAACTGGCCGGGTTCATCTGCGAACCGGTTTACGGCAATGCCGGCGGGATTTCCCTGCCGCCCGGTTATCTGAAACAGGTCTATGCGCTGGTACGTGCGCAGGGCGGGGTGTGCATCGCCGACGAAGTGCAGGTCGGTTACGGGCGCATGGGCCACTTCTTCTGGGGCTTCGAAGAGCAGGGCGTGGTGCCGGACATCATCACCATGGCCAAGGGCATGGGCAACGGCCAGCCGCTCGGCGCGGTGATTACGCGTCGGGAAATCGCCGAGGCGCTAGAGGCCGAAGGCTATTTCTTCTCGTCGGCCGGTGGCAGCCCGGTGAGCTGTCAGATCGGCATGGCAGTCCTGGATGTCATGGAAGAAGAAAAGCTCTGGGAAAACGCGCAGATCGTCGGCGGTCACTTCAAGGCGCGGCTGGAAGCGCTGATCGATAAACATCCGCTGGTGGGTGCGGTACATGGTTCCGGGTTCTATCTGGGGGTGGAACTGATCCGCAACCGCGAGACGCTGGAGCCGGCCACCGAGGAGACCACGTTGTTGTGCGATCGCCTGCGCGAGCTGGGGATCTTCATGCAACCGACCGGGGATGACCTGAATATTCTCAAGATCAAACCGCCGATGGTCACCTCGCGGCGCAGCGTGGACTTCTTTGTCGACATGCTGGATCGGGTGCTCGAGGAAGGCCTGTAACTGTCATCGAGCTTTTGTAGGAGTGGGCCTGCTCGCGATGGCGGTGTTTCAGTCGCCCTTGTGTCGTTTGACTTGCCGCCATCGCGAGCAGGCTCACTCCTACAGGGATCGGCGTTAATTCGATTTGTATCGGTATTTATCGGAGTTTTTTAGACGCGCTGCATTTTTAAGCATTTTAAATACGATATTTATCGGTTATAAAGTCGCCATTGCTTTGCAACCCTTCGACGGTTCCCAGGAGTCCTGATCCGATGACCACTTTGAAAAGTACCCCGCGTGACGATGGCTTCTACATGCCGGCCGAGTGGGCGCCGCAGACCCAGACCTGGATGATCTGGCCCGAGCGCCCGGACAACTGGCGCCTGGGTGGCAAGCCGGCACAAGCTGCGCATGCCGCCGTGGCCAAGGCCATCGCCCGGTTTGAACCAGTGACCGTCGCGGTTTCCGCTGGCCAGTACGAAAACGCCCGTGCGCGCCTCGACGTGCCGAATATCCGTGTGGTCGAGATGTCCAGCGATGACGCCTGGGTGCGCGACAGCGGCCCGACTTTCGTCATCAATAACAGCGGTGAAGTGCGCGGTGTGAACTGGGACTTCAACGCCTGGGGCGGCTTTGAAGGCGGTCTGTACTCGCCGTGGAATCGCGACTCGCAGGTCGGCGGCAAGATCCTCGAAATCGAGCGCAGCCCGCGTTATCGCACCGAAGGTTTTGTGCTGGAAGGCGGCTCGATTCACGTCGACGGCGAAGGCACGCTGATCACCACCGAAGAGTGCCTGCTCAACCACAATCGCAACCCGCACCTGAGCCGCGAAGAGATCGAAGCGGTGCTTCGCGACAATCTGTCTGTGGATAAGATCATCTGGCTGCCGGATGGCCTGTTCAACGACGAAACCGACGGTCATGTGGATAACTTCTGCTGCTACGTGCGCCCGGGCGAAGTGCTGCTGGCGTGGACCGACGATCCGCAGGATCCGAACTACCCGCGCTGCCAGGCCGCAATGAACGTGCTGCAAAGCAGCACCGACGCCAAGGGCCGCCCGTTCACGGTGCACAAGATGCCGATCCCGGGGCCGCTGTATGCCACTGAAGAAGAGTGCGCGGGCGTCGATCCGGTCGACGGTACCCAGGAGCGCAATCCTTCTGTGCGTCTGGCGGGTTCCTACGTGAACTTCCTGATCGTCAACGGCGGCATTATCGCGCCGAGCTTCGACGATCCGATGGATGCCCCTGCACGAGAAATTCTGCAGAAGCTGTTCCCGCAGCACGAAGTGGTGATGGTGCCGGGTCGCGAACTGTTACTGGGCGGTGGCAATATTCACTGCCTTACCCAACAGCAGCCAGCGCCGCACAAAGAGTGAGTTGAGACGTAACAGCTTGAGTTGATTCATAAATCAGCCAGGCAACAATTAGCTCGCTGTGCATGCAAAGAAGCCCGCGGCCTTACTGGACCGCGGGCTTCTTTGTATCCGCTTGTCGACAAATCGGAAACCTTGGCATAGCTCTTGTATCGGACAAAGCGCACTAGGGAGAGGGGGGACTTCAATAGTTCTGTCATAAACCTTGGATAACTTGGCCGCTCACGAACGGGGAGAGAGCGCTGAAATGAACGCCGAAGTGAACGTAGTCAGCGAGCGGAATTTGCATCCCATGGTCGTAAACGGCGAATCGCTCCAGATTGTCGCGCACTTTTTGAAATCCAATGGAACGCGTCAGATCAGGGAACCTGATCCGCGCCGGATGATGATCGAGCGCTATCCCGCTGGCCTGTTCAGCGAGGCCGAACTGGAAGCGTTATGGGCTGTGATGCAAGGATAAGAAAAACAACATGGATTGGTAAAAGCGCTGCCGGGATGGCGGCGCTTTTTTATGCACGACACAAAACCCACTGCGAACATTGGACCTGTGGGAGGGGGCTTGCTCCCGAATGCGGTAAGTCAGTGACGATGATGTTGCCTGGCCCGACGCCTTCGGGAGCAAGCCCCCTCCCACAGGATTTGTGTGAAATCAGAAGCTGTAAGTACCGGTCATCACCACGCTGCGCGGTGCGCCAGGCTGGATCTGATATTGGCTGGTGGCCGAGGCGTAATACTCGCGGTCAGTGATGTTGTTCAGCGCTGCGCGCAAATCCCAGTCCTTGAAGCGGTAACCGACCAGTGCATCCCAGCGGCCATACCCCGGCAGCACGGTGGTGTTGGCGTTGTCGGCATAACGCTGGCCGACCAGGGTCAGGCCGGTTTCGCCGTACCAGCCCATTTCCGGTTTCCAGGTCAGGAACAGGCTGCCGTTGTGTTTGGCCACGTTGTTGACGCGTTTGCCTTCCAGGCCGTTGTTGTCCTTCTCGATGGTGGTGTCCTGCACGCCGATGCCGCCGCGCATGTACCAGTTGCCGACCAGTTTGCCGGTGGCGGTCAGCTCGACACCGCGTGAGCGCTGAAGGCCGGTCATGACGGTCAGGGTCGGATCGTTCGGATCGCTGGTGCGGCGGTTGTAGAGTTCCAGGTCGTAGACCGCCAGGGTGGTGCTCAACCGATCATCCAGCCAGTCGCTTTTCACCCCGATTTCTTTCTGTTTGGTCAGCTCCGGACTCAAGTCGTTGCTATTGCCGGCAGCCCCTGGCGTGATGCCGATCAGGCCGCCGCCGACCGGCGAGAAGGTCTTCGACCACGAGGCGTAGAACGAATGATTCTGCAGCGGCGTCCAGACAATCCCGACGCGCGGGCTGGTGCTGTGGCTGTCGCGATCCTCAGTGATGTTCTTGAGCTTGTTGGTCGACTCGATATCGAAGGTGTCGTAGCGCAAGCCGGCCAGCAGTTGCCATTGATCATTCAGGCGCAGTTGATCCTGGACGTAGACCGCGCGGCTTTCGACTTCGGTGTGGCTGTCGCTGAACACCTGCATGCTGCCGCTGTGACGGAGCTCGCGGTTGGGGTTGAACAGGTCAAGCGATGGCACCGGTTGTGCGCCCGCGGTCTTGCCAGTCGCGGCGTTGTACAACTTCGGATCGCGGCGCTGGCTGCCGATTTCGACGCCGGTCAACAGCCGATGCTCAAGGCCGAAGGTATCGAATCCGCCTTCCAGCTCAACGTTGTTGTAGACGTTGCGGGTGGTCAGATCCTGCTGCCAGTGCTGGCGCGCGACCTTGTTGGTTTTCGGATCGAAGTTGGTCAGGTAGGTGTTGTCGAAATCGCTGTCGAGCTTGAACACGCCCAAGGTCTGGCGCAGCTGCCAGTTGTCGTTGATCTCGTAGGTGAGTTTGGAGCGCAGAGACTGCGCCTTGTCATCGATGAAGTCGTGATCATTGCCGTAGGTGGTGTCGCGACCAACGTCTGCCGGGCGGCCATTTACCCCCGGAATGCCGCGATCCGGGGTGCGGTTGTAGCGGCTGTATTCGTATTGCACCAGCCAGTTGAGGTCCGGGGTCAGCTGCCAGCTCATCGATGGCGCGAACAGCTGGCGGTTGCCGCTGACGCCGTCGCGGAAGCTGTTTTCATCCATGTTGCCCATGTTCAGGCGCAGGCTGAGGTTTTCGCTGGGGTCGGTGCTGAGGTCGGCGTACAGGCTGCGCAGGTCTTCGCTGCCGCCCTGGGCTTCGATGGTCGAGCGACGGCCGAATTCGGGCAGCTTGCTCACGCGGTTGACGATCCCGCCCTGGCTGCCACGGCCGTAAAGTACCGCCGCCGGGCCTTTGAGCACTTCGACCCGTTCGATATTGTGCAGGTCGCGCTTGTACTGGCTGTCGTCGCGGATGCCGTCCAGATAGAAGTCGTTGCTGGCGTCGAAGCCACGGATGCGCAGGCTGTCGAAGCGGGTGTCGGCGCTGCTGCTGACGTTGGGAATCCCGCTCAGGGCGTCGCCGATGTCATTGGTGCCGTAGTCGGCGACGTTCGCGGTCTTGATCGAGTCGATGGCCTGCGGCACATAACGCACCGGGGTCGAGGTGCGGGTCGCAGTGCTGCTGATTTTGACGCGCGGGTCCTCGGCCTGTTCTTCGGCGCTGATCGCGGTGGCGGGCAGTTCGGTGGCGGAGTAAGCAAAACCGCTGGTTAGAAAGGCAGACAATCCAAGGGTGACGGGCATGAGGCGGAACGGGGCAGGCATGGAAAAGCGCATCCGAAAGGGTAGGGAAATTCAAGCGCGCAAATGGTAATGCTTTGCATTTGCTCCCGTAATTTATTCCTGAGAAGTTCCCCTGTTGGATTGTTTCAATTTGTGTCGATCTCGATACATGCCGACCCTTTGAACAATTTGACCGATTACCGAAACAGTCTGAAAGGCATTCCGACGTTTTTCGCCAACACACGAGGGAATAGTCTGCCGGCATCGAATTTTCCTGATTGGTTGCCGGAGTACTCCCATGATCCTTCACTACATCTACGACCCATTGTGCGGCTGGTGCTACGGCGCCAAACCGCTGGTGCAAGCGGCGCAGCAAGTGCTGCCGGTCGTTGCCCATGCGGGTGGAATGATGAGCGGCGCGAATCGCCAGCGCGTTTCGCCGCAACTGCGCGATTACGTCATGCCCCACGACCGGCGCATTGCCGAATATACCGGGCAGCCATTTGGCGAGGCGTATTTCGAAGGCCTGCTGCGCGATCACTCGGCGATTTTCGATTCGACGCCGCCGATCGCAGCGGTGATGGCGGCAGAGTCCATCGACAGCCGTGGTCTGCAACTGCTCGGACGTTTGCAAACGGCGCATTACGTGGAAGGCCGGCGCATTGCCGATGAGTCTGTGCTGTTCGAACTCGCCAGTGAGTTGGGTTACGCCGAAGACACCTTTGCGGGTGCGTTTAAGTCCGTTGATACGACAGCGCATGTAAAAGCCAGCCGCGCGCTGTTGGCGCAGCTGGGCGGCCAGGGATTTCCAACGTTGGCACTGGAGCAGGACGGACAATTCACCTTGCTCGACATCAGCCCATGGCTTGGCAAACCGCAGGCATTCGCCGACTGGTTGGGGCAAGCGGTTGTCGCTGTTGAGCCAGGGCAATCCCCCGCGCAATGCGGTCTCGACGGCTGCGTGTAATCGCGCTGGATTCACTGGTTAAGCGCATTTCCGAGCAATGCGCTATCGCAAAATTTACGATTCTTAGACGATTTTTACCTATTTAAAGACGATTCTTGAAATTGACACATTATTGAGGGCGCGGCTACGATTCGGCCCAACGCCTGTGGCCAACCGCCATGACTCAAAATAATAAACAGGCCCGCCACGGTTTCTCCGTGGGCGGGCCTTTTTGTTTTCGGGGTGAAAAAAGAGTGCATTAGCGCCGTTTCAGCCGTTCGACACAGCGCGTTTCAACCCGTAATAAGGAAAACAAAATGTTGAACAAGCGAATCAGTCTGATCGCACTGGGGATGTTGAGTGCCACACAGGCCATGGCTGACGGCCAGGCCGAGTCCAAGGGTTTTGTTGAAGACAGCAGCCTGAAAGTGCTGCTGCGCAATGCCTACATCAATCGTGATTACAAAGACGGCAACCCGGACAAAGCCGAGTGGGGCCAGGCGGCCATCGGTACGTTTTCGTCCGGTTTCACCCAAGGCACCGTGGGTGTGGGTGTCGATGCTTTCGGTCTTTACGCACTGCGTCTAGATGGCGGCAAGGGCCGCAGCGGCGCCGGTGGTATCGACTTCTTCAAACAGGGTGACAGCGGCAATGCGGCTGACGACCTGTCCAAGGGTGGCGCTGCGGTCAAATTCCGCGTGTCCAACACCGTGCTGACCTACGGCGACCAGATGCCGGCCCTGCCGGTGCTGAACTACGACAACTCGCGTCTGCTGCCGGAAAGCTACACCGGCACCTTGATCACTTCCAAAGAGATCAAAGGCCTGCAATTGGACGCCGGTCGTTTCACTGCCGAATCGCGCAAAAGTGCTGAAGGCCGTGACAGCGGTGGTCTGAAGTCGATCAACGTATTGGGCGGTAGCTATCAGTTCACCGAACAGTTCAAGGCGGCGCTGTACGCTTCCGACGTTGAAGACGTCATGAAGAAGCAGTACGTGAACGCCAACTACGTGTTCCCGATCGACAAGGATCAGTCCCTGACCCTGGACTTCAACGGCTATCGCACCAAGCTCGACAAGTCTTATGCCGACATCAAGAACACCGGCGGCCAGGACAACAAGATCTGGAGCCTGGCGGCCACATTCGCCACCGGCCCGCACTCGTTCACCGTGGCGCACCAGCGCAGTACCGGTGACAGCAATCTGGGTTATCCGTACGGCGGTTATCAGAACGATGGTCGCCGTCAGGGCGACGGTGGCAACACCATCTACCTGGCCAACTCCTACTGGTCGGACTTCAACGCTGAAGACGAGCGCAGCTGGCAGCTGGGTTACGGCCTGGACTTCGGTGCCTTCGGCGTACCTGGCCTGAGCTACAACTTTGCTTACGTGCGTGGCGACAACATCACCACCGACACCAGCAGTGGCGGCACCGAGCGTGAGATCTTCAACCAGGTCAAATACGTCGTGCAAAGCGGTCCGGCGAAAGACCTTAGCGTGAAACTGCGCAGCTCGATTCTGCGCGTGTCGCAGAAATCCGCCGACTACAACAGCAGCGGCAACGAAGTGCGTGTATTCGTGGATTACCCGATCAACATCTTCTGATGAACGATCCGGTGTAAGAAACATGAGAAAACCCCGACTGGTTCGGGGTTTTTTTTCGAGGTCTTTTCTATAGAAACTGTAAAAAACCCGTGTTTTTGTCATGTAAAAGTTGTTTTTACGCTGCTGCAAACTCCGTTTCAAACTGGGCTTTAAATGCCTGAAATTCTTTCTCATGGACGCAAATTCTCCACCTAATAGATTAGGCCGCTCAACGCAGCGGAGAATTTGGTAATGATCGTTTTGAACAGAGAAGTGGGCGAATCGCTACGGCGCGACAAATATGTCAACGTCCAGGGTGGTGACTTCAATCTCTACGGTCATTTTGCCGACTTCGTCAGACTGACCAAAAGTTGGGAAAACATGGAGCCAGACAGTTACTACGGTCAGGCCGAAGCCGGCATGCGTTACCGTCGTTACAGCGACTTTGAGTACAACCCGAAAACACGTGAATTGAAGCAACTCGAGCATCGCGCGTACGTGCAGTCCAAAGAGAACAACGCCTACGTGGGTGGTGTTGTGCGGCACTTTCAGGATTTCTCCGATGAAGTGATTACTTCACCGGTGATGCGCAGCCTGATCGACACCGATTTTGAAGTGTACAAAAGCGTGTTGCCGGAAGAGCTGCACGATGAAATCTGGCAGTGCCAGATCCATCAGATCCGCATCGAGATCAAACCCGGCAAGCAACTGGAAATCACTCCGGAAGGGATTCACTGCGACGGCTATCCGTTCAGCGGCGTGCACTTCTGGGGGCGCAACAACGTCGAGGGCGCGGAAAGCCGTTTGTACGATGTGCACGAGCATCAACTGGCGTCGACCACCTACAAGGAAATCCTCGATACCACGTACTTCCTTGACCGCGACATGCGCCACTACGTGACTCCGGCGCGCAACACCCACACGCATGCCATGGCTTACCGGCAGATTCTGGCGATTTCCTTCTCGCGGCCCGGGACCGCTTTCGACATTGTTCGCTAATCAGATCACCCCAATCGATGGCGTCGAGTGCTCGACGCCGGTGGTGCTGCGACGCGCCACCGCCAAGGACGCGCAGCGCATGGAGCGTTTCTTCCGCCAGTTCGACGAGGTGTCGTTCTGTGAGTGGCAGGACGCCAAATGCCTGCGCGGTGTATTGATCCAGAAGACCACCACGGCCTATCTGGCCTTCGACGTCGAAGGCGAAATCGTCGGTGCGGTGCTCGGCGGCATGCTCGGCAGCCGCGGCACCATCAACCACCTGGCGGTCAGCCCACGCTATCGCAGCCAGGGTGTCGGCCAGCGGCTGGTGGAAGCGGCGTCGTCTGACATGAAACGGGTCGGTGTATTACGGATGTTTCTGTTCGTCGACGATGCTAACCTCGCGGGCAAGCGATTCTGGACTGCCCAGGGTTTTTGCGAACCCCACGGCGAGCGGACATTTGAGAGGGATCTATGAATGAAACGTCCGGCAGTGCGCCGCTGATGGCTGCCCATCAGCCATCGCGCACGTTTGCCGAAGCCAGCCCGGTGGTGGCCGGTTATTTCACGGTGTCGTTCGTGTTCGGGCTGATGGCGGTCAATGCCGGGCTGCCGATGTGGCTGCCGGTGGCGATGTGCTTGTTCGTCTATGCCGGCGCTTCGCAATTCGCCGCGCTGGCGCTGATCTCCAGTGGTGCTTCGCTGACTACCATTGTGCTGACCACGTTCCTGATCAATGCGCGGCACATGCTGATGTCGGTGTACATGGCCAAGGCCCTGCGCGCACTGGGGCTCAGCCGCATGGAGCGCTGGGCTTACGCGGGTGGACTGACCGATGAGTCTTTTGCGTTTCACAGCGTCAAGCTGGGCACCGGCGCGCCGGTCAATATCCGTTACCTGATCGGCTTCAACCTGTTCTGCCACACCTCCTGGGTGCTGGGCGGATTGCTGGGCGCCGTTTGCGCGCAATATGCGTCGCACCTGATCAAATACCAGCTCGACTACGCACTGACCGCGATGATGCTCTACGTGCTGGTGTCGCTGTGCAACACCCGCAACAAACTCATCGCCGCAGCGGCTGCCGTCGCCTGCATGGGTGCGCTGAGTCTGGTCGGTACTTCGCCATTCAACGTATTCATCGCCACGTTTGTGGGCTGCGGAGTGGGTGTATGCCTGACCAAACGTTCCTGATTCTGGTGGTGGCGCTGATGATGGCCGTGACTTTCCTGCCGCGCGCGTTGCCACTGCAAGTCAACACCGAGCACTGGCCGCCATTCGTTGCGCGGGCGCTGGAATACCTGCCGGTGGCGATCGTCGCTGCGATCAGCCTGACTCCCTTGTTGATCAAGGATCAGCACCTACAGCTCGACCGCCCGGAATTTTATGCAGCCATTCCGACGTTGTTATGTGCGTATTTCAGCAAAAACCTCTTTCTCAGTGTGGCGGTTGGGACGGCTGCGTACATTGCGCTCGGCTCGTTCATGTAGCGGCAGATCGACCACGTCATTCAGGGCCTGGCCCGACAGGTTCGGATTGTTCACCGCCAGACGCACTTCGAGGAAATCCTCGAAACCGGGGAAAATCGTCAGGCCGTTCTTTTGCGCGGCCTCACGAGACACCATGCCGACCGCGTCCATCTGCGTGATCAACGACAGCGTCAGGGTCTCGCTGCAGGAATAGACCATGCGCTGACCGTTCTCGTGATTGCCCAGACCAGCGTCGAGAAAGCGCAGGAAGCTGTGGGAATACGGACAATCTTCCGCAGGACGCACCTGAAACTTGTTGCCCAGCAACGTCAGTGGATCGTTTTCCTGCCCGCAATGGGCACCGACCACCTGCACCTGCACATCCGGCAAAACAATGCTCGGCAGACCCGGACGTTGCGGGCCGATCAGCACCGCGAGGTCAAAGTCCTCATTCTTCAGCTTGCTCAGGTTCTCCATCGACTCGGCGTAGCTGAATTCCATCTGGTAATCGGGAAACACCTCGATCAGGCGTCCGATCATTCGCCGATTGAAGTCAGACGACAACGTGTTGTTCAACGCAACCTTCAATGTGCGCTGGCCAGGCACCTTGAGCGCCTCGACCTTTTCTTCCATCTGTCGCGTGGCAATCAGCACTTTGTCCATGTAGGGCGTCAGCTCCGTGCCTTGCGGCGTCAGCGTCAGACCTTTGTTGGAACGACGAAACAAGCGGAAACCGAACTGCTCTTCGACCTTGTTCAACTGTGCGGCCAAGGCCTGCACGGTCAGGCACGAATGCTCGGCTGCGGCCGACAACGAGCCGGTCTGCACGATGCGCATGAGGTTGCGTAAGGTTCTGCTATCCATGGGTAATGCCCTCTGAAGTGGGCTGGGTATTGTTGTTTACGAGACTGCCGATCCGGCGTCATATGCTGGCTATATTCCAGCACCTGAGCATAGTTGTCGCGGGTTTAGTAGCGAATTGATGTCCCCGCCGATGGCTGGAAGCTGACACAGGATCGGGATCTTTGATGACGTGGGGGTGATTGGGGTCAAGAAAAGTGCCCGGCTCGGACGAGTCGGGCACTTTTTTATGCCCCGGGACTACTGCATTTTTGAGTATTTCCCACACCGAAACGTCACTGTTTTGCACCGTTGTCGGAAGCCTCCTATAGAAAAGAGCGAACGGGCTGATTTACCGCCAATGCACAAGTGGCTGAAATATCAGGTAGTTATTTTCGGGACTTTTAGTCCGAGGCCATGGATTTCCAGGCAATGCCGGCATCCGCGAAGCTAGCGAGTCGATGCCATGAGTTTGCAGGGGAGCAGGGCGTTACCCGATCAAAAAACCTGGAAAGATCTGGGCTTACCGGATATTCGCGATATCGACCCCGGCCTCCTGATTTCTGCAGTCAGAGAGCTTCCGGGTGCCTCGAGTCTCAATGCAGCGTGGGAGCAAGTTGCCAGAGGCTTTGGGCTTGTTCACGGTCTTGATGCTGTTCTGATCGAAACGCCATATGGACCGGTTTTGGTGAAGCATGAGCATTTGCTTCATACGGTGGAAAAGCGCCCGAATGCCCGTGAGCGATTCACCGAATTTGCGCGAGATACCCTGACGAAACCGTTAGAAATATGGCGGGTCCCCTACGATGACGCCTCGTTTCGACTCTCCTTCATCGGCGCCTACAACGCGAGATACCAGATGCTGGTGGTCATCCATGTTGAGCGTGGCAACCTACTCTGGAATTTCATGAACTGTGACAAGAAGGGCCTGAACAAGCATCGGCATGGTGAACTGTTGTATCGACGTTACCGGTAGCTCAAACAAGAAAGGGCAGCCTTCTCAGGCTGCCCTTTACATGAATGTCGCTTGATATTGTGCTCCCTCAAGCAGGGGAGAAGAGGTCTCACCCGAGCGCTGATTTTCAGGTCATCAACGGGGTTCCTAACGCCGACTATTGCCACCTGAAGGCAGTCGGTTTCGCGCTCTTGAGCCAGATTCTCTGCCAGGGAACATTGAGGTGTCAACCTGAGGTTTTGTGGATTTTATTCGTATACGGATAGAGTTATTGAAAAAATTCATATGTGTACTACGCTGAGCTTGCGGAACAGCGAAGAAGGACGACCATGCCTACCTCATCCCCAGCCCTCACCCCGCGTGAACAACTCGACGTCCCCGAAGCCGGGCGCGTCGCGCTGAAGTTTTTCTTCAACCTCATGGAGCGCTGGGGTTGCAACGCCGAGCAGCAGCGCACGCTGTTGGGCGGCGTTGGCAACACCACGTTCTACAAGTACAAACACCTGCCGCCGAACATTCGTCTGCCGCATGACACGCTGGAGCGCATCTCGTATCTGATGGGTATTCACAAGGCGCTGAGCATCATCTTCAGCAACAGCCGCGAGCGCGCCTATACGTGGGTCAGCAGCCCGAACACGGCGGCGCCATTCAATGGCCGGACCGCGCTGGATTACATGCTGGCGGGGAGGGTGGTCGATATCGCTGATGTGCGCCGCTACCTCGACGGGGTGCGCGGTTGAAGGCCCCGCCGCTGGCTGAGCCGCAATGGCCCAAGGCCTATCGGATCGTCAACAGCAGCTTCCCGCCGATTGCGCTGTTCGAAGACGTGCTCGACCCCGAAGACCTGGAAATCGCCTACGCGCTGGAAGCGCTGACCAACGATCGCCTGATCGAACAGGCCGGCGTCCTCGCCCGCGTGCGCCCCGAAGACCGGCTCTCCGGCCCCGGTTCAACCCCGGTGATGGCGGCGTTTACCCACATCGGTAAAAGCAGTCGCTTCACCGATGGCACCTTCGGCGTCTACTACGCCGCCAGCAGCCAGGCCGCGGCCATCGCCGAAACCTGCTATCACCAGGAACGTTTCCTCGCGGCCACCAACGAAGCGGACCTTGAGTTGACCATGCGTACTTACGTTAATCGGGTGGTTAAGCCGCTGCATGATGTTCGTCACGACTTTCCGGATTTGCATCAACCCGATCCAGACGCCTATGGCCCATCCCAGGCGTTTGCCCGACAACTGCGTGAGTCTGAATCGTGGGGGATGCTCTACAACAGCGTTCGCCTGCCGGGTCACGAATGTGTTGCCGCGTTCCGGCCGCCAGCGGTGTCGATTCCGAAGCAGGGCAAACATCTGCGTTATGTGTGGAGTGCGAGCCAGCGCAGGATTTCGTTTGTGTTTGAGATCAGTCAGGTTTGAAGCGCAACAAGCCCTCGCGGTGCGGCGAGGGCTTCTTACTGGCGGCTTACCTGTACCTTACCCGGGTTCTCAGGGCCGGTCCTTGAATTGGCAGCGACGGGTTTGACGGTAGCTGGGGAATAGAGGCGCGCCATCGTGGCCAGTAGTGGCTTTGCCTGGCTTCTCGTTAGAACAAATTTCTCAGGATCTCGCGCCATGCGTTGCGGTACTTCCATCCTGCTTGCGATATCTACTGGTTCGGAAAAACAAAGCCTCAGCATATTCGCACGGGGTTTTTGTAATACATGCTTTTCAGTCTAGCTCCCCTCTATCAAGGCCCGCTCTTCCAGCCAGATCTCTTGAACAAACTGATCTGTAATCGCATAAATCCCATGGCCACGTCGCATGATGATGTTCTCGGCAACCAGCGCAATCACCACCGGTTGAATCTCCTCGACCCTCACCTCTCGCCCGACTGACTTTGAATACTCAGCAGCTGCGTCAGTGGAGAAAATTCCGCGAGCATCGCCTTCTGTAGATGCGATCTTGTTGAAAACGGCTTGAGCCAGGCTACCCAGTAGCTCGACTTTTTCCAGCTCGATGCTCGCCGCGGCCGAGCGTAATGTGCTGGCGATTACTGGTAGGAAAACATCGGGTTCGCCCTCTTGCTGCAAGAGTTGGCGTAGGGCCTTCAGCATTTCTTCAGGTCGATTTCCCAAAGTGTTGAACGCGTCGATAGCGGCTTCGAGGGATGGCAGTTTGTCCTTCTTCACTGTCATTGCGAGGCGGTTGAGCAGGAATTCAACGTAATCGCCTTTCAGCAATGGGTAGGCTGCTGACGTGGCGCCGGAAAAGGCGTGGTTGCGTTTGGCTGTCAATTCGCTGACTTGCGCCCTGTGCGAGCCGGTACCAATAAACAGAAAATATCCCGGCGTTTTCGGGCGAGGATTGATGGCGTCGCGAGCGGCTTTGAGTGCCAGGAGCAGTTGATTGCCGTCGTCTGAGGAAATGGCGTGCTGTACTTCGTCAATGATCAACACCAGATCAGTCTTGGCTTGATCTACAACTTCAGTGAGTGCATGCGCCAGAGTCGGGCCGTCGACGCTTCCAATACTGTCGAGTTTGAAACCGAACTTAAATCCAGCGGCGCCGATTTCAACATTGCTGACGCGCTTGAATGTTTCCAAGGCAGAGGAACCCGGAGTTTGCAGATCTTTCAGGGTTTCCCGGATGGCGTTGTGCACAAGCGTTGCCGGGTTGGCCAGAGTGTCGCTCCATAAGTCGACATAGATGACCAAAGCACCTGCTTCCTCCAAGGCCGGGATAAGGTCGCTCCTCAAAAACGTCGTTTTACCTGTACGGCGCAGGCCAGATAGAAACAGACCTGAGCGAAGACCTTCGTCGAGCACACCTGGATTGAGAAGCTGGTTAGCCATTGACTCTGCCAGTTCAGGGCGCTGAAAAATGCTGCTCATACGATTACACCTTTTTATGTGTACACCATAATTATTGCTATTTCATAATTTAGCATAAGACGGAAATATGAGCGTCGGGTCAAAGCCCGTTCTCTCTAGTGTGTAAGAGGAAGTGTCCCTGATCGCCCGAAGGGCGGGGGAAGGGATGAAGCTATTTCCACTGAAGCTGAAACTGCAAAAATATAAACACCCCAGAAACAACAAAGCCCCTGCATTTCTGCAGGGGCTTTGTTTTGTATGGTGCCGGCACCAGGAGTCGAACCCGGGACCTACTGATTACAAGTCAGTTGCTCTACCAACTGAGCTATACCGGCGTGTGGGCGACGATTATAGCGATTGGGTTGGTTCTGTAAACCCCTGAATTCAGACTATTTTTACGCAGGCGCTGGATCAGGCTTGGCGTGAGCGGCGACGCCGGGTTTTTAGCCGCAAAACCGAGGTGCTACGCGATCAAGCCAGACTGAGCGTGAGGGCAGGATTTCCGCACCGTTCAAGCACCCATTTCACCCTTTTATGTCGTTTTGATTGGAAGCTTATGCACAACGGATCGACGCAACGGCAGTGTTGCAGGGGATTTTGTGGACACGTTCTCATTTTGTGCGCAAATCCCTGTTTTACAGGTTTTTTATCAATATGAACAAAAAATGACCAATGCTGTTTAAGCGGTCTAACGGCCGTGAATATTGGATCCACTGGAAAACCATCAACAGAGTTATCCACAGGCTGTAAAGATTTTAAGCGCGTTCAGCCAGCAGCAGGAAATTACGCGGTGTCAGTGGGGTGTCGCAAAAGGTGCCGAGGCGTACGACATACCCCTGTTCACTGAGGAAAATCGCTCGATCAAGGTTCAGCCAAAGCTCCAACGGTCGTCGGAACAGTCCGCGCAGTAGTTCCAGGTTGCGAACTTCGGCCAACCGCTGCCAACCGGCGGCTTCCAGTGCCTGCCAGTCTTGCGTGCCGATTGTGGATAACTCTTTCAGCGCTGCCAGGTCGCGGCAGTAATCGGCGAAGGGTTTGTCCAGCCAGACGCTGGGCAGGGACGGGGTTGGCAGGTATTCGTCGACGCCGCGCAGTTGCCGTTGCAGCAGGTCGAAGGCCAGGCGCCGGGCCATCGAGGTGTCGCGCTGACGTCGGACGCGTGCGCCGGCGGTGACGGTTTCGCTCATGGGCAGTGCCAGATCTTCGAGCGAGAGTTGTAGGGCGGATCGCATGCCGGCGCAGGACAAGGCCCGGTACTCGTTGCGATTGATCCGGTTGTAGCAGCACGGGGCGATGGCCATCTGCTGACATCCGGCAGCGCTCGCCAATTGCATCAGGCGCACATGCAGGTCGCCGCAGGCGTGCAGGGCGACCGGGGTGTGTTGAGCGCTCAAAACAGCCGTGGCGTCTGCTGCCAGCACATCCTGCTCGACATGCAGGGCGTGCAAATGATGGCGCTGACTTAATGCCTGACCGCTGGCGACCAGCGCCGGATCGTATTCAACACAGGTCAGCTGTTGCCCGGCGCCCAGCAGGCGTCGGCCCAAATGCCCCTTGCCGGAACACCAGTCCAGCCAATGTGTTGGCGCAGAGGCGAAAGACAAGCGGCTGGCGAACGCTTCAATTTGCTGCCACTTGCGCCCCGGCACATCGACATTCAATCGATGGCCTGCCGCTTCCAGCGCATGTCTTGGCAACTCTCCGACTGCGCTCAGCGCAGCCGACAACGCCGCCAATGAAGCGAACGGCTCCGGCGCATCGATGAGATCGGCAGGGTGGTTATGCACAAGCTCTGCATCTTCCAGCGATCGTCCGCGTAGCCACGAAGCTAATTCGGGGTAGGCGGTTTCCCATGGAAGCGAAAGATGAGTGAACGGACGAGGTTTCCACAGCGCCTGATGCTCAATTAAAAAAGCATCCAGCGCAGTGAAACGGGCGAGTAGGTCCTCGCCCGTCAGCACGTGGGAAGTTTCAACGCCCTTGGCAGGCATCGACGCGCAGCCAGCGCTCCAGCAGCTTGAAGCCGCGCACCAGCACGTAGGACATCAGCAGATAGAACACGCCGGCGGCGAAGAAGATTTCCACCGGCAGGTAGGTGCGGGCAATGATCGTGCGGGCCATGCCGGTCAGTTCCAGCAGGGTCACGGTGCTCGCCAGCGCACTGGCCTTGAGCATCAGGATCACTTCGTTGCTGTAGGCCGGCAGGCCGATGCGCGCCGCACGCGGCAACATGATGTAGAACATTGCCTTGGGCTTGGACATGCCCAGTGCCCGCGCCGCTTCGATTTCGCCTGGCGGAATGGCCTGGATCGCGCCGCGCAGGATCTCGGCGATGTACGCCGCGGTGTGCAGGGTCATGGTCGCGGTGGTACACCAGAACGGATCGCGCAGGTACGGCCACAGTGCGCTGCTACGCACCGCATCGAACTGCGCCAGGCCGTAATAGACGAGGAACAGTTGCACCAGCAGCGGCGTGCCACGGAAAAAGAAGATGTAGGCGTAGGGCAAAGCGCGCACGTACCACAGCTTCGAGGAGCGGGCGATGCCCAGCGGAATGGCCAGCAACAGGCCGGCAATCACGGCAATCGCCACCAGTTCCAGGGTCAGGGTCGCGCCCTGCGCCAGTTTCGGCAGCCACTTGATGATCACTTCCCAGTTCATGAAGCGCTCCTCGCAAAGCCGCGAGCGGCGCGTTTTTCCAGGAAGTGCATGCCGCTCATCGCCAGCACCGTCAGGCCCAGATACATGACCGCGGCCACCAGATAGAAGGTGAACGGCTGTTTCGACACGGTCACGCCGATCTGTGCGTGACGCATGATTTCTTCCAGGCCGATCACCGACACCAGCGCGGTGTCTTTCATCAGGATCATGAACAGGTTGCCCAGGCCGGGCAGGGCGATGCGCCACATCTGCGGCATGATCAGCTTGGTGAAGATCCGCCATTTCGACAGGCCCAGCGCCACACCGGCTTCACGGTGGCCCTTGGGAATGGCGAGGATCGCGCCGCGGAACACTTCGGTGGCGTAGGCGCCGAAGCACAGGCCCAGCGCAATCACGCCAGCGGCGAATGCGCTGAGTTGCAGGTCGGGGTTGCCGAAGAACTCACCGAGGCTGCGCATCAGGTTGACCGTACCGAAGTAGATCAACAGCACCCAGAGCAATTCCGGGACACCGCGTACCAAAGTCGAATAAGTACCGCCAAGCCATTGCAGCGGCTTGTACGGGGAAGTCTTGGCCAAGGCGCCGAGCAGACCGAGCACCAGTCCCAGGCACAGGGCCGTCAGCGCCAGTTTGACGGTCATCAGCGCACCGGCAGCGAGGGCCGGGCCGAATCCGTAGAGGTCGATAATCATGGATTTCTTTTCAAATCGCGGCAGGCAAGGCCGGGAGCCGGCGCCGTCGGATCACGGCGCCGGTCCCGCAGGTCAGATCAATAGATGCTGAACGGGAAGTACTTGTCGTTGATCTTCTTGTAGGTACCGTCAGCGACGATTTCCTTCAGCGCGGCGTTCAGCTTCTCACGCAGCGGATCGCCTTTACGCACGGCGATGCCGATCTTGTCGCTTTCCACGACCGGGTCGCCCTTGAACTCGTAGTTCTTGCCGGCGTCGGTTTTCAGCCAGTCGTAGTTGGCGTACTTGTCGGCGAGGATCGCGTCGACACGACCGGAGGTCAGGTCCAGGTAGGCGTTTTCCTGGGTGTCGTAGAGTTTTACTTCGATATCGCTACCGTAAGTGTCCTCGAGCCAGGTACCGGCGAGGGTGGCGCGCTGCGTGCCGATGATCTTGCCTTTGAGTGAATCCTTGTCGGTTTTGAACTCTTTATCTTTCTGCGCGATGAACTGCAGCTTGTTCGAGTAGTACGGGTCAGTGAAGTCCACCGCGCCCTTGCGCTCTTCGGTGATCGACAGCGAGGAGATCAGGAAATCGAACTTCTTCGCGTTCAACGCAGGGATGATGCCGTCCCAGTCGGAGGTGACCACGGTGCATTCGACTTTCATCTTGGCGCACAGGGCGTCGCCGATGTCTTTGTCGAAGCCGACCACGTTGCCGCTGGCGTCTTTGTTGTTGAACGGCGGGTAAGCCGCTTCGATGCCCATCTTCAGGGTCTCGGCCATGGCACCGGCGCTGAACGCGAGTGTGACGGCGGCGGCCAGGAAGACCTTTTTAAAATTCTGCATGCATGTTGCTCCGTTAGCGGTTGCTGGACATGAATTGTTTGCAGCGCGCCGAAAGCGGGTTGTCGAACACCTGCTGAGGCGATCCTTGCTCTTCCACCAACCCCTGGTGGAGGAACACCACTTCGCTGGAGACCTGACGGGCAAAGCCCATCTCGTGGGTCACCAAGAGCATGGTGCGGCCTTCTTCGGCCAGTGCGCGGATGACACTAAGTACTTCCTGAACCATTTCCGGGTCAAGGGCTGAGGTGGGTTCGTCGAACAGAATCACCTTCGGCTGCATCGCCAGCGTGCGGGCGATCGCGGCCCGTTGTTGCTGACCACCGGACAATTGCGCCGGGTAGGCGTGGCGCTTGTCGGCGATGCCGACCTTGGCCAGCAGCGCTTCGGCGACTTCGATGGCTTCGGCCTTGCTCTGGCCGAGCACACGGCGCGGGGCTTCGATGATGTTGTCGAGCACGCTCATGTGCGGCCACAGATTAAAGTTTTGAAATACAAAACCAATCTCGGAACGCAGGCGGTTGATCTGTTTGCCGTCGGCAGCAATCAGTTCGCCATTCTTGGCGGGCTTGAGCTTGAGTTCTTCACCGGCCACCAGAATCTGGCCCTGGTGCGGGTTTTCCAACAGGTTGATGCAACGCAGGAACGTGGACTTGCCGGAACCGGAGGAACCGAGGATCGAGATCACATCGCCGTCGCGGGCGGTCAGCGAGATGCCTTTGAGCACCTCAAGCTGTCCGTAGCGTTTGTGCAAGTTGCGGATTTCAAGCGCGGGCGTGGCCTCAGCCATGTGCGTTCCTCATATATGTTGCGCTCCTGCTGTTGGCGGGCCTTCCTGGCGAGGCGGCCAAGCTAGCATAGCGTTTCAATGGCAGCCAACAGCGCTACGAGCGGTAAGCGGATGGCGTGTGGCAGGTTGTCGCATCGGCACAGCAGACTGTCGCCCCATCAACAACCGAACGGGTGTTTAAACGTGCAGCCCCGTGGGTGTTGCGTAAAAAAAGGCGCGATGTTGCCAGCTTTGGCGGGGTGTTGGAAGCGCTATCCGGCCGAACGTTCCTGAATCGCCCTTTTATTGTGCATCCCACACTTTTTCAGTGTGTTTCTGGTGCGCTCGTTCGTTGGAAAAGTGAGTCGCAGGGTAACGTTCTGGCGAATTGCCATTAATTTTAAGGACTTGCGATGACTGTCCGGTCGCGTTAAAAGCCGCGGGCCAGAAGAGTTTGAAACATTTTGGCGCACTTATTGCGTGCAGAATCTGGAACGCCCCGTTGGTTTCTTTTTACGAGAAGGAAAACCAGACGGGACGGACGCAATCGCTTTCCTCGCAAAGGTAGTTCCGATGAGCAGTACCCCAAGCTCCAATGGCCTCGAACAGGGGCTCAAACCGCGTCATGTGACCATGTTGTCGATCGCCGGTGTTATCGGCGCCGGTCTGTTCGTTGGCTCCGGCCACGCTATCGCTGCCGCCGGCCCTGCTGTGCTGCTGGCTTACGCCGCCGCCGGTACCTTGGTGGTGCTGGTGATGCGCATGCTCGGTGAGATGGCTGTCGCTTCGCCCGACACCGGCTCGTTCTCGACTTACGCCGACCGTGCCATCGGGCACTGGGCCGGTTTCACCATCGGCTGGTTGTACTGGTGGTTCTGGGTATTGGTGATTCCGCTGGAGGCCAACGCCGCCGCGACCATCCTCCATGCCTGGTTCCCGAGTGTCGGCATCTGGGCGTTCGCACTGATCATCACCCTGCTGCTGACGGTCACCAACCTGTTCAGTGTGAAGAACTACGGTGAGTTCGAATTCTGGTTCGCCCTGATCAAAGTGCTGGCGATCATCGGCTTCATCATCCTTGGCCTTGCGGCGATCTTCGGCTTCCTGCCGAACAGCCAGGTCAGCGGTGTTTCGCACCTGTTCGACTCCGGCGGCTTCCTGCCAAACGGCATGGGCGCGGTGCTGGGTGCAATCCTGACCACCATGTTCTCGTTCATGGGTACCGAAATCGTGACCATCGCGGCTGCGGAATCGAAGAACCCGGGCAAACAGATCTCCAAGGCCACCAACTCGGTGATCTGGCGGATCGGCCTGTTCTACCTCGTGTCGATCTTCATCGTTGTGGCCCTGGTGCCGTGGAACGATCCGACCCTGGCCAACCTCGGTTCCTACCAGACCGTGCTTGAGCGCATGGGCATCCCGAACGCGAAAATGATCGTCGACATCGTGGTGCTGGTCGCGGTAACCAGCTGCCTGAACTCGGCGCTGTACACCTCGTCGCGCATGCTGTTCTCCCTCGGCAAGCGCGGTGACGCACCGGCCATGTCAACTCGGGTCAATAAAAGCGGCACGCCTTACTGGGCAGTGATGTTGTCGACCGGTGCGGCGTTCCTCTGCACCTTCGCCAACTACGTGGCCCCGGCCGCGGTGTTCGAATTCCTGCTGGCCAGTTCCGGCGCCATCGCGCTGCTGGTGTACCTGGTGATCGCGTTCTCGCAACTGCGCATGCGTAAACAACGCATGGCCCGCGGCGAGAAAATCGTCTTCAGCATGTGGCTGTTCCCGGGCCTGACCTACGCGGTGATCATCTTCATCGTCGCGGCCCTGACCATCATGCTGTTCCAGGAAGCCCACCGCGTGGAAATCCTCGCGACCGGCCTGCTGAGCCTCATGGTAGTCGCCGCCGGCCTGCTGGTGGCGCGTCGTCGCAAGCTGGAAAACCGTGGTGCGGTGGTGTTGAACTGATCCGCAACGCGTAATGCAAAACGGCCGCTGTCAGTGATGACGAGCGGCCGTTTTTGTTTGTGCGCGGGGTTTATTCGCTCTTTTCTTCCTGGGCATCCAACGACTTGCCGTAAGTATCCAGCGCAATCCCGAAATCGGTGATGAACTGTGGCTCGGTCAGCCAGGCCTGGGCGGTTTCGATGTCCATGCCATCGGCCCACATGCGGTAGTCGATCAGCATGTCGGCGGCCAGGTGAGTGGCAGCCATGCCTTCGTTCTCGGCATTTTCCATGTCCAGCAGCTCTGGATGGTCAACGATGATGAACGCCAGTTCGCGCAGCAGGGTCAGCAGCATTTCGTTGCGGCTGACGGCTTCGGCGTCGCGCATTTTGCTGAACATTGCGAGGGTGTATTCCGGGATCGGCTCGTCCAGATGCCCGAGATTGTCGTCCTGGTCCAGCGGCTTACGGCCGACCATGCGGATGTGCTTGGCTTTGGCCTTGGCGCGTTTGGCGCGTTTCTGTTGCTTGTTCAGGGATGCCATGGGTACTCAGTTCTTCTGTTGGGTTTGTGCGGCGATTGCGTCGGACGCCGCCACATAGTCGGCCTGGAAGGCCGGGGATTCGATCCACGCCAGGGCGCCGGCTTCGTCGGTTTCCTGGGACCACTGGCGATACTCGATCAGCGCGGCGAGGATGAAATCCATCGCGCCTTCTTCGCCTTCCTGCTCGTAGACCAGTCCTAGCAGCGGGTCTTCGAGGAACGCGGTGCACAGGGCTTGCTGGCTGATCTTCTCGGCATCGATCATTTTCTTGAACAGCTCGGTCAGGTCCACCGACTCGAAGTCGATACGGTCATCGTTCGGGTCCAGTTCGACCGGCGTCTCGGTGCGTTTGGTGCGGTTTTGCTTGGCCTTGGTCTTGGCCCGGGCGGCGCGTTTTTGCTGCTTGTTGGCGGAGGCCATGGTGTGTTCCGTCGTGCGTTGAAAGGGCTCAGCTGCGTGGCACTGGCCGCCCGGGTGTGTCGGGGGCCAGCTCGCCGGTTTGCAGCCAGGTCAGAGCGATGGGCCATAGTGTGGCTTGGTATGCGCTGCGAAAAAAGGCGAAATGTCCGACTTGTTGTTCGCCGATGTCCTGCGGCTCGATGCGCAGGTGGGTTTTGTGCGCATGGCTGAAGTAGTCGAGCAGGCGTTCGATGGCTGGAATGGTGCCGTAGGGGTCGTCGCTGATGCTGATCGCCAGGGTGTGTGCGCGGACGTTGGCGAAGGGCAGGCGACCGCTTGCCTTCAGCAGTCGGCGACCGCTCGGACGCTGCTCGTAGCGCGCGGCAGGCGTGCTCCAGTCGCGTACGACGCCGGCGGGCGTGTCCTCCAGCCAGCCGAGGCGCTTGCCCGGGAAATAGCCACAGAACCGCGTCAACAGCGGCATCAGCAGGTGCCATTTACCGAACATGCGCCGGCGCTGTTCGGGGGCATAGTCGCGCCAGTAAGCGAACTGCGCGCCGACCGTCACCAGCCGACGAATGACCTGCCCGGACTCGCCGAGTCCGGCCGCGCAACCGCCGAAACTGTGGCCGACCACATCGATTGGCTGGCCGGAGAATTCCCGTTGCGCGCGTTTGAGCATCGCCTCGAAATCCAGCGCGCCCCAGTCGGTCCATGAAGCCTCAAGGCCTTTCAGGGTTGCCGGGCGTGATTCGCCGATGCCTCGATAGTCGTAGGTGATCACGTCGAAGCCGTTGGCGAACAGGTAATCGGCGAAGCGTGAATAGTGTCGGCAGCGTACCGAGGTGGCGGCGTTGATGATGACTACCGGTCGCTGGATGTCGGGCAGGGCATGGCGCCAGGTGAAGCCGCCAAGGGCAAAGTCATCCTCGGCGGCTTCCGTGAAGGGTTCACCTTGCGCCGCGGTCAAAATTGGCAACCTTGACTGCATATCCTGCATCGCGGGCGTGTCCTGACAGGTCATGGCTTTCCACCTTTGCGGGTAAGTTGCCAACGATAGTCTCGGCGCCGCCCGGCAACAATCCAGAAGGTTTATTCAGTCGATTGAATGAGCAGGCGTTCTTCGATCAAGGCCTGTTCCCGATTGAGTTCTGCGCGTAATTCTTCCTCACTCGGCAGTATCGTCTTGTAACTGCTGGCGAACAGTTGCTCATTGCCCTTGAGCATCGAGTAACGCGCGACCGAATCATTGCTCTCTGCACACAGAATGATCCCGACTGTCGGCTTGTCGCCCTCGTTGCGCTTGAGTTCGTCGTACATGCGTACGTACATGTCCATTTGTCCGACGTCGCCGGCGCTGAGCTTGCCGCGCTTGAGGTCAATGATCACGAAGCATTTGAGCAAATAGTTGTAGAACACCAGGTCGATGTACAGATCGTCACCATCGGTGCTGATGCGTTGTTGTCGAGCGACAAAGGAAAAGCCTTTACCCAGCTCCAGGAGAAACCCCTGCAGGTGGTCGATGAGGGCCTGTTCAAGACGGCTCTCCCTGACCTTGCCGGCCGACGGCAGCCCAAGAAACTCGAGTATGACGGGGTCGCGAATGAATTCCCGAGGATGGGGTTTCATGGCTGCAATGTTGGTGGTGGCTTCTTCGATCACATCGGCTTTGTCTGGATTCATCAGCAAGGCCAGCAACTGCTTGCCATACCCCGCCCGCTGCGCCCCTTGCTGTTCAAACTCGACAATATGCCGGCCGATCTGCCAACAGGTCTGGACTTGAATCGTATCAACCGCACGCAGCACTTTTTGCCGCGCCTGGCGAATCAGTTCGCCCAACTCCCCCAGCAATGAATCGATTTTCGGGTCTTGCGCATCGGTAGGTTTTACCTGGCTCATCGAGTCTTCCGCATCAGTGGAAACAGACGCAAAAGCATGCCGGGATTCGCCGCTCGGCGATGTCGGGCGAGCCCTGTATAGGCGGCAGGAAGAGGGGATGGGTATTGCAGGACGTTGGCGGCAAAAAGTGTTTCAGTGAGTGATGGTCTGTAGTCCATTTCGTACACAGGCCAAGTTCCAATCAATCTAAAACGCGTGCTTCCCTGGCCGGATCAAATAAGGAGTCACGGTTGGGCTCTAAAAGAGTCCGGGAGTAGAGATTATGAAGCGCATTCTTTCATTCATGCTGCCAGTCGCTGCGGTCGCTGTATTGGCTTTTCCGGCGATGCTGCAGGCGGCCAGCCTTGAGCCCGTCGACAGCGCAGGCGTACAGGCTCAACAACAGCAACAAAACGGCATCAACTACTTGTCCGGCGGGATTGGCGTTGATGAGGCAAAAGCCATTCAACAATCCACCGGTTACAACCTGCACATGACGTTCGCGGTGGGCGCGCAAGACCAGTACACCGCTGATGTCGATGTGATGATTCAAAAGTCACCAGGGCAAACCGTACTGACTCTCACCCAAACCGGCCCGCTGGTTTACGTGCAACTACCACCCGGTAAGTACACGGTGGTCGCCACGCGCAATGGCGAAACACGGCGCGATGAGACAGACGTTGGCAGCGGCGGTGCCCGCAATCTGGTGTTCCACTGGAATGACGCTGGATAGTGTTGGGTTCAATTGAAAGTCGAGGCGCGGGTACAATCCCGCGCCTTATGTTTCTGTGATGCAAGGAAGTGCTGGTTTGAAAGGGATTTTGCGTATTGGCTCAGCGGTAAGCCTGGTTTTGCTGTTGGCTGGTTGTGGAACGATGATGGGGCGCCTGAACGGTGATTCTGCAGAACCGTACTACAAAGGCGTCGATGGCAACCTGCACTTGCTTGGTGTGAGAGGGGGAGACGGCATGCCCTCCGCGGTCATCTGCTACATGATGATCGTTTGCCCGGTGATTACCGTGGTATCGCTGCCGGTAGACGCTGCGCTCGACACGGTTTTGTTGCCGGTCGACTACGTCAACACCCTCTGAGGAACAACCGTCATTTACCCCCGCGTACGCTTGCCCTTCTGCTTGTCAGTGGGTTCTTGCGCCATTCGGTGAATCCATAGTCCGATCCAGCCGACGGCTATCAGGAATACGGTGCCGATGCATTGCGACACGATCTCGAACCAGAACATTCGCGGTTGCAGTGCAAGGGTGTAGGTGTGGCGTGGACCGGAGCGGTTCCAGGTGGTGATGGAGCCGCTGATCAAGCTGTGGACGATCAGATAAATCGACGCGCCGATGAGGAAGGCGATCAGTACGCCGACCAGCACCGTCAGCCAGAATGCAGTCCGACTCTGGCGATAGGGTGGCGGGTGGGGCAGGGGCACGCGGGTTCTTTTCTGGTTCATCGAACGGATGACCCTCTTCCATAAGGTGCAGCCAAAGTAGCGCGGATCGCCTTTGTTCGAAACCCGTCGCGCATTTGTGCAGCCCAGAAAAAAGGCTGGATTGAGCCGCCATCAAATCGCAGGCATAAAAAAACCCTGAATCTTGCGATTCAGGGTTTTCGGTATTTGGTGCCCAGAGACGGAATCGAACCGCCGACACGGGGATTTTCAATCCCCTGCTCTACCGACTGAGCTATCTGGGCAACGGGGCGCATTAAAAGGGTTTTTCGGATTTACGTCAACGACTTTTTTAAAATTTCTTAAATTAATTCCGTCGCTTACGATCCGACCCCCGATTTTGCGGGTTTACTCTGCAGGCGGAACGTAGCCTTCAGCCTTGGCGTAATCCTCGCCGGAGAAGTACTTGTCCATTTCGCCCTGAAGATATTTGCGATCTTCGGCGTTCATCATGTTCAGACGCTTTTCGTTGATCAGCAGGGTCTGGTGTTTCTGCCAGTCAGCCCAGGCCTTGGCCGAGACGTGGTCAAAAATATCCTGACCTTTGGCGCCCGGGAAAGGAGCGCGTTCCAGCGCGGGCAGTTCTTCTTTGTACTTGCGGCACATGATGGTGCGGGTCATGACGACTCTCCTGCGTTCAATACGGCGGCCGCGCGTTCGAGCAAGGTTTTGACCGGGGCGGCAAGGCCCAGGCGCGGCGGGGTGGCGAGGTTATACCAGAGCCAGTCGGCCTCGGCCACGTGCTGACCGGCCTCCTGCACCTGAACCAGCCAGGGTTCGATGGACAGCTGGAAATGGCTGAAGGTGTGGACGAGGCTTGGCAGCGCCTGCTGCTCGCCCATGGTCAGCGAGTGCTGGTCGGCCAGATGCTGCAGGTCGTCGAGGTCATCGAGTTCCGGCAGGCTCCATAAACCGCCCCACAGACCTGTCGACGGGCGACGATAAAGCAGAATCGCGCCTTCGCTGTTGGCCAGCAGCGGCATCAGCGTGCGTTTCTGCGGGATGGCCTTGCGCGGTTTGGGAATCGGGTAGCGCGTCTCCAGGCCAAGCATGTGCGCCTCGCAGCCCTTTTCCAGCGGACACAGCAGGCAGCTCGGTTTGCTGCGCGTACACAGCGTGGCGCCAAGATCCATCATCGCCTGGGTGTAGGCGTTGACCCGATCGTGCGGCGTGAAACGCTCTGCGTTGGCCCATAGCTGTTTGGCGACCTTCGGGTCCCCCGGGTAACCCTCTTGCGCGGTAAAACGCGCCAGAACGCGTTTGACGTTGCCATCGAGGATCGGCGCGCGCAGGCCCATGCTGATGCTGGCGATAGCCCCAGCGGTGGACAGGCCGATCCCCGGCAGATCCGTCAGCTTTTCGACGTCCCGCGGAAATTCGCCGCCATACTGGCTGACGACGATCTTCGCGGTCTTCTGCAGATTGCGCGCGCGGGTGTAGTAACCCAGCCCGGTCCATAGATGCAGCACTTCGTCCTCCGGCGCTTCGGCCAGCGCTTGCACTGTTGGCAGCGCGGCCATGAAGCGGTCGAAGTAATTGAGCACGGTGCTGACCTGGGTCTGCTGCAACATGATCTCAGACACCCATACCCGATACGGATTGATGTCTTGCTGCCAGGGCAAATCGTGGCGGCCGTGGCGGTCGAACCATTCCAGCACCGCCGTGGAAAACTGCTCCGCTCTCATCGCTTGAACAGCCCCTTCAATGCGTTTTTCAATTCCGGGCTGACCTTGTCGCCGAGTTTTTCATCGATCTTTTCGCTGAGTTTGTCACCGGCGATTTTGGTCGCGACCTGGCCGAGACGTTCGTTATCCACACGGCAGGCCTTGGCGCCCAGCTCCAGCGGGCCACGGCAGCGCAGCGGCCACTCGATACCGACGAATTTCTCGCCGACCTGACAGGCCGGATCCGGCATGGCGCTGGTGTCGCCCTCGACGATGATGCCGACGCGGTAATCCATGCCCAGCACTTTCAGGTCGATGTCGCCGTTGCCGTTGACGGTCATGCCCGGGATGCGCACTTTCAGGTCCGGGTTGCTCGCCACGCCGTTGCGCAAGGTCAGGTTGCCCTTGAGTTCCTGGAACGGTGTGTCCTTGCCTCGTGGCTCGCCGCTGAGGGTTTTGCGATTGAGGGTGGCGATGCCTTTGCACAGTTGCTGTTCAAGATTGGCGTTGAGCAGCACGCCGTTGTTGATCACGAAACTGGCGTTGCCGTTGAGGGTTTCGATCAGCGCCTGCTGACTGTTGCCGCTGCCGGTGAGGTTGCTGGTCAGCGTGACCAGGCCTTTGACCGGCGGATTCTTGCCCTGGCTTTCGAGAATTTTCTCGGCCGGCACGCGGTTGATTTTGGTCTGCAGATTGAGCACGGGGGCGCTCGGGCGTACGTCGAGGGTGCCCTTGGCTTCGAAGTCGCCGCCGTATAGCTCGCCGCGCAGGTTTTGCAGGGTCAGCAGGCCGCTCTGGCCTGTGGCCTTGAGTGCAGCGTTCTGGATCGGCAGTTTGTCGAGGGTCAGTTGGCCGAAGGTCAGGTCGGCATCGACGTCGAGTTTGGCCAGACGCTCGACCGGCAGCAGACGCTCGGTGCTCCAGGCGCTTTTGCTCGGTTTGTCTGGCAGCGGTGTGCTGCCGGCGCCGGCCATGGCATCGGCTTCGGTGCTGGCGACTTCGGCCTGACGCACTTGCGTGGCGTTTTTGGTCTTGTCCGATTTCGGCGGCAGGTAGCGGTCGACATCAAAGGTGTCGACCTTGAGGATCGCGCGCAGCGACTGCTTGGCGAAGTCTTCTACGGCAATGCGCCCGCTGAAGCTGTTGTCGTCGAGTTTCAGGTTGACGTTGTCGAAAGCCACGCTCGTTGGCGTGGCGGCCACGCGGCTGACCAGTTCGACTTTGCTCAGGCTGCCGGGCGCCATGGCGGGCAACGTCTGACCGATGCTGTCGACGAATTTCGCCAGATCGAACTGGGCGATCGAGATCCCGCCAGTGATCTGCGGGGTCTTGTCGAGGTCGTTGGCCTTCAGCTCGCCGAGGGCACGCAACTGGTTGGCGGAGATCTTGATCCCGGTCCATTCGGCGACATTCGCTGCCTTGTCCAGGGATATCTGGCCTTGGGCGGAGAAGGTCATGGCCTTGCCCTGCAGTGGATCGCCGGTCAGTTCGCCGGACAGTTTCATGTCTTCGAACTTATAACGTTGCAGGGCGCGTTCGATGCGCAGCTCGCCATTGAGCTCGGTGCGCACCCGCAGCACAGGCTGATTAGTGCTGAGGAACGCCGTGGCCTTCAGCGGAATGTTGGTCGAGTCGTGTACCGCACCGGTGCTCAACTGGATGCTTTCGGCGCTGTACTGCTTGCCGGTCTGCTCGTCGTTGTATTCAACGCGGGCGTTGTTGACTGTCAGGCTGTCGATGTCGAGGCGGATCGGCTGCGGCGGTTTTTCCGGCTGGGCAGGGGCTTCGGCAGCAGGTGCGCTGGCAGGCGCCGGGCTGCCGGCGGGCGCGGCGGCTGTCGGCAATTTGCCGATATCTTCCCAGTTGCCGTGGCCGTTCTTGTCGCGTTTGAGGCGCAGGTTCAGGCCTTCGACACGCACATCGCTCATCTGCACTTCACGGCGCAACAGCGGCAGCACGCGCACGGACAGGCCGAGCATCTGCAAGTCGGCATACGGTTCGGTCGGGTTGATAAGGGTGGCGATGCTGGCTTCATGCAGTTCCAGGCCGAGCCACGGGAACAGGCTCCAGCCGATATCGCCATTGAGCGTCAGCTCGATGTGGGCCTTGTCGCGGGCTATCTGGCGGATCTCGTCTTTGTAGTCGTTGGGATCAAACAGGTGGGTCAGGGCGAAGCCCGCCGCCACAATGATCAGCAACAGCCCGAGAAGTACCAGACCCAGGATTTTGCCGAACGCTTTCATGGGCGAGTCCTTGTAGTTAGTCGAATTCGTAATTTAGCCGGGGAGTATAGCGCTGCATCCGCCCGGTTCGGGGCGCTGTCATGTCGCGATGACTTCCAGCGGCACTTGCAGTTTGGCGGCCAGCGCCTGCGTTTCAAGGTGTCCGGCCGGTGCCAGCAGGCGCAGTTGGGCACCCGCTTGCGACGCCATTTTCTGCGCTTGGTTCACCAATCGCTCAGCCACCCCACGGCGCCGGGTGACTTTTCGTACACACAAATGCGACAAGTACCAAATCCCGTCGTGCCTTGTCAGACGCGCCGCACCGAGCAGTCGGTCGTTGAAACGTCCTGTAATCAAAGACCCGTCCGCCAGGCTGCTTTCGATCAACTGGGCGTCCCCGGAATACGGCGCGAACAGCCACTGCGGAGCGTCACGATAGATCTTCTGCAAATCCTGTTGATCCTGGTAACTGGCATCGTTCAGCGCTTGGACAACGATCGGCATGGCTTTTTCCTGAGGGGGCGAGATCAGATGACACGAAAAAGGTGATATCAGTTTGGTTTTTCTGTCACGTGCAAATGGTAACCTTCGCCGGTTCGTCCGTCCTTCTGCGACTTAACGTCGCGCCTTCAAGGAGCTTCACCTGAAAAAACGGTCATGCCTGCGTGCATAAAGGCCGAGGGTGAACAGTGGCTGGCGAACCATACTAATAATTGGGGGATACACAATGAGCACGAGTATCACGGCGGACGGCCTTCGCGCCGACCAGCCTGCGTTCCTGTCCAAGGAACGCATCATCGCCAAGCCCGGTTTCAACCGCTGGCTGGTTCCACCGGCCGCGCTGGCCATCCACCTGTGCATCGGCATGGCCTACGGTTTCTCGGTGTTCTGGTTGCCGCTGTCCAAGGCACTGGGCGTCACCGCGCCAGTGGCTTGCGCACCGGACATGAGCTTCATCGCTCAGGTCTTCTCTTCGCAATGCGACTGGCCGATCTCGATGCTCGGCTGGATCTACACCCTGTTCTTCATCTTCCTCGGCTGCTCGGCAGCGATCTGGGGTGGCTGGCTGGAACACGCCGGGCCACGCAAGGCTGGTGTGGTTTCGGCACTGTGCTGGTGCGGCGGTCTGCTGATCTCGGCACTGGGGATTTATACCCACCAGATCTGGCTGATGTGGATCGGCTCCGGCGTGATCGGCGGTATCGGTCTGGGCCTGGGCTATATCTCGCCGGTTTCGACCCTGATCAAGTGGTTCCCGGACAAGCGCGGCATGGCGACCGGCATGGCGATCATGGGCTTCGGTGGCGGCGCGATGGTCGGTGCACCGTTGGCGACGGCACTGATGAGCCACTTCGCTTCGCCTGCCGGGGTCGGCGTGTGGCAGAGCTTCGTGGCCATGGCGGCGATCTACTTCGTGTTCATGATCGGTGGCGCCCTGGCCTACCGCGTGCCGCCAACCGGCTGGAAGCCTGAAGGCTGGACCGCGCCGGCGAAAAAAGCCTCGAACGCGATGATCACCCACCGTCACGTGCACGTGAATGTGGCGTGGAAAACCCCGCAGTTCCGTCTGGTGTGGCTGGTGCTGTGCCTGAACGTATCCGCCGGTATCGGCATTCTCGGCATGGCTTCGCCACTGCTGCAGGAAGTGTTCGGCGGCAAGTTGCTGGGCGTTGACGTGCCGTTCGGTCAACTGGATGCCGGGCAACTGGCTTCGATCGCCGCGATCGCTGCCGGCTTCACCGGCCTGCTGAGCCTGTTCAACATCGGTGGCCGCTTCTTCTGGGCTTCGTTCTCGGACTACCTGGGTCGCAAAAACACTTACTTCGTGTTCTTCGCCCTCGGTTTCGCCCTGTACGCGCTGATCCCGAACATGGGCCATCTGGGCAACGTTGCGCTGTTCGTGGCGGCGTTCTGCATCATCCTGTCGATGTACGGCGGTGGTTTTGCGACCGTTCCGGCGTATCTGGCCGACCTGTTCGGCACGCAAATGGTCGGCGCGATCCACGGTCGCCTGCTGACTGCCTGGGCTGCGGCCGGGGTGCTCGGTCCGGTGCTGGTGAACTACCTGCGCGAGTATCAACTGAGCATCGGCGTTGAACGCGCTGCCGCTTACGACATCACCCTGTACATCCTCGCGGGCCTGCTGGTGCTGGGTTTCCTGTGCAACCTGCTGGTGCGTCCGGTGGCCGACAAGTACTTCATGACCGACGCTGAACTGGCTGCCGAACAGGCGCTGGGCCACGACAAGGGTGCTGATGCGAGCACCGTGCTGGAGTGGAAAGCCGCACCGGGCAGCAAGCCGCTGGCTGTGGCTGCATGGCTGGTGGTGGGTATTCCGTTGGCGTGGGGTGTGTGGGTGACCCTGCAGAAGACGGCGGTACTGTTTCACTAAGTAAAAACGTAATACCCCTGTAGGAGTGAGCCCTGCTCGCGATAGCGGTCTGACAGTCGACAGAAATGTTGACTGTGAGGCCCTCATCGCGAGCAGGCTCACTCCTACAGTTGTTTTGGGGTGCCTGTAATGGCTTGTATGGACATGTCTACCCGCGACAGTCGGGGCTTCTGTCCGTCAGCCATATCACGTCTCGTGTTTCTGTTTCGGCCCCGCGTGCCTATAATGGCTGCCTTTTTCGCCCAATGATTTTGCGGAGCTGGTGATGGCCGAACGTAAGGCGTCTGTCGAGCGCGACACTCTGGAAACCCAGATCAAAGCCTCGATCAACCTTGATGGCACCGGAAAGGCCCGATTCGATATCGGTGTTCCTTTTCTTGAGCACATGCTGGATCAGATCGCCCGTCACGGGTTGATCGACCTGGATATTGAATGCAAGGGCGATCTGCATATCGACGACCACCATACCGTGGAAGACGTCGGTATCACCCTCGGCCAGGCCTTCGCCAAAGCCATCGGCGACAAGAAAGGCATCCGTCGCTACGGCCACGCCTACGTGCCGCTCGATGAAGCGCTGTCGCGTGTGGTGATCGATTTCTCCGGCCGTCCAGGCCTGCAGATGCACGTGCCGTACACCCGCGCCACCGTGGGCGGCTTCGACGTCGACCTGTTCCAGGAATTCTTCCAGGGCTTCGTCAATCACGCGCTGGTCAGCCTGCACATCGACAACCTGCGTGGCACCAACACCCACCACCAGATCGAAACCGTGTTCAAGGCTTTCGGCCGCGCCCTGCGCATGGCCGTCGAGCTGGACGAGCGCATGGCCGGGCAAATGCCATCGACCAAAGGCGTTCTGTAATGCAGACGGTTGCAGTTATCGACTACGGCATGGGCAACCTGCACTCGGTGGCCAAGGCCCTCGAGCACGTCGGCGCCGGCAAGGTGCTGATCACCAGCGATGCGGACGTGATCCGCGAAGCCGACCGCGTGGTGTTCCCCGGCGTTGGTGCGATTCGCGATTGCATGGCGGAGATCCGTCGTCTCGGTTTCGACTCGCTGGTGCGTGAAGTCAGCCAGGATCGTCCGTTCCTCGGCATCTGCGTCGGCATGCAAGCCCTGCTCGACAGCAGCGAAGAGAACGACGGCGTCGACTGCATCGGCCTGTTCCCGGGCGCCGTGAAGTTCTTCGGCAAAGACCTGCATGAAGACGGCGAGCACCTGAAAGTCCCGCACATGGGCTGGAACGAAGTGCAGCAGAAGGTCAGTCACCCGCTGTGGCACGACATTCCGGACAAGGCGCGTTTCTACTTCGTGCACAGCTACTACATCGCTGCCGCCAATGCGCGGCAGGTAGTCGGCAGCGGTCATTACGGGGTCGATTTCGCAGCAGCGCTGGCCGAAGGCTCGCGTTTCGCCGTGCAGTTCCACCCGGAGAAGAGCCATACCCATGGCCTGCAATTGCTGCAGAACTTCGCCGCGTGGGACGGTCGCTGGTAAATGGCCGCCAAGAAGTCCAAACCGCCGATCCTGACCCTCACTCCCGAGCAGGAGAACGAGGCCAACCGCAAGATCCAGCGGTTCATGGAGGATCGGTTCGAACTCGACCTGGGTTCGTTCGAAGCGGCGGAAATTCTTGAGCTGTTTACCCGCGAAATTGCTCCGCACTATTACAACAGGGCGATTTTCGATGTGCAGACCCACCTCAAAGAGCGGTTTGAAAGCATCGAAAGCGACCTGTGGGCGCTCGAGAAAAACTGATTTCCGAGCCAAGCTGAACATTCAAATTTGAAGGTTTGCCAGATGCTGATTATTCCCGCTATCGATCTTAAAGACGGTGCCTGCGTACGTCTGCGCCAGGGCCGCATGGAAGATTCCACAGTGTTCTCCGATGACCCGGTGAGCATGGCTGCCAAGTGGGTGGAGGGCGGTTGCCGCCGTCTGCATCTGGTCGATCTGAACGGTGCGTTCGAAGGCCAGCCGGTCAACGGCGAAGTGGTCACCGCGATCGCCAAGCGCTACCCGACTCTGCCGATCCAGATCGGCGGCGGTATCCGCTCGCTGGAAACCATCGAGCACTACGTCAAGGCAGGCGTGAGCTACGTGATCATCGGTACCAAAGCGGTGAAGGATCCGGCGTTCGTCGCTGAGGCCTGCCGCGCGTTCCCGGGCAAGATCATCGTCGGTCTGGATGCCAAAGACGGGTTCGTCGCCACCGATGGCTGGGCTGAAATCAGCACCGTGCAAGTCATCGATCTGGCCAAGCAGTTTGAAGCCGACGGTGTGTCCTCGATCGTTTATACCGACATCGCCAAAGACGGCATGATGCAGGGCTGCAACGTACCGTTCACCGCTGCACTGGCGGCAGCGACGAAGATCCCGGTGATTGCTTCCGGCGGTATCCACAATCTGGGTGACATCAAGTCGCTGCTCGACGCCAAGGCGCCGGGCATCATCGGTGCAATCACTGGCCGGGCGATCTACGAAGGCACCCTCGACGTCGCTGAAGCGCAAGCTTTCTGCGATTCGTACCAAGGCTGAGGACTGACCATGGCGCTGGCCAAACGCATCATCCCTTGCCTGGACGTGGACAACGGCCGGGTCGTCAAAGGTGTGAAGTTCGAGAACATCCGCGATGCCGGCGACCCGGTGGAAATCGCCCGTCGTTATGACGAGCAGGGTGCCGACGAGATTACTTTTCTCGACATCACCGCCAGCGTCGATGGTCGCGACACCACACTGCATACCGTCGAGCGCATGGCCAGCCAGGTGTTCATCCCGCTGACCGTCGGCGGCGGCGTGCGCACCGTGCAGGACATTCGCAACCTGCTCAATGCCGGTGCGGACAAGGTTTCGATCAACACCGCAGCGGTGTTCAATCCGGAGTTTGTCGGCGAAGCTGCGCAGCATTTCGGCTCGCAGTGCATCGTCGTCGCCATCGACGCGAAGAAGGTTTCCGGTCCGGGTGAAACCCCGCGCTGGGAAATCTTCACCCACGGCGGGCGCAAGCCGACCGGTCTCGATGCAGTCGAGTGGGCGAAAAAAATGGAAGGCCTCGGTGCCGGCGAGATCCTGTTGACCAGCATGGATCAGGACGGCATGAAAAACGGCTTCGACCTCGGCGTGACTCGGGCGATCAGCGATGCACTGGGCATCCCGGTGATCGCTTCCGGCGGCGTCGGCAACCTGCAGCATCTGGCCGACGGCATCCTCGAAGGCCACGCCAGCGCGGTACTGGCGGCGAGTATTTTTCACTTCGGCGAATACACCGTGCAGGAGGCCAAGGCCTACATGGCGCAACGCGGAATTGTCATGCGCTAAACCGTACAGGCCAGTGGACAGCATGGCGTACCCAAGGCACTCTTGGGAACGCCATGGATTCCGGTAGCCCGACATGATCAAACGCCTGCTTCTTGTTCTCGCCAGTGCCTCTGTGTTGTTGCTCAACACGGCGCGGGCCGAAAACAGTCCCGACACCGATCTGGTGCTCCTCACCGAAAACTTCCCGCCCTACAACATGGCGAAAGACGGCAAGAATTTCGCCAAGGGCGAGAACATCAACGGCATTGCCGCCGACATCGTGCGCGAAATGTTCAAGCGCGCCGGGCTCACCTACAGCCTGACGCTGCGCTTCCCATGGGAGCGGGTCTACAAACTGGCGCTGGAAAACCCTGGTTATGGCGCCTTCGTGATGGCCCGCCTGCCGGATCGCGAGAACCTGTTCAAATGGGTCGGCCCGATCGGTCCGGACGACTGGATCATGTTGGCCAGGGCCGACAGCAAGATCACCCTCGACACCCTCAACGATGCACGCAAATACAAGATCGGCGCCTACAAGGGTGACGCGATTGCCGAGACGCTGGCCAAGCAGGGCCTGAAGCCGATCGTGGTGCTGCGTGATCAGGACAACGCGAAAAAACTGGTCAATGGCCAGATCGACCTGTGGGCCACGGGTGATCCTGCCGGGCGTTATCTGGCGCGGCAGGATGGCGTCACCGGACTCAAGACCGTGCTGCGCTTCAACAGCGCCGAGTTGTACCTGGCGCTGAACAAGGACGTGTCGGATGTAACGGTCGCCAGATTGCAGGCGGCGCTGGATCAGATGCGCAAGGACGGTGTGGTGGACGAGATCATGGGACGGTATCTGTAGCGGTCGGCAACGCTTTGGCCGCAGTATCGTGGCTGCATTCTTCCAGCGGATATTGCAGCAGGTGCAGGTTTTCGCACTCGGTGTAGCCGAGGTTGATCCCTGCCTGTGAACCGTCTCCACGCAACAACTCGTAGAAACTCTCCAGTTGATACACAGCGACGAACTTGCCTTTGCCGGCCATGGCGAGGACTTGTGTGACAAACGCCGTCTGCCAGCCACTGCTTGAGGTCTCGCTGTGGGTGAACTGGCTGTTCAATCTCGCCGAGAATGGCAGTGATGGCTGAGCGTCTGCCGTCGTTGCCCACGGCCCCACGAAATTGATCGCTGTGAGCTGCGTGAACAGGCGCAGCATCTTGGAGTTCTGCAGTCGCTGCGCCGTCCACTTGAACGAGCAGGCCTGGTCGCTCGTGTTGTGTCCGCTCCCGACCAGATAGTAGTGATCGGTTCTTTCCAGACGATAGAGGGGGCTGGTGCGCAGTTGTTCCAGAGGGGACAGGTCATCCTTGACGACGAACCAGGGAAGTTCGACGACTTGAGCAAGCGTGGCCGCCGCGTGGATTTGCGAAACGTTCGATCCGGAAAGCGTCGGCAGCGAGGGCGCCGACAGGATCTGCGGCGCGATCTGCATCCGCAGTGAGTAAGCGCCGCCATCGCCCTCGGGTTTGCCGAAACCGTTGGCCGCCACAAAAGTGCCTGGCGCGAAGTGAATCTCTCCCGGCGGTGCACTGCGCGGCGCAATGCTCCAGGCACTGAAGCTCTGTCTGGCGCCGCTGCCCTTGTCATTCCAGATCAGCTCGCCGACGTCCGATGCGATCACCAGATCGGCACGCACACAGCGAACCGCATTGACTGAAGGTTTTTCATGATCATTGGAGCAGACCGCTCCCATGGCCACATAACCTTGCGGGGCAAGCGGTCGCCATACGGCCCCGTCTTTCTTCGATTTTGAGCCGGAGTCTTTCCAGATCAATTCGAAGTCGTCCGGGCGGCGTAATGCCGGGCCCCGGGTTGGATCCGCGCTGGGGGTATCGGCCTCGCAAACCACGGCGACCACGGTGCTGCCGTTAATGTTGTCGTGTCCGGCGATAAATACATCGCCGAGCGGGAAGTAGCCCGGCAACACATCCGGCGCTGGTGTCGGCCGCCAGAAAGCCGCAGGTTTTGCCCGCGAGCCGGCGCTGTCCCAGATTCGGTGGTATTCCGTGGTGAACTGGATCAGCAGGTTGTCGTGTCTGATCGGCTCGATTGGCCTGGATGGCGCTGCGGCCTGTTCATGAATGGTCATAGTCACTCCTGATAGTTGAACGACGACTCAAGGGAGTCGCGACCCGTTGCAGGTCTCACTATCGGTATTCGCGCCAGGCCTTTGGCGGTAACTATGTATTCAGCGTAGTGACCGGATATTTCCGATAGACATCATCCTGGCCATTGGCAGCCTTGCGCTTCTTCTGTTTGCCGATGATGCAGAAGCACAAGGCCGCGGGGCGCCGTTCAGATCAAGGGGCGCGACTTTTGAGCGTTTCCCATTGCAGGATGTATTCCTTCAGCACTGAGCGCTGATTGTTGGTATCGAGGGCATACATGCAGAATTTCATGGGGAAGTTGCTTTCTCGGCGAACCCAATTGTATTTCGGAACGGTATACCCCTGCGGATCGACGCAACGGGTTGTATCCGCAGGGCCGGCTTTTACTTCATAACGATCAATACCCTCGATGTTCCTTTTCGGCCAGAGGAATATCACTCGGTCTGTTTCTTTGTCATAGAAAGCGTCCAGGGCAGGAGCAGGTGTCGGGCCCGCATCAATCAGATAGGTGGGAACGGTCACGGCGTTGCGATAAGTTCCGGCGGGTAATACTTCGCTGGTATCGTCCGTGGCGATAATGCAAAGGTTATTAGTCCCGGTTTCAGGTCCCATTGGAACATTCAACCGAGTGGTGCGGGTGTCGCTGTTGATCGGTTGGCTGTAGCCTTCAGGCTTTTCGCAATCAAGTGAGTCGGCAGTACGTTTGGTTCGAATAAATCGGGTGTTGGCGGTTATGTCGAAGTTCCACGTGGGATACACATAACTGTCTTGTGTAGTTACGCTGATTTTTGCATGCATTGGCAGTTCGGCGGGTAGCCTGATGGAAGCTGCCGGAAATAACTCGCACACCTGTGGGTTGGTATTGAGTTTGCCATTGATAAAGCAATTGTTGAAAACCGAGGTTGAACTACCGTAACTGCCGCTCGGCATCTGGCCGTAGCCGGGCAGGGGCGTCAGATGGGCTGCAAGCGTACCCAGAACGCCATAGACTTCGTTGGTCGCTCGAACAATGACAGGGCTCCCGGAGCTTCCGGAGGCAACGTCTTTGCACTGATTGCTGAGACTATGCCGCCAGACCCAGGGCTTTTCGAAAATGGCCGGCGAAGGTACATGGGTACAGGCTGAAATTCGTAATGGCGCTCCACCGGGTCCGTGCACAATCAGAATGTCGGTGTCTTCGGCCGGTGGTTGTTCGGCCAGCTTCATGGGCGTGATGCCCTGTGCCAGAAGTTCGCCTTGTGACATCCCTAGTTCCAAAAGAGCCAGATCGACACCCTGAATACTGCTCCAGGCTACTTTTTTCAGAGGGACGGCCTTGCGGGCATCCGGTGTGTCATTGAAATGGTTGAAGGTGATCGTGCCTTCGATGGGGTCATCTATTCGCATGACGCCATTTTCCTTGCCCACGCAATGTGCGCTGGTGAGTGCATAGGCAGAGTCGGACGCATCAGAGCTGTTTGTGTCGATCAGAAAAGCGGTGCAGGTAAGTTGCCCAGGGCTTTTGTATACGCCTATTCCGCTCCAGTAGTTATAGTCACCACCCTGATTTTTCAGGTAATAAGAGGATGAGAAGTTCTCAATGCCCCTGCCATAATCCACAGGGTTGGAATAAGCCGGCAGCGAGAATGCAGGAAGTAATAAAAAGCCTGTGTAGATGTTCTTTAAGTTCATGGCCAGTCCTTGGCGAGTGTGTTGGGGTGCAAGACTGGCGCAGAATAAATGAGTTTTGTTGTTAGTGAATTTCCAAGGTGTTGCTATTTGTTGGATTCGGCGCGGGGTAATAAGAAGTTAATTAATTGGCCGGTTAGCGATAAATACCATTTTTCCCGTGTGCAGCGGTCGCCCTGTTGCTCCGCACGCTGATCATCTGCTTGATGTCGATCCACTCGATGCCCTGAGCTTTCAGCTTCGGCAATTCACGCTCCAACACTGTCAGCGTCTGCGGGTACGGGTGACCGATCATCACCGCCGATCCCTGTTTGCGCGCCAGGCTGATGGCTGTTTGCAGTTGGGTGAAAATCGCTGCTTCGGTGCGCTCGTCATCGAGGAATACATCCCGCGAAACGCTCGCCAGGTCGATTTTCTGTGCCTGCTGCGCCGCCACGGTTTGCGCACTGGTGCGGCTGTCGACGAAGAACTTGTGGCGGCGTTGCAACTCACCCATCAGCCACGCCATCGCCACCGGTTGCGCGGTCATGCGACTGCCCATGTGGTTGTTGATGCCCGCGGTGTAAGGGACCATTTTGAACGCGGCGTCGAGGCGCTTTTGCAGCTCTTCGAGCGGCAGTTCGGGGTGCCAGGCGTACGGGCCGGTGGCCGGATCCATCGGCATGTGCAGGATCACGATCTTGCCGGCGCGATGGGCTTCGCGGGCGAATTCGGTGGCGTGCGGCGTGTCGGGCATGATCGCCGTGGTCACCGGGCCGGGCAGGGCCAGCACGCGGCGATCCCGGGGCAGGTTCTGTCCCAGGTCGTCGATGATCAGCGTCAGATAGGCTTTTGGCGGGGTAGTGCTGGCGGGTTCTGCGTGCGCAGCACCCGCCAGACAGCACAGCAGGACGAAGAGGAAACGCAAAGACATCCTCAACGGCCGGACGTGATGCTCAGCCCTTTGAGCAGGCTCAGGGCCTGGGCCAGTTGGTAATCGTCATCCTGCGGCATGGCCTTGGCCTTCGCGCCGGAACCGGTCGGCTTGTCCGCGCCGCCGTTGCCGTTGCCCAGGTGGCCTTGCAGGTCGGCTTCCTTGAAGTAGTCGCCGTCCGCTTCGTTGGTGATCTTGGCCTTGCGCACTTCGATGTCCGGGACAATGCCCTGGGCCTGGATCGAGCGGCCGTTCGGCGTGAAGTACAGCGCCGTGGTGATCTTCAGCGCGCGGTCGTTGTTCAGCGGCAGCACGGTTTGCACCGAGCCTTTGCCGAAACTGGTGGTGCCCATGACCACCGCGCGTTTCTGGTCCTGCAGGGCACCGGCAACGATTTCCGACGCCGAGGCGCTGCCACCGTTGATCAGCACCACCATCGGCACCGCTTCGCTTTCGTCCTTGCCGGTGGCGGAGAAGCGCAGTTCGGAGTTGGCGATTCGGCCTTTGGTGTAGACGATCAGACCTTTCTTGATGAAGTGGTCGACCACTTCCACGGCCGCCTGCAACACACCGCCCGGGTTGTTGCGCAGGTCGAGGATGATGCCGTTGAGCTTTTTGCCGTTGTCTTTGCGCAGCTTGGCCAGGGCCTTGGAGACCTCCTCGCCGGTCTTGACCTGGAACTGGGTGATGCGGATGTAACCGTAGCCCGATTCCAGCAGCTGCGCCTTGACGCTCTTCACTTGAATCACCGCGCGCGCCAGGGTCACGTCGAACGGCGTGCCGCCGTCGCGCACCAGGGTCAGGGTGATCTTCTGGCCGATCTTGCCGCGCATCTTGTCCACGGCTTCGGTCATGGTCTGGCCGCGAGTCGGCTGACCGTTGATCTTGACGATGAAGTCGCCAGCCTGAATGCCAGCCTTGGACGCAGGCGTGTCGTCGATTGGCGACACGACTTTTATGAAGCCGTCTTCCGAGCCGACTTCGATACCGAGACCGCCGAATTCGCCGCTGGTGCTTTCCTGCAGCTCGGTGAAGTCTTCAGGGCCCAGATAGGCGGAGTGCGGGTCGAGGTTGCTGAGCATGCCTTTGATCGCGTTTTCCAGCAGGGTCTTGTCGTCTACCGGCTCGACATAGGCGGCTTTGATTCGATCCATGACCTCGGCAAAGGTACGCAACTCTTCCAGCGGCAGCGGTGCCTTGGCGGTCGCGGCAGTACCTGCCGGAGCGACGGCCGGGGCCGGTTGAGCAGCGAACGCCAGAGGCGCGCCGATCACCACAGCGATCGTCAGGGCCAGCGAGGTAAGGCGGGACAAATGCAGCATGTCGAACGAACTCCTGAATTAGGCGACGCGCTTATCCTTGCGCGTGACACCATTGCGCCGGATCACTCGGGTGACCCTGCTGACGAATTGCGAAATACAGCGCTGGTGTGTCCTGACCGCCACTGTTACCGACAGTGGAGATCGACTCACCGGCTTTTACTACGTCACCGGCCGACTTGAGCAGTGTCTGGTTGTGACCGTAAAGGCTCAGATAACCATTGCCGTGATCAAGGATCACCAGCAGCCCGGCGCCACGCAACCAGTCGGCGAACACCACGCGCCCGCCATGCACGGCATGCACCTGGCTGCCGGCAGCGGCGCTGATCATCACGCCATCCCACTTGGTCCGGGCATCGTCGCCACGGCTTTCGCCGAAGCGTGCCAGCAATCGACCATCAACCGGCCATGGAAGTTTTCCCCGGGTTGCGGCAAAAGGGCCGCCAAAGGTCTCGCCGCTGCTGGATACCAGTGCGCCGGGGGTTGATCTGGCGGGTTTTCGTGGGGCGTCGCTGTTTTCAGCCTGCGCCTCACGCAAACGCTTTTTTTCCGCTTCCTGCTGGGCGATCAGCGCTTTCTGCCGCGCTTCTTCTGCCTCACGAGCCTGGCGGGCCAGGGTTTCTTCAATGGTTTTAAGGACTTTAGACAGGTCTGCCTGATCCTGCTCGCGGGCGGCGAGTTTCTGGTCGCGGGCCTTCACATCATCGTTGAGCTTGGCGAGGACTTGCTGGCGTTCCTTGCGGACCTTTTCCAGCTCGTCGCGCTGGGTGTCGAGGCTGCTTTTCTGTACCAGCAATTGCGCCTGTTGCGTGGCGATGTCTTTTTCGACATTGGCCAGTTGGCGCAGGGTTTCGTTGAAGTTCTTCAACTGCTCCAGGCGGGCCTGGCTCAGGTAATCGTAATAGGTGAGGGTGCGGGCGAATTTCTCGGGATTCTGCTGGTTGAGCAGCAGCTTGAGGTATTCCTGACGGCCGTTCTGGTAGGCCGCGCGGGCCTGGATGGCGATCAGTCGCTGCTGTTCAGTGCGCGCGCTCTGGAGTTTTTTTTTCTCCGCATCGAGCCGCTGCAGCTCGGATTCGCTTTTCTTCAGCTCTTTCTGCAGGGCATCGACCTGCTTCTCGAGCTTGCCCATCTCGGTTTCAGTGCCCTTGAGCTCTTTCTGCACGCCGGATTTTTCTTCCTGCAGCTTGCCCAGCAGCTTTTTCAGCTCGGCAATGTCCTGACGCGTGGCATCCAGCTGCTGTTGGGTTTGCGCGCGCTCGTCAGCGAAGGCCGGTTGGAGCAGGCATGTCAGAGCGAGGGCGATCAGGACGCGGAGCATAGAGGCGGGCGGCACCAGGGTAATGGACGGCCTAGTATGCCCGCCCGAGGCTGCAAAAAAAACGCCCAATTGGGCTTGTGTGATAACTGGAGCAGATTCGGTAATAAAAATAGCGCAAAACCAATGTGGGAGCGGGCTTGCTCGCGAATGCGGGGCGTCAGTCAACATCAACGTTGCTGATACTCCGCATTCGCGAGCAAGCCCGCTCCCACAGGGTTTGGCGGTGTTTGATCTGGCGAACTACACCAGAATCGACGTACCAGTCATCTCAACTGGTTTCTCCAGACCCAGCAGCATCAGCATGGTTGGGGCCACGTCCGCCAATACGCCACCTGCGCGGACCTTGAGGTCACGCTTGCCGACGTAAATGAACGGCACCGGCTCGGTGGTGTGCGCGGTGTGCGCCTGGTGGGTTTCTTCATCGGCCATTTTTTCGACGTTGCCGTGGTCGGCGGTGATCAGCGCTTCGCCGCCAACCTTTTCCAGCGCCTCGACGATGCGCCCGACGCAGGTGTCCAGGCATTCCACGGCTTTCACCGCGGCGTCGAACACGCCGCTGTGGCCGACCATGTCGCCGTTGGCGTAGTTGACCACGATCACGTCGTAACGCTGATGCTCGATGGCATCGACGATGCGGTCGGTGACTTCCGGCGCGCTCATTTCCGGCTGCAGGTCGTAGGTGGCGACTTTCGGCGACGGGATCAGGATGCGCTCTTCACCCGGGAACGGCTCTTCACGGCCACCGGAGAAGAAGAAGGTCACGTGTGCATATTTTTCGGTTTCGGCGATGCGCAGCTGGGTCTTGCCGTTCTTCGCCAGATAGTCGCCAAGCACGTTTTCCAGGCTGCCGGCGGCGAAGGCCGATGGCGCAGGGATGCTGGCGGCGTATTGGGTCAGCATGACGAAACCGGCCAGTTTCGGCTGGCGCGCGCGCTCGAATTCCTTGAAATCGTCTTCGACGAATACGCGGGTCAGCTCGCGGGCACGGTCGGCGCGGAAGTTCATGAACACCACGGCGTCGCCGTCTTCGACCTTGACCGGCTCACCGATGGTGGTGGCTTTGACGAATTCGTCGCTCTCGCCACGGGCGTAGGCGGCTTCGAGGCCTTCCTGGGCCGTGGCGGCGTTGAATTCGGCGTTGCCGTCGACGATCAGGTTGTAGGCCTGGGATACGCGGTCCCAACGGTTGTCACGGTCCATCGCGAAGTAGCGACCGATGAGGCTGGCGATGCGGCCCTTGCCGAGCGCCTGGAAGGTTGCGTCGAGCAATTCGATCGACGACGCGGCGCTTTTCGGCGGGGTGTCGCGACCATCGAGGAAGGCGTGCAGGTAGATTTTTTCGGCGCCGCGCTTGAAGGCCAGTTCGGCCATCGCGACCAGGTGATCCTGATGGCTGTGCACGCCGCCATCGGACAGCAGGCCCATGAAATGCACGGCTTTGCCGGCGGCCACGGCTTTATCCACAGCGGCGCAGATGGTCGGGTTCTCGAAGAACTCGCCGTCGCGAATCGCTTTGGTCACGCGAGTGAAGTCCTGATACACCACGCGCCCGGCGCCGAGATTCATGTGACCGACTTCGGAGTTGCCCATCTGGCCGTCCGGCAGGCCGACGTCCATGCCGCTGCCGGAGATCAGGCCGTTCGGCACCGTGGCCCAGAGACGATCGAGCACAGGCTTCTTCGCCGCATACACGGCATTGGATTCGTGGCTGTCACTGTGACCGAAGCCGTCGAGAATCATCAGGACCAAAGGTTTAGGCGTGGTAGTCATGGAATCCACTCGTGGCTAATAAAGAAGAGGGCGTTGAAAAAGGGAGTGGCGAGTTTAATGCTTAGTTCCGACCACGTCACCGCCGGACGGGGTTTGGCCCACCCTAGGGGCTGTGTATACTGGCCGACATTTTAACGCCCTGGAACCTCCTTCGATGGTTGCTCACCTGATTGAATTTGCCACTAACCACTACATTCTTGTCGGTATCTTCGTCGTATTGCTGGCTTTGTTGCTGGCGCACACGATGCAGGGCGGCGGTAAAAGCCTGAGCACCGGCGAACTGACCGCACTGGTCAACAAGGACGCAGGCGTGGTGGTGGACATCCGTCCGGCGAAAGATTACGCCGCCGGCCATATCGTTGGCGCGATCAACATTCCTCAAGACAAACTGGCTGCGCGCATCGGCGAGCTGGAAAAGCACAAGGCCAAGACCATCATTCTGGTCGACGCTCTGGGCCAGACCGCTGGCACCCACGCTCGCGAGCTGATGAAATCCGGCTTCACCGCCGCCAAGCTGTCCGGCGGGATCTCCAGCTGGAAAGGCGACAACCTGCCGCTGGTGAAGTGATATGAGCGAAGTCATCGTCTACTCCAGCGATTACTGCCCTTACTGCATGCGAGCCAAGCAATTGCTCGCGAACAAAGGTGTGGCCTTCGAAGAGATCAAGGTCGATGGCAAGCCGCAGATTCGTGCTGCCATGAGCCAGAAGGCCGGACGCACGTCCGTGCCGCAGATCTGGATCGGCGAAAAGCACATCGGCGGTTGTGATGATTTGTATGCCCTGGAGCGTGCCGGCAAGCTCGACGCGCTGCTCAAGGCCTGAACGGCTGCACCCACGTACAGCAATCCCTAAAAGACCCAAGATCAGAAAGGATCTGAGATGACTGACCAACAGAACACTGCAGCCAGCGAAGAAGAAACCGCACCGCAATTCTCCTTGCAGCGCATCTATGTACGCGACCTGTCCTTCGAAGCCCCGAAAAGCCCGGCGATCTTCCGCCAGCAGTGGGACCCGACCGTCGGTCTGGATCTGAACACTCGCCAGAAAGAGCTGGAAGGCGATTTCTACGAAGTCGTGCTGACCTTGTCGGTTACCGTGAAAAACGGTGACGAAGTGGCCTTCATCGCTGAAGTGCAACAGGCCGGCATCTTCCTGATCAAGAACCTCGACGCGGCTTCGATGAGCCACACCCTGGGTGCGTTCTGCCCGAACATCCTGTTCCCGTACGCTCGCGAAACCCTGGACAGCCTGGTAACCCGTGGCTCGTTCCCGGCCCTGATGCTGGCTCCGGTGAACTTCGACGCCCTGTACGCGCAAGAGCTGCAGCGCATGCAGGCAGCGGGCGAGACGCCGACCGTTCAGTAAGAAGTCTGAGCGACGACGCAAGTCCAATGTGGGAGCGGGCTTGCTCGCGAAAGCGGTTTATCAGGCGACATCAATGTCATCTGATACGACGCCTTCGCGAGCAAGCCCGCTCCCACATTTGTTATGTGCTCTTATTTGAAGTCGTTCTGCCGCCACGCTTCGTACACGGCCACCGCCACGGTGTTGGACAGGTTCAGGCTGCGGCAGCCTTCACGCATCGGCAGGCGCAGGCGCTGTTCGGCGGGCAGGGCGTCCAGCACTTCTGGCGGCAAGCCACGGCTTTCCGGGCCGAAGATGAACGCATCGCCCGGGACGAACGCGGCATCGTGAAACGGCCGCGAACCTTTGGTGGTAAAGGCGAACAGCCGTGGGTTGCCGAGGCTTTCAAGGCAACTGGCGAGGTCGGCGTGGCGCTGCAACGTGGCATATTCGTGGTAGTCGAGACCGGCCCGGCGCAAGCGCTTGTCGTCCATCTCGAAACCCAGCGGTTCGATCAAATGCAGGTGGCAGCCGCTGTTGGCGCACAGCCTGATAACGTTGCCGGTGTTCGGCGGAATTTCTGGTTGAAAAAGGATGACGTGAAACATGCACGGCTCCGAAGGTAAAGATGACGCGCATTCTACGCCGCAAGCCGACCCGCGTTCGAAACTATTCCCGCGGGTGATCGGTTCGCTGGCGATTTTCGGCTTGATGGTCGGCTTGATGATCGGTCGCCTGACCACGCCGGATCCGACTGTGCTGCAGCAGGTTGAGGTGACCGCTGTCGGCCTGGTGGTGTGGTTCAACAACGAACCGCAGCTGCACGGCGAAATCATCGACGGCACCGTGGCCCTGTTGTTTCAGGCAGAGGGCAAGGCGCAGAAGGGGCAGCTTAAGCTCAACGGCAAGGACGTGAACTGGCGAACGCGGGTGAGTGACGGTGGGTTGTTGCTGACGGTGCTGGCGGCGCGGCCGCTGCAAGGGGAGTGGGCCGGGAGCAAGGTCGATGACCGCTGGCGGCTGGAGATCCATCTCCGGGAGCAATAAAAGCGGGAATCCCCGGCCTGCCTGTACCAGGGTTCCCAAAACGGGGTGGACTTCGCTGCGAGCGTCGGTCCGGTGTAAAGAGGGAACCCCCGGCCTGCCTGTACCAAGGATCCCAAAAGGGTGGGCGCATCGCGTTGGCGCTGTGAGCCCGGTGTAAAGAGGGGATTCCCCGGCCTGCCTGTACCAAGGTCCCCGAAACGGGTGGTGAATCGAATCACCTATAAGCGTTATTGCAGGGCGCGTGCCAGTTTTAGTATTTCGAAACAGAAAAAAGACTCAGATGCGCGAAAGCCCCGTAAATCGGGGCTTTCGTGTTTTTGCTGGCTGGGTTTTTCAGCCTTGCCTGGATGGTTTTTGCACAGTCTGCGATGCCCGATCACGGGTCATCGTGCATCCATGCGGTGCACGCAGGCCTGAAAGCATCGCGAGCAGGCTCACTCCTACAGTTGAAATGCGTTTCCTTGTAGGAGTGAGCCTGCTCGCGAATGGATGTAACGGGCGGCGATGAACTCAGTGCCTAACCCTCATCCCCCTCATCCTCGTCCCCGCCATCCACCTTCATCCCCAATTCCTTGATCTTGCGCGTCAGGGTGTTGCGCCCCCAGCCAAGCAATACCGCCGCATCGCGCCGCCGACCGGCGGTGTGCTTCAGCGCAGTCTCGATCATGATCCGCTCGAACGCCGGCACTGCGCTGTCGAGCAGGCTCGACTGGCCGCGGGCCAATGCTTGATCGGCCCACTGGCGCAGCGCTTGTTCCCAGTTGGTCACCGGCGCCGAATCCTGCGGCAGGCTCAGCAGCTCCGGTGGCAGGTCACTGATGTGCACTTCGCGCCCGGACGCCATCACAGTGATCCAGCGGCAGGTGTTCTCCAGCTGGCGCACGTTGCCGCCCCACGGCAGGTTTTTCAGGTATTCCTCGGTCTCGCTCTTCAGCAGCTTCGGCTCCACCGCCAGTTCTTGCGCGGCGCGGCTGAGGAAATGCTTGGCGAGGGTCGGGATGTCTTCGCGACGGTCCGACAGGCGTGGAATGTGGATGCGGATCACGTTGAGGCGGTGGAACAAGTCCTCACGGAATTTCCCGGCATGCACCAGGGTTTCCAGATTCTGGTGAGTCGCGGCGATGATCCGCACGTCGACCTTGACCGGCACATGGCCGCCGACGCGATAGAACTCACCGTCCGCCAGCACCCGCAGCAAACGGGTCTGAGTATCGGCCGGCATGTCGCCGATTTCGTCGAGGAACAGCGTGCCGCCGTCAGCCTGTTCGAAGCGCCCGCGCCGCAGGTTGGCCGCGCCGGTGAACGCGCCTTTCTCGTGGCCGAACAGCTCGGATTCCATCAGGTCTTTCGGGATCGCCGCCATGTTCAGCGCGATGAACGGCGAGGCCGCGCGCGGGCTGTGGCGGTGCAGGGCGTGCGCCACCAGCTCTTTACCGGTGCCGGATTCGCCGTTGATCAGCACGGTGATGTTGGAATGGCTCAAGCGGCCGATGGCGCGAAACACTTCTTGCATCGCCGGTGCTTCGCCGATGATTTCCGGCGTGCGGGTCAGCGCCGGCACCACTTCCAGGCCTTGCTGTTCCTGTGCGTGCTGGTTCGCGCGTTTGACCAGCGATACCGCCTCGTCCACGTCGAAAGGCTTGGGCAGGTATTCGAACGCGCCGCCCTGATAGGAGGCGACGGCGCTGTCCAGGTCGGAGTGAGCGGTCATGATGATGACCGGCAACCGAGGATGCTGTTCGCGGATGCGCGCCAGCAGGTCGAGGCCACTGGCGCCCGGCATGCGGATATCGGAAATGATCACATCAGGCTGCTGACGGGCCAGACGACTCATCACGCCATCGGCGCTGTCGAAGCTCTGGGTGGTCATGCCTTCCTGCTGCAAGGCCTTTTCCAGAACCCAACGGATAGAACGGTCGTCATCGACGATCCACACGGTTTCACTACGGCTCATGTCGATGTGGCTCCTTGTTCCAGTGGCAGAAAGATCGAGAACGTGGTGTGGCCGGGGTGGCTGTCACACTCGATCAGGCCCTGGTGCTGGCTGATGATGTTCTGGGTAATGGCCAGGCCCAGCCCGGTACCGTCCGGACGGCCGCTGACCATGGGAAAGAAAATGGTTTCCTGAAGTTCTGCAGGGATCCCCGGTCCGTTGTCGATGATCTCGATCTTGGTCACCAGGCGATGACGGACGTGGCCGATGGTGAACTGGCGCATGGTCCGGGTGCGCAGGCTGATGCGACCCAGACGCAGCTCGTTCTGGCTGCTGATCGCCTGCATCGCGTTGCGCACGATGTTCAGTACGGCCTGAATCATTTGTTCGCGGTCGATCAGGACGTCGGGAATGCTCGGGTCGTAGTCGCGCACCAAGGTGATGCAGCCCTGGCTTTCCGCTTCGACCAGTTGGCTGACGCGCTCCAGCACTTCGTGAACGTTGCACAGCGCGAGTGACGGCAGCTTGTTGGAGCCGAGCATGCGGTCGACCAGATTGCGCAGGCGGTCGGCCTCTTCGATGATCACATTGGTGTAGTCGCGCAGACTGTCTTCCGGCAGCTCACGGGCCAGCAACTGCGCCGCACCACGGATACCGCCGAGCGGATTCTTGATCTCGTGGGCCAGGCCGCGCACCAGCATCTTGCTGGTTTCCTGTTTGGACAGCTGCGCCTCTTCCTTGGTGATCCGCAGCAGGCGATCACGCGGGTGCACTTCCAGCAGGAGCATGGTCGCGCCGTTGCTGAGGATTGGCGTCACCGCGTAGTCCACGGTCAGGGTCTGGCCGGTGAGGGCGGTGAGCATCGCTTCGCGTTTGGTGAACGGGTGTGCCTGTTCGACCGCCTGCCGCAGCGAGTTGAGCGCCTCGGTGGACTCGGTGAACAGCTCGCTGATGAACTGGCCATGACTGCGCTGGCCGCTGATGGCCAGCAGCATCTCGGCCGCCGGGTTCATGTACTCAAGGCGCAATTCGGCGTCGAGCAGGATAGTGGCGGTGGTCAGGTTGTCGAGCAGCAAACGGTGGATTGCGTCGCTAATAGTCATCGGAGCCTCTTTTGGGGGCGGAGCGTGCGCAAGAAGCAGGCGTCGTTAAACGGAAAATGCAAAAACCAAACCAAGGCTCCGAAAAGAAGCGTTCAACCCGTGAAACAGGCGTTTGACGCTCGTTTGCGTGGCGCCATTGCCGCCGGAACGGGAAGTTTCGAACCAAAATGGGTTGGGATGTGGGTACGGTGCAACCTTATGCACCAATATAGTGCGCAAAGCTGAACGGCGTTAGAAGAAACGCAGGAAGGGATTTTTTTCTTCGAGGGGTTTGTCTTTCAGCGGACATTCCGGGCGCACGCCGTAGTCCTCGCTGACACAGGGTTTGACCTGGCGTTTCTGCGCCAGCGAGATGCGCAGCATGTGGAACGGTTGGTTGGCGGTGCGCTCGACGATGCGACCCTCGGCATCGAGGATTTCCACCGACAGGTTGTGGCTGCCACGGTCGACGTTACTCAATGGGAATACCGGACTCAGGCCCGGCTCGCCAGTGGCCTGGCCGTCGAGCAGCAGGCGATAGCGATGGCCCTGTTGCAAACCGGGTTCGCTGGTGACACTGACGATCACTTCGCCCGCGCTACTGCGAATGGTCGCGTCCGGCTCGGGAATCAGGATGCGCAGCATGTCGTAGTGGAACAGCGGTTGTTCCGCGACCTTTTTTGCAGCGCTGATCGGTGCTGCAGCCGTGGGGTTGGCCGACATGCGATTACTGGTCGCGATAGGTACGCGCTTGGCGTTGCCGCGCGGCTGGTCGGTGTAGACGCGATTGCCCTGGGCGTCGACATAGGTGAAGACCTCGGCGTGCACGGGCAGGGCGCACAGGCACAGGATCAGCCAGAAAATCCTCACGGCTTGTGCACTCGCTGCACGGTGAACACCACCGCCGGGCTCTGCTGGATGATCGCTTCACCGTCGATCACCTGCACCGCGAGACGATGCTCGCCGCGATCGACATTCACCAGTTGCAGGATCGGCACGTTGCTCGGCTGGCCGTAGGGCGCGTCGTCCAGTACCAGCCTTAGCTGGTGCGGCGCCTGCAGGCGCGGCTTGATCAGCACATTGACGGTGAAGGTGCCGTTGTTGGCGCGCAGGGCTTCTTCGCTGGGCAGGCCGGTCAGTTCCAGCACTTCATAAGCACTGCGTGCCGCTGGGCGCGTGTCCGTGCTTGAAGGCGCTGGCGCGCTCGGTGCCTGTGGCTCGACGCGGTTGAGTGGCGGCAACTCGACCGGCTGCGCCTGAACACCGTCCGGCGAGTGATCGCTGTACACCGTGTTGCCGTTGGCGTCGGTGTACTTGTAGATCTGCGCGGCGGCGGGCAGGGCGATCAGCAGCAGGAGGTAGAGAAAGGTGCGACCCATGAAATCGACCGGCAATGAAAACGATGGGATGCAGCATAGGCTAGGTGCAGCGGTTGGCCCAACCCTGGACATATCCGCAAATCATTCAGGCGCTGCAATGCCCCTGTGGGAGCGGGCTTGCTCGCGAATGCGGTCGGTCGTTGAAGATGATGGTGGCTGACACGACGCCTTCGCGAGCAAGCCCGCTCCCACAGGGTCGTGCGGCGCCAACGAAATCCGCGCAATAAAAAAGGCCTCCCGAAGGAGGCCTCTTTTTGTCACGCCGCGTAGCGCGGCGCTACCGGATCAGCAGCTGTAGTACAGCTCATATTCCAGTGGGTGTACGAAGGTGCGGACCTTGATTTCTTCTTCGGATTTCAGCGCGATGTAAGCGTCGATGAAGTCGTCGGAGAACACGCCGCCCTTGGTCAGGAACGCACGGCCCTTGTCCAGCTCTTCCAGGGCTTCTTTCAGGCTGCCGCAAACTTGTGGGATCTCTTTCGCCTCTTCAGGCGGCAGGTCGTACAGGTTTTTGTCAGCGGCATCGCCTGGGTGGATCTTGTTCTGGATACCGTCCAGGCCGGCCATCAGCAGAGCTGCGAAAGCCAGGTACGGGTTGGCAGCCGGATCCGGGAAACGGGCTTCGATACGACGGCCGCGTGGGCTGTTGACGTAAGGAATACGGATCGAGGCGGAACGGTTGCGCGCCGAGTAGGCCAGCATCACCGGCGCTTCGAAACCTGGCACCAGACGCTTGTAGGAGTTGGTGGCCGGGTTGGTGAAGCCGTTCAGGGCCTTACCGTGCTTGATGATACCTCCGATGAAGTACAGGGCGGTTTCGGACAGGCCGGCATAGCCTTCACCTGCGAAGGTGTTCTTGCCGTCTTTGGCGATGGACATGTGTACGTGCATGCCCGAGCCGTTGTCGCCGTACAGTGGCTTCGGCATGAAGGTCGCGGTGCGGCCGTATGCGTCGGCAACGTTGTGCACAACGTATTTCAGCGTCTGAACTTCGTCAGCTTTCTTCACCAGGGTGTTGAACTTGACACCGATTTCGTTCTGACCGGCAGTCGCCACTTCGTGGTGGTGAACTTCAACGGTCTGGCCCATCTCTTCCAGTGCGTTGCACATGGCAGTACGGATTTCGTGGTCGTGGTCGAACGGCGGAACCGGGAAGTAGCCGCCTTTGATACCTGGACGGTGGCCTTTGTTGCCGCCTTCGATGTCCTGGTCGGACATCCACGAGCCTTGTTCGGAGTAGATCTTGAACATCGAACCGGAGATGTCGGACTTGAACTTCACTTCGTCGAAGATGAAGAATTCTGGCTCTGGACCGGCGAAGACGGTGTCACCGATACCGGTGGTCTTCAGGTATTCCTCGGCACGGTGAGCGATGGCGCGCGGGTCGCGATCGTAACCTTGCATGGTCGACGGTTCGATGATGTCGCAAACCAGGATCAGGGTTGCGTCTTCGGTGAACGGGTCGAGAACGGCAGTGTCGTCGTCCGGCAGCAGGATCATGTCGGAGGCTTCGATGCCTTTCCAGCCAGCGATGGAGGAACCGTCGAACATCTTGCCGACTTCGAAGAAGTCGTCTTCCAGCGCATCGCGAGCCGGCATGGTCACGTGGTGCTGAGTGCCTTTGGTGTCCGTGAAGCGCAGATCAATCCACTTGACGTCATGATCTTTGATGAGTTGAACCGACTTCGACATAGTGTCCTCCGGGGTGGCTTAGGGCTTGGTAGTGGATGCCCTTAATATGGGTGATGCCGGCGCAGATACTCTGCCAAGGCAACCTGCCTCACAAGGGAGCAAATTGCATGCCAGTGCCCCAGCATGGGTTTTTTGCCCCAAATTCACGCTTTCACAGGAGGAAAGCGCCATAAAGGCGAAAATCTCGCCCTTTAATGTAGCGTCTTAAATCAAAAATGACCCGTTTTGGTGCAAGTGAAACCTTCTGCATATTAACTGGTTAAACCTTGAGCAATTTCCGCTATAATCCGCGCCCCCCTTTTTCGGCTGGCCCTGCGCGCGCTGTTTTCATGAAACTAATCGTAAAAGTCTTCCCCGAGATCACCATCAAAAGCCGCCCTGTCCGGATGCGTTTCATCCGCCAGCTGGCCAAGAACATCCGCGCCGTGCTCCGCGATCTGGACCCGGCCGTGGTGGTGAACGGTGTGTGGGACAATCTCGAGCTGGAAACCCGCGTTACCGACCCCAAAGCCTTGAAAGAGATGGGCGAGCGCCTGACTTGCACTCCGGGTGTCGCGCACTTTCTGCAGATCGACGAGTACCCGCTGGGCGACTTCGACGACATCACCGAGAAGTGCAAACAGCACTACGGCGATGTGCTGGCCGGGAAGATTTTCTCGGTGCGCTGCAAGCGTGCAGGCAAGCATCCGTTCAGCTCGATGGACGTTGAAAAATACGTCGGCAGCAAGCTGCGTCGTGAGTGCGGTGCGGCCGGAATCGACCTCAAAGACCCGCAAATCGAAGTTCGCATCGAAGTTCGCGACCAACGGTTGTTTGTCATTCACAGCCAGCACAACGGCATCGGCGGATATCCGCTCGGCGCCCTGGAGCAGACGCTGGTATTGATGTCCGGCGGCTTTGACTCGACGGTTGCCGCGTACCAGATCATGCGCCGCGGCCTGATGGCGCATTTCTGCTTCTTCAATCTGGGCGGGCGTGCCCACGAATTGGGCGTGATGGAAGTCGCGCATTTCATCTGGAAGAAGTACGGCAGCTCGCAACGCGTGCTATTTGTCAGTGTTCCGTTCGAAGAAGTGCTGGGCGAAATTCTCGGCAAAGTCGATAACAGTCATATGGGCGTCGTATTGAAGCGTATGATGTTGCGCGCATCGTCGGCCATCGCCGATCGGCTGCACATCGATGCGCTGGTCACCGGCGAAGCGATTTCCCAGGTATCGAGCCAGACGCTGCCGAACCTGTCGGTGATCGACTGTGTGACCGACAAGCTGGTCCTGCGCCCACTGATCGTCGCGCACAAGCAGGACATCATCGACACGGCCAACGAGATCGGCACCGCCGATTTCGCCCGGCACATGCCGGAGTACTGCGGGGTCATCTCGGTCAATCCGAAGACCGCCGCCAAGCGCCACCGTGTTGAGCACGAAGAGAAAGAATTCGACATGGCGGTTCTCGAGCGTGCGCTCGAAAACGCCAAACTGGTGCCGATCGATCGAGTGATCGACGAATTGGGCCAGGATTTGCAGATCGAAGAAGTCGGCGAAGCGCTGGCCGGTCAGATCGTTATCGACATCCGTCACCCGGATGCGGCCGAGGATGACCCGCTGGAACTTGCCGGCATAGAAGTACAGACGATGCCGTTCTATGCAGTGAACGCTCGTTTCAAGGAGCTGGATCCGACTCGCCAGTACCTGCTGTATTGCGACAAAGGCGTGATGAGTCGCCTGCATGCTCACCATTTGCTCAGTGAGGGGCATGCCAATGTGCGCGTTTATCGACCGAGCTAAGTGCCCGGGGCTGTTTGCCTGTGGCCTGCGTCACCGGCCCCCCGACACCGCCGTCAAGCTGTAACGGCCATGCCGGACACTACTGTTAATCGCTGCCAAGACTTGTCAGCAAACCGAATCCTCTGATCGAGATACACAAGTGATCGAAAATCTACGTAACATCGCCATCATTGCCCACGTTGACCATGGTAAGACCACCCTGGTAGACAAACTCCTGCGTCAATCCGGCACCCTGGAGCGCAACGAGCTCAACGACGAGCGCGTGATGGACTCCAACGACCAGGAAAAAGAGCGCGGTATTACCATTCTGGCGAAAAACACCGCCATCAACTGGAACGGCTACCACATCAACATCGTGGATACCCCGGGCCACGCCGACTTCGGCGGCGAAGTAGAACGCGTAATGTCGATGGTTGACTCCGTTCTGCTGCTGGTTGACGCTCAAGACGGCCCTATGCCGCAAACCCGTTTCGTGACCAAGAAGGCCTTCGAAGCCGGCCTGCGTCCAATCGTGGTGATCAACAAGGTTGACCGTCCAGGCGCGCGTCCGGACTGGGTTCTGGACCAGATTTTCGACCTGTTCGACAACCTCGGTGCTACCGAAGAACAACTGGACTTCCAGGTTGTTTACGCTTCGGCCCTGAACGGCATCGCCGGTCTGGACCACACCGCCATGGCGGAAGACATGACCCCGCTGTACCAAGCGGTAGTCGACCACGTTCCGCCTCCGGCCGTTGACCGTGACGGTCCGTTCCAGATGCAGATCTCCGCTCTGGACTACAACAGCTTCCTGGGTGTTATCGGTGTTGGCCGTATCGCTCGTGGTCGCGTCAAGCCGAACACCCCGGTTGTCGCTATCAGCGCCGACGGCAAGCGCCGCAACGGTCGTATCCTGAAGCTGATGGGTCACCACGGTCTGCACCGCATTGACGTTGAAGAAGCAGCGGCCGGCGACATCGTCTGCATCAGCGGCTTCGACGAGCTGTTCATCTCCGACACCCTGTGCGATATCAACACCGTCGAGGCGATGAAGCCGCTGACCGTTGACGAGCCAACCGTTTCCATGACCTTCCAGGTAAACGACTCGCCATTCTGCGGTAAAGAAGGCAAGTTCGTGACCTCCCGTAACATCAAGGATCGTCTGGACAAAGAGCTGCTGTACAACGTTGCACTGCGCGTTGAAGAAGGCGACTCGGCTGACAAGTTCAAGGTTTCCGGCCGTGGTGAGCTGCACCTCTCGGTACTGATCGAAACCATGCGTCGCGAAGGCTTCGAGCTGGCCCTGGGCCGTCCTGAAGTGATCATCCGTGAAGTTGACGGCGTGAAGCAGGAACCGTTCGAAAACGTCACCATCGACATCCCTGAAGAATCGCAGGGCAAGGTCATGGAAGAGATGGGTCTGCGTAAGGGCGACCTGAGCAACATGGTGCCGGATGGCAAGGGCCGTGTTCGTCTGGAATACAACATCCCTGCTCGCGGTCTGATCGGTTTCCGTAACCAGTTCCTGACCCTGACCAACGGTGCTGGCATCCTGACCTCGATCTTCGACCGTTACGCGCCAGTGAAGTCGGGCCACATGTCCGGCCGTCAGAACGGCGTTCTGGTTTCGGTTGAAACCGGCAAGGCACTGACCTACTCGCTGGAAACCCTGCAGGCTCGTGGCAAGCTGTTCGTAGAACACGGCCAGGAGATCTACAACGGTCAAATCGTTGGTCAGAACAGCCGCGACAACGACCTGGGTGTGAACCCAACCAAAGGCAAGAAGCTCGACAACATGCGTGCTTCGGGTAAAGACGAAACCATCGCTCTGGTACCACCTGTTCGCTTCACTCTGGAACAGGCTCTGGAATACATCCAGGAAGACGAGCTGTGCGAAGTCACGCCTAAGTCCATCCGTCTTCGCAAGAAGATCCTGGACGAAAGCGAGCGTACCCGCGCTGCCAAGAAAGCCAAGGCGTAATTTAGCCCGAGCTTGAAAAAACGCCCCCGGTCGCAAGACCGGGGGCGTTTTTGTTTGTCCGGGATTTAACCGATACGGGTGCGGTGTTTGTGCTGGCCTCTTCGCGAGCAAGCCCGCTCCCACAGTAGATCTCGGTGAACACAAATCTTGTGTACGCCACAGTTCCCTGTGGGAGCGGGCTTGCTCGCGAAGGCGGCCTGAAAGGCGCCGAAAATTTCAGGAACGATCAGAACTTCTCGATCGACCGCGAGTTCTGCACTCGCTCCACTTCTTTGGGCTTGTACGCGCAATACCCCGGACGCGGGCCGATTTTCGGGTGGTTGCGGCAGGTGTCCGGGCGCTTGTCATAAATGGTGCACAGGCGCGATTTACGATCCAGGTAGTAGCAATCGTTGTTGCTCATGCGCTGCAGGGTGAAGATCCCCGACTTCTGGTTGAAGCGTTCGACCAGCCCTTCCTTTTGCAGGCGCTTGGCGATGTTCTTCGGCGGATCGCCCAGCTCGAACTCGTCGACCACGCCGATGCGCACCAGATCCTTGATCTTGACCTCGACCGGCAGCGTGCAGCAGCTGGAGATACAAGAACCGCACATCGGGGCCGAATATTTGGCCCACGTATCGAGACGATCGATCTCGGCGGCGGCAATCAGGTTGGGCTTCATCATCGGGAGTTACCAGGCGTGTGCATCAGGGCGCGCGATCATACCGGGACTGGTGGATTTTTGAACAACCTTTCGCCAGATTTTTTCATCGCCCGTCAAAATTGGCGCTTAACCCGGCACGGGCCATGCATCGATCAGCGTGCTCGCCAGGGTTATGCCGGGCGATCTCACACTCTCAAGAAAAACTGCCGAACCAGAGCCGCCAGCGTCGGTCAGACCGTCTAGGCTCAGACAATTCCCCGCTCGCTCGAGGTCCTATCGATGACTCAAGAACCACTAGTTCGCGAAGCAGAGGTGGCCGCATTCCGCGATGCCGTCCTGACCAAGCTCACCTATGCAGTGGGTAAAGACCCGGATCACGCCTTCGACCATGACTGGTTCGAAGCCATTGCCCTGGCGGCGCGCGACCACATGGTCGAGCACTGGATGGACCACACCCGGCAGATCTACCGCAAAGGCCAGAAGCGGGTGTATTACCTCTCGCTGGAATTTCTCATCGGTCGTTTGCTCTACGACAGCCTGAGCAACCTCGGCCTGCTCGACGTCGCCCGTGAAGCGCTGACCGAACTCGGTGTCGATCTGGAACGGATCCGCCTGCTCGAGCCGGATGCGGCACTCGGCAACGGCGGCCTCGGGCGTCTGGCGGCGTGCTTCATGGAAAGCATGTCGACCCTCGGCATCGCCGGGCACGGCTACGGCATTCGCTACGAACACGGTCTGTTCCGTCAGGCCATCGTCGATGGCTGGCAGCAGGAACAGACCGAGCACTGGCTGGATTTCGGCAACCCGTGGGAGTTCGAACGTCCGGAAGTGGTGTACTCGATCGGCTTCGGCGGCAGCGTCGAAACCGTGACCGATGCCAGCGGCAAGACCAAACAGGTCTGGTCGCCTGCGGAAACCGTGCGGGCGATTGCCTATGACACGCCAGTGGTCGGCTGGCGCGGGGCGAGCGTCAACACCCTGCGCCTGTGGCGCGCCCGGGCGATGGAAGATCTGCACCTGGAGCGCTTCAACGCCGGTGACCACTTGGGCGCCGTCGCCGAAGTGGCCCGGGCTGAAAGCATTTCCCGGGTTCTCTATCCGGCCGACAGCACCGAAGCCGGGCAAGAGCTGCGTCTGCGTCAGGAGTATTTCTTCGTCGCCGCTTCGCTGCAGGATTTGCTGCGCCGCCATCGCAACATGCACACCTCGGTGCTGACCCTGGGCGATCACGCGGCGATCCAGCTCAACGACACCCACCCCTCGATTGCCGTCGCCGAATTGATGCGCCAACTGGTCGACGTCTACGACGTGGCCTGGGATGCGGCGTGGCAAGTCACCGTCGACACCCTGTCGTACACCAACCACACGCTGCTGCCGGAGGCGCTGGAAACCTGGCCGGTCGGCCTGATGGAGCGCATGCTGCCGCGGCACATGCAGATCATTTATCTGATCAACGCCCAGCACATCGACTCGCTGCGGGCCAAAGGCATTCACGATTTCGACGTGCTGCGCGCGGTGTCGCTGATCGAGGAAGATAACGGTCGCCGGGTGCGCATGGGCAACCTCGCGTTCCTCGGTTCGCACAGCGTCAACGGCGTATCGGGGCTGCACACGCAGTTGATGCGCAAGACTGTGTTTGCCGAACTGCACAAGCTCTACCCGGAGCGGATCAACAACAAAACCAACGGCATCACCTTCCGCCGCTGGCTGTTCCAGGCCAACTCCGAGCTGACCTCGATGCTGGTCGACTCCCTCGGCCCGGAGGTGCTGGATAACCCGGAAGAACGCTTGCTCGACCTCGAACCGTTCGCCGAGAAAACCGCGTTCCGCAAAGCCTTCGCCGAGCAGCGCCTGCACAGCAAAAAGGCCTTGGCCTATCTGATTCACGAGCGGCTGGGGATCGCGGTCAATCCGGCGGCGATGTTCGATGTGCAGGTCAAACGGATCCACGAATACAAGCGCCAGTTGCTCAACCTGATGCACACCGTGGCGCTGTATCAGGCGATCCGTGCCGAGCCGGAAACCGACTGGGTGCCGCGAGTGAAAATCTTCGCCGGTAAAGCGGCGGCCAGTTATCACCAGGCCAAACTGATCATCAAACTGACCAACGACATCGCCCGGGTAGTGAACAACGACCCGACCGTACGCGGCTTGCTGAAAGTGGTGTTCCTGCCCAACTACAACGTCAGCCTGGCGGAAAGCATCATCCCGGCGGCGGACTTGTCCGAGCAGATTTCCACGGCTGGTTTCGAGGCTTCGGGCACCAGCAACATGAAGTTCGGCCTCAATGGCGCACTGACCATCGGCACCCTCGACGGCGCCAACGTGGAAATGTGCGAGCGCATCGGCGCCGAGCACATGTTCATCTTCGGCCTCAGCGCGCAGCAGGTCGAAGCGCGTAAACAGAACCACGAGTTCAGCGCCGCACCGGATATCGCTGCGTCCCATCGTCTGAACGATGTGCTGCAGGCGATCCGCAGTGGTGTGTTCTCACCGGACGACACGTCGCGCTACACCGGGCTGATCGATTCGCTGGTGGACTACGACCGCTTCCTGGTCTGTGCCGACTTCGACTCGTACTGGGAAGCGCAGATGCGCGTCGATGCGCACTGGCACGATTCCAATAACTGGTGGCGTTCGGCAGTGCTCAACACGGCGCGCATGGGCTGGTTCTCCTCAGACCGGACGATTCGCGAGTACGCCACGGATATCTGGAAAGCGCTGGAGTAATCTTTCGCAACAAATGTGCGCAAGGCCCAGCGTTTGTTGGGCCGGATCGATATACTGAGCGCCGGTTACCGAATGTGTCAGTTAGCACAAGACCCCCTTGTGGGAGCGGGCTTGCTCGCGAAGGCGTTGTATCAGTCAATTGGATATCGACTGACACAACGCCTTCGCGAGCAAGCCCGCTCCCACATTGGATTTTGCCTAGACTGAAGCGACTGTCGGGATTGCCCCTCCTTGGGGCTGCTTAGGGATATCGACCATGCAATGGATGTTCATGTTGATCGGGCTGTTGCTCGGCTGGCTGCTCGACGAGTCGTTCAGTACCGCACTGCTGGGTGCGCTGCTCGGGCTGGCGATCGGGCAAACGCTGCGCATCGCCCAGCTCGGCAGGCAGACTGCAGAGCAACAACGCCAACTTGAACAGACGAAGGTGGCCTTGCAAGGCGTCGCGCAGCGCCTGTATCTGCTGGAAGGCTCTCCCTCTCACGCGGTGCCGGCGGCAAGCGCGGAACCGGTCAGCGAGCCCGCCATCGTCGCCGAACAAGCACCCGCCGACGCGCCGGATCTGGTCTGGGAACTGCCACCCGAGCTCGAACCGATCTCTGCCGTTGCCAGCGAAACCAGTCAGCCGCTGCCGGCCGATGTCTGGCATCTGGACGCCGTCACTGCCGAACCATCACCCCCCGCACAACCTGCCGAACCTCGTGGCCCGAACCTGATCGAGCGTGGCATCCGCGCTGCGCGCAACTGGCTGTTCGGCGGCAACACCGTGCTGCGGGTCGGTGTGGTGCTGCTGTTTTTCGGTCTGGCCTTCCTGCTGCGCTACGCCACCGAAGGCATGGTGGTGCCGATCGAATTGCGTTACGCCAGCGTCGCTGCGGCGGCGTTGGCCCTGCTGGCGCTGGGCTGGTGGCTGCGTACGCGCAACAGCAGTTATGCGCTGATCCTGCAAGGCACCGGGATCGCGGTGCTGTACCTGACGGTGTTTGCGGCGATGCGTCTGCATACGTTGCTCGATCCGTCCGCCGCGCTGGGTCTGCTGGTGGCGGTCACGCTGTTCTCGGCGATCCTCGCCATCACTCAGGATGCTCTTGGACTGGCCGCCGCCGCTGCGCTTGGCGGTTTTGCCGCGCCGATCCTGACCTCGACCGGGGAGGGCAACCATGTCGCGCTGTTCAGCTATTTCGCGCTGCTCAATGCCGGCATTCTCGCCATTGCCTGGTTCAAGGCCTGGCGCCTGCTCAACCTGATCGGGTTCGTCGGCACGTTCGGTATCGGCTTCGCCTGGGGCCAGCGTTCCTACGCCCCGGAGCTGCTGTGGAGCACCGAGCCGTTCCTGATCCTGTTCTTCCTGATGTATCTGGCCATCGGCCTGCTGTTCGCCCGGCGCAAGTTGCTCGACATGCCCGATGCGCCAGCAGACGGCGATCGCGAGGCGCTGCTCCAGTGGTCGGCGCGCAAGGGCGACTACGTTGACGGCACGATGCTGTTCGGCCCGCCGATCGTGGGCTTCGGCTTGCAGTTTGCGCTGGTGCAGCACCTGGAGTTCGCCGCAGCGTTCAGCGCACTCGCACTGGGCGTGATCTATATGGGCCTGGCCCGAGTGTTGATGGGCGGTCGCGCATTGCTGCTCGGTGAAACCTGTCTGGCGCTGGGGGTGATTTTCGCCAGTCTGGCGATCCCGCTGGGCCTCGATGCGCGCTGGACTTCGGCGGCGTGGGCAGTGGAGGGCGCGGGGATTTTCTGGCTCGGTCTGCGTCAGCATCGGCCGTTCGCCCGGGCGTTTGCCCTGCTGCTGCAACTGGGTTCGGCGCTGGCGTTCCTCAGCCAGTTGCGGGTCGGCACAAGCAGCCTGCTTGACGGCGCACCGCTGGGGGCGTTGATGCTCGGCATCGCGTTGCTGTTCAGTTTCTATCAGTTGCGCAAAGCCGCGCCGGAACAGGCTTCGCCGTGGGAGCGCCAGGGCCTGCCGGTGCTGGCGGCACTGGGCCTGACGTTCCTGTACTTGTTGGCCCCGCTGTTTTTCTTGGTTCAGGCGACCGCGATCAGTTGGGCCTTGGCCGGGCTGGTGACCTTGTTTATCGGCCTGCGCCTGCAATCGCGCACGTTCCTGTTCACCGCGTTCGCCGTGCAGTTGCTCGGCGGCGCGCTGTTCCTGTTGCGCCTGCAAGGCGCGGGCGAGGATTCGGCGGCCGTATTCAGTGCCGGTTGGAGCGGTTTGCTCAGCGCATCGCTGATCGGTCTGGCGTTGATCGCCGGCATGCTGCTGGCGGCGCGCGACGAAATGGTGCGCGGCGATGTGCGGCTGCTGCGCGGGTTGTCGGTGGTGTTGCTGGCGGGGTTGGTGCTGATCAATCTGGCGGTGCTGTTCGTGCTGCCGTGGCAAACCGCGAGTGCGGTCTGGGCGGCCAGTGGTCTGTTGATCATCTGGCTTAGCCTGTACCTCAAACAGCGCGTGAGTTTTGTCTTTGGGCTGTTGTTGCAGTTGATCGGCGGCGCGGCGTTTTTGCTCGCCGGCCCCGAGTTGCTCGGGCCGCTGTCCAGCGAAGGTCTGCGGCCGTTGGCCCATGGCGGCTTCTGGACGCCGCTGGTGCTGGGGTTGGCCGCGCTGGTCGGTGCCTGGCGCCTGCAATTGGGCAATCACGCCTCGGCCTTCGACGCGCTGAGTTTGCAACGCCTGTCCGAAGTGCTGCTGGTGTGGGGCGCCGGTTGGTGGGCGTTGGCGTGGGTCAGTGAGGTGCTGCGTTTTGCGCCGCTGAATCTGCAGGCGACGCTGTTGCTGCTGGTCGCTGCGCTGAGTGTGGCGTTGTGGACGCTGTTGGCTTTGCGCCTGAAATGGCCGGCGCTGGGCCTGCTCTGCACCTTGCTGATTCCGGCTGCCGGACTGGTGTTGCTGGCGGCGTGGCATGCGCGTTATCACCCAGCGGCGAATTTCGGTTGGCTGGCGTGGGTATTGGTGTTCGCCGTGCATTTCTTCAGCCTGCGGCGTCTGGCGTCGATGCTGCCGGCTCGGGCCTTGAGCACTGCGCATGTGCTGGGTTGCTGGCTGCTGATCGGCGTGCTGGCGCTGGAGCTGCGCTATGGTCTGCTGCAGTTGTCCGAGCAATACAACGCCTGGCGCTGGCTGGGTTGGGCGATCCTGCCGAGCCTGTATCTGCTGTTGGCGGCGGCTCCACGCAACTGGCCGTGGCCGGTGGCAGCGTTCCCTCGCGAATATCGTTTGTACGCTGCCGCGCCGCTGGCAGTGCTGATGCTGGCGTGGTTCTGGCTGGCCAACGGTGTCAGCGACGGCAACGCCGAACCGCTGCCGTATGTGCCGCTGATCAACCCGCTGGAATTGGGCCTGCTGTTCGCCTTGTTCGGGGTTTACGTGTGGTCGCGTCATGCGGTGACGCAGTTTGCCCTGCGCAAGGATTACGCCGAGTACGCCACGCAACTGGTCGCCGGGGTTTCGCTGTTCGCCTTCTGCACCGCGCTGGTGACCCGCGCCGCACACCATTGGGCGGGGATTCCGTTCGAGCTGGATCTGCTGCTCGAATCGATGCTGGTGCAGGCCGGGTTGTCCATCGTCTGGACCCTGATGGCGTTGGGGCTGATGATCGGCGGGCATCTGCGCCATCGTCGCGAAGTGTGGCTGATCGGCGCGGCGCTGATTGCGCTGGTGGTGGCCAAACTGATTTTTGTCGAATTGAGCAACCGTGGCGGCCTCGCCCGGATCGTCTCGTTTATCGGCGTCGGTGTGTTGCTGCTGGTGGTGGGCTACTTTGCACCGCTGCCACCGAAACGCGTCGAAGCCGAACCGGCGGCGGACAAACCCGTCCCGGACACCGAAGGAGTTTCATCTTGAGTCGCATGCGGAATCTGGGGTGGTTGGCGCTGGGTGTGGTGATGACTGCCGGCGCCCTGGAAAAATCGGCGGACTTCGCCACGCAGGTGCCGCTGGCGGTGAGTGGCAACGGTCCGTGGTATCGCCTCGACCTGCCGTTGAGCGCGCAATTGCAGGCACGCCAGACCGATCTCAGCGACCTGCGCATATTCAACGCCGCCGGTGAACCGCAAGCCTACGCCCTGGCCCGCGAATCGGCGCAGACCCGCGACGACGGGCAGTTGCATGAGGTGAAGTGGTTCCCGCTGTACAACGCCGCCGATGCCAGTGAGCGTGCGCCGAACGTGCGTGTGCAATCGACCACCACTGGCACATTGGTAGAAGTGCAGCCGTCGACTCAACTGGAGGCCGGCGAAGAAGTGCTGCGTGGCTGGCTGCTCGATGCCAGTGCGATCAAGGCGCCGCTGCAGCAGCTCATTCTCGACTGGACCAGCGAGCGTGACGGCTTCCAGCGCTTCAGCATCGAGGCCAGTGATGACTTGCAGCATTGGCAGGCGTGGGGTGAGGGGCAGGTGGCACGGCTGACCTTTTCCGACGAGCGCATCGAACAGCATGAGGTCGCGCTGCCGGGGCAATCGGCGCGCTATCTGCGCCTGCTGTGGGAGGCTCCGACGTCGGCACCGATCCTGACTTCGGCACAATTGAAAAGCAGCGATCCACGCAACGTGCCGCTGCCGTTGGTCTGGTCGCAAGCGCTGGCGGGCAGCAGCACCCAGTCCGGCGAGTACACCTGGCAGTTGCCGATGGGGCTGAATGTCGAGCGGGTGCAGGTCGAGCTGAAACAACCGAACAGTCTGGCTCCGGTCACGCTTGCGGGCCGGCGCGAAAGCAGCCTGCCGTGGCAGACGTTGAGCAACGGTTTGCTGTATCGCCTGAGCCAGAACGGTCAGGACGTGGTGCAGAACGAATTGCAGTTGTACGGGCAGACTGTGCAGCAATTGAAACTGAGCGTGGACGAGCGCGGCGGTGGTCTGGGCGAGCAGGCACCGAGCCTGAAATACGCGGTGCGGGCGACGCAGGTGATTTTCCTTGCGCGCGGTGAGGGGCCGTACAGTCTGGCGCTGGGCAATCCGTCGGTGAAAACCGCGAACCTGCCGCTGAGCACGCTGATTCCGGATTTCAAACCGGAAAAACTCGCGACGCTGGGCAAGGCAACGGTGCAGGGCGCAGTGGTCACCACGCAAGTGGCGAGCAGTGAGGCGGCGGCGATGCCGGAGACCAACTGGAAGAAGATCGGCCTGTGGGCGGTGTTGCTGGTGAGCGTGGTGTTCCTTGGGGCGATGGCGGCGAGTCTGTTGCGCAAGCCACCGACCAACTCCTGAGCATGGCTGGCGCTGCGCGCCATTCGCGAGCAAGCCCGCTCCCACATTGATCGCGTCCAGCAGGGCTACTCGGTCAACTGTGGGAGCGGGCTTGCTCGCGAAGGCGGCCGATCGGCCAACAAGAATTTCAGATCGGTCGCGGATCCGCATGCACCACCCGTCCCGTTTCGAACTACGCTGAATGCGGTGCCTGAACTCTCTCGACCCGTTCACGTCTGATGGAAGCAATTGCGCCCCAATGCACGTTACCGGGCGTCATCGCTCGCTACGTTTTCAGACTCCCTGTAAACTGCGCGGGTTTTTAGCCCCCCATTCCACCGGAGCCGTCCATGTCCCGCGTTACCCTGAGTCGCTATTTGATTGAGCAGACCCGCAGCAATAACACTCCTGCCGATCTGCGCTTCCTGATCGAAGTGGTGGCGCGTGCCTGCAAAGAGATCAGCCACGCCGTGTCCAAAGGCGCCCTGGGTGGTGTTCTGGGCAGCATGGGCACTGAAAACGTCCAAGGCGAAGTGCAGAAGAAACTCGACGTGCTGTCGAACGAAATCCTGCTCGAAGCCAACGAATGGGGCGGTCACCTGGCCGGCATGGCGTCCGAAGAAATGGACAATGCCTACCAGATCCCGGGCAAATACCCGAAAGGCGCCTACCTGCTGGTATTCGACCCACTGGACGGCTCGTCGAACATCGACATCAACGCCCCGGTCGGCACCATCTTCTCGGTACTGCGTTGCCCGAACGAATACCTGAGCCAGAACGAAGCGCTGAACGAAAAAGCCTTCCTGCAGCCAGGCACCCAGCAGGTTGCTGCCGGTTACGCGATCTACGGCCCGCAGACCATGCTGGTACTGACCCTGGGCGACGGCGTCAAAGGCTTCACCCTGGACCGCGAAATGGGCAGCTTCGTGCTGACCCACGAAGACATCACCATTCCTGAAACCACCCAGGAATTCGCAATCAACATGTCCAACCAGCGCCACTGGGAAGCCCCGGTACAACGCTACGTCAGCGAACTGCTGGCCGGCGAAGAAGGCCCGCTGAAGAAGAACTACAACATGCGCTGGGTCGCCGCGATGGTGGCCGACGTACACCGCATCCTGACCCGTGGCGGTCTGTTCATGTACCCACGCGACAGCCGTGAGCCATCCAAGCCCGGCAAACTGCGTCTGATGTACGAAGCCAACCCGATGTCGTTCCTGGTGGAACAGGCTGGCGGCGCGTCCACCGACGGTCATCAGCGCATCCTCGACATCCAGCCCGAAGGCCTGCACCAGCGCGTAGCGGTGTTCCTCGGTTCGAAAGAAGAAGTCGCCCGCGCTACGGCCTACCACAAGGAATAAGCCATGAGCGCGCCCTGGCAGCCGTTGCTCGATTGGTGGTTCGGACACGCCGAATCACCGGACGAGATTGCGGCTGACAAGGGCAAGTTGTGGTTCGGCAAGAAAGACAGCCAAGACCTCGAAGCGCGTGAGCGTTTCGGGGTCTTTGTCGATCAGGCCCTCGCTGGCGAATTGACCGAGTGGACGCAACGTCCCGAAGGTTGGCTGGCGGTGGTGCTGCTGCTTGATCAACTGCCGCGCATGATCTTTCGCGACACGCCCAAAGCATTCTCGGGTGATCTGCGTGCGCAGAAGCTTGTCGCCCAAGGCATTGCGGCGGACTTCGACCGGCAACTGAAGCCGATCCAGCGGGTATTCATTTATCTGGTGTTCGAACACTGCGAAAACCTCGCGGTGCAGAACGAAGCCGTTTCGCGCTTTATAGCTCTGCTGGCTGAACAGCCGGAAGCCGAGCGGGCGGTGTTTGCCGACAATCTGGATTATGCCGAACGGCATCGGACAGTGATTGCGCGGTTTGGAAGGTTTCCGCATCGCAATGCGGTGTTGGGGCGGGAGTCGACGGCTGAGGAGTTGGCGTTTCTCAGTCAGCCTGGATCACGGTTCTGATTTGTTGAGTTCAAGGATTGCCGTTCAACAGCCTCTTCATCAAAAGTGAAGGCAGGCTTTTTCTTGAGTCGACAATGATATGAACGAAGACGGTCTTTTCTCTGACTTCATAAATGACTCGGTTCATCCCGGAAATGATTTGTCGGTATTGACCAAGGTTGAGCTTCTCGATTTCCTCGGGGATTGAACCGGAATAAGGAAGGTCTGCGAGACCAAGAATGGCGGTCTTGAGATCAGCGTAGGTACTCTGCCACGTCTGACTCGAGAACTGTTTGATAAGGTAGGTACGGAGTTCTTTGAGATCTGTCTGTGCGGACTGAAGAATAACGACCTTTAAACTCATTGATGGTCGGCCCTGTCCAAGTCCGCGAAAACATCCTCAGCGTCTCGATACTTGCCTTCCTCAATCTCCCGATTGCCCATTGCCAATAGCTTCAGCAAAGCCATTGTGTCTTCCAGCTCCTCAAAGCTTTTCACGTCCATAACTACAAGCTTGGCTTCACCATTTTGGGTGATGACCAATGGCTCACGGCTTTCAGTGATCGACTTGACGATCTCCGCTGTATGACTTTTGAGGTAGCTGATCGGTTTGATTTGCGATGAAAGCTTCATGGTTGAGTCTCGCCAAATTGAACAGGACTGAGTTTAGTCTTAATTCAGTCCTGCGTCATTGCGAGCTGACCAGCGTATTTCAACTCAAAATTCAATCGTCGCTAACGCCGTCATCGCCAGCAGGCTGCCTCCCAAAGGGGATCTGTGTCGTTCACAAAAACCTGTGGGAGCGGGCTTGCTCGCGAAGACGCCAGTGGCCGCGCCTTAGATCCTGAAGCTGCCTACCAGCTGCTTCAACCGCGCCGCCTGCTGCTCCAGATCCGAGCAAGCCCGCAAGGTCGCCTGCAGGTTCTCGACACCTTCCTGGTTCAGCGTGTTGATCTCGTTGATGTCGACGTTGATCGACTCGACCACCGCGGTCTGCTCTTCGGTCGCGGTAGCCACCGACTGGTTCATCCCGTCGATCTCGCCGATGCGTTGGGTCACGCTGCCCAGACGTTCGCCGGCCTGGTTGGCGATGCCGACGCTGCTTTCGCTCTCGCGCTGGCTCTCGGTCATGATGCTGACTGCCTGGCGTGCGCCGACCTGCAGTTCTTCGATCATCTTCTGCACTTGCTGCGCCGAATCCTGAGTGCGGTGCGCGAGGTTGCGCACCTCGTCAGCGACCACGGCGAAACCTCGGCCAGCCTCACCGGCGCGGGCCGCCTCGATCGCGGCGTTGAGCGCCAGCAGGTTGGTCTGTTGCGAGATGCTGGTGATCACTTCCAGAATCTGCCCGATGTTCACCGTGTTGCTGTTGAGGGTTTCGATGTTGCCGCAGGAGTCGCTGATTTTTGCCGACAGCTGCTGCATGGCCTGAATGGTTTTATCCACAACCTGCTGGCCGTCGACCGCCAGGCTGCGCGCGTCGCTCGAATGCTGCGAGGCGAGGGCGGCGTTCTGGGCGATTTCCTGAGCGGCGGCGCCGAGCTGGTTGATCGCCGCGGCCACGCTGTTGGTGCGGCTGGCCTGCTGGTCGGAGTTGTACATCGACGAGTTCGACGCGGCGACCACGCGCAGGGCGACTTCGTTGACCTGGCCGGTGGCCGATGACACTTCGCGGATCGAGGTGTGAATACGCTCGACGAAGCGGTTGAACGACAGGCCCAGCGCGCCGAACTCGTCGTGGCCGTGGATCACCAGGCGCTTGGTCAGGTCGCCTTCGCCTTCGGCGATGTCATGCATGGCGCGACCCATGGTCAGCAGCGGCTGCATCAGCACGCGAATCAGCATGCCGAGCAGGGCGATGATGATCACCACCGCGATCGCCATGGCGATCAGCGCCGAGGTGCGGAATTCGCTGAGCATCGAGAACGCGGTGTCTTTGTCCAGCACCAGCGCAACGTACCAGTCAGCCGACGGCACGCCGTTGACGCGGGTGAACGAGATCAGTTGGGTCTTGCCGTCGAATTCGACTTCTTTCAGGCCCGGGCTGACTTTCGGCGCGCCGTTGGGATAGGCCTCGGCGAGGGTTTTCAGGACCAGTTTGCTGTTCGGGTGAATCAGGATCTTGCCATCGGCGCTGACGATGAACGCATGGCCGTGGCCACCAAAGTTGAGCGAGTTGATGATCGCGCTGACACTGGTCAGGTCGATATCCGCGCCGGCCACACCGATCATCTGGCCCTGACGCTGCACCGGGGTGGCGACGGTGATCACCAGTTTGCCCGACGACGCGGCGATGTAGGGTTCGGTGACGATGGTCTGCTGCGCGCTGTTGGCCGCCTTGTACCAGCCACGGGCGCGCGGGTCGTAGTCCGGCGCGCGGTTGCCGGCGGGTACCGAGAACATCACGCCGTCAGCGCCGCCGAAGTAGCTGAGCTGGAAATTGCCGGTGTAGGCGGGCAGGTCGATGATGCGCTTGAGGCTGGCCGGGGCGCTGCCGTCGGCGGCGACCTGCTGCGACAGCGATTGCAGCAACTGGATACGGCTTTCCAGCCAGGTCTGGATGTTGCTGGTGGTCAGGCTGCCCAGCTCCTGCATCGAGGCTTCGGTACTGCTGCTCAGGGCTTCGCGTTGTCGATAGTCGTTGAACAAAATGAAACAGGCGAATGCAACGGCCACCACAAGGGCGGCAGCCAACAAGATCTTGTGGCTGAATTTCATGTTTCTGGTCATCGAATGAACTACCGCGAAGGGGCTGGTCGAGAAAGGGCGGCAATTTGCCACACTCTGGGGCTTTGCGCTGCTCTTATTTCGGCCTGGGTGCGCCAAAGATTAGGGCGCTTTTGTGAAAAGCGACGAAATGCTCAGAAGCCCTGCAAAGTGTCTGATTTATCGGCAAAAGCCAGACGAGCGGAGCAATAAATAGCCATTTCTGAAGGGAACCAGATGAGGGTTTTCTCTTCTAAGCTTCTGGTTGGCCCCATGCCATCCCCCTTCCGCTCCAGGAGTTACTTCATGTCGCTGCGATCTATCGCCCTTCTGACCTTTTGCGTGCTGCTCGCCGCATGCAGCAAGGTCAATCAGGAAAACTACTCGAAACTGTCGGCCGGCATGGCCAAGGCCGAAGTCGAGACGTTGCTCGGCAAACCTACCGACTGCTCGGGCGCGCTCGGCATGTCCAGTTGCACCTGGGGCGACAAGAACAGCTTTATCAGCGTGCAGTACGCCGGTGACAAAGTGCTGATGTTTTCCGGCCAAGGCCTGAAGTAAACCGGGGCTGTGCGCCCACGGGAGAAAAACAATGAAGCGGTTATTGCTTGTCCTTTTTGCCGGCCTGGTACTGGCCGGCTGCGCCACGCACGGTGAAGATCCGCTGGCGCCCAAGACGGCCCGCGAGGTCAACCTCAAGCGTTACCAGGGTACCTGGTACGAGCTGGCGCGGATGCCGATGTACTTTCAGCGCAACTGTGCGCAATCCGAGGCCCATTACACGCTCGAGACCAACGGCAACGTCGATGTGCTCAACCGTTGCCTGACGGCCGACTGGCAGTGGGAAGAGGTCAAGGGCACGGCTTACCCACAGGTGCCGGGCAAGACCGACAAGTTGTGGGTCGAGTTCGATACCTGGTTCTCGCGGTTGATTCCGGGTGTGGCGAAGGGGCAATACTGGGTGCTGTACGTCAGCGATGACTACAAGACCGCCATCGTTGGCGATCCGAGTCGCAAGTACATGTGGCTGCTGTCGCGCACGCCAACCGTCAACGCTGAAGTGCGTGAAGAGTTGCTGAGCAAGGCGCGGCAGCAGGGTTACGACACCACGCGCCTGATCTGGCGGGCGTCGGATCGACAGATGGCCAAAACCTCGAATTAAGCATCACCGAAGATCAAATGTGGGAGCGGGCCTGCTCGCGAAGAGGGTGTGTCAGTTAACGAAAATGTTGACTGATACACCCTCTTCGCGAGCAAGCCCGCTCCCACATTTTTGTTTTGTGTCAGCCCAAAAGTTCGCGCAGAACCTGGGTGAATGCCCGAGCGCTTTGCTCTTCGGCCGCATGCCGGCCATCGCGCACCACCCATTGGCCGTTGACCAGCACGTCGCGCACCTGACGATCGCCACCGGCAAACAACCAGCGATTCAAGATCCCGTCACCACTGGCCGTGGCCAGATACGGGTCATTGCCGTCGAGCACGATCCAGTCCGCACGCTTGCCGACTTCCAGCGCACCGATCGGCTGTCCCAAAGCCTGGGCGCCGCCATGCAGTGCCGCGTCATATAGCGTCCGCCCGACCATCGGCTGATCCGCGCCATACAAACGGTTACGCCGCTGGTCGCGCAGCCGCTGGCCGTATTCCAGCCAGCGCAACTCTTCGACCACACTGAGCGACACATGGCTATCGGAGCCGATGCCCATGCGGCCGCCCTGAGCGAGGAAATCCACCGCCGGGAAAATCCCGTCGCCGAGGTTGGCTTCGGTGGTCAGGCACAGGCCGGCGATGGCGCGACTCTTGGCCATCAGCGTGACTTCTTCCGGGTTGGCGTGAGTCGCGTGGACCAGACACCAGCGCTGATCGACTTCAGTGTTTTCGTACAGCCACTGCAATGGACGGCGGCCGCTCCAGCTCAGGCAGTCATCGACTTCCTTTTGCTGTTCGGCGATGTGGATATGTACCGGACATTGCTTGTCGCTGGCGGCCAATACTTCGCTGATCTGCTGCGGGGTGACCGCGCGCAACGAGTGAAAGCACAGACCCAACGATTGGGCTTTTTGCTGCGCCAGCAGGGGTTGCAGGCGTGCTTGCAGCTTCAGATAGTTTTCGCTGCTGTTGATGAAGCGGCGCTGGCCATCGTTCGGCGTCTGACCGCCGAAACCCGAGTGGCTATAGAGCACCGGCAGCAGGGTCAGGCCGATGCCGCTGTCGCTTGCGGCCTGACTGATGCGCAGCGCCAGCTCGGCCGGATCGGCATACGGCTGACCGTTGTTGTCGTGGTGCACGTAGTGGAATTCGGCGACCGAGGTGTAACCGGCCTTGAGCATTTCGATGTACAGCTGACGGGCGATGACGCCGAGTTGCTCCGGGCTGATTTTTCCGACCAGCCGATACATCAGGTCACGCCAGGTCCAGAAACTGTCGTTCGGATTACCGGCCACCTCGGCCAGCCCGGCCATCGCGCGCTGGAAGGCGTGGGAGTGCAGATTGGGCATCCCCGGCAGCAGCGGGCCGCTCAGCCGCTCGGCGCCGTCTGCGGTGGAATCGGCCAGGATTCGGGTCAGCAGGCCATCGGCGCTGACCTCAAGACGTACATTGTTGGCCCATCCGTTAGGCAGCAGCGCGCGTTCGGCAAAGAAGGCGGACATGGTTCAGCACCCCATCGTGTGTTATTTGTATATACATATACAGACGTTTGCCTGCCCGGTAAACTCCGGCAAGCTAGCAACTTTCAGCCAATAAACAGGGATCAACCGTGCCGACTCCGCCTCCAGTCTCTCCGTTGGCCGCGAACCTGGGCGACAGTCCGGCGCCCTTGTACGCCCGCGTCAAACAGATGATCACCCAGCAGATCGACAGCGGTAACTGGCCACCGCACTACCGCGTGCCATCGGAAAGCGAACTGGTCAGCCAGCTCGGTTTCAGCCGCATGACCATCAACCGCGCCCTGCGCGAGATGACCGCCGACGGTCTGCTGGTGCGCATGCAAGGTGTCGGGACGTTTGTCGCCGAACCGAAGAGCCAGTCCGCGCTGTTCGAAGTGCACAACATCGCCGACGAAATCGCCTCCCGTGGCCATCGCCACACCTGCCAGGTGATCACCCTCGAAGAAGAGGCCGCTGGTTCCGAGCGCGCGCTGGCGCTGGACATGCGCGAAGGGCAGAAGGTCTTCCACTCGCTGATCGTGCATTACGAAAACGATATTCCGGTGCAAATCGAAGACCGTTTCGTCAACGCGCTGGTCGCCCCGGACTACCTCAAGCAGGACTTCACCCTGCAAACGCCATATGCCTATCTCAATCAGGTCGCGCCGCTGACCGAAGGCGAGCACGTGGTTGAAGCGATCCTCGCCGAGCCGTCCGAGTGCAAGTTGCTGCAGATCGAAAAAGGCGAGCCGTGCTTGCTGATCCGTCGCCGCACCTGGTCAGGGCGGCAGCCGGTGACTGCGGCGCGCCTGATCCACCCAGGTTCCCGTCATCGTCTGGAAGGACGCTTTCATAAATGAGTGCACTGAAAGTTTTACGCGCCGAAGGCTACCCGCGCATGCCGTGGAAAAACGGCGGCGGCAGCACCGAAGAAATCACCCGCGATGCAGGCGCAGGCCTGGAGGGGTTCGGCTGGCGCCTGTCGATCGCCGACATCGCCGAGTCCGGTGGTTTCTCCACCTTCAGCGGTTACCAGCGGGTGATCACCGTGTTGCAGGGCGATGGCATGACCCTGTGTGTCGATGGTGATGACACGCGCCCACTGTTACTGCTGGACCCGTTTGCGTTCAGCGGCGAAAGCCAGGTCTCCTGCACCTTGCTCGGCGGCGCGATCCGCGACTTCAACCTGATCTACGCGCCACAGCGTTACAGCGCGCGCTTGCAGTGGCTGGACGGCGAGCAGCGGTTCTTCAGCTCGGCGGGGACGGTGGTGGTGTTCAGTGTCAGTGAGTTGCTTGAGGCGAAAGTCGGTGACAGCGTCGCGCAACTGGGCCGACATGATTGTGTGCAACTGGACGGTAACAGCGGTCTGGTTGAGGTCGCGGTGAATGCTCCGTGCTGCGTGATCGAGCTGACGGCACGCTGATCCTTCTGCTCATATAAAACACATTGTGGCGAGGGAGCTTGCTCCCGCTGGGCTGCGAAGCAGCCCCACTTAGGTAAATTCCGGAATGGGAGTCCTTCGGCCTCCAGCGGGAGCAAGCTCCCTCGCCACAATTGCGTTCACGCAGGCTGTTTCCCTTCACGCACCAACTTGTTACCGAACGCCCCAGCGTGGCGCAAAACCACGGGTTCGTAACGATCCGCCGCCACCTCATTTCCTCCCTGCAAAAAAATTCATCCACGCCACAACCCTTGTGTCAGGCGCTCTCCAGCGCTGTCCGCAATTTTTCCTGAACTGCCCGCCGGCAAGTTGGCCGCTTGATTGCATATGCTTGTATGTACAAGTAAAGACGTATGCGTATAAGTCCGCAGCGTCCACTGATTCGCTTGTCGCGCATTGAGGCGCACAGGCTGCTTGCCCACTGCCAGGGTTGGTTTGAATTGATCGCTGAGGAGTCTTTTTCGTGACTGACAATAAGCCTACAACTACCGTTTATACAAAGAGACGTGACGTCGAAATCCGTGCATCGCGCGGCAACAAGCTGACCGCCAAGAGCTGGCTGACCGAAGCGCCGCTGCGCATGCTGATGAACAACCTCGATCCGGAAGTGGCCGAGAACCCGAAAGAGCTGGTGGTTTACGGTGGTATCGGTCGCGCCGCGCGTAACTGGGAGTGCTACGACAAGATCGTCGAGAGCCTGACCCACCTCAATGACGACGAAACCCTGCTGGTGCAGTCGGGCAAACCGGTCGGCGTGTTCAAGACTCACAGCAACGCCCCGCGCGTACTGATCGCCAACTCCAACCTGGTGCCGCACTGGGCGAGCTGGGAACACTTCAACGAACTCGACGCCAAAGGCCTGGCCATGTACGGCCAGATGACCGCCGGCAGCTGGATCTACATCGGCAGCCAGGGCATCGTTCAGGGCACCTACGAAACCTTCGTCGAAGCCGGTCGCCAGCACTATAACGACAACCTCAAGGGCAAGTGGGTGCTGACCGCCGGTCTCGGCGGCATGGGCGGTGCCCAGCCACTGGCCGCCACCCTGGCCGGTGCCTGCTCGCTGAACATCGAGTGCCAGCAGGTGAGCATCGATTTCCGCCTGAAAAGCCGCTACGTCGATGAGCAGGCCAAAGACCTCGACGACGCCCTGGCGCGCATCGCCAAATACACCGCCGAAGGCAAAGCGATTTCCATCGCCCTGCTGGGCAACGCGGCAGAAATCCTGCCGGAACTGGTCAAGCGCGGCGTGCGCCCGGACATGGTCACCGACCAGACCAGCGCCCACGACCCACTGAACGGCTACCTGCCGGCGGGCTGGACCTGGGAAGAGTACCGCGCTCGTGCCAAGACCGAGCCGGCGGCCGTGATCAAAGCCGCCAAGCAATCGATGGCGGTCCACGTCAAAGCCATGCTGGACTTCCAGAAGCAAGGCATTCCGACCTTCGACTACGGCAACAACATCCGTCAGATGGCGCAGGAAGAAGGCGTGGAAAACGCGTTCGACTTCCCGGGCTTCGTTCCGGCCTACATCCGTCCGCTGTTCTGCCGTGGCATCGGTCCATTCCGCTGGGCGGCGCTGTCGGGTGATCCGCAGGACATCTTCAAGACCGACGCCAAAGTCAAAGAGCTGATCCCGGATGACGCGCACCTGCACAACTGGCTGGACATGGCCCGCGAGCGCATCAGCTTCCAGGGTCTGCCGGCACGTATCTGCTGGGTCGGTCTGGGCCTGCGCGCCAAGCTCGGTCTGGCGTTCAACGAAATGGTGCGCAGCGGTGAGCTGTCGGCGCCGATCGTCATCGGTCGCGACCACCTCGACTCCGGTTCGGTAGCCAGCCCGAACCGCGAAACCGAATCGATGCAGGACGGTTCCGACGCGGTCTCCGACTGGCCGCTGCTTAACGCTCTGCTCAACACCGCGAGCGGCGCGACCTGGGTTTCCCTGCACCACGGTGGCGGTGTCGGCATGGGCTTCTCCCAGCACTCGGGCATGGTAATCGTCTGCGACGGTACCGACGAAGCGGCCGAGCGCATTGCCCGCGTCCTGCACAACGACCCGGCCACCGGTGTCATGCGTCACGCCGATGCCGGTTACCAGATCGCCATCGACTGCGCCAAGGAGCAGGGGCTGAACCTGCCGATGATTACCGGTAAATAAACGCAATTCTGTGGGAAATGCTTTTGGTGGGAGTGGGCTTGCTCACGAATGCGCTGGACCATCAGCACATGTTTCGAATGTGCCGGTCCCTTCGCGAGCAAGCCCGCTCCCACCAAAAGCACCCCGCGCAAGACGCTCAGTGAACTCGAATAACAATCCACAGAGGTTGAATCATGGCTGTAACCCCTGATCGTGCAAGCAACAAACCGTTGATCGAAAGGCGTTCGATCGACTACATCCCGGAAGCGGAAAGACACGGTCGTCTGTTTAGCCAGTTCACCCTGTGGATGGGTGCGAATCTGCAAATCACTGCGATTGTCACCGGGGCTCTGGCCGTGGTGCTGGGCGGTGATGTGTTCTGGTCGTTGATCGGTCTGTTGCTCGGGCAACTGCTGGGCGGCGGCGTGATGGCGCTGCATGCGGCGCAAGGGCCGAAGCTGGGCCTGCCGCAGATGATTTCCAGTCGCGTGCAATTTGGCGTGTACGGTGCGGCGATCCCGATCGTGTTGGTGTGCCTGATGTACCTGGGTTTCACCGCCACCGGTACGGTGCTTTCCGGTCAGGCGCTGGGCCAGTTGTTTGGCGTCAGCGACACCGTCGGCATCCTGCTGTTCGCCAGTGTCATCGTGCTGGTCACGGTGCTTGGCTATCGGGTGATCCACTGGATCGGCCGGGTCGCCAGTGTGATTGGCGTGATTGCCTTTGTGTATCTGTTCAGCCGTCTGCTGAGCCAGGTGGACGTTGGCGCACTCCTGCAAATTCGCCACTTCAGCTGGAGCAGCTTCCTGCTGGCGGTGTCACTCGCGGCGTCCTGGCAGATCGCTTTCGGCCCGTATGTGGCTGACTACTCGCGTTACCTGCCGAGCAAGATCTCCTCGGTAAAAACCTTCTTTGCCGCTGGCGCAGGTTCGGTCATCGGCGCGCAGGTGGCGATGGTCCTCGGCGTGTTCGCGGCAGCTTCGGCCAACGGCCAGTTCGCCGGTCACGAAGTGGCCTACATCGTCGGGCTGGGCGGCACCGGGGCCACCGCCGCGCTGCTGTACTTCAGCATCGCGTTCGGCAAGGTGACCATCTCGACGCTGAACTCCTACGGCAGCTTCATGTGCATCGCGACCATCATCAGCGGCTTCCGTGGCCACCTGACGGTCTCGCGCCTGCAGCGTCTGGTGTTCGTGCTGGTGATCGTCAGTGCGGCCACCCTGATCGCCTTGCTCGGTCAGCACTCGTTCCTCGGTGCGTTCAAGTCTTTCATTCTGTTCCTGCTGGCGTTCTTCACGCCATGGAGCGCGATCAACCTGGTCGACTACTACTGCATCACCCGCGAGCGCTATGACGTGCCGGCGCTGGCCGATCCGAACGGTCGTTACGGGCGCTGGAACCTGCTCGGGATCAGCATCTATGTGTTCGGTGTGCTGGTGCAGTTGCCGTTCATCTCCACCAAGTTCTACACCGGCCCGCTGGTGGCGGCCCTCGGTGATGTGGATATCTCCTGGATCATCGGTCTGGTGTTGCCTGCCGCGCTGTATTACCTGTGCGCGAAAAAATGGCACGGCTCGGTGCCCGATCACCTGATTCTGCCGGTCGAGCAGAACAGCGATGTACAACCTGAAAAAAGTGGGGCCAGTCGCGCTGCGGCGCAGGCCTGACTGGACGTGGACAGGGCTGGATGCCTCTTGAACTGCCGTAAGCCAATTCATGATTAGGAGCGTCGCGACAATGAAATCGAACAAGACCCTGCTGACCACATTGCTGTCCATGGGCCTGTTGGCCGGTGCCGGTGCGACTCAGGCGGCTGGCTGGTGCGAATCGGGCAAACCGGTGAAGTTTGCCGGCCTGAACTGGGAAAGCGGCATGCTGCTGACCGACGTCCTGCAAGTGGTGCTGGAGAAAGGCTACGACTGCAAGACCGACAGCCTGCCGGGCAACTCCATCACCATGGAGAACGCCTTGAGCAGCAACGACATTCAAGTGTTTGCCGAAGAGTGGGTCGGCCGCAGCGATGTCTGGAACAAGGCCGAGAAGGCCGGCAAGGTCGTCGGTGTCGGCGCGCCGATCGTTGGTGCGGTCGAAGGCTGGTACGTGCCGCGCTATGTGATCGAAGGCGACGCCAAGCGCAAGCTTGAGCCAAAAGCGCCGGACCTGAAAAACATCGCCGATCTGGGCAAATACGCGGCCATTTTCAAAGACGCCGAAGAGCCGTCCAAAGGCCGTTTCTACAACTGCCCGGCCGGCTGGACCTGCGAGTTGGACAACAGCGAAATGCTCAAGAGCTACGGCCTGGAAAACAGCTACACCAACTTCCGTCCGGGCACCGGCCCGGCGCTGGATGCGGCGGTGCTGTCGAGCTACAAGCGTGGCGAGCCGATCCTGTTCTACTACTGGACGCCAACCCCGCTGATGGGCCAGATCGATGCGGTCAAACTCGAAGAAAAACCGGGCGTCGACAAGAGCCTGAGCATCAAGGTCGGTCTGTCGAAAACCTTCCACGAGCAAGCCCCGGAACTGGTGGCCGTGCTGGAAAAGGTCAACCTGCCGATCGACCTGCTGAACCAGAACCTGGGACGCATGGCGAAGGAACGTATCGAGTCGCCGAAGCTGGCGAAAATCTTCCTCAAGGAACATCCTGAAGTCTGGCATGCGTGGGTCAGTGACGACGCTGCCAAAAAAATCGACGCGGCGCTGTAGGTCGATACCTCCCGGTCAACCGTGAGGCTGGCCGGGAGATATGCCGTAAATCGCTTGATTGAGATTTCTGATTGAGAGCCGCTTATGTTTCCCGAAAGATTTACCTTTTCCATCGCCGACTGGGTCAACGGTTGGGTCGATGCGCTGGTCACCAACTACGGTGATGTGTTTCGCCACATCTCGGACACGCTGCTGTGGGCCATCGTCAACCTCGAAGGCCTGCTGCGTGCGGCGCCGTGGTGGTTGATGCTGGCGATCGTCGGCGTCGTCGCCTGGCACGCCACGCGTAAAGTCGTCACGACTGCGGTCATCGTCGGTCTGTTGTTCCTGGTGGGCGCTGTCGGCCTGTGGGACAAACTCATGCAGACCCTGGCGCTGATGATGGTCGCGACGATCATATCGGTGCTGATCGGCATACCGCTGGGGATTCTCTCGGCGCGCAGCAATCGCCTGCGTTCGGTGCTGATGCCGCTGCTCGACATCATGCAGACCATGCCCAGCTTCGTGTACCTGATTCCGGTGCTGATGCTGTTCGGTCTGGGTAAAGTCCCGGCGATTTTCGCCACGGTGATCTACGCCGCGCCGCCGCTGATCCGCCTGACTGATCTGGGCATCCGCCAGGTTGACGGCGAAGTGATGGAGGCGATCAACGCTTTCGGTGCCAACCGCTGGCAGCAACTGTTCGGCGTGCAACTGCCGCTGGCCCTGCCGAGCATCATGGCCGGGATCAACCAGACCACCATGATGGCCCTGTCGATGGTGGTGATCGCGTCGATGATCGGCGCCCGTGGTCTGGGTGAAGACGTGCTGGTGGGGATTCAGACCCTCAACGTCGGACGCGGCCTCGAAGCCGGTCTGGCGATCGTGATTCTCGCGGTGGTCATCGACCGCATTACTCAGGCGTACGGTCGGCCACGGCATGAGGTGAGCAAATGAGCAACGCAACCGTGAGCAAGATCGAAGTCAAAAACGTCTTCAAGATTTTCGGCAACCGCGCCAAGGATGCACTGGCGATGGTCGGCCAGGGCAAGACCAAGGATCAGGTGCTCAACGAGACCGGATGCGTGGTTGGGGTCAACGACCTGTCGCTGAGCATCGGCACTGGCGAGATCTTCGTGATCATGGGCCTGTCCGGCTCGGGTAAATCCACTCTGGTGCGCCACTTCAATCGCCTGATCGACCCCACCAGCGGCGCGATCCTGGTCGATGGCGTGGACATCCTGCAATACGACATGGAAGCGCTGCGCGAATTTCGCCGGCACAAGATCAGCATGGTGTTCCAGAGCTTCGGCCTGCTGCCGCACAAGACCGTGATCGAGAACGTCGCCTACGGCCTGAAAGTGCGCGGCGAGAGCAAGCAACTGTGCAACGAGCGCGCCTTGCACTGGATCAACACCGTCGGCCTCAAGGGCTACGAAAACAAATACCCGCACCAGCTCTCCGGCGGCATGCGTCAGCGCGTGGGCCTGGCCCGTGCATTGGCGGCCGACACCGACATTATTCTGATGGACGAAGCGTTCAGTGCGCTGGATCCGTTGATCCGCGCCGAGATGCAGGACCAGTTGCTGGAGCTGCAAAAGACCCTGCACAAGACCATCGTCTTCATCACCCACGACCTCGACGAGGCCGTGCGCATCGGCAACCGCATCGCGATCCTCAAGGACGGCCGCCTGATTCAGGTCGGCACCCCGAGAGAGATCCTGCATTCGCCGGCGGATGAGTATGTCGACCGGTTCGTGCAGCGGCGGTCGGCGGTGGTTTAGTGGACTAAGGGTGAGACTGCTTTTGTGGCGAGGGAGCTTGCTCCCGCTCGAGCGCGCAGCGGTCGCAAAAATTTTGGGCCTGCTTCGCAGTCCAGCGGGAGCAAGCTCCCTCGCCACAGGTTGGTGTATCAACAGAATAGGCATGAGGTTTTAGATGTCCCAGGCTGAAAAAATCATCATCACCGGTAACCCCCTGCGTTGGCAGGACGTGGTCGCCGTCGCCCGTCACGGCGCGCAACTGGAGCTGTCGGGCGAAACCTGGGCGCGCATCGAAAACGCTCAGGGCATCGTCCAGCGCATCGTCGAAAGCGGCGAACGCGCTTACGGCGTCAACACCGGTCTGGGTGGCCTGTCCAACGTTTCGCTGAAGGATGAACAACTCAGCCAGCTCTCGCGCAATACCTTGCTCAGCCACGCCTGTGGCGTCGGCCCGGTGCTGCCTGACGAACAAACTCGCGCGATCCTCTGCGCGGCGATCCACAACTACAGCCACGGCAAATCCGGCATTCATCGCCGTGTGGTCGAAGCGCTGCTGGCGTTGCTCAATCGCGGCATCACCCCGCAAGTGCCGGCGCAAGGCTCGGTGGGTTACCTGACGCACATGGCGCACATCGGCATCGCCCTGCTGGGCGTCGGTAATGTCAGCTATCGCGGACAGATCACCTCGGCGCAACAGGCGCTGGCCGAAGAAGGCCTGCAACCGGTACCGCTCGGTGCGAAGGACGGTTTGTGCCTGGTCAACGGCACCCCGTGCATGACCGGCCTCAGCTGCCTGGCGATTGCCGACGCGACGCGGTTGGTGCAGTGGGCCGACGTGATCGGCGCCATGAGTTTCGAAGCGCAGCGCGGGCAGATCGCCGCGTTCGATGCGGAGATCATCGCGCTCAAGCCACACCCGGGCATGCAGCAGGTCGGGATCAATCTGCGCGCCTTGCTCGACGGCAGTGAAGTGATCGCGGCGAGCCAAGGCATTCGTACTCAGGATGCGCTGAGCATTCGTTCGATCCCGCAGGTGCACGGCGCGGCGCGCGATCAACTGGCGCACGCGATCAAACAGGTCGAAGCCGAGCTCAACGGCTGCACCGACAACCCGTTGCTGCTGGGCACGCCGGACAACTTCCGGGTGATGTCGCAGGCCAACCCGCACGGTCAGTCGGTGGCGATGGCGGCGGATCTGCTGGCGATTGCCATGGCCGAGATTGGCTCGATTGCCGAGCGCCGTCTCGATCGTCTGGTCAACCCGCACGTCAGTGGTCTGCCGGCGTTTCTGGTGGCCAACCCGGGGGTGAACTCCGGGATGATGATCGTGCAATACGTCGCCGCTTCGCTGTGTGCCGAGAACCGCCAACTGGCGCAACCGGCAGTGCTCGACAACTATGTCACCTCGGGGCTGCAGGAAGACCATTTGAGCATGGGCACCAACGCTGCGCTGAAGCTGCACCGCGCTCTGGAAAACTGCACGCAGATTCTTGCCATCGAATATCTGCTGGCGGCGCAGGCGTTTGAATTTCTCAAGGAACAGCGCTTTGGCGTGGGCACTGACCGGGCGTGGCGCCTGCTGCGCGAAACAGTCCCGGCCTACGATCAGGATCGCTGGCTGGCGCCGGATATCGCCGCCGCCGCGAACGTTTTGAAAGACCCGAATTCGCTGCACAACGTATTACCGAATCTGCACTGATTTTTACAACGCCAGCGTGCCAAGGCGCGGATCGTCCAAAAGGCGAAATGCGACGGACAACGGAATTATCCGGAGCGACTGGCGAGCCAATAACAAACTCTCAAAAGGAGCATTTTAATGACTGCGCTGAACCTGATTCCCGGCCAACTGAGCCTGGCCCAACTGCGTGACGTCTATCAACACCCGGTCAAACTGACCCTCGACCACAGCGCCTCCGCGCAGATCGAGGCCAGCGTGGCCTGCGTCGAGCAGATCCTCGCCGAGAACCGCACCGCCTACGGCATCAACACCGGTTTCGGCCTGCTGGCTTCGACCCGCATCGCCAGCGAAGACCTGGAAAACCTGCAGCGTTCGCTGGTCCTGTCGCACGCCGCCGGTGTCGGCCAGCCGATCAGCGATGAGTTGGTGCGCTTGATCATGGTGCTCAAGGTCAACAGCCTCAGCCGTGGTTTTTCCGGCATCCGCCGCGTGGTGATCGACGCGCTGATCGCGCTGATCAACGCCGAGGTTTATCCGCATATTCCGCTCAAGGGGTCGGTCGGTGCATCGGGTGACCTCGCGCCGCTGGCGCACATGTCGCTGGTGCTGCTGGGCGAGGGCAAGGCGCGTTACAAAGGCGAGTGGATGGAAGCCACCGAAGCGCTGAAAGTCGCTGGTCTGACCCCGCTGACACTGGCGGCGAAAGAAGGTCTGGCACTGCTCAACGGCACTCAAGTGTCTACCGCATTTGCCCTGCGCGGTCTGTTTGAAGGTGAAGACCTGTTTGCCGGTGCGCTGGCAATCGGCGGTCTGACGGTTGAAGCGGTGCTCGGTTCGCGCTCGCCGTTTGACGCGCGCATCCACGCGGCCCGTGGGCAGAAAGGCCAGATCGACGCCGCCATGGCTTACCGCGATCTGCTCGGTGAGCGCAGCGAAGTCTCTGATTCGCACCAGAACTGCGAGAAGGTTCAGGACCCGTACTCGCTGCGTTGCCAGCCGCAAGTCATGGGCGCCTGCCTGACTCAGTTCCGTCAGGCTGCCGACGTGCTGGTGGTCGAAGCCAACGCCGTCTCCGATAACCCGTTGGTGTTCGCCGCTGAAGGCGATGTGATTTCCGGCGGTAACTTCCACGCCGAACCGGTGGCCATGGCCGCTGACAACATGGCCCTGGCCATCGCCGAAATCGGCTCGCTGAGCGAGCGCCGCATCTCGCTGATGATGGACAAGCACATGTCGCAGCTGCCGCCGTTCCTGGTGGCCAATGGCGGCGTCAACTCCGGTTTCATGATCGCCCAGGTGACCGCCGCGGCACTGGCCAGCGAGAACAAGGCACTGTCCCATCCGCATTCGGTCGACAGCCTGCCGACCTCGGCCAACCAGGAAGATCACGTGTCGATGGCTCCGGCCGCCGGCAAGCGTCTGTGGGAAATGGCCGAGAACACCCGCGGCATTCTCGCGGTGGAATGGCTGTCGGCGGTGCAGGGGCTGGATTTGCGTAACGGTCTGAAGACCTCGGCCAAGCTGGAGCAGGCGCGGGCGATTCTGCGCAAGGAAGTACCGTTCTATGAGAAGGACCGCTTCTTTGCGCCGGACATCAATGCGGCGACTGAGCTTTTGGCTTCGCGGTGCCTGACAGAGCTGGTTCCTGCGAAGCTTTTGCCTAGTTTGTAAGGGCCTCTTCGCGAGCAAGCCCGCTCCCACAGGGGAACGCATTTCAACTGTGGGAGCGGGCTTGCTCGCGAATCGATTTTGAACAAGACGAGGACTTGGGATGAAAACCCTCTGGCAACACTGCCACGTCGCAACCATGGCGCAGGGCGTCTACTCGATCATCGAGGACGCAGCCATCGTCACGTCCGGTGCGCACATCGAGTGGATCGGCCCGCGCAATCTGCTGCCTTCCGGCGAATATCCGGCGGTCAACGATCTGCAAGGCGCGTGGGTCACCCCGGGGCTGATCGACTGCCACACCCACACAGTGTTCGGCGGCAACCGCAGCGGCGAATTCGAGAAGCGCCTGCAAGGCGTCAGCTACGCCGAGATCGCCGCGCAGGGCGGCGGCATCGCCAGCACCGTGCGCGCCACCCGTGAAGCGACTGAAGACGAGCTGTTCGCCAGCGCCGCCAAGCGCCTGAAAAGCCTGATGCGCGATGGCGTGACCACGGTCGAGATGAAGTCTGGCTACGGTCTGGATCTGGCCAGCGAACGCAAGATCCTGCGGGTGATTCGCCGGCTCGCCGCAGAACTGCCGATCAGCGTGCGCAGCACCTGTCTGGCGGCTCATGCGCTGCCGCCGGAGTACAAGGATCGCGCCGACGACTACATCGAGCACATCTGCGCCGAGATGCTTCCGGCGCTGGCCGCCGAAGGGCTGGTCGATGCGGTGGACGCGTTCTGTGAATACCTGGCGTTCTCGCCGGAGCAGGTCGAGCGGGTGTTCATCACTGCGCAAAAACTCGGCCTGCCGGTGAAGCTGCACGCCGAACAACTGTCGTCGCTGCACGGCTCCAGTCTGGCCGCGCGGTATCACGCGTTATCTGCCGATCATCTGGAGTTCATGGATGAGGATGACGCCATCGCCATGGCCAAGTCCGACACCGTCGCCGTGCTGCTGCCGGGCGCGTTTTATTTCCTGCGCGAAACCCAGTTGCCGCCGATGGACGCCCTGCGCAAACACAAGGTCAAGATCGCCATCGCCAGCGACCTCAACCCCGGCACCTCGCCGGCGCTGTCGCTGCGCCTGATGCTGAACATGGCTTGCACCTGCTTCCGCATGACCCCGGAAGAAGCTCTGGCCGGTGCGACCATTCATGCCGCGCAGGCGCTGGGCATGGCTGACACCCACGGTTCGCTGGAAGTCGGCAAGGTCGCGGATTTCGTCGCCTGGCACATCGATCGTCCGGCGGATCTGGCCTATTGGCTCGGCGGTGATCTGGACAAACGCGTCGTGCGTCACGGCGTCGAATCAAGTCTGTAGGAGAGCGGTTGTGGATAAGGTTCTGAATTTCAAACAAGGTCGCGTACCGCTGCTGATCAGCATGCCGCATGCCGGCGTGCGTCTGACACCAGCGGTCGAGGCCGGGCTGATCGCCGAGGCGAAAAGCCTGCCGGACACCGACTGGCACATTCCGCAGCTTTACGATTTTGCCGAGGAACTGGGCGCCAGCACGTTGGCCGCCGAGTACTCGCGGTTCGTTATCGACCTCAACCGTCCGTCCGATGACAAGCCGTTGTACGCCGGTGCCACCACCGGGTTGTATCCGGCGACGCTGTTCGATGGCATTCCGTTGTTCCGCGAAGGGCACGAGCCTTCGAAAGAAGAACGCGCGACCTATCTGGAACAGGTCTGGACGCCTTACCACCGCACTTTGCAACAAGAGCTGGCGCGGTTGAAGGCCGAGTTCGGCTACGCGTTGCTGTTCGACGCGCATTCGATCCGTTCGATCATCCCGCACCTGTTCGACGGCAAACTGCCGGACTTCAACCTCGGGACCTTCAACGGCGCGAGCTGCGATCCGCAATTGGCGGAGCAACTGCAGGCGATCTGCGCCCGGCATGGCAATTACAGCCACGTGCTCAACGGGCGCTTCAAGGGCGGCCATATCACTCGCCATTACGGCAACCCCGCCGAGAACATCCACGCCGTGCAGCTGGAACTGTGCCAGAGCACCTACATGGAAGAGTTCGAACCGTTCCGCTACCGCGCCGATCTGGCGGAGCCGACGCGGGTGGTGCTGAAGGAGTTGCTGCAGGGCTATCTGGCCTGGGCAAAGTCGCATTACACCGCATAACCCACTGTGGGAGCGGGCTTGCTCGCAAAGGCGGCGCATCAGGCAACATATGCGTTGAATGACACAGCGCCTTCGCGAGCAAGCCCGCTCCCACAGGTTTTGTATGCAGCAGAAAAATTGTGACTGCGTACGGGCATGCTCATTGACGTAAATCGGGTTTATGATGCCGAACGGCAGAATAATAGAAGTCCCCCCAGGGATGACCTCGACCCCTTACGGAGCGCGCAATGCAGACATTGTTTCCGCAGATCAAACCCCATGCCCGGCACGATCTGGCTGTCGATGACACCCACACGCTGTACGTCGACGAAAGCGGCTCGCCGGAAGGCTTGCCGGTGGTGTTCATCCACGGCGGCCCGGGTGCCGGTTGCGACGCGCAGAGCCGTCGCTATTTCGATCCGAACCTGTATCGCATTGTTACCTTCGACCAGCGCGGCTGCGGACGCTCCACCCCGCACGCCAGCCTTGAAAACAACACCACCTGGGATCTGATCGCCGACCTCGAGCGTATTCGCAAGCACCTGGGCATCGACAAATGGGTGCTGTTCGGCGGTTCGTGGGGTTCGACCCTGGCGCTGGCCTACGCGCAAACCCACCCGGAGCGCGTACACGGTCTGATCCTGCGAGGGATCTTCCTCTGCCGCCCACAGGAAATCGAGTGGTTCTATCAGGCCGGTGCCAGCCGTCTGTTTCCCGATTACTGGCAGGACTACATTGCGCCGATCCCGCTGGACGAGCGCGACGATCTGCTCAGCGCCTTCCACAAGCGTCTGGTCGGTAACGATCAGATCGCCCAGATGCACGCGGCCAAGGCCTGGTCGACGTGGGAAGGGCGCACCGCGACCCTGCGGCCGAACCCGCTGGTGGTCGACCGCTTCTCCGAGCCGCAGCGCGCCCTGTCGATCGCGCGGATCGAGTGTCACTACTTCACCAACAATGCGTTCCTCGAGCCGAATCAACTGATTCGCGACATGGGCAAGATCGCCCATCTGCCGGGGGTGATCATTCACGGTCGTTACGACGTGATCTGTCCGCTGGACAACGCCTGGGAGCTGCATCAGGCGTGGCCGAACAGCGAACTGCAGGTGATTCGCGACGCCGGTCACGCCGCCTCCGAACCGGGCATCACCGATGCGCTGGTGCGTGCCGCGAGCAACATGGCCCGTCGCTTGCTCGACCTGCCGCCCGAAGAAGCATGAAGGGGCTTTTACAGCGCGTGCGCGGTGCGCGAGTCGAAGTCGCCGGAGAGATAGTCGGTGCGGTGGATCAGGGTTTGCTGGTGCTGGTGGCGGTCGAACCCGACGACACGCGTACCAGTGCCGACAAACTTCTGCATAAGCTGCTTAACTATCGGGTATTCAGTGACGCCGAGGGCAAGATGAATCTGTCCCTGGCGGATGTAGGTGGCGGGTTGCTGCTGGTCTCTCAGTTCACCCTGGCTGCCGACACCAAGAGCGGCTTGCGCCCGAGTTTCTCGACCGCGGCCCCTCCGGCATTGGGCGAGGAATTGTTCGACTATCTATTAAGCAAAGCGAAACAGATGCATGGCACTGTGGCATCAGGTAGATTCGGCGCGGATATGCAGGTGTACCTGGTCAACGATGGCCCGGTGACCTTCCTGTTACAGACATGAAAGTGCTTGAAACATCTTTTCAAGGGCCTTTCGACTGAAAACAGGCGTTTTTCGCGATAAATACTTTGTTACCCCTGATGCGTTGTCACGCGGGCTACTAGATAATCGCGCGCTATGGGGATCAGCGTTCGCTGTTCCATTTTTGACTTAGGTAGAGACTTGTCTGGATCCGATTGGGGAATCATTTTGCCCTAGCGGAGTCGGAACAATGCTCGCCAACTTGGCAAGGGTGCGCTGGGAGGTCGGCTTTTCAAAGTCGAAAACCCCACAGGCACTTAATCTGGCCGTTGGTTTTTTGATCTGTTTTCGGCGAGGGTTGCTCGTGATTGTTAGTCCCTGTAATGCAGCAAAAATGTCTGCCAAACGCATGCGAAGTGCCCTGGTAGCGGGTTCGGCGCTCCTGTGCCTGCTCAGCGCCGGCCAGCTTTGGGCGTTCAATCTTGACGATGTATCGGCCAAGGCTAAAGAGCTGGCCGGGCAGAAGTTCGAAGCCCCGCGCAGCAACCTGCCGAACGAATTCCGTGACATGAAGTTCGCGGACTACCAGAAAATCCGCTTCCTCACCGAAAAAGCGGAGTGGGCCGATCAGAAGACCCCGTTCAAGCTGTCCTTCTACCACCAGGGCATGCACTTCGATACGCCGGTGAAAATCAACGAAATCACGGCGAACACCGTCGAAGAGATCAAATACGATCCGACCCGCTTCGATTTCGGCGACCTCAAGTTCGATCCGAAGGCCACTGAGCAACTGGGCTACGCCGGTTTCCGTGTGCTGTACCCGATCAACAAGGCCGACAAGCAAGACGAAATCATGACCATGCTCGGCGCGAGCTACTTCCGCGTCGTCGGCAAAGGTCACACCTACGGTCTGTCGGCCCGTGGCCTGGCGATCGATACCGCGCTGCCGTCGGGCGAAGAATTCCCGCGTTTCCGCGAGTTCTGGATTCAACAGCCGAAGCCGGGCGACAAGCACCTGGTGATCTTTGCCCTGCTTGATTCGCCGCGTGCCACCGGTGCCTACCGCCTGATCGTGCGCCCGGGCAGCGACACCATTGTCGACGTCAAAGCGCAGATGTTCCTGCGTGACAAGGTCGGCAAACTGGGCATCGCGCCGTTGACGAGCATGTTCCTGTTCGGCGCCAACCAGCCGTCGAAAGTCCTCAACTACCGTCGTGAACTGCACGACTCCAGCGGTCTGTCGATTCATGCCGGCAACGGCGAGTGGATCTGGCGTCCGCTGAACAACCCGAAACACCTGTCCGTGAGCAACTTCAGTGTCGAGAACCCGCGTGGTTTCGGCCTGCTGCAGCGCGGCCGTGACTTCAGCCACTACGAAGACCTCGACGATCGCTACGACAAGCGCCCAAGCGCCTGGATCGAGCCGAAGGGCGAGTGGGGCAAGGGCACCGTTGATCTGGTAGAAATTCCGACTGCCGACGAAACCAACGACAACATCGTTGCCTTCTGGAGTCCGGAAACCATGCCGGAGCCAGGCAAGCCGCTGGACTTCGCCTACCGCATGCACTGGACAATGGACGAAGCGGCGATTCACGCCCCCGACAGCGCCTGGGTCAAGCAGACCCTGCGTTCGACCGGCGACGTCAAACAGTCGAACCTGATCCGTCAGCCGGACGGCAGCGTCGCTTACCTGGTCGACTTCGAAGGTCCATCGCTGGCGGCTCTGGCCCCGGATGCCGACGTGCGCAGTCAGGTCAGCGTTGGCGATAACGCCGAACTGGTCGAGAACAGCGTGCGCTACAACCCGGAAACCAAGGGCTGGCGCCTGACTCTGCGGATGAAGATCAAGGACGCGAGCAAGGCCACCGAGATGCGCGCCGCACTGGTACAGCCAGTCGTGACCGCTGATCTGGCCAAGTCTTCGGTACCGGCGTCGAACTCGTCGGTGGCCAAGGCTGACAAGGTCGCGGCCAAGCAACAAGAGAAGGAAGACAAGGAAGCCAAGGCCGCCGAAGCCAAACAGGCCGACGCCAAGCCAACCGCAGATGCCAAGGACAAGGCCAACAAAGACGCCAAGCAGCCAACCGCTGCAAACGCGGCCCCAGCCACACCGGAATCGGCACCGACTGAAGAAGTCCTGACCGAGACCTGGAGCTATCAGTTGCCTGCCGATGAGTAATTCTCAAGTACAGCCGGAGACTCTGTCCGAGTATCTGGCGCATCTGCCGATGACCGACGAGCAGCGCGCGGAACTCGCGGGCTGCCAGTCCTTCAGCGAACTGCACCAACGCCTGTCGTCGTCGACGTTCGACGCCCCTGCCGAAGCCGCCCAGGCTTCGGTGGGCAAGCGTCTGACCCTGAGCACCGCCGAAGAACTCGAAGAGGCGGAAATGCTGGTGCTGGATGCCAGTGGCCGGGTCAGCCTGAAAGCCACGCCGCCGATTCGCCGCACGAAGGTCGTGCCGGAGCCGTGGCGCACCAATATTCTGGTGCGTGGCTGGCGCCGCCTGACCGGGCGCACCAATCCGCCGAAGCCGCCGAAAGACGAGCGCGTTCTGCCGGCTGCGCGCTGGCGCACCGTCGGTTCGATCCGTCGCTACATTCTGTTGCTGCTGATGCTCGGTCAGACCATCGTTGCCGGCTGGTACATGAAAGGCATCATGCCGTACCAGGGCTGGTCGTTCGTCGATCTGGACGAAGTCCTGCACCAGCCGCTGCTGCAAACCGCCACGCAAGTGCTGCCGTACGCACTGCAAACCAGCATCCTGATTCTGTTCGGGATTCTGTTCTGCTGGGTCTCGGCCGGTTTCTGGACCGCGCTGATGGGCTTCCTCGAGTTGCTCACCGGTCACGATAAATACCGTATCTCCGGCAAAAGCGCGGGCAACGAGCCGATTCCGAAAGACGCCCGTACTGCGCTGGTGATGCCGATCTGCAACGAAGACGTGCCGCGGGTATTCGCCGGTCTGCGCGCCACGTTCGAATCGGTCGCGGCCACCGGTGATCTGGATCGCTTCGACTTCTTCGTCCTCAGCGACAGTAACGACACCGATATCTGTGTCGCCGAGCAACAGGCCTGGCTGGATGTCTGCCGTGAAGCCAAAGGCTTCGGCAAGATCTTCTATCGCCGCCGTCGCCGTCGTGTGAAACGCAAGAGCGGCAACCTCGACGACTTCTGCCGTCGCTGGGGCGGTGACTACAAGTACATGGTCGTTCTCGACGCCGACTCGGTGATGAGCGGGGAGTGCCTGACCAGTCTGGTGCGCCTGATGGAAGCCACGCCGGACGCCGGGATCATCCAGACCGCGCCGCGTGCGTCGGGCATGGACACGCTGTATGCGCGCATGCAGCAGTTCGCCACCCGTGTGTACGGTCCGCTGTTCACCGCCGGTCTGCACTTCTGGCAGTTGGGTGAATCCCACTACTGGGGTCACAACGCGATCATCCGCATGAAGCCGTTCATCGACCACTGCGCCCTGGCGCCGTTGCCGGGCAAAGGTGCGTTCTCCGGGGCGATCCTGTCTCACGACTTCGTCGAAGCCGCGCTGATGCGTCGTGCCGGTTGGGGCGTGTGGATTGCCTACGACCTGCCGGGCAGTTACGAAGAGTTGCCGCCAAACCTGCTCGATGAACTCAAGCGTGACCGTCGCTGGTGCCACGGTAACCTGATGAACTTCCGCCTGTTCCTGGTCAAAGGCATGCACCCGGTGCACCGCGCGGTGTTCCTGACCGGCGTGATGTCGTACCTGTCGGCGCCGTTGTGGTTCTTCTTCCTGGTGTTGTCGACTGCGCTGCTGGCGGTGAACACGCTGATGGAGCCGCAGTATTTCCTCGAACCGCGTCAGCTCTATCCGCTGTGGCCACAATGGCACCCGGACAAGGCGATCGCGCTGTTCTCGACCACCATCGTGCTGCTGTTCCTGCCGAAACTGCTGAGCATCATCCTGATCTGGGCCAAAGGCGCGAAAGAGTTCGGCGGCAAGTTCAAGGTAACCCTGTCGATGCTGCTGGAGATGCTGTTCTCCATGCTGCTGGCGCCGGTGCGGATGATTTTCCACACCCGTTTCGTGCTCGCCGCGTTCCTCGGCTGGGCCGCGACCTGGAACTCGCCGCAACGTGACGACGACTCCACGCCATGGAGCGAGGCGGTCAAGCGCCACGGCCCGCAGACCCTGCTGGGTTTCTGCTGGGCACTGCTGGTGATCTGGCTGAACCCGAGCTTCCTGTGGTGGCTGGTGCCGATCGTCGGTTCGCTGATGCTGTCGATCCCGGTGTCGGTGATTTCCAGTCGTGTCGGTCTGGGCCTCAAGTCCCGTGACGAGAGCCTGTTCCTGATCCCCGAGGAATACAATCCGCCGCAGGCACTGCTGGCGACCGACCAGTACACCCACGAGAACCGTTGGCATGCACTGAACGACGGCTTCGTCCGCGCCGTGGTCGATCCGCAGCAGAACGCCCTGGCGTGCTCGCTGGCGACGGCCCGTCACGGTCAGGCCGAGCCGATCGAGTTGCTGCGCCAGGAGCGTGTGCGTCATGCCCTGAAGGCGGGGCCGGCGGCGCTGAGCAACCATGATCGCCTGCAATTGCTGAGCGATCCGGTGGCGCTGGCGCGTCTGCACGAGCTGGTCTGGGCCGAAGGCCACAACGAGTGGCTGGATGCCTGGCGGGCCTCGGTGAAAGCCGATCCGCATGCACCGCTGTTGCCGTTGCGACCGCTGAGCATGCAGGCTCAGCCGGCCTGATAAGAAGCCCCGCTAACTAGCGGGGCTTTTTATTGTTAAACAAATCGTCCATTAACTCTTGTGCAAAAGAACGAGTGCGTTAGCATCCGTCCCCGAATTGGCGCACCCGGGCATTTTTGCCCATCACTGCTGGTTTTCGCGCCGCACATGCAATGGTTTTGGGGACTTGAAGATGAAGAAGTATCTGTCGATGCTGCTGGTCGGCGTCACGGCACTGGTTGCAGTCAATGCGGCGCACGCCGGCGCAATCGATGACGCGGTCAAGCGCGGCACGTTGAAAGTCGGTATGGATCCGACTTACATGCCGTTCGAAATGACCAACAAGCGCGGCGAGATCATCGGCTTCGAAGTCGACATCCTCAAAGCCATGTCCAAGGCCATGGGCGTCAAGCTCGAGCTGGTGTCCACCGGTTACGACGGGATCATCCCGGCCCTGATGACCGACAAGTTCGACATGATCGGCAGCGGCATGACCCTGACCCAGGAACGCAACCTGCGCCTGAATTTCAGCGAACCGTTCATCGTCGTCGGCCAGACCCTGCTGATCCGCAAGGAGCTGGAAGGCACGATCAAGTCCTATAAAGACCTGAACACCGCCGACTACCGCATCACCTCCAAGCTCGGCACCACCGGTGAGATGGTCGCCAAGAAGCTGATCGCCAAAGCCAAGTACCACGGCTACGACAACGAGCAGGAAGCCGTGCTCGACGTGGTCAACGGCAAGGCCGACGCGTTCATCTACGATGCGCCGTACAACGTGGTCGCGGTGAACAAGGTCGGCGCCGGCAAACTGGTGTTCCTCGACAAACCGTTCACCTACGAACCGCTGGCCTTCGGCCTGAAGAAGGGTGATTACGACAGCATCAACTTCATCAACAACTTCCTGCACCAGATCCACGAAGACGGCACCTACGATCGCATCCATGACAAGTGGTTCAAGAGCACCGAGTGGCTCAAGGACATGGAATAACACTGGGTCAGTCAGACCGAGTCGCCCCATTCGCGAGCAAGCCCGCTCCCACATTTGAAATGCAGTCCAAATGTGGGAGCGGGCTTGCTCGCGAAGAGGGCCTGCCAGGCAACACAAAATCCGGAACCTGCAATGAAACAGAAAAAAGCCCAATGGCCCTGGCACGTCCTGACCGTGCTGGTGCTGGTCGGCCTGGCGGGCGCGTTGTATTACGCCACGTCGCTGATGTCCTACGAATGGCGCTGGAATCGCGTGCCGCAGTACTTCGCCTATCAGGCCGAAGAATCCCAGCGTGCCACCGATATTTCCACCGTCACCGAACTGGTGCGCAAGGGCGGCAGCGCGCAGGTCACCCTGCGCAACGACGCCGGTGACGAGCAGCACCTGACTGTCGACGAGAACAGCCTGCAATTCGCTCAGGGCGACGATGTGGCGGAAGGTGACGTCGTGGGCGTGACCCGACATTGGGCGGCAGGGCCGCTGTTGTGGGGCCTTTGGACCACGCTGTGGCTGTCGGTGGTGTCTGGGGTACTCGGTCTGCTGATCGGTCTGGTCACCGGGCTGTGCCGCCTGTCGAACAACCCGACCCTGCGCAACCTGTCGAGCATCTACGTCGAGCTGGTGCGCGGCACGCCGCTGCTGGTGCAGATCTTCATTTTCTACTTCTTCATCGGCACGGTGATGAACCTGTCCCGCGAGTTCGCCGGGATCGCCGCGCTGTCGCTGTTCACTGGCGCGTATGTGGCCGAGATCATCCGTTCCGGCGTGCAGTCGATTGCCCGTGGCCAGAACGAAGCGGCCCGTTCGCTGGGTCTGAGCGCCGGCCAGTCGATGCGCCACGTGGTACTGCCGCAAGCGTTCAAACGCGTGCTGCCACCGCTGGCCGGACAGCTCATCAGTCTGGTGAAAGACACCTCGCTGGTGTCGGTGATCGCGATTACCGAGCTGCTGAAAAGCGGTCGCGAAGTCATCACCACCTCGTTTTCGCCGTTCGAGATCCTGTTCTGCGTCGCCGGCCTGTACCTGTTGATCAACCTGCCGCTGTCGAAAATCGCCAGCCGGCTTGAGCGGAGGCTCGCGCAAAGTGATTGAAGTCCGCGATCTGGTAAAAGTCTTCGACACCCGTGGCCAGGTAGTCCGGGCTGTGGATAACGTCAGCACCACGGTGGCCAAGGGCGAAGTGCTGGTGGTGATCGGCCCGTCGGGTTCCGGCAAATCGACCTTCCTGCGCTGCCTCAATGGCCTGGAAGAATTCGACTCGGGCTCGGTGAGCATCGATGGCCTGCAACTGGCCGACCCGAAAACCGACGTCAACGCTTACCGCCGCGAAGTCGGCATGGTCTTTCAGCATTTCAACCTGTTCCCGCACATGACCGTGCTGGAAAACCTCTGCCTGGCGCAGAAAGTCGTGCGCAAGCGCGGGCAGAAGGAAAGCGAGGCCAAGGCCCTGGCGTTGCTGGAGAAGGTCGGTATTGCGCAGAAGGCGCGGGAATACCCGTCGCGTTTGTCTGGCGGTCAGCAACAGCGCGTGGCGATTGCCCGGGCGCTGGCGATGGACCCGAAAGTGATGCTGTTCGACGAACCGACTTCGGCCCTCGACCCGGAAATGGTCGGCGAAGTGCTGGATGTGATGAAGAACCTGGCCGTTGAAGGTATGACCATGGTTTGCGTCACTCACGAAATGGGCTTCGCCCGGGAAGTGGCGGATCGGGTGCTGTTCTTCGATCACGGCAAACTGCTGGAAGATGCTTCCCCAGCCGAGTTCTTCGATGCACCGAAGGATCCGCGGGCGCAGGCTTTCCTGCGGCAGGTCCTGTAATTTTCAGCGCCTGATCTGGCGCCTTCGCGAGCAAGCCCGCTCCCACAGTTGACTGAGTTATCCAGGCGGACGCGGTCCAATGTGGGAGCGGGCTTGCTCGCGAAGGCATCACCTCGGATTTCAATCAACCGAGGTATTCGCATCACCTCAAACCTTGAACCGCCCCACCAGCATCTGCAGATGCGTCCCCAGCCGCGCCAGCTCAACACTCGACGCCGCGGTCTCTTCACTCGCCGCCGACGTCTGATCCGACACATCCCGCACATTCAGCACGCTACGGTTTATCTCCTCGGCCACGGCACTCTGCTGCTCGGCTGCCGCGGCAATCTGCTGGTTCATCGCCTGAATCGCCGAGACGGTGCGGGTGATGCTTTCCAGCGAACCGCCGGCACGGCGGGTCAGTTCGACGCTGCTGTCGGTCAGGCTGCGGCTGTTGTCCATGATCGTTGCCACTTGCTGGGTGCCGTTCTGCAGGCCGACGATCAGTTCCTCGATCTCTTCGGTGGACTTCTGCGTGCGCTGGGCGAGGCTGCGGACTTCGTCGGCGACCACCGCAAAACCACGCCCGGCCTCACCGGCACGCGCCGCTTCGATCGCGGCGTTGAGCGCCAGCAGGTTGGTTTGCTGAGCCACCGATTTGATCACATCGAGCACGCTGCCGATCTTGTCGCTCTCGCGTTTGAGTTCGCCCATGGCTTCGGTCGAATGACCGACTTCAGCGGCCAAACGCTCGATCTGCGCGATCGCTTCACCCACCACTTTGTCGCCTTCGCGGGCCTGTTGATCGGCGGCCACGGCGGCTTCGGAAGCCTCCTCGGCGTTGCGCGCGACTTCCTGCACGGTGGCAGCCATTTCGTTCATGGCGGTGGCGACCTGATCGGTCTCGATCTTCTGATTGTTGACCCCGGCACTGGTCTGCTCGGTCACCGCCGACAGCTCTTCGGCGGCGCTGGCGATCTGCGTAACGCCGTCGCTGATGCCACCGATCAGGTCGCGCAGGCCTTGGGTCATGCTCTGCATCGAACGTTGCAACTGGCCGAGTTCGTCGCGGCGTTGCGACACCAGGTTATGGGTCAGGTCTCCGGCAGCCACGCGTTCAGCGACTTTCAGGGTCTGGTTCAGTGGAATGATGATCTGCCGAGTGATCGCCCACGCCGCCAGCAGGCCGAAGGCCACGGCCAGCAAGGTGGCGATGATCAACTGGTTTTTGGCTGCTGCGGCATCCGTGTCGCGCACGATAGTCTGAGAGTCGGTGAGTTGTTTGCTGACGTCGGACAGCAGGTCACCCTGCGTCGACATGCGGGCCAGCGCCTTGGCACTGGCGACCTGCGAGTCGCGGAACTGGCTGACCGCCGCGCGGTAAGCCTTGAGCGAGTCGGTGGCCTGTTGCAGGTTGGCGATGTGCTGGTCAGGCAATTTGGCCGGCAGGGTTTCGAGGTTTTTCAGGGCATTGTCGATGGCGTCGAGCGCAGGCTGCTCGGCTTCGGTCTTGCCGCTGTAGGTGTAGCCGCGCACCTGGAAGCGCGCCTGCTGGATCAGTTTGCTCAGGTCGATGACCGCGTTGAACTGGGCGACGCTGTCGCCCTGCAACATGGACTTCTCCACCTCGGCGACCTTGGCCACGGCGTTGTCGGCGGTGGCGCCGAGTTTGCTGCGGGCGTCTTCGCGGTTGGCGCCGGCCTGGATCAAGTCGTTGAAGGCGCGCTTGTATTCGGCGACGGCGGCCAGTTGCTGGTCGACCTTCGCTGCGTCAGCCGGTTGTTCAATCTCGCCACGCGCAGTTTGCAGACCACTTTCGAGTTTGCCGAGCAAGTCGTTGACCGCCCCTGGACCTTGTTCGCCCCGGCGCATTTCGTAGTCCAGACGCGCCAGACGCAGATCCTTGGTCAGCTCGTTGAGACTGGAGATAAACCCGAGCTTGTCGCCGCGACTGATGATGCCGTTCATCCCGGTCCAGCCGGTGAAGGTGATCAATAGCGTCAGCAACAGCACCAGGCCGAAACCGATCCCCAGCTTGCGTTTGACGCTGACGTTTCCAAGATTCTCGGCTAACCAACGGTACATGCGACGACTCCCCTCGGACCACTAATTGGACTTATGGGGACTGTATCGGCTGGGGGGTGGCAATCTGTAACCCGATTTGTCTGCGAGCCCCGAATTCCTGTAGGAGCTGACGAGTGCAACGAGGCTGCGATCTTTTGATCTTGCTGTTAAAAAACAAAATCAAAAGATCGCAGCCTGCGGCAGCTCCTACAGGGGAGGCGGTACAGGTATCAGAACAGGCGGGCGAGCAGGGCGGTGACGGCGGTTTCGACGCGCAGGATGCGCTCGCCCAGTTGCACCGGTTGCAGGCCGGACTTGCCCAGCAGGTCGATTTCGTAGGGGATCCAGCCACCCTCGGGGCCGATCGCCAGCGTCACCGGTTCGCTCAATGCGCGCGGGCAGGGCGGGAAGTTACCGGGATGGCCGACCAGACCGAGGGTGCCTTCGCTGATCGCCGGCAGGCGATCTTCGACGAACGGCTTGAAGCGTTTCTCGATGATGATTTCCGGCAGCACGGTATCGCGGGCCTGTTCGAGGCCGAGGATCAGATTCTCGCGAATCGCTTCCGGCTCGAGAAACGGCGTCTGCCAGAAGCTCTTCTCGACGCGGTAGCTGTTGACCAGAATCACCTTCGACACACCCATGGTCGCCACGGTCTGAAACACCCGCCGCAGCATCTTCGGACGCGGCAGGGCCAGTACCAGGGTCAGCGGCAGCTTGGCCGGCGGTGACTGATCGAGGTTGACGCGCAATTCCGCTTCGCCGGCCTCAAGGCGCAGCAGTTCGGCCGAGCCCATCAAGCCATTGATGCGCCCGACCCGCAGGCTGTCGCCGACTTCCGAGCGATGCACTTCCTGCATGTGGGTCAGGCGCCGGTCACGCAGCACGACGCGGTCGGCCGCGATGAAGTCGGCCTCTTCGAGCAACAGCAGGTTCATGCCTGGGTCGCTGGCGGCTGGTCGTTGTGATCGTCGGCCGGATTTTCGTCCGGGCGTTCGCGCTTGCTGACCAGGCTGCCGAACAGAATGCCGATTTCAAACAGCATCCACATCGGTACCGCCAGCAGGGTCTGCGAGAAGATGTCCGGCGGCGTAAGGATCATGCCGACCACGAAGCAGCCGATGATCACGTACGGGCGAATCTTCTTCAGGTATTTGACGTCGACCACGCCGATCCACACCAGCAGCACCACGGCCACCGGGATTTCGAACGCGACGCCGAAGGCGAAGAACAGCGTCATCACGAAGTCGAGGTAACTGGTGATGTCGGTCATCATTTCCACGCCGGCCGGGGTGGCGGCGGCGAAGAACTTGAAGATCAGCGGGAACACGAAGTAATAGGCGAACGCCATGCCGGTGTAGAACAGCAGGATGCTGGACACCAGCAGCGGCACCGCGATGCGTTTCTCATGCTTGTACAGGCCCGGCGCGATGAAGCCCCAGATCTGATGCAGGATCACCGGAATCGCGAGGAACAGCGAGACCATCATCGTCAGCTTCAGTGGCGTCAGGAACGGCGACGACACATCCGTGGCGATCATCGTCGCGCCGACCGGCAGGTACTGGCGCAGCGGCGTCGAGACGAAGGTGTAGATCTGCTGGGTGAACGCGAACAACCCGGCGAAGATGATGAACACCGCCGCCACACAACGCAGCAGGCGGGTGCGCAACTCGGTGAGGTGCGATACCAGCGGCATGTGCTGGTCGTTTTCGGGGAGATCGCTCATGGGGCTCGCGGCGGCAGTGTGGAGTCGTGAGGCGCTGGTGTGATCGGCGCGGCGTTTGGAGCTACGTGTTCAACCGGCGTTGGCGCCGCGACGGGCACAGGTTCGGTTGTCGCTACGGCAGGTGCAGCTGGCGCGGCTGGCGCATGAATCGTCTGCTCGCCCACATGCTCAACCGGCGTCGGCTCCTGCTGAACCGGCGTGAAAATCTTCCGCGCCTCCTGCTCCAGCGACAGGATGTGCTCGTTGTGCAGTTGCCGACGGATCTCGTCGGCACCGATCTCACGTTCAACTTCCTGTTTGATCGCGTTGAAGCTGCGCTTCAGCCGCCCGACCCACAGGCCGGCGGTGCGCGCAGCGCCCGGCAGACGCTCGGGGCCCAGCACCAGCAGGGCGACGAGGCCGACGAGCAGCAGTTCAGAGAAGCTGATACCAAACATTTGTCAGTCTCACACGTCTTTGCGGATCGGCTCTTCGACTTTCTGCGCCTGCACGTCGATGGTGTGCGGCGGGTTGGCCTGAGCGGTGGCCTGCGGCTGCACCGGTGGTACCGGTTGCGCAGGCGTTACGGTCGGATCGGCGGCCGGTTTTTCGTCATCGTTCATGGCTTTGCGGAAGCCCTTGATCGACTCGCCGACGTCGGTGCCGAGGTTTTTCAGTTTCTTGGTGCCGAACACCAGCACCACGACTACCAGAATGACGATCCAGTGTTTCCAGTCAAAAATGCCCATGTTGCTGTTCCTCTCTAAAAATTGTTCAGGCGGACGGACGCGAGGCTTTCTCGACGTGTCCGGACAGACCGAAGCGACGATCCAGTTCATCCAGCACGGCCTGCGGATGCTGCCCCAGTTGGGCGAGCATGACCATGCTGTGGAACCACAGGTCGGCAGTCTCGTAGATCACATCGCTGCAGTCACCGCTGATGGCGGCGTCCTTGGCGGCAATAATGGTTTCGACCGACTCTTCGCCGACTTTCTCCAGAATCTTGTTCAGGCCCTTGTGATACAGACTAGCTACATATGAGCTGTCGGCCGCTGCGCCTTTGCGCTCTTCAAGTACCTGAGCGAGGCGGGTCAGGGTGTCACTCATGTTTGTGTCCTGCGGAGTAGATTGCGTGCGGGTCTTTCAGAACCGGGTCGACCGTTTTCCAGTCACCGTTTTCGTAGACGCGGTAAAAGCAGCTTTGACGGCCGGTATGGCAAGCGATGTCGCCGATCTGTTCGACCATCAGGATGATCACGTCGGCATCACAGTCCAGGCGCATTTCATGCAGGGTCTGTACGTGGCCGGACTCTTCGCCCTTGCGCCACAGCTTGCCACGGGAACGTGACCAGTAGATTGCACGGTTTTCCGCAGCGGTCAGTTCCAGCGCTTCGCGGTTCATCCAGGCCATCATCAGCACGCGTCCGGTCTTGTGATCCTGGGCAATCGCCGGCACCAGGCCATCTGCGTCCCACTTGATCTCGTCCAGCCAGTTTTTCATCTTCGACTCCGACAGCGAACCCCCACTTCGATAGTCGGGTTCAGGCGTTGAAACAGTGTGCCAGCCGATCAGCAAACTGGCTATCGGCGAACGACCAGATACAAGCCGACTGCCACCATGATGCCCGCCGGCCAATGCCCCAGTTCGTGCAACGGGCCGCCGGCGGCGAGGATCGTCCCGCCCGCCAGATGCGCGCAACCGAGCAGGCGCAGGAACCAGTCGTCCTTGCGTTTGTGCCACGGTGGCGGCGGGTCGTAGGCGTGCGGTTGTGACATGCGTTCGAGCAGGTCGCGGGCCATGTTGGCCAGGTGCGGCAGCTGTTCGAACTGGCTCTGCACGTTGCCGATCAAGGCTTTCGGGCTGACGCGCTCGCGCATCCAGCGCTCGAGGAACGGCTGCGCGGTGTTCCACAGATCCAGATCCGGGTACAGCTGACGACCGAGACCTTCGATGTTCAGCAGGGTCTTTTGCAGCAACACCAGTTGCGGCTGGACTTCCATGTTGAAGCGCCGCGCGGTCTGGAACAGGCGCATCAGCACCTGGCCAAATGAAATATCTTTTAACGGTTTTTCGAAGATCGGTTCGCACACGGTACGGATCGCCGCTTCGAATTCGTTGAGTTTGGTTTCCGCCGGCACCCAGCCCGAATCGATGTGCAACTGCGCCACGCGGCGGTAGTCGCGCTTGAAGAAGGCGAACAGGTTGCGCGCCAGGTAGTCCTGGTCTTCCGGGGTCAGGCTGCCGACGATGCCGCAGTCGATCGCGATGTACTGCGGGCTCCACGGGTTGACGGTGCTGACGAAGATGTTGCCCGGGTGCATGTCGGCGTGGAAGAAACTGTCGCGGAACACCTGGGTGAAGAAGATCTCCACGCCGCGCTCGGCGAGCATTTTCATGTCGGTGCGCTGGTCGGCGAGGGTCGCCAGATCCGTCACCTGAATCCCGTAGATGCGCTCCATCACCAGCACTTTCGGCCGGCACCAGTCCCAATAGACTTGCGGCACGTAGAGCAGCGGCGAGCCTTCGAAGTTGCGCTTGAGCTGGCTGGCGTTGGCCGCCTCGCGCAGCAGGTCGAGTTCGTCGTAGATGGTTTTTTCGTAGTCCTGCACCACGTCCACCGGGTGCAGCAGGCGCGCATCGGCCGAGACCTTTTCGGCGGCGCGGGCGAGGATGAACAGCCACGCCAGATCCTGAGCGATCACCGGTTTCAGGCCCGGGCGGATCACCTTGACCACCACTTCTTCACCGGTTTTCAGCTGCGCGGCATGCACTTGCGCCACCGAGGCCGAGGCCAGCGGTTCGACGTCGAAACGGCTGAACACTTCACTGATTTTCTTGCCCAGCTGTTCTTCGATCAGCTTGATCGACAGCTGCGAATCGAACGGCGGCACGCGGTCCTGCAGCAGCATCAGCTCATCGGCGATGTCTTCCGGCAGCAGATCGCGGCGGGTCGAAAGAATCTGCCCGAACTTGATGAAGATCGGCCCCAGATCCTGCAGCGCCAGACGCAGACGCGCGCCACGGCTCAGCTCCAGCGGCTTGCGCGGGAACCAGCGCCACGGCAGCACGTAGCGCAGCGCCAGGAGAAACCAGGGCAGCGGCAGCTCGAACAGCAGGTCATCGAGGCGGTAGCGGATCACGACGCGCTGGATGCGCAACAGACGGCGGACGGCAAGCAGCTTCATGCGTTATCGCTTGGGTCGAGGGATCGGGAAAGGCGCTCGAAACGCGCCTCGAGACGTTCCAGATCAAGTTTGATCCGGTCCAGTTCGCTGAACCGCGCTTCGGCTTCGCGCTGCCCGACCAGGGTGCGCGATTCTTCGGCGAGGTATTCGGCGAGGTTCTGGTTGAGGCTGGCAAATCCTTGTTGATACCAGCGTGCGCGGCTGCGCAGGTGGCCACCGATCAGTTGCGTGGCGACCGGGCCGAGCCAGCGCGAGAGTTCGTACTCCCAGTCCAGCTCGAGGTCCTGCAGCACGCCGGCCAGCTCCAGCAGCACGCCGCTGTCACCGTCGAGCTCGACTTCCGGGGCGTGCAGCACCGCGGTCTTGTCTTTGCTCACGGCCAGTTTCACCAGGCTCGACGCCGGGGCACGCAGGGTGCAGTCGACGCCGGTTTCCCAGTGCGAGGCGAGCATCAGCCCCTCATCGCTGGGCAGAATGAACAGTTGCAGCGCCGGGCTGCGGCAATCGACGGCAATCACTTTGCCAGTCAGATGCGCCAGCCGCGGCAGCGCCGTGCTGTCGAGACGCAGCACCCGGTTGAGGCCGAGTTCGACGCTGGCGAGCAGCCCGGTGAGCAACATCAGGGCTTGATGCCGCGGTGCAGGGCGACGATGCCTGCGGTCATGTTGTGATAGGTCACGCGGTCGAAACCGGCGTCGACCATCATCGACTTCAGGGTTTCCTGATTCGGGTGCATGCGGATCGATTCGGCCAGGTAGCGATAGCTTTCCGAGTCGTTGGTGATCAGCTTGCCCATCAGCGGCATGAAGGCGAACGAGTAAGCGTCGTAGGCCTTGGACATCAGCGCGTTGGTCGGCTTGGAGAACTCCAGCACCAGCAGGCGGCCGCCGGGCTTGAGCACGCGCAGCATCGAGCGCAGGGCGTCTTCTTTGTGCGTCACGTTGCGAAGGCCGAAGGCGATGGTCACGCAGTCGAAATGGTTGTCCGGGAACGGCAGCTTTTCCGCGTCCGCCTGAACGAATTCGACGTTGCCCGACACACCCAGATCCAGCAGGCGGTCACGACCGACCTTGAGCATGGATTCGTTGATGTCGGCCAATACCACCTGACCGGTAGGGCCAACCAGGTGCGAGAATTTCTTGGTCAGGTCACCGGTGCCGCCGGCGATGTCGAGCACGCGGTTACCGCTGCGCACACCGGACAGTTCGATCGCGAAACGCTTCCACAGACGGTGCATGCCGCCCGACAGAAGGTCGTTCATCAGGTCGTATTTCGCGGCTACGGAGTGGAACACCTCAGCGACTTTTTCCGCTTTCTGGCTTTCCGGAACGTTTTTGAAGCCGAAGTGAGTGGTGGGTTCGGCATCGCTGCCTTTGCGCTGATCAGTCATATCGCTGTCACCAAAAGAGAATGCGCGACATTCTAATCCCCAAGCCATGCTTTGTCTTGGAATGGCTAAAGGTAAGATGGGCAACCTTCGGGACGATTTGCCGCAGACGCGGTCAAGATTTAACGTCACCTATTCATCAAGCAGGAGTCATTCGATGGCCAAAATCAGTGTTGAGCGTGCCCACAGCCTGGGCAAGGAAGCCGCCCGCGAGAAGGCCGACAAGCTGGCGCAGAAACTCTCCGATCAATATGGCCTGGAGCCGCAGTGGTCGGGCGACACCCTGAACCTCAAGCGCTCGGGCGTGAAAGGTGCGGTGCATGTGGCTGACGACTCGATCAGGGTCGACGTCGAGCTGGGCATCATGATGTCGGCCATGAGCGGCATGATCAAAGCCGAGATCGAGAAGGCGCTGGACAAAGCGCTGGTCTGATTTCTGCCTGAAATACGGTCCCCTGTAGGAGTGAGCCTGCTCGCGATAGCGTCGTGTCAGCCAATAATTCTTTGACTGATACGACGCTATCGCGAGCAGGCTCACTCCTACATTTGTTTGGTGGTGCTCCTGCTGTTTATGTCAGTTGTTAGGGTGCCGTTTCTAATTTTTCTCCCTACTTTGTGCCTGAGCCCGACACATCTGCGGGCAGTTCCTCAAACCTTCTGCGCGTGAGGTGCACCATGGCCAAAGTCATTCTGAAGAAAAAAATCGACGCTTCGACTTCTGCTCTGAGCGACGTCAAATCCTATGCCCGCAAGATCTGGCTGGCAGGCCTGGGTGCCTACGCCAAGGTTGGCCAAGAGGGCAGCGACTACTTTCAGGAGTTGATCAAGGCTGGTCAAACTGTTGAAAAGAAAGGCAAAAAGGTTGTCACCGAAAAGCTCGAAGCCGCCAATGCCGAGATCGATGAAGCCAAGGGTGAAGTCAGCTCGTTCAAAGGTCGCGTCGAAGTTCAGCTCGACAAGGTCGAGAAGGCGTTCGACTCCCGCGTGGCAAGCGCCTTGAATCGTATCGGCATTCCGTCTAAACATGACGTTGAGACACTCTCTGCTAAGCTCGATGAGCTGACGGCATTGCTCGAACGCGTCGCGCGTAAATCTTAAGGAGAACGGGATGGCTGGTAAAAAGAACACCGATAAAGAAGGCAGCTCGTGGATTGGGAAAGTCGAAGACTACTCCCGCAAAATCTGGCTGGCTGGTTTAGGCGTGTACTCGAAGATCGACACTGACGGCAGCAAGCTCTTCGAGTCACTGGTCAAAGACGGCGAGAAAGCCGAGAAGCTCACCAAGTCTGCAGTCGGCAAGAAAGTCGATGCCGCCAAGGACTCTGCTTCTTCGGCCAAGTCGCGCATCAGCGGCGTGAAAGATCGCGCACTGGGCAAGTGGGACGAGCTGGAAGGGGCTTTCGACAAGCGCCTGAACAGCGCCATTTCGCGCCTGGGTGTGCCTAGCCGCAATGAAGTCAAAGCGCTGCACAGCAAGGTCGAAACCCTGACCAAGCAGATCGAGAAACTCACCGGTCTGAAAACCCAACCGGTCGCGGCGAAAACCGCAGCGGCCAAACCGGCAGCCAAAACGGCCGCCAAGCCACTGGCCAAAGCGACTGCGAAACCAGCCGCCAAGCCTGCGGCAAAAACCGCTGCCGCCAAGCCTGCCGCTAAAACGGCCGCTGCCAAACCAGCCGCCAAAGCCGCCGCGAAACCGGTTGCTGCCAAAGCTGCTGCGAAACCTGCCACCAAAGCCGCAGCCAAGCCAGCGGCGAAAACCGCAGCGGCCAAACCTGCTGCCAAGCCAGCGGCCAAACCGGCTGCGGCGAAAAAACCGGCAGTGAAAAAACCGGCCGCGCCGAAAGCCGCTGCGCCAAAACCGGCCGCTCCGGCAGCCAAGCCAGCTACCCCGGCAACCCCGGCCAGCGCGTCGAACTCCGCCGCTGCACCGACCCCGGTAGCAACTCCGACTGCTGCATCGACCCCGTCGACGCCAACCAGTCAGTCCTGATTTTTCAGGGCAAAACAAAACGCCCGGCCTGTGAAGGTCGGGCGTTTTTGTTTGTGCAGAAAATCGCTGGAACAACGTCATTCCCCTGTGGGAGCGGGCTTGCTCGCGAAGGCGGTGTGTCATTCAGCATTGATGTTGGCTGAACCACCGCTTTCGCGAGCAAGCCCGCTCCCACAGGGGGGGGACAATGTGTAGCCCATTCAGTCGTGATCTTCGAGGTATTGAAGGGCCATCCGTTCAGTAGCCACTTTCACCGGCGGCAGCAGATGCGGTGCCACCAGCATCATGATCTGGTACACCACCAATTTGACCTCACCCTCGCGATCGAGAATCCGCTGATAGTCCAGCGAGAACAGCAGGGTCATGGTGATCTGCTCCACCAGTTGCCCCAACGCCTGGGTATCACTGACCAATTGCCCCGACGCCTTCAGGCGCGCCAGCAATGACGCCAGCGTGCGCTTGAGGGCGTTGAGCAGATTGCGAATGCCCTTGGCCAGTTTTGGCAGGCGCCCGGCGAGGTTCGACAGGTCCTGGAACAGAAACCGGTATTGCGCCAGGCGCTCGACGATCAAGTGCAGGAACAGCCAGTAATCCTCCGGCGCCAACTCGGCATCCGATGGAGGATCGAGCAGCGGCGCCAGTTCATTCTGGAAGCGTTCGAACAGGCCGAGAATCAGTGGCTCCTTGCCGTGGAAGTGGTAGTAGAGGTTGCCGGGGCTGATCCCCATTTCATTGGCAACTTCCATGGTGGAGACGTTCGGTTCGCCTTTCTCATTGAACAACTGCAGAGCACATTCGAGAATCCGGTCGCGGGTTTTCATCCAGTCTTCTTAGAAAAGTTCGGTTAAGCGTCAGCGCACATGCACGTAGGTGCCGGGTGCTGCCTCCATCGGTGGATAGTTCGGGTTGCCGAGGGTAAACGTGGTTTCGTGTTGCGTGCCGGAGCGCTGCTGAATCCATTCCAGCCACTGCGGCCACCAACTGCCGTCAACGCGTTTGGCGTCGTAATACCAGGCGCGCGGATCGCTGCTGAGCTTGCCGTTCTCGACGTAATTGGCTTTCGGGTTGCTGGGCGGGTTGAGGATGCTTTGCACGTGGCCGCTGTTGGACAGCACGAAGCGCCGCTCGCCACCGAGCAGCAGGGTCGAGCGGTATACCGCGTCCCATGGCGTGATGTGGTCGTTCATGCCGGCCACGCTGAAGCTGTCGACGGTGACTTTCTGCAGGTCGATCGGCGTGCCGCAGACTTCCAGGCCGCCCGGGTGGGTCAGCGGGTTGTGCTTGAAGAAGTCCAGCAGGTCGCCGTGGAACGCGGCGGGCAGGCGCGTGTTGTCGTTGTTCCAGTACAGAATGTCGAAGGCTGGCGGCTCCTTGCCGAGCAGGTAGTTGTTGACGAAGTAGCTCCAGATCAAATCGTTGGGCCGCATCCAAGCGAACACCTTGGCCATGTCGCGACCGTCGAGCACGCCTCTCTGATAGGAACGGCGCTTGGCAGCTTCGATGGTCTGTTCGTCGGCGAACAGGGTGGTCGGGGTTTCGATCTCGCTGTCGAGCAGGCTGACCAGATAGGTTGCACTGGAGATTCGCCGCAGCTGCCGTTTGGCCTGCAGATGCCCCTGCAGCGCGGCAATGGTCAGGCCACCGGCGCAGGCGCCCATCAGGTTGACCTCGCGCGCGCCGGTGATCGCCCGGCAGATGTTCATCGCTTCTTCCACCGCTTCGACGTAGGTCGAGAGGCCCCATTCCCGGTGGCGTACGTCCGGGTTGCGCCAACTGATCATGAAGGTCTGCAGGCCGTTTTTCAGCGCGTACTGGACAAAGCTGTTCTGCGGGCTGAGGTCGAAAATGTAGTACTTGTTGATTTGCGGCGGCACCACCAGCAACGGCTTGGCGTACTGTTTTTCGCTCATTGGCTTGTACTGGATCAGCTCCAGCAGTTCGTTGCGAAACACCACGGCACCGGGGGTGGTCGCTACGGTCTTGCCAACTTCGAAAGCCTGTTTGGTGACCTGGCGCGGCAGGCCATCGTTGTGCAGCAGATCATCGAACAGATGACTCAGACCGCGCACCAGACTCTGGCCGCCGGAATTGAACAGCTCCTTGACCGCCAGCGGGTTGAGCAAGGTATTGGAGGGCGCTACGGCATCGTTGAGCAGGGTGAACGCGAAGTGCGCGCGGGCGCGGTCGTCCTCGCTCATGCTGCTTTCATCGATCCAGCTCTTGACCTGTTTCTGCCAGGCCAGATACGCCTGCAGGCTGCGCCGGTAGAACGGATTGAGGCTCCACGCCGGGTCGGCGAACCGCGCGTCCTGCGGGTTGGTCGGATGCAGGGTTTCACCGAGCAGCACGCGACCGAGCTGGCCGCCGAGTTTCAGCGCGTGTCTGGCACTGTGGATCGGGTTGCGCAGACCGTGGGCTGCGACGCTGCGCAGCGTCGAGAGCAGGTCCCGGCCACGCAGCCCGGTCATTGCACTCTGTGCATTGATGAACACGGCGGGACTGGGCACTACGCCCGTCGCAGGTTTGTCGCGCATGACTCAACACTCCTTCGTCTTCAGGTCAAAAACAAACTCACCGAACCAGAACACCATAGTCGCTGTTACGGGTTGCTGCCTGCGCGGCGTCCTGCCGCGCACGTTGTTCAAAACCCTGCATAAAGCCTGCCGCCGTGATTTATCCGCCCAGCGGCGAGGGTTGCGGATGCATGACCGCTCGCTGACGCTCCTCCTGGAGGAACTTCATGATGATCGGCGCCACCGCTTCGGCGCGGGTGATCAGAAACAGATGACCGTCGTCGATGATGTGCAACTGGGCGTTGGGAATCCGCCAGGCGAGCATGCGCATATTGATCAACGGGATCAGCGGATCGTCGTCACCGGCCAGCACCAGGGTCGGCTGATGGATCTTGTGCAGCCAATGAATGCTGGTCCAGCCCAGGCCGGCGAACAGTTGCCAGTAGTAACCGAGCTTGCCCGCCGAACGTACTTTCGCCGCATGGCTGGCAGCCAGCGTCGGGTCGCGGCGGAATGAGCCGCCGTAGATCAACGGCGCAATGCGGATCACGTGGGACGGCTGGATGTAGCGTCGCGGGCTGGCCATCATCCACAGCACTTTCGGTTTGCCCGGCACCATGAAGGCACCGGCCGCGGTCGCCGCCAGCACCAGTTTCTTGCAGCGTTCCGGGTAGTCGTGGGCGAATTGCTGCGCCAGTGCACCACCCCAGGACACGCCGATCACATTGACCTGGCCGTAGTCGAGGTAGTCGAGCATCCGCGAAGTCAGCTTCGCCAACCCGGGAAAGCGATACGGCCGGTTCGGCGTCGACGAGCCGCCGACACCGGGCACGTCGAAGGCGATCACTTCCAGATCCGGGTCCAGCGCCGCGACAAACGGAAACACCAACTCCAGGTTGGCGCCGATGCCGTTGAAAATCAGCAAGGGCGTCAAATGAGGCTTGCCGGGGCGTACCGCGGTGCGGAGGGTCTGCCCATCCAGATCGACGGTACGGAAAATGAACGGTTGCGGCATGCTTCAGGCCCTGTGGGTCAATCTCAATATCACCTCCAATCCCTTGTGGGAGCGGGCTTGCTCGCGAAGGCGTCGTGTCAGTCGCCAATGTGGTTGGGTGATCAACCGCTTTCGCGAGCAAGCCCGCTCCCACAGGGGGATGAGGTGCGTCAGTTACCGCTCATGAACATAAGTGCCCGGCGAAGCCTCGCCTGCCGGATACGCCTTGTTGCCCAGTTTCAGTGGAGCCTTTTTCAGATTGCCCGAGCGCTCGGCCTGCCACGCCTGCCAGTACAGCCACCAGGAATCGGTGTGCTTGGTCGAGTTCTCTTGCCAGTCATCGGCATTGGCGGCCATGCCTTCGCTGGTCATGTAGCGCGATTTCGGGTTGCCCGGCGGGTTCAGGATGCTCTGGATGTGCCCGCTGCTCGACAGCACGAACTCGACCTTGCCGCCAAACAGTTGCGCCGACTTGTAGCAGGACTTCCACGGGGTGATGTGGTCGTTGGTGCCGGCTAGCGAGAAGATGTCGGCGGTGACCTGCTTGAGGTCGATCGGCGTGCCGCACACTTCCAGTGCATTGGGGCGAATCAGCGGGTTGTTTTTGAACATCTCGATCAGGTCGCCGTGGAACGCCGCCGGCAACCGGGTGGTGTCGTTGTTCCAGAACAGGATGTCGAACACCGGCGGCTCGTTGCCGAGCAGGTAATTGTTGACCCAGTAGTTCCAGATCAGATCGTTCGGGCGCATCCACGCGAAGACCTTGGCCATGTCCTTGCCTTCAAGCACGCCGGCCTGATACGAGTGACGCTTGGCGGTCTCGAGGGTCTGCTCGTCGACGAACAGGGCGACGTCGCTGTCCAGCGTGGTATCGAGCACGCTGACCAGCAGGGTCAGGGCGTTGACCTTCTTCTCGCCGAGCGCGGCATAGTGGCCGAGCAGGGCAGTGCAGGTGATGCCGCCGGAGCAGGCGCCGAGCATGTTGATGTCTTTGCTGCCGGTGATCGCCGTAACTACGTCGACCGCTTCCTTCAGCGCATCGATGTAGGTCGACAGGCCCCATTCGCGCTGAGCCTTGGTCGGGTTGCGCCAGCTGACGATGAAGGTCTGCACGTTATTGCGCAGGCAGAAGCGCGCCAGACTCTTGTCCGGGCTCAAATCGAAAACGTAGAACTTGTTGATCTGTGGCGGCACGACGAGCAACGGCCGCTCGTGGACCTGCTCGGTGATCGGCTTGTACTGGATCAGCTCCAGCACGTCGTTGCGAAACACCACCGCGCCTTCGGTCACGCCGAGGCTCTTGCCGACCTCGAACGCGCCCATGTTGACCTGGCTCGGCATGCCGCCGTTGTGTACCAGATCCTTGGCCAGATGCGAGAGGCCGTCGAGCAGGCTTTTGCCGCCGGTCTCGAAGAAGCGTTTGACTGCCGCCGGGTTGGCTGCGGTGTTGGTCGGGGCCATGGCTTCGGTCATCAGGTTGATCACGAAGTGGCCGCGCGCGATGTCTTTGGGTGACAGGCTGCTGTCGTCGATCCAGGAATGGAGCTCCTTGCGCCACGCCAGGTAGGTTTGCAGATAACGTTTGTAGAGCGGGTTCTGACTCCACGCCGGATCAGCGAAGCGACGGTCATCGCTGGCCGGTTGCAGTTCGGATTTGCCGAACAGCACGTTCTTCAGTTCAAGACCGAAATGGGTCACGTGCTTGACGCTATGGATCGGTTGTTTGATGGCCTGGGTCAGCACCATTCGAGCAGAGGCCAGCAGATCCTTTCCGCGCAGCCCAACGACGGGATTAAGCCCCAGGGTGTTTTCCGAGGCTTGGTACTTCAGGTCATCGTTATTCTTGTTACTCATCTACGACGCTCCATTGTCCTGAGACGAGTACCCGGTTTCTGCTGTGCAGTTCCACAGCCAATGCCAGGTACTACTGCTCGGGTGACCGTTAATTCTGCATAGCTGCTTTACAGTCGTAGAGCACTGCAGGGAACTTGCCAGCTCCATTGGTTACCCGAGTTTAATTTTTTTCGCAAGCAGGCCGATCCTCGGCCACACAGCAGCGCATTCAAACAGATGAATTTAGAAAATGCCCTCTAAACAGCAAGAGCCTCGGACTAGAGCATCAGCTTGACGATCGACTGATCCGGATCGCGGGTTTTCCCGGCGGCTTTGAGCTCGGCCAGATAATCGGCCCAGAGTGCGTCATGACGTCGCCCCAGCTCGTAGAGGTATTCCCAGGTGAACAAGCCGCTGTCGTGACCGTCGTCGAAGGTCAGTTTCAGTGCGTACTGACCGGCCGGTTCCAGGCCGCTGAGGCCGACATTGAGCTTGCCGAATTGCAGGATCGGTTTGCCGTGGCCCTGGACCTCGGCGGAAGGGGAATGCACGCGCAGGAATTCGGCGGGCAGGGTGTACTCCTCGCCGGACGCGTATTTGAGCGTCAGGGTTTTCGAGGCTTTGTGCAGTTTGATGTCGGTGGGGATTGAGGTCATGGTCTGGCGTCCGTTGTGTGGGCGACCCTGATTCAAATGTGGGAGCGGGCTTGCTCGCTAATGCGGTGTGTCAGCCGACATTGCTGTCGACTGGCACGGCCTCTTCGCGAGCAAGCCCGCTCCCACAGGGTCCGCTACCGCTGTAAGTATGGCTTACAGGATATAACGGGACAGGTCTTCGTTCTGCGCCAATTCGCCCAGATGGCTGTTGACGTACGCAGCGTCGATCAGGATCGGCTTGTCGTCATGCGCGCTGGCCAGATCGCCGGCGCTGAACGACACCTCCTCCAGCAAACGCTCGAGCAGCGTGTGCAGGCGACGGGCACCGATGTTCTCGGTCTTCTCGTTGACCTGCCAGGCGATCTCCGCCAGACGCTTGATGCCTTCCGGCTGGAACTGGATGTTCAGGCCTTCGGTTTTCAGCAGTGCGCAGTATTGCTCGGTGAGCGAAGCGTGCGGCTCGCTGAGGATGCGTTCGAAGTCTTCCGGGCTCAGGGCCTTGAGTTCGACGCGGATCGGCAGACGGCCTTGCAGCTCGGGCACCAGGTCGCTCGGCTTGCTCAGGTGGAACGCACCGGAAGCGATGAACAGGATGTGGTCGGTCTTGACCATGCCCAGCTTGGTGTTGACGGTGCAGCCCTCGATCAGCGGCAGCAGGTCGCGCTGTACGCCTTCACGGGACACATCGGCGCCGCCGACATTGCCGCGCTTGGCGACCTTGTCGATTTCGTCGATGAACACGATACCGTGCTGCTCGACCGCTTCCAGCGCCTTGGCCTTCAACTCTTCTTCGTTGACCAGACGCCCGGCTTCTTCGTCGCGCACCAGTTTCAGCGCTTCCTTGACCTTGAGCTTGCGAGCTTTCTTCTTGCCCTTGCCCATGTTGGCGAACAGGGACTGCAACTGGTTGGTCATTTCTTCCATGCCAGGCGGCGTGGCGATCTCGATGCCGGCCATTTCGGCGACTTCGATTTCGATTTCCTTGTCGTCCAGTTGACCTTCGCGCAGGCGCTTGCGGAACAGTTGGCGCGTGTTGGAATCCTGAGCCGGCTCCTCGTTGCTGAAGCCCATGCGTGCCGGTGGCAGCAGCGCGTCGAGGATGCGGTCCTCGGCAGCGTCTTCGGCGCGGTGGCGTACGCGGGTCATTTCCTGCTCGCGGAGCATCTTGATCGCGGCGTCGGCCAGATCACGGATGATCGATTCAACGTCACGGCCGACGTAGCCGACCTCGGTGAATTTGGTCGCTTCGACCTTGATGAACGGCGCGTTGGCCAGTTTCGCCAGGCGACGGGCGATCTCGGTTTTACCGACACCGGTCGGGCCGATCATCAGAATGTTCTTCGGGGTCACTTCAACGCGCAGCTCTTCAGGCAGCTGCATGCGGCGCCAGCGGTTGCGCAGGGCAATCGCGACGGCGCGCTTGGCATCGTCCTGGCCGATGATATGGCGGTTGAGTTCGTGGACGATTTCGCGGGGAGTCATGGACATAGTAATTGGCGGTCCTCAAGCAGAAAAAAGCCGTGGCACAGGGGCCGTATCAGGCTTCTTCAGCGAGATCCTGCTCCTCAATGGTCTGAGTGTGGTTGGTGAATACGCAGATGTCGGCAGCGATGCCCAGTGCGGTTTCGACGATTTCACGGGCCGACAGGTCGGTCTTTTTCAACAGTGCGCTGGCTGCAGCCTGTGCATAGCCACCGCCGGAACCCATGGCGATCAGGCCATTCTCGGGTTCGACCACGTCACCGTTGCCGGTGATGATCAGGGACGCGTCCTTGTTGGCGACCGCGAGCATGGCTTCGAGGCGGCTCAGGGAGCGGTCGGTGCGCCATTCTTTGGCGAGTTCGACAGCGGCGCGGATCAGGTGGCCCTGATGTTTCTCGAGCTGGCCTTCGAAACGTTCGAACAGGGTGAAGGCGTCGGCGGTGGCACCGGCGAAACCGGCGATGACCTGGCCGTGGTACAGGCGGCGAACTTTTTTCGCGTTGCCTTTCATCACGGTGTTGCCGAGAGAAACCTGGCCGTCGCCGCCCATGACGACTTTGCCGTGGCGGCGGACTGAAACGATGGTGGTCAAGGGAAGAGTCTCCACGCAGCGGGGCGAAAATGCCTTATGCCCATTCATATGGGGGTGCTGGAGAGGATTTCAACCGGGGGCGGAGAGAGGAGACGAGCGGTGATGAAGGGGGGGGGCAAATCTCTGTGGCGAGGGAGCTTGTCGAATCGTCGCACCGTCCCGCTCGGCTGCGCAGCAGTCGCAAAATCTGCAATCCCGGTCTGTCTGATGCACCGGATTTACAGGCTTTGAGGGCGCTTCGCACCCCAGCGGGAGCAAGCTCCCTCGCCACAAAGTCCGCCGAACGATTTACGTTCGGCGCGAGGTCAGCGGCTCTGGCGTTGTTGTAACAACAGGTTGCTGAAGCCGCTGCCCGCCAGTTGTTTCTGCGCAGTCGTCAGCTGTTCGCGGTTGCTGAACGGGCCGACCAATACGCGGTACCAGGTCTCATCCTTTACCGTGCCCGACTCAACCGAAACGGCCTGGCCGAGCAGAATGATCTGCGCCCGCACCTTGTCCGCGTCCGCCTCTTTGCGGAACGAACCGGCCTGGAGGAAGAACTTGGTCACCGGCGCCGCTTTCGCCACCGGTGGCGCTGGCGGCGGGGTAATGCCCGACAGCGCTGCCTGCGCCCGCGCGGTATCGATCTTCGCCGCTTCCGCCGGGGTGACCGGCGTGGTCGGCACTTGTGGCGTCGGCAGGGTTTTCTCCGGCACGGCATCCGGCGGCACGATCACTTCCGATTCCGGCAGCAGGGTGTAGAAGTCGTACTTCGGCTTCACCGGTTGTGTCGGGCTCGGCGGGGTCTTGTTGGCCTCGGCGATTTTCGTGGCTTTCTGCTGTTGCGCTTGCTCGATCTTCTCGCGCTTGACCGTGTCGCTGCCCTTGCCCGGCTCCAGTTTCATCAGGAACACGATGAACGCACCGACCGTCAGGCCGATGGCCATCCACAGCCAGCCCGGGATCGGTTGCTTTGCAGGAGCTTGGTAACGGCTGGCGCCACGCTTGGGTGCAGGTTTTTTCTTGGCAGCCAACTTACATGCGCTCCAGAGTTTCCAGGCCCAACAGTTCCAGGCCTTGCTTGAGAGTACGACCGGTCAGCGCGGCCAGACGCAGACGACTCTGCATCCGGGCCGGCGTTTCGGCGGCGAGGATCGGGCAGTTCTCGTAGAAGCTGGAGAACAGACCGGCGACGTCATACAGGTAGGTGCAGAGGATGTGCGGGGTGCCTTTTTCCGCGACGTTGTTCAGCACTTCGCCGAACTGCGCCAGTTTCGCCGCCAGCTCTTGTTCGTGTGCCGCTTCGAGGACGATCTGGCCATCGACTTCGCTGAAGTCCTTGCCCAGTTTGCGGAACACACCGGCCACACGGGTGTAGGCGTACAGCAGGTACGGCGCGGTGTTGCCTTCGAAGTTGAGCATCAGGTCGAAGTTGAAGCTGTAGTCGCTGGTGCGGTGCTTGGACAGGTCGGCGTATTTCACCGCACCGATGCCGACAACCTTGGCAATGTTGCGCAGTTCGTCTTCGGCCAGTGTCGGGTTCTTCTCTTTGACCAGGTTGTAGGCGCGTTCCTGGGCTTCGGTCAGCAGGTCGATCAGCTTCACGGTGCCGCCATCACGGGTCTTGAACGGACGGCCGTCGGCGCCGTTCATGGTGCCGAAGCCCATGTGTTCCATTTCCATCGGATGGGTCACGAAACCGGCCTTGCGCGCCACGGCAAACACTTGCTGGAAGTGCAGGGCCTGACGCTGGTCGACGAAGTACAGCGCGCGATCAGCCTTGAGCTTGCCACTGCGGTAGCGCACGGCTGCCAGGTCAGTGGTGGCGTACAGGTAACCGCCGTCAGCCTTGACGATGATCACCGGCAGCGGGTCGCCGTCGGCGTTCTTGAACTCGTCGAGGAACACGCACTGGGCGCCGTTGCTCTCGACCAGCATGCCGGCAGCTTTCAGGTCGTTGACCACGTTGATCAGGTCGTCGTTGTAGGCGCTTTCGCCCATCACGTCGGCCATGGTCAGTTTGACGTTGAGCAGTTCGTAGATCTTCTGGCAGTGCGACAGCGAGATGTCCTTGAACCGGGTCCACAGCGCCAGGCATTCGGCATCGCCAGCCTGCAGCTTGACCACCAGACCACGGGCGCGGTCGGCGAATTCTTCGGACTCGTCGAAACGCTGCTTGGCGGCGCGGTAGAAGTTTTCCAGGTCGGACAGCTCATCGCTGGTGATCGGGTTTTCCTGCAGGTAAGCCATCAGCATGCCGAACTGGGTGCCCCAGTCGCCAACGTGGTTCTGGCGGATCACTTCGTCGCCAAGGAACTCGAGAACACGGGCCACGCCGTCGCCGATGATGGTCGAGCGCAAGTGGCCGACGTGCATCTCTTTGGCCAGGTTCGGTGCCGACAGGTCGACCACGGTGCGCTGTGCCGCACCGGCCTTGCGCACGCCAACGTGAGCGTCAGCCAGGGCGGCGTCGAGGCGCGAAGCGAGGGCCTGGGTGTTCTGGAAGAAATTGATGAAGCCCGGGCCGGCGATTTCGGCCTTGGTGACGTTCTCGTCGGCCGGCAGCGCGGCGATGATTTTCTCCGCCAGATCGCGCGGCTTCATGCCCGCAGGTTTGGCCAGCATCATGGCGATGTTGCTGGCGAAGTCGCCGTGGGTCTTGTCACGGGCGTTCTCCACCTGAATCGCCGGCGACAGGCCTTCAGGCAACACACCTTCGTTGACGAGTTGGGTGAGGGCTTGTTGGATCAGCTGGCGAATGGTGTCTTTCATGGTCTTCTCTTTCGACCGCAAGCGCGGCGGCGCATCGATGCGCGGGTGGAAAAACTGGGCATTATCCGTTGCGAAGACGGGCTTGCCAACCTTAGCAGGCAGCTTATGGATATGTGGTGACAATTCGGGCCTATTCGCGAGCAAGCCCGCTCCCACGGGGATCGGTATCAGACACATAATCTGAGAACGCCGCAGATCCAATGTGGGAGCGGGCTTGCTCGCGAAGGCGATTTTCAGATCAATACAGATCTACAGGATCGACATCCAGCGACCAGCGCACCGCCCGCCCGCTCGGCATCTGCTCTAATTCCAGCAACCAACTGCTGAGTAACCGATGCAGCGGCGCCCGCGCTGTAGCCTGCAACAATAGCTGCGCCCGATAACGACCGGCCCGCCGCTCCATCGGTGCCGGTACCGGCCCGAGCAGTTCGATGCCGGTCAGATTCTGCTCGACCAGCAAGCGCTCGGCCGCGCTGCACGCCTCGTCGAGAAAACCCTCGGCCTGCCCCGGCTTGTGCGCTTCGGCGCGCAACAGCGCCAGATGCGCAAACGGCGGCAGTCCGGCGGCGCGGCGCTCGCTCAAGGCTTGCTCGGCAAAGGCGAAGTAACCCTGCTCGGTCAGTTGCACCAATAAAGGATGGTCGGCCAGGTGCGTCTGGATGATCACCTTGCCCGGCTCTTCCGCCCGCCCGGCGCGCCCGGCGACCTGCACGATCAACTGCGCCATGCGCTCGCTGGCGCGGAAGTCGCCGGAGAACAGTCCGCCGTCGGCATCCAGAATCGACACCAGCGTGACCCGCGGGAAGTGGTGCCCCTTGGCCAACATCTGCGTGCCGACCAGAATGCACGGCTGGCCTTTCTGAATCGTCGCGAACAGTTGATTCATCGCGTCCTTGCGCGAAGTGCTGTCGCGGTCGACCCGCAGCACCGGGTAGTCCGGGAACAGAATCGCCAACCGCTCCTCCGCACGCTCGGTGCCGGCGCCCACCGGCCGCAGATCGACCTTGTTGCACTTGGGGCACTGGCGTGGCGTGCGTTCGACATAGCCGCAGTGGTGGCAGCGCAGCTCGCCATAGCGCTGGTGCACGGTCATCCGCGCATCGCAGCGCGAACACTCGGACATCCAGCCACAGTCGTGGCACAGCAAGGTCGGCGCAAAGCCGCGGCGGTTGAGGAACACCAGCACCTGCTGGCCGGCGGCGAGGGTCTGGCCGATGGCTTGTTGCATCGGCCCGGAAATGCCGCTGTCCAGCGGACGGCTTTTTACGTCCAGCCGCAGGAAGCGTGGCTGCTTGGCGCCGCCGGCCCGCTCGTTGAGGCGCAGCAGGCCATAACGACCGGTGTAAGCGTTGTGCAGGCTTTCCAGCGAAGGCGTGGCCGAACCGAGGACGATCGGGATGTTTTCCTGCCGCGCGCGCACCAGCGCCAGATCCCGGGCGTGGTAGCGCAAGCCTTCCTGCTGTTTATAAGAGCCGTCGTGCTCTTCGTCGATGATGATCAGTCCCGGATTTTTCATCGGGGTGAACAGCGCCGAGCGGGTGCCGATAATAATGTCGGCCTCGCCGTCGCGGGCGGCGAGCCAGGCGTCGAGGCGCTCACGGTCGTTGACCGCCGAGTGCAGCAGGGCGATGCGTGCGTTGAAGCGCTGCTCGAAACGCGCCAGAGTCTGCGGGCCGAGGTTGATCTCGGGAATCAGCACCAGTGCCTGCTTGCCGGCTTCGAGGGTTTCGCGGATCAGCTGTAAATAGACTTCGGTCTTGCCGCTGCCGGTGACCCCGGCCAGCAGAAAGGCGTGATAACTGTCGAACCCGGCGCGGATCGCTTCGTAAGCGGCGCGTTGTTCGGTGTTCAGCGGCAACTCTGGCTGGGCCAGCCAGTGTTCATGGCGCACGCCGGGGGCGTGGCGGCGGATCTCCACTTGCACCAGGCCCTTGGCCAGCAGCAGATCGAGGCTGTCCTTGCTCAGCATCAGTTTGCTCAACAACTGATGGGCGACGCCGTGCGGGTGCTGGGCCAGTGTTGCCAGGGCTTCACGCTGGCGCGGGGCGCGGGCGATGCGTGGATCATCGAGGCTGGCACCGGGGGCGACCGACCAGAAGCGCTCCTGACGGGCCTCGGCCAGTTCGCCCTGACGCAGCAGGACCGGCAGCGCCCAGCTCAGGGTATCGCCGAGGCTGTGCTGGTAATACTGGGAGGTCCACAGGCACAGCTTGAACAATGCGGGCGGCAGCGGCGGGCTGGCATCGAGCAGGGCCAGCGCCGGTTTGAGCTTTTCTGCCGGCACTTCGCTGGTGTCGGTGATCTCCACCAGAATCCCGATCATCTCCCTGCGCCCGAACGGCACCCGCAGGCGCATGCCCGGCTGCAACTGGGCGCGCAGCACACCGGCCGGTGCCCGATAGTCGAACAGGCGGCGCAGGGGCGAAGGCAGGGCGAGGCGCAGAATGGCGTCGGGCACGCGGGGGGTCTCTATCAACACGAAAGAAGGGCGAGCGCAGATCAATTGTGGGAGCGGGCTTGCTCTCGAATGCGCTGTGTCAGGCACCTTGATGTTGGCTGACACGCCGCCTTCGAGAGCAAGCCCGCTCCCACAGGAGAATGTGTTCAAGGCCGGGAGCCTAGCAGACGGTCGGTCTGAGGGACAGCTTGCGCGATTGACATTGTCTGGTAGAATCCGCGGCCTAATTACGTGCGGTATTCAACAATAGTGTTGGGTGGCGGCACGCTAGCCTGAGGAATACACCATGAAAGCCGATATTCATCCAAACTACGTAGAAATCGATGTTACCTGCAGCTGCGGTAACAAATTCGTAACTCGTTCGACTCATGGCAAAGCTCTGCCGATCGACGTTTGCAACGAATGCCACCCGTTCTACACCGGTAAGCAGAAGACTCTGGATACTGGCGGCCGCGTTCAGCGCTTTGCCGACCGTTTCGGTGCTTTCGGCGCGAAAAAGGCCTAAGGCCAATCATTCTGGAAAACCTCAATGGCTTTTCCGGGCTGATGAAAAAGGCGTCCCTTGCGGGCGCCTTTTTTGTGTCCGCGATTTGGCTGTCCGGCGCCCAGGCCTTCTGTCCCGCTCCGAAGGGGCTGAGCAGCGTTGCGGTCCAACGCGTGGTCGATGGCGATACCCTGCGCCTGAGCGACGGGCGCAGTGTGCGGATGATCGGTCTCAACACACCCGAACTGGGCAGGCACGGTCGCAGCGACGAGCCATTCGCGGTGGCGGCGCGTAAACGCCTCGAAACCCTGGTGGCGGACAGCGGCGGTCGGGTCGGTCTGCTCACCGGCAAGCAGGCCAAAGACCATTACGGCCGTACCCTCGCGCATGTTTACAGTGCCAGCGGTAGCAATCTTGAAGCGCAAATGCTCGCCGACGGCCTGGGTTTTCAGGTGGCCGTTGCACCGAACGTCGATCTTGTTGCCTGTCAGCAAGCCGCTGAGCAGAGCGCGCGCACCGCTGGGCGCGGCGTCTGGCGCCAGTCGCCTGTACTGAAAGCGGAGCAGATTCAGCACTCGGGTTTCGCCGTGGTCAGTGGGCGTGTGAGCAAGGCTCAGCGCAATCGCGGCGGAATCTGGATCGAGTTGCAGGACTCGGTTGTACTGCGCGTTGCGCCCAATCTGCTCGGACAATTCGACAGTGCCCGATTGCAGGCGCTGAAAGGCAGGCAGGTCGAGGCTCGCGGCTGGGTCGTCGATCGCTCACGCCGTGGCGGCTTGCAACCGGGTCAACCGCGTTGGCTGCTGCCGCTGACCGATCCATCGATGCTGCAAGGCGCCCGCTGAAGAAAAATTGTAGACATTTTTTCTGTCGATTGTGAACAGTCAAGCCCTTGTGCGCCGTGGCTCTTGGCCCAAAGTCGTAGGACAGGGCGCTTGACAGGGGTGACTGCTCAGTCTTGTGGGGACTTTGCGAGGCGCGTATCCTCGCTGACCAGTCTGTCCAACAGTAAAAAGCGGAATGCCAAAATGTCTGATCTGAAAACTGCCGCTCTCGAATATCATGCCAATCCTCGTCCAGGGAAGCTGAGTGTCGAGCTCACCAAGGCCACTGCTACCGCCCGCGACCTGTCGCTGGCCTACAGCCCCGGCGTAGCTGAACCAGTGCGTGAGATCGCCCGCGATCCTGAACTGGCCTACAAATACACCGGCAAGGGCAACCTGGTTGCAGTCATTTCCGATGGCACCGCGATTCTGGGTCTGGGTAACCTCGGCCCACTGGCTTCCAAGCCGGTCATGGAAGGTAAAGGCGTACTGTTCAAGCGCTTCGCCGGTATCGACGTGTTCGACATCGAAGTCGACTCCGAAAGCCCGCAAGCCTTCATCGACACCGTTAAACGCATTTCCATCACCTTTGGTGGCATCAACCTGGAAGACATCAAGGCACCTGAGTGCTTCGAGATCGAACGTGCTTTGATCGAGCAGTGCGACATTCCGGTATTCCACGATGACCAGCACGGCACCGCGATCGTGACCGCTGCGGGCATGATCAACGCCCTGGAAATCGCCGGCAAAACCCTGCCGGAAGCCAAGATCGTCTGCCTCGGCGCCGGCGCTGCGGCCATCTCCTGCATGAAGTTGCTGGTGAGCATGGGCGCGAAAATCGAAAACATCTTCATGGTTGACCGTACCGGCGTGATCCACTCCGGCCGTGACGACCTGAACCAGTACAAAGCGGTATTCGCTCACGCCACCGACAAGCGCAGCCTGGCTGACGCTCTGAAAGGCGCTGACGTGTTCGTCGGTCTGTCCGGCCCGAACCTGCTGAGCGCTGAAGGTCTGCTGTCGATGGCGGCCAACCCGATCGTCTTCGCCTGCTCGAACCCGGATCCGGAAATCTCCCCGGAACTGGCACACGCCACCCGTAGCGACGTGATCATGGCCACTGGTCGTTCCGACTACCCGAACCAGGTCAACAACGTGCTGGGCTTCCCGTTCATCTTCCGCGGTGCCCTGGACGTTCGCGCCAAGCGCATCAACGAAGAAATGAAAGTGGCAGCGGCCAACGCCCTGCGTGAACTGGCCAAACTGCCAGTGCCACAGGACGTGTGCGACGCCTACGGTGGTGGGCCGCTGGAATTCGGCCGTGAGTACATCATTCCGAAGCCAATGGACAAGCGCCTGATCACCCTGATCTCCGACGCTGTGGCCAAAGCCGCGATCGAGACCGGTGTGGCCACCCTGCCGTATCCGAAGAACTACCCGCTGAAAAGCGTGGATGACGTGTTCAACGGCTAAGACGTTGTAACGCTTCAATCAGAAGCCCCGGCTCGTGAGAGTCGGGGCTTTTTTGTGCCTGTGTGATTTGTGGTGTTATTCAGTGCCTCTTCGCGAGCAAGCCCGCTCCCACAGGTTTTGTGGTGTGCGCAAATGCTGACTACAACCCGGGCACTGTGGGAGCGGGCTTGCTCGCGAAGAGGCCGGCCCAGACAACATAAAATCACAGCCATAAAAAAGCCCCGCACATCTCGCGATGGCGGGGCTTTTGCTGATGCTGGATCAGAACAGGTCGATCGGCGCCTGCTCATCCGCCGGCAGCGGACTGCCTGGCGCCGCGCCATTGCCCAGCTCATTCACGGATGGCGGCGTGTCTTCCGACTTGAACAGCTCGAAGTAGGCACCCGGCGTGCTCGGTGTGGCCGCGCGACCGCTGACCGGGTCTACCCGCAGGCTGAGGATGCCTTCCGGCTCAGGCTGCACGTGCGGCGGCTTGTCCTTCAGCGCAGCCGACATGTAGTTCATCCAGATCGGCAGCGCCACGGTGCCGCCGAACTCACGGCGACCGAGGCTTTCCGGCTGGTCGAAACCGGTCCATACGGTGGTCACGTAATCGCCGTTGTAGCCGGAGAACCATGCATCCTTGGAGTCGTTGGTGGTACCGGTCTTGCCCGCGATGTCGCTGCGGCCCATGGCCAGTGCACGGCGCCCGGTGCCGAGCTTGATCACGTCCTGCAGCATGCTGTTGAGGATGTACGTGGTGCGACCATCGACGATCCGCTCGGCTACTGCCGGTGCTTGTGGCGCTGCTGCGGCGCCCGGGGCTTCACCCGGAACCGGTGCGGCGTTGACGGTGATCGGCTGAGACGCCGGGGCGGCAAAGCCATCGGTCGCCGAGCCACCCTGTGGCACGGTCGGCGGGTTGGCGACGAACAGCGTGTCGCCGTTGCGGCTTTCGATCTTGTCGATGATGTACGGGGTGATCTTGTAGCCGCCGTTGGCGAAGGTGCTCCAGCCGGTAGCGATCTCCATCGGCGTCAGGGTCGCGGTGCCCAGCGCCAGCGACAGGTTCGGCGGCAGGTCCTGCTTGTTGAAGCCGAAGCGGGTGATGTAGTCGATGGTCTTGCCGACGCCCATCGCCTGCAACAGGCGGATCGACACCAGGTTACGCGACTTGTACAGCGCCTCGCGCAGACGGATCGGGCCGAGGAAGGTGTTGGTGTCGTTCTTCGGCCGCCAGACTTTATCCAGGTACTCGTCGACGAACACGATCGGCGCGTCGTTGACCAGAGTCGCGGCGGTGTAACCGCTGTCCAGCGCAGCGCTGTAGACGAACGGCTTGAAGCTCGAACCCGGCTGACGCTTGGCCTGCAGGGCGCGGTTGTAGTTGCTCTGCTCGAAAGCGAAGCCGCCGACCAGCGAGCGGATCGCGCCGTTCTGCGGATCCAGCGACACCAGCGCGCCTTGCGCCTGCGGAATCTGGCTGAATTTCAGCGAATTGTTCGGCTGACGCTGCACGCGAATCAGATCGCCGACCTGTGCCACATCCGACGGCTGACGCGGTGCGGCGCCCATGCTGTTGGTGTTGAGGAACGGCCGCGCCCATTTCATGGTGTCCCAGGCAACGTGTTCTTCGCCGCTACGGGTCAGCACTTGCAGGCCGTTTTTGTCGACCTGGGTGACGATCGCCGGTTCAAGACTGCTGATGGTGCGCTGCTTGGTCAGCTCGGTGGCCCAGGCTTCGTGGGTTTTGCCCGGCAGGCGCGACTCGGGGCCACGGTAGCCGTGACGCTGGTCGTAAGTCATCAAGCCTTCGTGCAGCGCGGTGTTGGCCATTTCCTGCAGGTTGCTCGGCACCGTGGTGGTGACGCGGAAACCTTCGGTATAGGCGTCGCTGCCATAGCGGCCGACCATTTCGGCACGGGCCATTTCGGCAATGTACGGTGCGTTCACTTCCGGGGTCGGCACGTGATAGCTGGCGTTCAGTGGCTCGTTGATCGCGGCGGTGTAATCAGCCTCGGAAATCTTCCCGAGCTTGTACATGCGGCCGAGGATCCAGTCGCGACGTTCCTTGCTGCGCGCCGGGTTGGCCAGCGGGTTGAAGCGCGACGGGGCTTTTGGCAGGCCGGCGATCATCGCCATCTGCGCCAGGCTGACGTCGCGGATCGACTTGCCGTAATACACCTGCGCCGCCGCCTCGATGCCATAGGCGCGGTTACCCAGGTAGATCTTGTTCACGTACAGCTCAAGGATCTCGTCCTTGGTCAGCTGTCGCTCGATCTGCAGGGCCAGAAGAATTTCTGTGGTTTTGCGCGAGAAGCTGCGCTCGCTGGTCAGGAAGAAGTTCTTCGCCACCTGCATGGTGATGGTGCTGCCGCCGGACTGAATGTGTCCGCTTTTGACCAATTGGGTCGCGGCACGCATCAGGCTGCTTGGATCGACGCCATAGTGGTTGGCGAAATTGTCGTCTTCAGCACTTAGTAACGCATTAATGAAATTGGGGGGAATGTCGGCGAAACGGATCGGAGTCCGGCGCATTTCGCCAAATTCTGCGATCAATTTGTTATCGCTGCTGTAGACCCGCAATGGAATCTGCAACTGAATGCTTCGCAGCGCCTCCACAGAGGGCAAACCCGGACTAAGGTAAAGAAACGCGCCGCTGAGACCTAAAAGCAGTCCGCAGAAAACGGCGACGATGGACCAACCGAAAAATTTCAGCAGACGAATCAAGGCTTTTGGACATCCAGGGCAAAGAATGAATTTGGCGACAGGGTTCCGGGAACACACAGAACAACCCGCGCCGGCAGTAAAAAGCGGAAAAAAACGCTGGGCATTATAAGCACTTTTCTGCTGGGGGCGTCATTTGCGCTTCTGTCAAGGCGCGGTGAAGGAACGCAATGTGTATTACAGAGTCCGTAACTCACGGAAAGTCATAGGGAATTGGTAGTGCTGGGACTCTTCAATAAAAAGACCAATACGTTACTGGGGATCGACATCAGCTCCACTTCGGTGAAGCTGCTGGAGCTTAGCCTCCAGGGCGACCGCTACCGGGTCGAGGCCTACGCGGTGGAGCCTCTGCCGCCCAATGCCGTGGTCGAAAAGAATATCGCCGAGCTCGAAGGCGTGGGCAATGCCTTGTCTCGGGTACTGGTCAAGGCGCGCACCGGGCTCAAGAGCGTGGCGGTGGCGGTGGCCGGCTCTGCGGTGATCACCAAGATCATCGAGATGGATGCCGGGCTGACCGATGACGAGCTGGAAAACCAGCTCAAGATCGAAGCCGACCAATACATTCCCTATCCACTGGACGAAGTCGCCATCGACTTCGAAGTCCAGGGCGTTTCGCCGCGCAACCCGGAGCGGGTCAACGTGCTGCTGGCCGCCTGTCGCAAGGAAAACGTCGAAGTGCGCGAGGCGGCGCTGGCGCTGGCCGGGCTGACGGCGCGAGTGGTCGATGTCGAGGCCTATGCGCTGGAGCGCTCGTTCGGCCTGCTCGCCACTCAACTGGCCGCCTCGCAGGAACGCCTGACGGTGGCCGTGGTGGACATCGGCGCGACCATGACCACTCTCAGCGTCCTGTACAACGGCCGCATCATCTATACCCGCGAGCAACTGTTCGGTGGCCGCCAACTGACCGAGGAGATTCAGCGCCGCTACGGCCTGACCGTCGAGCAGGCCGGGCTGGCGAAAAAGCAGGGCGGTCTGCCGGATGACTATATCAGCGAGGTCTTGCAGCCGTTCCGGGATGCGCTGGTACAGCAGGTGTCGCGCTCGTTGCAGTTTTTCTTTGCCTCCGGGCAGTACAACGCAGTCGATCACATTCTGCTGGCCGGTGGCACGGCGTCGGTGCCAGGGCTGGATCGCCTGATCGAGCAGCGCCTGGGCACCCCGACCCAGGTCGCCAACCCGTTCGCCGACATGGCCTTGAGCAGCAAGGTCAACGCCGGGGCCCTGGCCAGTGACGCGCCGGCCCTGATGATTGCCTGCGGGCTCGCGCTCAGGAGTTTCGACTGATGGCGCGGATCAACCTTCTCCCCTGGCGCGAGGAGCGCCGCGAAGAGCGGCGCAAGCGCTTCCTGCTGATCCTGATCGGGGTATTGGTCGGTTCGGTGGGTGCGGTGTTCATTGCCGATCAGATCTTCGATGCCGCCATCGAGCGGCAGGCCGCGCGCAATGCCTACATCGGCAAGCAGATAGCGGTGGTCGACGAACGGATCAAGCAGATCAGCGAACTCAAGGCCCGGCGCCAGCAACTGGTCGAGCGCATGCGCATCATCCAGGACTTGCAGGGCAACCGGCAGATCAGTGGACGGATCTTCGATCAACTGGCACGCACGCTGCCGGACGGCGTCTATTTCACCAGCGTGAAACTGGTGGGCAAGACGCTGACCATCAATGGCGCGGCCGAGTCCAATAATCGGGTTTCGGAGCTGATGCGCAATCTGGATGCCTCCGACTGGTTTGACGCGCCCAGCCTCAACGAGGTGAAGGCGACGACCGCCGGTCAGGTGGATCAGGCCAACGTCTTTCAGCTGACCGTTCGTCAGACCCAGCCAGCCGTGACGGAGGGCGACAAATGAAGCCGTCCGAATGGCTGCAAAGTCTGCGCAATATCGACTTCAACGATCTGGATACCAGCAACATCGGTTCCTGGCCGGCCGCGGTGAAAACCATCGCGGGAGCATTGCTGGCGGTGCTGGTGTTGGCGCTTGGCTATAACTTTTTCATCAGCGACATGGAAAACCAGCTGGAAGCCAAGCATCAGGAAGAAGACACCTTGAAGGAGCAGTTCGCCAGCAAGGCGCACATGGCCGCCAACCTGGAGCTGTACACCCAGCAGATGAAGGAGATGGAAAACTCCTTCGGCGTGCTCCTGCGGCAGTTGCCCAGCGACACTGAAGTCCCGGGGTTGCTGGAAGACATCACCCGCACCGGGTTGGGCAGTGGCCTCGAATTCGAAGAGATCAAGCTGCTACCGGAAGTGACCCAGCCGTTCTACATCGAATTGCCGATCCAGATCACCGTCACCGGGGCTTACCACGACCTCGCCACTTTCGTCAGTGGCGTCGCCGGGTTGCCACGGATCGTCACGTTGCACGATTTCGAACTGGCGCCGGCCAACCCCGAAGGCGGGACCAAGCTGCGCATGAGCATCCTCGCCAAGACTTACCGCTATAACGACAAGGGGTTGGACAAATGACCCCGATCCGTTATTTCGCCCTGTCAGTGCTGGTGCTCGGCCTCAGTGGTTGCGGCAGCAGTGACGAATTCAGCGACCTCGACGCTTACATGAACGAAGTGCGTCTGCGCCCGGCGGGCAAGATCGAGCCGACGCCGACGTTCCATTCGTACCCCACGTTTACCTACAGCGCGGCCAACCTGCGCAGCCCGTTCTCGCGTCAGGTGCGGGTCGATCTGGCCGGGCAGCAGCGCGGCTCGCGCAATGTCAAACCCGACCCCAACCGGGTCAAGCAATACCTCGAAGGTTTCAACATCGAGCAGTTTGAAATGGTCGGCACGATCTCCAATGCCTCCGGCTCCTTTGCCCTGCTGCGTGGGGCCGGCGGTGTGCATCGGCTGAAGGTCGGCGACTACCTGGGGCGCAACGACGGGCGCATCGTGGCGATCAGCGCCACTCAGGTCGATGTGGTCGAAATCGTGCCCGACGGCGAAGGCGCCTGGCTGGAACGTCCGCGCACCATTCCTTTGAAAGAGCACTCATAGTGGAAGTCGAACAATGAACAGGATTTTTTCCACCCTCGGTTTTTCGCTATGGATAGCGCTGCTGTCACCGATGGTGCAGGCGGCCAGTCTCAAGGCGCTGGATGTGGCGGCGTTACCGGGTGACCGCATCGAGTTGAAGCTGTCGTTCGACGGCCCACCACCGCAGCCCAAGGGCTACACCACCGAATCACCGGCGCGAATCGCTCTGGATCTGCCGGGTGTCGCCAGCCAGCTGACGAGCAAGACCCGCGATCTGGGCAGCGGCAATGCGCGAACGGCGACGGTGGTCGAGGCCAACGACCGTACGCGCCTGATCATCAATCTGACGCAACTGACGCCCTACACCTCGCGGGTCGAGGGTAACAATCTGTTCGTGGTGGTCGGGCAGGGCGCCAAGCCTGCTGCACCGCGCCCAGCCGCCGCTGCGCCACGACCGGTCGCGGCTCCGGCGAAGGCTTACGCCCCCGTTGCCAAGACCATTCGTGGCGTCGACTTCCAGCGTGGCACTGCGGGCGAGGGCAACGTGGTCATTGATCTGTCGGACCCGACCATCGCCCCGGATATCCAGGAGCATGACGGCAAGATCATCCTCAGTTTTGCCCGCACCCAGTTGCCCGACAGGCTGCGGGTGCGCCTCGACGTCAAGGATTTCGCCACGCCTGTGCAGTTCGTCAACGCCGCCGCCACCGGTGATCGTGCGGTGATCACCGTCGAACCCAGCGGCACGTTCGACTATTCCACCTACCAGACCGATAACAAACTGACCGTCAGCATTCGCCCGATGACGGTCGATGACCTGCAAAAACGCAATGCCGAGCGCCAGGCCTACAGTGGCGAAAAACTCTCGCTGAATTTTCAGGACATCGATGTGCGCTCGGTGCTGCAACTGATCGCCGATTTCACCAACCTCAATCTGGTGGCCAGCGATACGGTGCAGGGCGGGATCACCTTGCGTCTGCAAAACGTGCCGTGGGATCAGGCGCTGGACCTGGTGCTGAAAACCAAGGGACTGGATAAACGCAAGATCGGCAACGTGCTGCTGGTGGCGCCGGCCGACGAAATCGCTGCCCGCGAACGCCAGGAGCTGGAGTCGCAGAAACAGATCGCCGAACTGGCACCGCTGCGCCGCGAACTGCTGCAAGTGAACTACGCCAAGGCGGCGGACATCGCCAAGCTGTTCCAGTCGGTGACCAGCGCCGAGGCGAAAATCGACGAGCGCGGCTCGATCACCGTCGACGAGCGCACCAACAACATCATTGCCTACCAGACCCAGGATCGCCTCGACGAACTGCGGCGGATCGTGGCGCAACTGGATATTCCGGTGCGTCAGGTGATGATCGAGGCGCGGATCGTCGAAGCCAACGTCGATTACGACAAGAGTCTGGGCGTGCGCTGGGGCGGTTCGATCCAGAACAAGGGCAACTGGAACACCTCCGGGGTCAGCAATGGCACCTCTACCACCATTGGCACACCGGGCAGCACCAGCACCAATTCGCCGTTCGTCGACATGGGCACGATCGGTAACACCTCGGGGATCGGCATCGCCTTCATCACCGACAATGTGCTGCTCGATCTTGAGCTGACCGCCATGGAGAAGACCGGCAACGGTGAAATCGTCTCGCAGCCGAAAGTGGTCACCTCCGACAAGGAGACCGCAAAGATCCTCAAGGGCACCGAGATTCCGTATCAGGAAGCCAGCTCCAGCGGCGCGACGTCGGTGTCGTTCAAGGAAGCTTCGCTGTCGCTGGAAGTAACGCCACAGATCACCCCTGACAACCGCATCATCATGGAGGTCAAGGTCACCAAGGACGAACCGGACTACCTGAACAAAGTGCAGGATGTACCGCCGATCAAGAAGAACGAGGTCAACGCCAAGGTGCTGGTGAACGATGGCGAGACCATCGTGATTGGCGGTGTTTTCTCAAATACTCAAAGCAAGGTCGTAGATAAGGTGCCATTTCTTGGCGATGTGCCGTATCTTGGCCGCCTTTTCCGGCGTGATGTGGTTTCGGAGAAAAAATCCGAGCTGCTGGTATTTCTCACTCCGCGTATCATGAATAACCAGGCGATTGCTGTGAGTCGTTGATTCTGTGCGAAATTTGATTCTTGTAGGACCGATGGGCGCTGGAAAAAGCACCATCGGCCGGTTGCTGGCCAAAGAGCTGCGCCTGCCGTTCAAAGATTCCGACAAGGAAATTGAACTGCGCACGGGCGCCAATATCCCGTGGATCTTCGACAAGGAAGGCGAGCCCGGCTTTCGCGACCGTGAGCAGGCGATGATCGCCGAGCTGTGCGCGTTCGACGGCGTGGTGCTGGCGACTGGCGGCGGTGCGGTGATGCGCGATGCCAACCGCAAGGCCCTGCACGATGGCGGGCGGGTGGTGTATCTGCACGCCTCCGTCGAGCAGCAGGTCGGCCGCACGTCGCGCGACCGCAATCGTCCTTTGCTGCGCACCGCCGATCCGGCGAAAACCCTGCGTGACCTGCTGGCGATCCGTGATCCGCTCTATCGGGAAATCGCCGATCTGGTGGTGGAAACCGACGAGCGGCCACCGCGTATGGTGGTGCTCGACATTCTCGACCGTCTGGCGCAGCTTCCACCCCGTTAAAGCATCGCCCGAAATGCGCTATCCTCGGCGTCCTGTCAGAGCCGTCGAGGTTGTGGCGGATGGCGTGCGAGCGGCGTCATACCCGCTATAGGCTGCAGACAACCAATAATTCAGGGCAGGACGCCTGCTTCCATCTTCACTGTGGGGACACATGCAGACACTCAAGGTCGATCTAGGCGAGCGCAGCTACCCGATTCATATTGGCGAAGGTTTGTTGGATCAGCCTGAGTTGCTGGCGCCGCATATCCACGGGCGGCAGGTGGCAATCATCTCCAACGAGACCGTTGCGCCGCTCTATCTCGAACGTCTGACCCGCAGCCTGGCGCAGTTCTCGGTGATCTCGGTGGTGCTGCCGGACGGCGAAGCCTTCAAGAACTGGGAAACCCTGCAACTGATCTTCGACGGCCTGCTGACAGCCCGTCATGACCGCCGCACCACGATCATCGCCCTCGGCGGCGGGGTCATCGGTGACATGGCCGGTTTCGCCGCCGCTTGCTACCAGCGCGGCGTCGATTTCATCCAGATTCCTACCACGCTGCTGTCCCAGGTCGATTCGTCGGTGGGCGGCAAGACCGGCATCAACCACCCGTTGGGCAAGAACATGGTCGGCGCGTTCTATCAGCCGAACGTGGTGCTGATCGATACCGCGTCCCTGAAAACCCTGCCAGAGCGTGAGCTGTCCGCCGGTCTGGCCGAAGTCATCAAGTACGGTCTGATCTGCGACGAGCCGTTCCTGACCTGGCTCGAAGACAACGTCGACGCCCTGCGCGCGCTGGATCAAAAGGCCCTGACCTACGCCATCGAGCGCTCCTGCGCGGCCAAGGCTGCAGTGGTCGGTGCCGATGAGAAGGAAACCGGCGTGCGCGCCACGCTCAATCTCGGCCACACCTTCGGCCACGCCATCGAGACCCACATGGGCTATGGTGTCTGGTTGCATGGTGAGGCGGTCGCCGCAGGTACGGTGATGGCGCTGGAAATGTCCGCACGTCTGGGCTGGATCAGCGAGCAGGAACGTGATCGCGGCATTCGGCTGTTCCAGCGTGCCGGTCTGCCGGTGATCCCGCCGGAAGAAATGACCGAAGCCGATTTTCTCGAACATATGGCAATTGATAAAAAAGTGATCGACGGTCGTCTGCGCCTGGTGCTGCTGCGCCGGATGGGCGAAGCGGTGGTGACCGCCGATTATCCGAAAGAGGTTCTACAGGCCACGCTGGGAGCGGATTACCGCGCTCTGGCTCAGCTTAAAGGTTAATAAGATTCCGATGACTAGTTTGCATGCCGACGAGGCGTTCCTCGGCCATTTCCAGTTAAGTCACGACCCTTTCGCGCCGCGGGTGCCGGGCTTCAAATTCTTCCCGGCCCAGCGCAAGCCGGTGCTGGGGCAACTGCACCACTTGGCGCGTTACAGCCAGTTGCTGCTGGTGGTCACCGGCCCGCAAGGCAGCGGCAAGACCCTGCTGCGCCAGGCGCTGGTGGCCAGCACCAACAAGCAATCGGTGCAAAGCGTTGTAGTGTCGGCCCGTGGGGCTGGCGATGCCGCCGGCGTGCTGCGTCAGGTTGCTCAGGCGCTGGACGTGGCGCAGGCGGAGGTCGGCGCGATTCTGGCGCAAGTGGTGCAGCTGGCACTGACCGGGCAGGAAGTCTATCTGCTGGTGGATGATGCCGAGCAGCTTGACGAGTCCGCTCTCGAAGCGCTGATGGCGCTGGGTGCCGGTGCACCGGAAGGTCGTCCACACGTGTTCCTGTTCGGTGAATCGTCGCTGATCGCGCAACTGGAGGCCTTGCACCTCGAGGAAGAGCGCTTCCACGTCATCGAACTGCAGCCGTACACCGAAGAAGAGACCCGCGAATATCTCGACCAACGGCTCGAAGGTGCGGGCCGGGGTGTCGAACTTTTCACCGCGGATCAGATCTCTGAGATTCACGAAAGCGCCGAGGGTTGGCCTGGCAACATCAACCAGGTCGCTCGCGATGCACTGATCGAAGTCATGATTGCCAGCCGCTCTGCGGTCAAGCGTCCAAGTATGGGGTTCAACATGCCGAAGAAACACGTATTGGCGATTTCCGCCGTCGTTGTGGTCGCGGTCGCCGCCGCCTGGCTGATGCCGGGTCGCAACAAGGCGCCAACCACTGGCGCACCCGCCAACGAACAGGCACAACTGCCGTTGGGCCAAGGCGCCAAGGGTGGCGCGCCGAACGTCGAGTTCGCCGGCAATACCCAGCCGATGCCGCTGCCGCTGGTCGGCAACTCGCAACCGGTGATGCGCGGCCCGTTGGCTGAGGCCGCTGGCGGCATCACCGAAGGCGACGATGGCGTGCCGGTCGAAGGTTCCAGCGCGACGCCGCCGACCGTAACAACTTCCGCACCACCAGCAGGTGTTCCGGCCGGCCCGGCGCCAACCCCGGTTCCGGTGCCAGCCGCCAAGCCGACCCCGGCACCGACTCAGGTCGCCACCGCCAAGCCTGCTCCGGCAGCGCCAGCGGCCAAACCGACTCCGGCTCCGGCCAAGCCTGTTGCTGCCGCCAAACCGGCCGAGAAGCCGGTTACCGTGGCCAAGGCTGCCGGTGGCAACTGGTACGCCGGTCAGCCGACCAGCAACTACGTGGTGCAGATCCTCGGCACCAGCTCCGAAGCGACCGCGCAAAACTTCGTCAAGGAGCAGGGCGGCGAGTACCGTTATTTCAAGAAAGTCCTCAACGGCAAGCCTCTCTACGTGATCACCTACGGCAACTTCGCCAATCGTGATGCAGCCGTTTCTGCCATCAAGGCCTTGCCAGCGAAGGTTCAGGCTGGTAAACCTTGGCCTCGCACTGTCGCCAGCGTCCAACAGGAACTGGCAACAACTCGCTGAAGATTCGGCGGCCTTACCCAGGCCGCCTCTCCAAGCACCTCAAAATTTCTACGAGTGCGCGCTTCCTTCCAGGTCGCGTGCCTTGTGGTGTCTGCGTCACAGTAGTCTTTGAGTCGTTGCAGTCAGAATTAAAAAAGTTTTGACTAGCACAGCAGATCGCTTTAAACCTTTCACAAATGCGACATAGATTTGCGACATTTCGTCGTCAAATTTGTGAGCGTCTGTGTCGCTGTGTACAATGACCACCCTTTTGCCCCCGCAAAGCCGGCGTACGTTCGGCGCGGTCAGCAAGTGGTTGAATTGAAAAGAAATTTGCCTCGAAAAGAGGCAGCCTGGTGAGAAAGTGTCTATGAAAGCAGGTCTGTACCAACCAGATGAATTCAAGGATAACTGCGGTTTCGGCCTGATAGCCCATATGCAGGGCGAGCCCAGTCATACCCTTTTGCAAACGGCCATCGAGGCCCTGACCTGCATGACCCACCGCGGTGGGATTAATGCCGACGGCAAGACCGGTGACGGTTGCGGTCTGCTGATTCAAAAGCCTGACGCGTTCCTGCGGGCGATTGCCCAGGAAAACTTCAGCGTCGAGCTGCCCAAGCAATATGCCGTGGGCATGGTCTTCTTCAACCAGGATCCGGCCAAGGCCGAAGCCGCTCGCGAGAACATGAACCGCGAGATCCTCGCTGAAGGCCTGCAACTGATCGGCTGGCGCAAAGTGCCGATCGACACCAGCGTCCTCGGCCGCCTGGCCCTTGAGCGCCTGCCGCAAATCGAGCAGGTGTACATCGGCGGTGAAGGCCTGAGCGATCAGGACATGGCGGTCAAGCTGTTCAGCGCCCGTCGTCGCTCGTCGGTGGCCAACGCCGCCGACACCGACCACTACATCTGCAGCTTTTCGCACAAGACCATCATCTATAAAGGCCTGATGATGCCGGCCGACCTGGCCGCGTTCTATCCGGACCTCGGTGACCAGCGCCTGCAAACCGCGATCTGCGTGTTCCACCAGCGCTTTTCCACCAACACCCTGCCGAAATGGCCGCTGGCTCAGCCATTCCGCTTCCTCGCCCACAACGGCGAGATCAACACCATTACCGGTAACCGTAACTGGGCGCAGGCCCGTCGGACCAAGTTCACCAACGATCTGATGGATCTGGAAGAACTCGGCCCGCTGGTCAACCGTGTCGGTTCCGACTCCTCGAGCATGGACAACATGCTCGAACTGATGGTCACCGGTGGCATCGACCTGTTCCGTGGCGTGCGGATGATCATTCCGCCAGCGTGGCAGAACGTTGAAACCATGGACCCGGATCTGCGTGCGTTCTACGAGTACAACTCGATGCACATGGAACCGTGGGACGGCCCGGCCGGCGTGGTGATGACCGATGGTCGTTACGCGGTGTGCCTGCTCGACCGTAACGGTCTGCGTCCGGCGCGCTGGGTCACCACCACCAACGGTTTCATCACCGTTGCTTCGGAAATCGGCGTCTGGAACTACCAGCCAGAAGACGTGATCGCCAAGGGCCGTGTCGGCCCGGGCCAGATCCTCGCCGTGGACACCGAAACCGGGCAGATCCTCGACACCGACGCGATCGACAACCGTCTGAAATCCCGTCATCCGTACAAGCAATGGCTGCGCAAGAACGCCCTGCGCATCCAGGCGACCATGGAAGACAACGACCACGGTTCGGCGTTCTACGACGTCGATCAGCTCAAGCAATACATGAAGATGTATCAGGTCACGTTCGAAGAGCGTGATCAGGTGCTGCGTCCGCTCGGCGAACAGGGCTACGAAGCCGTCGGTTCGATGGGCGATGACACGCCGATGGCCGTGCTGTCGCAGCGTGTGCGCACGCCGTACGACTATTTCCGCCAGCAGTTCGCGCAGGTCACCAACCCGCCGATCGACCCGCTGCGTGAAGCGATCGTGATGTCGCTGGAAATCTGCCTCGGTGCCGAGCGCAACATCTTCCAGGAATCGCCGGAACACGCCTCGCGCGTGATCCTCAGCTCGCCAGTGATCTCGCCGGCCAAGTGGCGCTCGCTGATGAACCTCGACCGCCCGGGTTTCGAGCGGCAGATCATCGACCTCAACTACGACGAAAGCGTCGGCCTCGAAGCGGCGATCCGCAACGTTGCCGATCAGGCTGAAGAAGCCGTGCGTGCCGGGCGTACCCAGATCGTTCTGAGCGACCGTCATATCGCGCCGGGCAAACTGCCGATCCACGCTTCGCTGGCGACCGGCGCGGTGCACCACCGCCTGACCGAAAAAGGCCTGCGCTGCGATTCCAACATCCTCGTGGAAACCGCGACCGCACGCGATCCGCATCACTTCGCGGTGCTGATCGGTTTCGGCGCCTCGGCGGTCTATCCGTTCCTGGCCTACGAAGTGCTGGGCGACCTGATCCGTACCGGTGAAGTGCTGGGCGACCTCTATGAGGTGTTCAAGAACTACCGTAAGGGCATCACCAAAGGTCTGCTGAAGATCCTGTCGAAGATGGGCATCTCGACCATCGCATCGTACCGCGGTGCGCAGCTGTTCGAAGCCATCGGCCTGTCCGAAGAAGTGTGCGAGCTGAGCTTCCGTGGCGTGCCGAGCCGCATCAAGGGTGCGCGTTTCGTCGACATCGAAGCCGAGCAGAAAGCACTCGCCACCGAAGCCTGGAGTCCGCGCAAGCCGATCCAGCAGGGCGGTCTGCTGAAGTTCGTCCACGGCGGCGAATATCATGCGTACAACCCGGACGTGGTCAACACCCTGCAAGCCGCCGTGCAGCAGGGCGACTACGCCAAGTTCAAGGAATACACCTCGCTGGTGGACAACCGTCCGGTGTCGATGATTCGCGACCTGTTCAAGGTCAAGACCCTCGACAAGCCGCTGGACATCAGTGAAATCGAGCCGCTGGAATCGGTGCTCAAGCGCTTCGACTCCGCCGGTATCTCGCTGGGCGCACTGTCGCCGGAAGCTCACGAAGCCCTGGCCGAAGCCATGAACCGCCTCGGTGCGCGTTCCAACTCCGGCGAAGGCGGCGAAGACCCGGCACGTTACGGCACCATCAAGAGTTCGAAAATCAAGCAGGTCGCGACGGGCCGTTTCGGTGTAACCCCGGAATACCTGGTCAACGCCGAAGTGCTGCAGATCAAGGTCGCTCAGGGCGCCAAGCCGGGCGAGGGCGGGCAACTGCCGGGCGGTAAGGTCAACGGGCTGATCGCCAAGCTGCGTTACGCAGTGCCGGGCGTGACCCTGATCTCGCCGCCGCCGCACCACGACATCTACTCGATCGAAGACTTGTCGCAGCTGATCTTCGACCTGAAACAGGTCAACCCGAAGGCACTGGTTTCGGTGAAGCTGGTAGCAGAAGCCGGCGTCGGCACCATCGCCGCCGGTGTGGCCAAGGCCTATGCGGACTTGATCACCATCTCCGGCTACGACGGTGGTACCGGTGCTTCGCCGCTGACCTCGATCAAATACGCGGGCGCGCCGTGGGAACTCGGCCTGGCTGAAACCCACCAGACCCTGCGCGGCAACGACCTGCGCGGCAAAGTCCGGGTGCAGACCGACGGTGGCCTGAAAACCGGCCTCGACGTGATCAAGGCAGCGATTCTCGGCGCCGAAAGCTTCGGCTTCGGTACGGCGCCGATGATCGCCCTCGGTTGCAAATACCTGCGCATCTGCCACCTGAACAACTGCGCCACCGGTGTTGCGACGCAGAACGAGAAGCTGCGCAAGGATCACTACATCGGGACCGTCGACATGGTGGTGAACTTCTTCACCTACGTCGCCGAAGAAACCCGTGAGTGGCTGGCCAAGCTCGGCGTGCGTTCCCTCGAAGAGCTGATCGGCCGTACCGATCTGCTGGAAATCCTCGAAGGCCAGACCGCCAAGCAACACCATCTGGATCTGACCCCGCTGCTGGGCAGCGATCACATCCCGGCGGACAAACCGCAATTCTGCGGCGTTGAGCGCAACCCGCCGTTCGACCAGGGCCTGCTGGCCGAGAAAATGGTCGACATGGCGACCTCGGCGATCAACGACCTCAGCGGTGCCGAGTTCGAATTGGACATCTGCAACTGCGACCGTTCGATCGGCGCGCGGATCTCCGGCGAAATCGCGCGCAAGCACGGCAATCAGGGCATGGCCAACGCGCCGATCACCTTCCGCTTCAAAGGCACGGCCGGTCAGAGCTTCGGCGTGTGGAACGCCGGCGGTCTGCACATGTATCTGGAAGGCGACGCCAACGACTACGTCGGCAAAGGCATGACCGGCGGCAAACTGGTCATCGTGCCGCCGAAGGGCAGCGTCTATCAGACTCAGAACAGCGCCATCATCGGCAACACCTGCCTGTACGGCGCCACCGGCGGCAAGTTGTTCGCCGCCGGCACCGCAGGCGAGCGTTTCGCTGTGCGTAACTCCGGTGCCCACACGGTCGTGGAAGGCACTGGCGATCACTGCTGCGAGTACATGACCGGTGGTTTCGTCTGCGTCCTGGGCAAGACCGGTTACAACTTCGGCTCTGGCATGACCGGTGGTTTCGCCTACGTGCTCGACCAGGACAACACCTTCGTTGACCGGGTCAACCACGAACTGGTGGAAATCCAGCGGATCAGCGGCGAGGCGATGGAAGCCTACCGCAGCCACTTGCAGAACGTGCTGAACGAGTACGTCAAGGAAACCGAGAGCGAGTGGGGTCGTGAACTCGCCGAAAACCTTGATGACTACCTGCGCCGTTTCTGGCTGGTGAAGCCTAAGGCTGCCAACCTGAAATCGTTGCTTTCCAGCACTCGTGCCAACCCGCAGTGATATGCGCCTGAAGAGTTTGATGAGGTTTTAACAATGGCTGAACGTCTGAATAACGACTTCCAGTTCATCGATGTCGGGCGCAAGGATCCGAAGAAGAAACTGTTGCGTCAACGCAAGAAAGAGTTCGTGGAAATCTACGAACCGTTCAAACCCCAGCAGTCGGCCGACCAGGCCCACCGCTGCCTGGGTTGCGGCAACCCGTATTGCGAATGGAAGTGCCCGGTGCACAACTTCATTCCCAACTGGCTGAAGCTGGTGGCCGAGGGCAACATCCTCCAGGCCGCCGAGCTGTCGCACCAGACCAACACCCTGCCGGAAGTCTGCGGCCGGGTGTGCCCGCAGGATCGCCTGTGCGAGGGTGCCTGCACCCTCAACGACGGTTTCGGCGCGGTGACCATCGGTTCGGTCGAGAAGTACATCACCGATACCGCGTTCGCCATGGGCTGGCGCCCTGACATGTCCAAGGTCAAGCCGACCGGCAAGCGTGTCGCGATCATCGGTGCCGGCCCGGCGGGGCTGGGTTGCGCCGACGTGCTGGTGCGTGGCGGCGTGACCCCGGTGGTGTTCGACAAGAACCCGGAAATCGGCGGTCTGCTGACCTTCGGTATCCCTGAGTTCAAGCTTGAGAAGAGCGTGCTGAGCAATCGTCGCGAAGTCTTCACCGGCATGGGCATCGAGTTCCGCCTCAACACCGAGGTCGGCAAGGACGTGACCATGGAGCAACTGCTCGCCGAATACGATGCGGTGTTCATGGGCATGGGCACCTACACCTACATGAAGGGCGGTTTTGCCGGTGAGGACCTGCCGGGCGTCTACGACGCGCTGGACTTCCTGATTGCCAACGTCAACCGCAACCTGGGCTTTGAAAAGTCGCCGGAAGATTTCGTCGACATGAAAGGCAAGAAGGTCGTGGTACTCGGTGGTGGCGACACGGCGATGGACTGCAACCGCACCTCGATCCGTCAGGGCGCCAAGTCGGTGACCTGCGCCTATCGTCGTGACGAAGCGAACATGCCCGGCTCGCGCAAAGAGGTGAAGAACGCCAAGGAAGAAGGCGTGAAATTCCTCTACAACCGCCAGCCAATCGCGATCGTCGGTGAAGACAAGGTCGAAGGCGTGAAAGTGGTTGAGACCCGTCTCGGCGAACCGGACGCCCGTGGCCGCCGCAGCCCCGAGCCGATCCCAGGCTCCGAAGAGATCATCCCGGCCGACGCCGTGGTCATCGCGTTCGGTTTCCGTCCAAGCCCGGCACCGTGGTTCGAACAGTTCGAAATCCAGACCGACAGCCAGGGCCGTGTCGTCGCGCCTGAGCAAGGTCAGTACAAGCATCAGACCAGCAACCCGAAAATCTTCGCCGGTGGCGACATGGTGCGCGGTTCCGACCTGGTGGTAACGGCGATCTTCGAAGGCCGCAATGCGGCTGAAGGGATCCTTGATTACCTGGGCGTCTGATTACATTTCAGCCTGAAATGCGCTCAAAAATGTGGGAGCGGGCTTGCTCGCGAAGAGGGAGTGTCAGTCGACAGATTTGTTGCCTGACCCACCGCTTTCGCGAGCAAGCCCGCTCCCACATTGGTTTCTGTGCGCTCAATACAGCGCAATAAATTGACCCGATAGACAAAAGGCTGACCTGCATCCGTGCCTTTTGCGTCGCGCTCTGAGAAAATGCCCGCACTTTTTTTCCGGATGCCGACATGACTGCCCTGAAGAACGACCGTTTCCTCCGCGCCCTGCTCAAGCAACCTGTAGACGTCACCCCGGTGTGGATGATGCGCCAGGCCGGCCGCTACCTGCCTGAATACCGCGCCAGCCGTGCCCAGGCCGGTGATTTCATGAGCCTGTGCATGAATCCGGAATTCGCTTGCGAAGTCACGTTGCAACCGCTCGACCGCTACCCGCAACTGGACGCGGCGATCCTGTTTTCCGACATCCTCACCATCCCCGATGCCATGGGCCAGGGCCTGTACTTCGAGACCGGTGAAGGCCCGCGCTTCAAGAAAGTCGTCAGCACCCTGGCGGACATCGAAGCGTTGCCGATCCCTGATCCGCACAAAGACCTTGGCTATGTGATGGACGCGGTCAGCACCATCCGTCGCGAGCTGAACGGCCGTGTGCCGCTGATCGGTTTCTCTGGCAGCCCGTGGACCCTCGCCACCTACATGGTTGAAGGCGGCTCGTCGAAAGACTTCCGCAAAACCAAGGCGATGCTCTACGACAACCCGCAAGCCATGCACCTGCTGCTGGACAAGCTGGCGCAGTCGGTGACCTCGTACCTCAACGGCCAGATCATGGCCGGCGCGCAAGCGGTGCAGATCTTCGATACCTGGGGCGGCAACCTGTCGGCCGCGGCGTATCAGGAATTCTCCCTGGCCTACATGAAGAAAATCGTCAGCGGCCTTATCCGCGAGCACGACGGTCGCAAGGTGCCGGTGATCCTCTTCACCAAGAACGGCGGCCTGTGGCTGGAAAGCATCGCCGAGGCCGGCGCCGACGCTTTGGGCCTGGACTGGACCTGCGACATCGGTAACGCCCGCGCCCGCGTCGGCGACAAGGTAGCCCTGCAAGGCAACATGGACCCGACCGTGCTCTACGCCAAACCGGAGGCGATCCGCACCGAAGTCGGGCGCATTCTGGCCAGTTACGGCAAAGGCAGCGGTCACGTGTTCAACCTCGGCCACGGCATCACCCCTGAGGTCGATCCGGAGCATGCGGGCGCGTTCCTGCGCGCGGTGCATGAGTTGTCGGCGCAGTATCACGAGTGATCGACGCGCAATAGAAAACGCCCGGCTTATGCCGGGCGTTTTTCTTTCCACAATCCAACGTCGGACGCGGATCAATTGTAGGAGTGAGCCTGCTCGCGATAGCGGTAAGTCAGTCGCCAGATGTGTTGGCTGACACACCGCTATCGCGAGCAGGCTCACTCCTACAGGGTTTTGCGTCAGGCTTTGACTCCGCCGAGCGGCGGCAACTTGGCCAGTTTCAACGCCACCCCCAGCGCCACCAGCAACAACGCGCCAATGAACAACCCAATCCCGTTCCAGCCGCCCAAATGCCAGAACACCCCGCCCGCCGTGCCGGCAATGCTGGAGCCTGCGTAATAACTGAACAGGTACAACGACGACGCCTGGCCTTTGGCCTTCAGCGCCCGCCGGCCGATCCAGCTGCTCGCCACTGAGTGCGCGCCGAAGAAGCCGAAGGTGAAGATCAGCATACCCACGATCACCAGCAGCAGTGGGGTGAACATTGTCAGCGCGAGGCCAGCGAACATCAGGGCAATCGTCGCCCACAGCACTTTGCGCCGCCCCAGTTTGTCCGCCAACGAACCGATCTTTGCCGAACTGTAGATGCCCGACAGATACACCACCGACAGCAAGCCGACGAACACCTGATCGAGGTTGTACGGCGCGGCGAGCAGGCGATAGCCGATGTAGTTGAACAGGGTGACGAACGCCCCCATCAGCACGAAGGCTTCAAGAAACAGCAGCGGCAGACCGGCATCGCGAAAGTGCATGGTGAAGCCGTCGAGCAGGCTGCGCGGGTGCAGTGAGCGTGAGCGGAAGTTGCGCGACTCGGGAAGGATTTTCCAGAACACTGCCGCCGCAATCAGCGCCAGAGCGCCGATCACCAGCATTGCGGTGTGCCAGCTGACAAAGTCGATCAGCACCCCGGTGATCAATCGCCCGCTCATCCCGCCAATCGCGTTGCCGCCGATGTACAGGCCCATCGCCAGGCCGATGTGCTGCGGGTGGATTTCCTCGCTCAGGTAAGTCATCGCCACGGCCGCCAGACCGCTCAGTGACAGCCCGATCAACGCGCGCATGATCAGCACGCCGTGCCAGCTCGGCATCATCGAGCTGGCGATGGTGCACAGCGCGGCAGCGAACAGCGCTGCGACCATCACCGGTTTACGCCCGATCCGGTCGGAAATCGGTCCGGTGATCAACAGACCGAAGGCCAGCATGCCGGTCGCCACCGACAGAATCAGGCTGCTCTGCGCGGCATTGATCGAATACTCGTGGGACAGCAGCGGCATCATCGGCTGCACGCAGTACAACAGGGCGAAGGTCGCGAAGCCGCCGCTGAACAGCGCCAGCACCGTGCGCATGAACATCGGCGTGCCTTTTTCGATGTAGATCTCCTGCAGCTCTGCGATCACATCGTCGGCTGCGGCAGGCGGGACTTCATGGGCCAGGGGGGCGACAACTGTTTTCACTTCAGACCTCGGAGGGCACGGCCGGGCAGGCAATGAAAAAATCATATAGCTGGCTAATGTTTCTATCCAATATATTGTTCGACCTGTTTGATAGCTTTAACGACCTAATGGGGTTTCCATGGAATTGCGTCATCTGCGCTACTTCATCGCCGTCGCCGAAGAACTGCATTTCGGCCGCGCCGCACAGGTGCTGGGGATCTCCCAGCCGCCGCTGAGTCAGCAGATTCAGGCGCTGGAGCAAGAGGTCGGCGCGCGGTTGTTCGAACGCACCAATCGTCGGGTCGAGCTGAGCGAGGCTGGCCGATTGTTTCTGGAAGAGGCGCGGCTGGTGCTGGCGCAGGTCGACAAAGCGGCGGACGTTGCCCGGCGTGCGCAACTCGGCGAACTTGGCGAATTGAAGATTGGCTTCACCTCGTCGGCGCCGTTCAACTCGACCATTCCCCAGGCAATTTTTGCCTTTCGCCAGCGTTTCCCGGCGGTGCACCTCAACCTGCGGGAGATGAGCAGCACGCAAGTCGCCGAAGGGCTGGTGGATGAGTCGATCGAGGTCGGGATCATGCGTCCACTGGGTCTGCCGGATTCGCTGAATGTGGTGGAGCTGATGCGTGAGCCGCTGGTGGCGGTGCTCGGTTCCAAACATCCGCTGGCGCAGGGCAGCGAGGAAGGGCTGTTCCTCTCGGCGCTGGCGCTGGAGCCGTTTGTGTTCTTTCCACGCAGCTACGGCAGCGGGCTGTATGCGCAACTGCTCAGTCTGGCCCGCGATGCCGGGTTCAGCCCGCACTTCGCCCAAGAGGCCGGGGAGGCGATGACCATCATTGGTCTGGTCGCCGCGGGGCTGGGGGTTTCGGTGTTGCCGGCGTCGTATCAGCGGATGCGCATCGACGGCGTGGTCTACCGGCCATTGCTCGATCCGGAGGCGGTGTCGGCGGTGTGGCTGGTGCAGCGCAAGGATCAGAAATCGCCGATGGCCAAGGCGTTTGTCGAACTGCTGACGCGCAAGGTTGAGCCTTCATCAGTGTGATGCCTGCCGGCCTCTTCGCGAGCAAGCCCGCTCCCACCCTGGAATACGTTCCCCGTGGGAGCGGGCTTGCTCGCGAAGACGCCCGCCCAAACACCACATTTCTCAGGGCAACCGCACCAAATCCCCCTTCAACGCCACCCGCGTCACAAACACCCCGGCCCGGCACTCATAGGTATTCAAATCCTTGCGCACATGCTGGTCGTAATAACTGACGATATTGACCACCGCATTCGCCCCGACCCGCTTGGCATCGGCCTGCAACTTGATCAGGTTCGACTGCAGCACCCACTCGCAGGAATCGTGATCGCTCTTGTTGAAGCCGTTGGTCTTCAGATCACTGACCACATCCCGGCGCAACAACTGCTGGGTGCCCTGCGGCCCATTGCCGATCAGATAGAACTTCACACTGCCATCAAGCCGCCCGGCGCGAATCGCATCCGAGAGCACGGTTTCGAACGGCATGTACATCAAATTGGTGGCGTGGCTGGCGCTGGGCAATAGCCCGAAGAGTGCGACGGCGATCAGGGCTTTCACTTGCATGGTCATCTCCTTGACGGTGAAAGAGAACCGCGAGTGTTCGAACGATGGGCTCGCCGTTCCGGCAGGCATGACGCGGCAACCTGCCAGAGCGAGTGTAGATGCTGAAAACGAAGAGGGCGCCGAAAGGCGCCCTTTGTCGTTTCTGGCAATTACTGAACCGTCGCCAGATCACCCTTCAACGCAACACCGGCCATGATCGCGCCGGCGTGGCATTCGTAGTTCTTCGCGTCTTTGTGCTCGTTGCTCTTGTAGAAGCTGACGATGTTGGTCACGGCGTTGGCGCCGGCGCTTTTGGCGGCCTGGTGCAGGCTGATGATGGCCGATTGCACGACCCATTCGCAGGCTTCCTGATCGGTCTTGTTGAAGGCGTTGGTCTTTTTGTTGGTCACGGCGCCGCTGCTCAGAACGGTGACTTTACCGGGCGGGGTGGTGCCGGCCAGGTAGAACTTTACGCTGCCGTCGATCTTGCCGCTGCGGGTGGCTTCGGCAACCGCTTTGTCGAACGGCAGCATGACCTGTGTATCCCGGGCCTGGCTGACTGCCGGCAGGGCGCAAAGCAGCAGGGCGGTGATGGCGAGTTTGTTGAAACGCATGGAGGTCTCCTTGACCTGGATTGATTCGGTTAAGGCCAGCGACGGAAAATCAACGAGGTGTTGACGCCACCAAAAGCGAAATTGTTGTTCATCACGTATTCATGGTGCATCGGGCGGAACTCGCCGCGCAGGTAATCGAGCTTGCCGCAGTGCGGGTCGACCTCATCGAGGTTGAGCGTGTGCACGTACAGGTCGCGATTGAGCATTTCGATGCTGAACCACGATTCCAGCGCGCCGCAGGCCCCCAGCGTGTGGCCGAGGAAACTCTTCTGCGAGCTGATCGGCATGTGTTCGCCGAACAGACTGCTGGTCGCCAGTGTTTCGGCAATGTCGCCCTGTTCAGTAGCAGTACCGTGACCGTTGACGTAACCGATGGCATCCGGCGTCAGTCCGGCGTCTTCCAGCGCCAGTTCCATGGCGCGGCGCATGGTGATCTGCTCGGGGCGGGTGGTGTGCTGGCCGTCGGCGTTGCTGCCGAAACCGACGATTTCCGCGTGGATCCGCGCACCCCGGGCGAGGGCATGCTCCAGCTCTTCGAGCACCAGCATGCCGCCGCCTTCGCCGATCACCAGACCGTCGCGGCCCTTGTCATACGGGCGTGGGCTGGTCTGTGGCGCATCGTTTTTCAGGCTGGTAGCGTAGAGCGCGTCGAAGACCATGGCTTCGGTCGGGCACAGCTCTTCGGCACCGCCGGCGAGCATCAGTGGCAAGCGACCGAACTTGATCGCCTCGTAGGCGTAGCCGATCCCCTGGCTGCCGCTGGTGCAAGCGCTGGACGTCGGGATCAGCCGCCCGGTGAGGCCGAAGAAGATGCTGATGTTGGCCGCGGTGGTGTGCGGCATCATCCGCACGTAGGAGTTGGCGTTGAGGCCTTCGGCCACCGAGTTCAGCAGCATGTTGCCGAAGGCCTTGATTTCGTCGGTGCTGCCGGTGGACGAACCGCAGGCCACACCCATGCGCCCGTCCTTGATCGATTCGTCGCCGAGCAGGCCGGCGTCGGCCAGCGCCTGTTCTGCCGCGCCCACGGCCAGCCGTGACACCCGGCCCATGCTGCGCAGTTGCTTGCGGGTCCAGTGCGGCGGTACGACAAAATCATCGATCGGCCCGGCCAGACGGGTGTTGAGTTCGCTGAAGCGGTCCCACTCGTCCATGCGGCGGATGCCGCTGCGGTTGGCCGCGAAGTTGCCGGCGATGGTCTGCCAGTCGCTGCCCAGCGAGGTGATGCCGGCCATGCCGGTGACGACGACGCGCTTCATCAGCACAAGCCTCCGTTGACCGCCAGGACCTGGCGGGTGATGTACGAGGCTTCCGCCGACATCAGGAAATTAACCGCAGCGGCCACCTCTTGCGGGGTGCCCATGCGTTGTGCGGGGATCATTTTCATCAGCTCTTCCACCGGCACGTTTTCGTCGAGCATCGCCGTGTCGATCAGGCCCGGCGCGACGCAGTTAACGGTGATTTTGCGCTTGCCCAGTTCGATCGCCAACGCTTTCGCCGCACCGATCACCCCGGCCTTGGAGGCGCTGTAGTTGACCTGGCCCCGGTTGCCGATCAATCCCGACACCGAGGTGATGCAGACGATCCGACCGGCGGCGCGACGACGGATCATCGGCATCATCACCGGGTGCAGGACGTTGTAGAAACCGTCGAGGTTGGTGCGCAGCACCACGTCCCAATCGTCGTCGCTCAGCGCCGGAAAAGCGCCATCACGGGTCAGGCCGGCGTTGAGCACCACGCCGTAATAGGCGCCGTGGGTTTCGACATCGGCTTCGAGGATGGTCTTGCAGGTTTCGCGGTCGGAGACGTCGAATTGCAGGATGCGCGCGTTGCGGCCCAACGCTTCGACTTCGGCTTTCACCGCTTGGGCTTCAGCCACGCCGCTGCGGCAATGCAGGACAATGTCGTGCCCGGCCTGCGCCAGACGCAAGGCAATGGCGCGGCCGATGCCACGGCTGGAGCCGGTGACCAGTACGGATTCAGTCATCGTTCGACTCTCTGTTTTGTTCAAGGTATTGGCTGGGCTGCGGCGGGCGGAACACGTTCAGGCGGGCGCTGGCTTCGATGCCGGGGGCATTGATGTGGCATTCGAAAACACCCATGCCGTTGTCGTCTTCCAGCGAACGGATGCCGTGGATGGTCAGTTCGCTGCCGGCCGGAAACGCCTCGACGTTGCACTCGAACTTGCGGGTGCCGAGGAGGAAGCCGAGCTCGACCGGTTTGCCCTTCAAGCGAGCATGACAACCGGCGAACGCGGCGACACTCTGCGCCATCAACTCGATGCCGACCCACGCCGGCAGGCTGCCGTCGGGCAGGTTGAACAGGCCGTCGGGCTTGACCGTGAGGCGGGTGTGGATCTGCTCCTCGTCGAAGCTGAGGATGCGGTCGATCAGAATCATGTCGCCAGCGTGGGGCAGCAGTTCGGCGAGCGGCCAGTCGTTCATGGGGCGTCTCCGATAATCAGGCTGACGTTATTGCCGCCGAAGGCAAACGAGTTGCTCATCAGGTAGCGGGGTGCAATGGACGACAGGCGCTCGCTCGCGGTCACCCACTTCAGCGTCGGCAAGTCGGGGTCGGGCTGGGCATCCCAGACGTGTGGCGGCAAGGCTTGCTGCGGGTTGTCGGCGCTCAGGCTCAGCCAGCAGAACGCCGCTTCGAGGGCGCCGGCCGCGCCGAGGGTGTGGCCGGTCATCGGCTTGGTCGACGAGCAGGCCACGCCGTCGGGGAACAGCGTGGCGACGGCCAGACTTTCCATCGCATCGTTGTGCTGGGTCGCCGTGCCATGCAGGTTCAGGTAGCTGATTTGCGCCGCTTGCAGCTGTGCGCGGCTCAAGGCTTTCTGCATCGCTTGCAGGGCGCCGCGACCGCTCGGTTCCGGCGCGGAAATATGGTGCGCGTCGGAGCTGGCGCCGCTGCCGAGCAGGGCAATGGCCGGGCCGTCGCTGCGCTGCTTGCTCATCAGGAACAGCACCGCCGCTTCGCCGATGTTGATGCCATTGCGGTTGGCCGAGAACGGATTGCAGCGCTCGTCGGACACCGCTTCCAGCGCGCTGAAACCGTTGAGCGTGAGTTTGCACAGGCTGTCGACCCCGCCGCACAGCACCGCGTCGCACAGACCCAGATCGAGCAGACGCTGCGCGCTCATCAACGCCCGCGCACTGGACGTGCAGGCGGTGGAAATCACATAGGTCGGGCCGCTGAGTTGCAGCCAGTCGGCGAGAAAGTTCGCCGGGGCGCCGAGTTCCTGTTGCCGATAGTCGTACTCGGCAGGGAACAGCTGCTCGCGAAGATAGTGCGCCAGTCCGCGGCTGGCCTCGTCGATCCCCGAGGTGCTGGTGCCGAGCACCACACCGATGCGCGCGCGGCCATAGGTCTGGATCGCCCGGTCGATGTCCTCGCGAATCTGCAGCGCGGCTTCCAGCAGCAGTTGATTGTTGCGGCTGCTCTGGTCGGCCAGTTCGGCCGGAATCGCCGCCAGCTCAGCGTGCACCGCCGCCACCGGCAACTCACGTCCGGCCACCCAGCCTGACTCGTGGCGCATGCCCGAGCAGTCACCGGCAAACAGGTTGTGCGCGACCTGGTGCTTGTCGCGGCCCAGTGCGCAGATCACGCCGAGGGCATTGAGGTAGGCAGTCATGGCGTCGGTTCACCGAGGGGAGAAACCCGATAGTGTGGGCCTTGGGGCAGATTCAATTCGAAGCTCAACGGTTGTGCATAACGGATCGCCCAGCGCGGCCCCAGCGTGCGTTGCTCGCCCTGCTGCTGCGCGGCGGGGTAATTGCGCGCCAGTTCGCCGGAGGGGGTCAGGGCGAACAGCAACGCGGCAAACAGCTCCCGGGCTTCCGGATTGGGCGGCAGCAGCCCGTCGGCCTGCCAGCGACCGTCGATCAGTTGCTGACGCGCCTGGGGGATGCCCAACGGGTCCATCATCGACCAGCGGATGCCGGGGCCTTCGCGTTGGATCACCAACAGCCAGTCCTGACGTTGATCGGCTTGCTGGCGCTCGATGTGCAATTGCAGCGGTAACGGCAGCGTCGGGTTGCTCGCGGGCAGCGGGGCCTGGCTTGCGCATCCACTTAGCAGGGCCGTTAGCAACAATACCAGCCACACCACAAACCCTGTGGGAGCGGGCTTGCTCGCGAAGGCGTCGGCACATCCGACATCAATGCCAACTGACCTACCGCTATCGCGAGCAGGCTCACTCCTACAGGTTATGTGTCGCATCAGAGACCACCTTCAAGCGGTTTTCGGGCGACGACATTCACCAAGGTTTCCTCACGCTCGCCAAACGGCTTCGGCCGGCGCAATCCGAACCGCTCCAGCAAGCCAAAGTCCTTCGAACGGCTCCACCACAAATACGGGTACGAGACATTGCGCTCGCCAAACTCGAAACCCTGTTGGCGAATCATCTCCAGGTACTGCGCCGCGCTCTTCTGCACATGCATCGGATGGCGGAACAGCCAGCGGATCACCCAGGTATCAATGTAAGCCTCGGTAGACTCGGCGAACAGCAGATAACCGCCCGGCTTCAGTACGCGGTAGAACTCGGCGAGGGCTTTTTCCTGTTCGACCAGATGATGAAAGGTCTGGTGGCAGAACAGCAGGTCGACACTGGCATCGGCGACGTTGAGCGTCGCGCAATCGCTACCAATCAGCTCCACGTCGAAGCCCTGCCGCGCCGCTTCTTCGGCGCTCAGTTGCAGGCTGTGCGGATCGGCGTCGATGCCGATCAGACGCTGTGGGGCGAAGGTCTGGCGCAGATGGCGGAACGATTTGCCCTGACCACAGCCAGCATCCAGCAGCACCGGATGGGCCGGCAGCGACTCGCTGAACAAGCCGCGCAAATCGTTGATCGCCACGCGCAGCACATGGTGCTGCCAGGTGTGACTGCGCAGGAACCAGAAACCGAAGCGGGTTTCCTCGACGTAGCTGTCGCTCAAGTAATTCATGGGGCGTCCTTTGCACAGAGTTCGGAAATCATCTTCAACCGGCGGCGTGCTTCGCTGACGAACGGGTTGCGTTCATCCCAGGCATAACCGGCGAGGATCGAGCAGATCATCCGGCGAATCTCCGCCTGACTGTCTTGGTAAAAGATCACGTCCTGAAAGGTGCCGGCGTACCAGCCTTCGACGTAGCAGCGGAAGGTATCGACCCCACGTTTGAGCGGCTCGGCGAACTCGCGCTGCCAGTCGACGGTTTCGCCCTGCAACTGCCGGTGCAAGACCGCCGCGGCCATGCTCGCCGAACGCATGGCGATGGTCACGCCGGAAGAGAACACCGGGTCGAGAAATTCTGCGGCGTTGCCAAGCAGGGCGAAGCCCGGGCCGTGCAGGGTTTTCACATTCGCCGCATAACCACCGAGGGTGCGCGCCGGGGTGTCCCACACCGCGTTGTTCAATACACCGGCGAGGCTCGGGGTTTCGGCGATAAAGCCGCGCAGGCAGGCATCCAGATCGCTGTCGCGCCCCTGGAAGTGTTCGGCGGCAGCGACCACGCCCACCGAACAGCGCCCGTTGCTGAACGGGATCGTCCAGAACCAGATGTCGCGGTGTTCAGGGTGGGTGGTGACGAGGATTTTCTCGCGGTCGAAGGCCGGGTTGTCGATGTGATCTTCAACGTGGGTGAACACCGCCTGGCGCACCGGGAAATTCGAGGGTGCTTCCAGATCGAGCATACGCGACAGCACGCGCCCGTAACCGCTGGCGTCCAACACAAAATCCGCTTCGACGCGGTACTCGCTGCCGTCCTCGCGCAGCACGTCGAGCTGCGGTCGGGCCCGGTCGAAGTCGACGCGGACGATGGCGTCGCCGTAGCGGATTTCGGCACCCTGCAATTCAGCCTGATCGGCCAGCAGCTTGTCGAAGTCGGCACGTTGCACCTGGAATGTGGTTGGCTTGCCTGCGGTGAAGGTGTCGCTGAAATCGAAGGCACTGTAGCGCTCGCCCCAGGCGAAGGCAGCACCGGTCTTGCGCTGGAACCCGGCGGCGTTGACGGCGTCGAGCATGCCGGCCTCTTCGACGAAATCCAGGCAATGGCTGAGCAGGCTTTCACCGATGGAAAACCTCGGGAAATGCTGGCGCTCGATCACCAGCACATCGTGGCCCTTGCGATTGAGCAACGCGGCGGCGATGGCCCCGGACGGGCCGGCACCGATGATCACGACCTGACGGGATTCCATTTCAACGATTGGCACGTGAGCTCCAGGGCGCAGTAGCGGTGGTTTTCAGGGGCGCGCGGTGCAGGCCGATCAGGGCCGGCAACAGCGTCGCGATCAGGCCCATCAGCATCAGCGCGAAGTACAGCGCCGGGCTGATGAGCCGTTGTTGCAGCAGCAGGTTGAGAAAGACGATTTCACTCAGCCCGCGAATATTCAGCAGCACGCTTTCGCGCCAGCGGCTGGCGCCTTCGAACGACGCACCGGCCCAGCCCAGGCCGAGCCAGTTGCCGAGCAGTTTACTGGCAATCGGCAACAGCAGCAGCGCCGCCCATTGCACCGCGCCGAGGCTGGCGAGGGCGCTGTGCACGTCGATCTGCACGATGCCGAAGGTGAGGATCAGCGGGATCGCGATCCACGTCTGCAAACGGCTCATCCACCGCGCCGGCAATGGCAGCACCAACGGCACCTTCAGCAAGGCCATGCATAGCAGATAACCGATGCCGAAAATCAGCGCGTTGAGTTTGTAGTGCTCGGCCAGCACCAGCAGCGCAAAGAAGCCGAGGCTGTAGGTCAGCGGTCGACGCACGCGCAACAGATGCAACAGCACCGGCACGCAGGCCAGACCCAGCGGCAGCAACAGGCTGCTCAGATGCAGACTGCCCTGAGCGAGGCCGAACAGCGTCCAGCAGGTCAGGTCGATGAGGATTGCGGTCTGCACCAGACGCCGGGTGGCGGCGGGCGGGTAATCGATGTGGCGCAGGTACAGGTACAGCACCGGTATCGCGGTTATCGCGAACACCAGACCGATCGCCAGCGAGTTCAGCCACGGTTGCGCCGGCAGCAGCCAGCAGGCGGCGGCCAGACCGCAGGCGAACGGCACGACAAAACTCGGCACGGCGATTTTCACGCTCTGGCGGTCCAGTCGCAGGTCGATCACATCACTGAGAATGTGCCCGAGCAACAGCGCGAAACTCAGGCTGTAGAGGTCTTTCAGCCACCCCGGCGCAATCAGTTCGGCACCGCTGAGTTGCCAGCCCGGCTCAATCCAGAAGTACATCAGCAGCGGCAATCCGAAGCTGGCCAGCAGCAACTGGCTGACGATCGGGATCAGGCCGAAATGCCGACCGATACGGGTCACCACAGCGAACAGCGCCAGGGCCAGCAGCCAGAAACCGACGACCATCACGCTGCCGGCTCCGCGACGCCGGCGCTGTGGACGTGACGTCCGGCCCACGGCGCCAGAATGAAACTGAACGCCAGCCCGAGGCTCACCGCCAGGCCGAAGTTGCTCACCGCCGGCGTACTCGACACCGCCAGCAGACCGAACGACAGCCAGGTCGTCAGCGCCGCCAGCAAGGTGCCCAGCAAGCTGACAGCCGCACCGCCGACCTGCTCACGCATGAGGATCGCGTAATCGACGCTGATCGCCGTCACCAGCAGCAGGCCGAACAGGCTGAACAGGGTCAGCGGCTGACCGAGCCAACCGAGGCTGGCAAGGCTGCACAGCGCTGCCAGCAGCGGCAGGGCGACGATGCGCAAGGCGCCGCCGAAGCCGAACGGCACGATCAGCACCAGCACGATCAACACACAGGAGGCGAGTTTCAGTTCGGCGGCGCTGATCTGGGTCGCGGCGAACACGTTGTTCAATTCGCCGAGACGATCCACCAGCATCACGCCCGGCAAGTCCAGGGCCTGCACCCGCAGCAGTGACGGATTGTTCAGGCCTTGCAGGCTGGTCATCGCCGCCACGCCGTCAGCGGTCGGGCCGAGCCACAGCGTGCGGTAAGGCTCGCCCAGCGGCCCGGCGAGTGCCGCGTCGATGTCCTCGGCGGGCAGGCTCTGCAACTGCTGCAGTTCGGTTTGCAACGCCGCGAGCGGTACGCCGAGGTCGAGCAGTGGCTGCCAGTATTGCGGCAGTTTGCTCAGTGCTTCGCGCACTTGCTGTTGCTGGCTCGGCGGACTGAGCAGTTGATCGAGGGCCAGATAGCCTTGCAGTTTGTCGAGGTTGACCAGTTGCTGCAGGCGCTCGCTCAGTGCGGCCTGACGCTCCAGCAGTTGCTGCTGATTGGCGGCGCGCACGAGGAAGAACTGGCTGGTCGGCTGATAGCCGGTGATGCGTGCGATGGTCTGCGCCTCATCGGTCAGGCGTTGTGGCGCACCGACCCACTGGCGGATGTCGTTCTTGCTTTGCAGCTGCACCAGACCGCCAACGCAGAACGCGACCAACAGCGCCAGCAGCACCGGGGTGCGCACGTGTTCGAGCAGAGTGTCACGCAGTTGCACCAGACGCTCGGCCAGGCGCAGCGGCCATTGCGCCGGCACCAGTTCAACATTTTTCAGCAGGGCCGGCAGCAGGCACACCGCCGACAGATACGCCCCGAGCAAACCGGCGGCGGAGAACACCGCGATTTGCGTCAGCGCCGGGAAGGGCGTCCAGGCCAGCGCCAGATAACCGATGGCGCTGGTGATCAGGCTCAGCGTCAGCCCGGAGAGTGTCAGGCGCAGGGCTGGCCAGCTGCGCCACGGCTTGAGGCTCCAGCTTTTCGACAGATAGTGCAGCGGATAATCCACGGCCACGCCGATCAGGCTGGAGCCGAGCACCAGGGTCATCACATGCATGTGGCCGAACAGCGCCACGCAGGCCACCGCGCCGAACAGCATGCCCACCAGCACCGGCACGAACGCCAGCAGCACCCGCCAGCGGCGAAACGCCAACAGCAGCAACAGCAGAATACCGAGAGTGGCGCCGCCGCCGACCCAGGTCATTTCGCGGGTGGCTTGTTGCTGACCGTTGGCGGCGTACAGCAGACCACTGGCGGCCAACAGTTGCATGTCGGATTTCGCCGCCTGCTCGCGACTGTGCTGCAGCAGATCGGCGACTTTCAGCGGTAGGTTCATGTCGAAGGCATTGCCGGTGGTGCGCGCGCGCAGCAGCACCCAGCTCTTGCCATCGGCATCGGCGACCAGTGCGCCGCTGCCGATGTCCAGTTGCACCGCGCCGTGCTTCGGCTGGCTGTTCTGGATGCGTGCGGTCAGGCCCAGCCAGTCGTCCTGGCTCGGCACCAGGGTAAAACCGTTGAACGGATCGAACAGTGCCTGCACCCGTTGCTGAATGAACGCATCGGGATGCTCGGTCAGCAGTTGCCGATCATCCGCCGAGAGCATCGCCAGCCGTCCTTGCAGCAACTGCGTGCGCAGCGCTGGCAGATCCGCCTGCAGGTTCCACTGGACCTTTTCGAACAGACCGCTGGCCTGCCATTGCTCGCCCAGAGTCTGCGCCATGGCCACCGCTTGCTGGCGATCAGCGTGGCCGACCAGCACTAGCATTTCCCGATTGAGCGGTTCCTGCATACGTTGTTCGGCGCGCAGTTCGAGGGCATCAGGGTTGGTCCCGGGCACCAGCTCCATGAGGTTGGCCGACAGCGGCGCACCGTCGCGCCACTGCCACCCGGCCAGCGCGACGACCGCCAACAGCAGGATCAGGAACAGCCACGGCAGCCTGCGTTCACTCGGCAAAGTCATGTTGCTCCGCTTCGCTCAACGGTTGACCGGCGCTGCTGTCTTTCATGCGCAGCACGGTGCTGTCGCCCTGGGTTTCCAGCAGTTCGATGGTCTGCACCAGTTCACCTCCATCGATATTGATCTGCTTGAACACTTGCCTGAGCAGCAGCGAACGCGGGGTCAAAGTGAGTTTCCACTGTTGTGCGTCGCCGCTCAGGGCCAGCTCGAAATCCCGTTGCAGGCCGCTGCTGTCACCTTGCAGCACGGCGAGGAACAAGCGGTTCTGCTCGGCCCCGGCGCTCTTGTTCGGCAGCATTTGCCAAGCGTTGCCATCGCGTCGCGCGATGCCGTTGGCGGTGATGCGGTAATCCTGTTGCAACGGGGTCTTGAGCAACCAGAGCAGGCCGTGATTTTTCGCCAGGACGAAGTTGCCCTTGCTGATCAATGGCTGAGGCAGCGCGCGCAGGTGTTTTTCCTGAATGAACTGGCCGTGGATCACCTGCGGTTTCGCCAGTTGCTCGCTGAGCTGCTGCAGGTCGAAGGCGTTGGCCAGCGTCGACACGGCGAGCAGCGCCATCGCGCCAAGGCATTTGCAGAACAGGTTCATCGCAGCATCCTTTCCACCGCATCGGTGAACACTTTGGGTGAGGCCAGTTGCATCTCGCGACTGCTGATCTCGACCGCCACCTGCACCGAGCTGGCACGGGTCAGGCGCTCACCGGTTAGCAGGTCGGTGATCAGATAGTTGATCTTCAAGCGGTTCTCCCACTCCACCAGACTGGCGCGTACGTTCAAGCGCTGACCGAACACCGCGCCACGTACATAACGCAGTTGCAGGTCGATGATCGGCCACGCGTAGCCGGACTCGGACATCTGCGTGTAGTTGTGGCCGATCTGGTCGAGCAGCGCGCAGCGCGCCACTTCCAGGTATTTGACGTAGTGCCCGTGCCAGACCACGTGCATGGTGTCGACGTCAAAGAACGGCACGAGGATTTCCGTGTCGGCGTGCAGCACTCCGGCGCTACGCATGCAGCCTCCAGTGTTGTTCGGCGATGCGTTGCAGGCACAGGCGCAGTTCGCCTTCCAGCGCGCGGTCTTCGATGACTGGCGGGAAGTCCTTGGCCAGCTCTTCGTGCATGGCGGCCAGCGAAGGTGGCAGCGCACGCGCGTCTTCATCGCGACCGCGCAGCCATACGCCCTGATTGGCCGCGAGCAACGTGGCGGCGGCGACCTGTTCGGTCAGTTCCAGTACGCGGATCGCGTCGCGGGCGGCGATGGTGCCCATGCTCACCTTGTCCTGGTTATGGCACTCGGTGGAGCGTGAGAACACGCTGGCCGGCATGGTGTTTTTCAGGGCTTCAGCGGTCCAGGCACTGGTGCCGATCTGCACGGCCTTGAAGCCGTGATTGATCATGGCGCGATCCGCCGGGGCGCCGGACAGATTGCTCGGCAAACCGTGGTTGTAGCGCTCGTCGACCAGCAACGCGAGCTGCCGGTCGAGCAGGTCGGCGACGTTGGCCACCAGATTTTTCAGGCTGTCCATGGCGAACGCGATGTGCCCGCCGTAGAAGTGCCCGCCGTGCAGCACGCGCTCGGCTTCGGCGTCGATGATCGGGTTGTCGTTGGCGCTGTTGAGTTCGGTCTCGATGAACGCACGCAGCCAGTTCAGGCTGTCGGCCAGCACCCCGAGCACGTGTGGGGCGCAGCGCAGCGAGTAGCGATCCTGCAGGCGATGCAGCGGTGCGGTCGGCGCGTCGATCGCCAGATCCTTGCGTAGCCATGCGGCGACTTGCATTTGCCCCGGATGCGGCTTGGCGGCGAACAGACGCTCGTCGAAGTGTTCCGGATTGCCTTGCAGCGCGACAACGTTGAGCGCGGTGATGCGCGTGGCCAGTTGCAGCAGATAGTCGGCGCGGGCGAAGGCGAGGCAGGCGAGACCGGTCATCACCGCCGTGCCGTTCATCAAGGCCAGCGCTTCTTTCGGACGCAGCACCAATGGCGTCCAGCCCAGTTCTCGATGCACGTCGGCAGCCTGGCGGCGTTCGCCACGGAACAACACTTCGCGCTCGCCGGACAGGGTGGCGGCGACGTAGGACAGCGGCGTCAGATCGCCGCTGGCCCCGACCGAACCTTCTTCGGGGATCAGCGGCAGGATGTCGTGTTCAAGGAAGGCGTGCAGGCGCTCCAGCAGTTCGATGCGCACCCCGGACACGCCGTGACACAGCGACTGCAACCGTGCGGCCAGCACCGCGCGGGTGGCTTGCGGGTCGAGCAGTTTGCCGAGGCCGCAGCCGTGGAAGGTGTAGAGATGACGCGGCAGTGCCTCAACGTGATGCAGCGGCACCGCGACCACGCAGGAATCGCCGTAACCGGTGGTCACGCCGTAGATCACGCCTTCCTTGTCCAGCAGCGAATCGAGAAACCGCGCGCCTTTGGCGATGCGCTCGCGGTAGGCGGCGTCGCTCTGCAACTGCACGGGCGCCTGACGGTTGGCCAGGGCCAGCACGTCTTCGATGCGCAAAGGGCGTTCGCCGAAGGTTACCGGCTCATGGGTTGGCGTCGTCATCGGTCTTCCAGAAAGGGTAAAAGTTGAACCATTGGTGCGGGGCTTCGAGGCAATAGTGACTCAGGCGCTGCGCGTAGCGGGTGGCCCACTGATGAATGACCTGCTCGCGCTCGCGGCGCGTCCACGTCACGCTGTCGGCGAACGGTTCGAGAGTCAGGCGATAGTGGCCGTCCGGCTGTTTCAGGCACATCAACAGATTGACCGGGCATTTGAGCAAGCCGGCCAGCAGCCACGGGCCTTGCGGAAACGCTGCCGGGTGGCCGAGAAAGTCCACGCTGACGCTGCGCCCGCCGTGCAACGGCACGCGGTCGCCAGCAATCGCCAGCCATTCGCCGCGCTCCAGGCGTTCGTGCAGTTGCAGCATGATCACCGGGTCCAGTTCGCTGACCTGAATCAGGCGCAGATTGGTCGCCCCGGCCTCGCCCAGCAAGCGGTTGAACTGCTCGGCGTGCTTGGTGTGCACCAGCACGTTCATGGTGACCTTTTCGCCGATCTCCGCCAGCGCCCGGCACACTTCGAGGTTACCCAGATGCGCGCCGACCAGCAGTTGCCCGCGACTGCCGCGCAACTGATTGCGCAGCAGCGCCGGGTCGATGATTTCGATCTGCTCGATACGGATCTTGCCGCTCCACACGTCGAGCTTGTCGAGCAGCGAATCGGCGAACGCCATGAACTGGCGGAACACCCGCCAGTAACTCGGGCGCAATTCGGCGCGGTTGCTCCAGTCAGCCAGCCGTTGCTGGTATTGCCAGGCACTGTGGCGCGCGGTGCGGCCGAACAGGAAGAAGTACAGGACGATGCCGTACAGCAGCGGACTGAGCAGGCGCCGGCCAAGCACTTTGGCGGCGAACGCGGTGAATTTCATCAGCAGGAAGCTGCCGCGCTCTTCGCGGTCGGCCCAGTGCTTCTTGTCGGTCTCGATGCTCATGCTCGCCACCGGCGCCAGAGGATGACCGGCAGGCGCAGCAGCATGCCGAAGAACAACCGGGTGTGCATGCTGGAAATCAGCGCGTTGTCGTGGAACAGGCGGAAGTGTGAGACGCCATCCAGCGGGTAGTGCACGCTGGTCTGCAACCAGCGCATCGGCTGGTTGCGCCACGACAGGCGCACGAGGATGTCGGAGTCGAAATCCATACGCTTGCCGACCCGCGCCGAGTCGATCAGCGCCAGCGTCGGGGCCAGCGGGTAGACGCGAAAGCCGCACATCGAATCGCGAATCTGCAGCGACAGCGTGTTGATCCAGACCATCACGTGGGTCAGATAACGCGCGTACAAACGGCCCTTGGGCACGCTCTCGTCAAACAGCGGATAACCGCAGATCATCGCGTCCGGGTGGGCGCGGGATTCCTCGACGAAACGGGCGACGTCGTGCAGGTCGTGCTGGCCATCGGCATCAACCTGCAAGGCATGAGTGAAGCCCAGCCGCGCCGCTTCGCGCAGGCCGGTCATCACCGCGCCGCCTTTGCCCTGATTGAGGGTCAGGCGCACCAGATGCACGTGGTCGCGTTCGGCCAGCGCATCCAGCACTCGCGCGCAGGACGGGGTGCTGGCGTCATCCACCAGAATGCACGGCAGGCCTTGGGCGAGCAGGGCATCGACCACGGTGCCGATCGCGGTTTCATGGTTGTAGACCGGAATCACGGCGCAAGGGTTATGCATTGACCACATCCCCACTGTGGCGAGGGAGCTTGCTCCCGCTCGAGTGCGCAGCACTCGCCGTTAATTTTGTGTCGCTTGGAATTGGGGCCGCTTCGCAGCCCAGCGGGAGCAAGCTCCCTCGCCACAGGTTATGCATCGGCGGCTCCTAGCAGGATTCGCCCGCTGGAGCAGGTCGCGGTGTCGTTGCGGTAGGCGAAATACAGCTTGCCGCGTTCGGGATCGAAGCGCAGGTGCAGCTGGACTTCATCGCCCGGGCGCACCAGTTGCTGGAATTTCAGCACTTCCATGCCGGCAAATTTGCCGGGCAGGTTCAGCAGGTGTCGGCCGAGGTTCAGTGCCCACTCGACCTGCACCACACCGGGCAGCACCGGGGCCTTGGGGAAGTGACCGCTGAAGTAGGCCAGGTCCTGCGGAACACTCAATTGCAGGCTCCACTCGCCGTCGGTCTCGAGCTGTTCCAGCACTTCCGGGGCTTTCGGCCGTGGCGCCAGCAGCAGCGCTTCGATGTAGGCCTGCGGCAGCTTGCCCTGGCTGTTCAGCGGCAGTTGCCGCACCAGACGCCAGCGCCGGGGCAAGGCCAAGGCTTCGCAATGCTGGCTCAGGTGTTTGCGCAGGGCTTCGGTCAGGCTGCGACGGCCCTGTTCACGCAAGGCAAACAGGCCCGCGTCGCTGAGCACCAGCAAGGCACCCAGCACCGCACGGTTTTCCTGAACCACGCCCAGGCGTGCTTCGGCGACCCAGTCATGGGCGATCAGCGCCTGTTCCAGCATCGGCAGGGAGATACGTTTCTCTTCGAGTTTGACGATGCGGTCCAGCCGCCCGAGCAGTTCGAAACGCCCGTCGGCAGCGATACGCGCGGCATCGGCGGTGTGCTCGACATGCCCGGCCGGCAGATAGGGCGAGGCGATCAGCAGGGCGCCGTCGCTGTCCTGACTCAGTTCAACCCCGGCGAAGGGCTGCCACAGGCTGGCGCCCTGACGCCAGGCGATGCCACCGGTTTCCGAGCTGCCGAGGATTTCCGTCGGCCACTGGTGCAGGCGTTGCTGCAGACTCTGTGCTGCGTCTGCCGGTAACGCACCGCCGGAGGAAAACACCCGGCGCACGGCGCTCAGGGCCGGCCAGTCGAGGTTGTCGCCCATGCGCTTGAGCAGCGCCGGGCTGGCGACCCAGGCGAAGGCCGGGTGTTCGCGGCTGGCGCGCTGCAGGTCTTCCGAGAATGCCAGTTGCTTGCGCCCGAACGGACGTCCGGCGCACAGCGGCCACAGCACCCGGAACAACAAACCGTAGATGTGCTGGGTGGCGACGCTGCCGATGACCCAGGCTTCACCGAGATCCGCGCCCCACAGTTGCTCCAGTGCCTCGACCTCGTTGGCCAGTTGGCGCAGGGTCTTGTCGATGCGCTTGGGTTCACCGCTGGAGCCGGAGGTGCACAGGCTCAGGCGGCACTGCTCGAGATCGAGTTCGGCGCCGGGCAAGGCAGGCTGCAGCAGATCGTTCAAGTGAGCGTCATCGGGATGATCGCTCAGCCACAGATCGACTTCACTCGACCAGCGCTGGCGGGTCTGCGCTTGCAGATCGGAGGGCAGCAGGACGCTGACGCCGGCGCGCCAGGCTCCGAGCAGAGCGATGGCGAGGTCGGCGGCATCTTCCAGATGCACCGCCATGCGCTGCACGCCGCGTGCCTGCAGGCCGGCGGCAACGCTCAGCGCCTGCTCGCGCAGTTGCGTGTGGTCGAGCGCCGGGGCGGCGCTGATCGCGCGCTCCGGCAGGGCCTTGAGCAACAGTTGCTCAAGTTTTATCCAGTTCATTTACGGCCTCTTACCCGTTGTCGTATCAGCCATTCAATGGCAAACATCAGGCCGATCAATCCGTAGGAGATCAGGCCGGTGTACAACATCCACCAATGCAGCGGCGCCCACAGGGTCAGGAGCGCGGCGCACAAACCGTTGCAGAAGAAAAACACGCTCCAGGCCACGGTGACCTGGCGGGTGTAGCGGATCGCCTCGAGCGGCAGGTGCGGCTCGCGCAGTCGCGCCAGGCGCTCGACCATCGGCGGCCCGTATTTCAGGCTCAGGCTGAACAGCACCAGCATGAAGCCGCTGATCAGCACCGGATACCAGCGCAGCAACAGCGGACTGTCGAACAGCGCCAGCAGCAGGCAGAACACGATCGCCACGCAGGCTATCCAGCGGCTGCCGGGCTTGCGTTCGCCGGTCAGCGCGCGCGCCAGCCACAGGCCGCCCAGCAGCAGTCCGAACTGCCACGGGGCGAAGTGCTCCATGCCGAAATACACCGCAAAGGGGTACAGCAGCCCCGCCAACAGCAGGCCGAGGCCGATCAATCGGCTCATGCGGCCGGTTGAACCAGACGGTAGACCGCCTCGACCACGTCACCGACAGTGCGCACCGATTTGAATTCTTCGGCGGCGATTTTCTTGCCGGTCTGGCGTTTGATGTGATCAATCAGGTCGACCGCGTCGATGCTGTCGATTTCCAGATCCTGATACAGGTTTGACTCCAGGCTGATCCGCGCCGGATCCAGTTCGAACAGCTCGACCAAGGCATCGCGCAGGGTGTTGAAAATGTCGTCACGAGTTTGCATGGTCCGGTCTCAAGCTGCCTTTTTTGCCGTGACGAATGCCGCAAGGCTCGCCACGTTGGTGAAGTGGTTACGGGTGTCTTTGGCGTCGGCGTCGATCTTGATGCCGTACTTTTTCTGGATCGCCAGACCCAGTTCCAGTGCGTCGACGGAATCCAGGCCCAGGCCTTCGCCGAACAGCGTCTGTTCGTCGCCGATGTCGTCGACGCTGATGTCTTCGAGGCCCAGGGCATCGATGATCAGCAGTTTGATGTCGCGCACCAGGCCAGGGTTATTCAGATCGCTCATCTTCGGCGAGCTCCTTAATGTAGTAAGAGTGCAAATAATCATTGAGCTTGCGCGAGGCCTGCGGTGCAGGGCCTTGCGTGGCGAAAGTCTGTGGATCTATATCGGCCCCGATACGAAAACTGAAGTGCACGCGGCGGTGGGGGATGCGATACCAGGGTTCGGCCTTGGTCAGGGTGGTCGGATTGACCTTGATGACCACTGGCGTAAGGATTTTCGCACCGCGCAGGGCAATCGCCGCCGCCCCCCGATGAAAGGCTGGCGCCTGACCGGGTTGAGTGCGCGTGCCCTCGGGGAAAATGATCAGGGTCTGGCCGTTTTGCAGGGATTCGGCCGCGGCATCGAGCATGTCCATGCTGCCGTCATTGCTGATGTATTCGGTGCTGCGCAGCGGGCCGCGGGTGAAGGGGTTTTCCCACAGGCTTTTCTTCACCACGCAATTGGCCTGACGCACCAGGCCGATCAGGAACACCACGTCGATCAGCGACGGGTGGTTGGCGATGATCATCTGCCCCGGCCGGCCGAGGCGTTCCGCCCCTTGAATGTCGTAGGTCAGGACGCCGGTGCGGGCCATGAACCGCACGAAAAACCAGAACAACCGACTGACGGTCTGCCGCGCGCGCTGGCGATGCTTGAGCGCGTCTCCCGGCAAATAGCCGAGCAACGGGAACACCAGCAGGCGCAGGCACAGCCCGCCCAGCCCGAACAGAGCGAAACTGGCGGCGGTGGCCAGCAAGCGCCAGTAATAGGCGTCGCGGTTCTTCGCGGTCACGGGTTGCGTTGCCAGGTCCATACACGATTTTTCCAGGCATGTTGGCAATGGGATTGCTGGCCGAGCAGGGTGCGCAACAGATTGAGCGCGTGTGGCCATTGCGTTTTGGACAGTGCCTCCGGGCCGCTGTTCAGGGTCAGCCGCCAGTCGGTACCGGGAGTGAGCAGCAGGCCCAGCGCATAAGGGAACGGGACGTCGTCGATCCACTGCGAATAGGCCTGGGGCGGCTGCTCTTCGGTGATGATCAGCAGCACCGCCGGAGCGCCTTCGTCGAGCAGGGCAGCGGCTTCGAGGATGCCATGTTCCAGGCCATCGCCTGCCGCCGCGAGGGCGGTCATTTCGCTGGTTTCGCCGCGCATGATCGACCACAGACCGATGATTGCGTTGTGCACCGACAGGCTGAACTGGGTCGGCGACAACGGCTCGTCATTGGCCAGATCACTGAGGATCTCGAAGGTACGCGGGGTTTCGCCGTGGCGCGAAACAAACACCAGCGGCAGGTTCTCCCGTCCGTCGGCCAGCGGCCAGCCGACACTGAACGCCATGCGCGCCAGGCGGCTGAGCCGACGGCGCTGCATCGCCGGTAGAAACGACACATCGGGCGCGACATCGCTGCCCGGGAGCACGACCGGTTGTCGGCTCCAGGCCTGCCACGCGTCCACGCTGTCGAGCCCCGGGGCCCACGCGCGCCATTGGGCGATGTTGAAGTTGATCACGGAGTTCATCCCGCCCCTGCGGGCTTTTATGACGCTTTGAGTCGCCAAAGCCGCGGCTGACCTGACGTGGCGCTTGGCGCCGGGTGGCGCGCATTATCCCGGTGCGACGAGTGTGTAGCAAATGTTGGTTACGTTTTGCTCAACGAAATGTACTGAGTGGTTCGCAGAAAAACTGTCACTTGGCCATTATCCAGGTCGTGGGGGATTTGTCTGTCGGGCCTATCAGCGCACAGGAGAGGTTTTTGCCCTCTGTTCCCGCTGATTTTTGCGCCTGACTCTGTAGTCCGCGTCGTTGAAGGTAGCGAAGCGCACGCACAGGCAACTACACTCGGTCATTCTTTGATACACGGAGGTTTTGTCATGCGGCGCGTGGTGTTCAATCAGAAAGGTGGCGTGGGCAAATCCAGCATTGCCTGCAATCTGGCGGCAGTGAGTGCCAGCGAGGGCTATCGCACGCTATTGGTCGACCTCGATGCCCAGGCCAACTCCACTCAGTATCTGACGGGGCTCACCGGGAATGACATACCGATGGGCATTGCCGACTTCTTCAAGCAGACCCTGTCTTCCGGGCCGTTCTCGAAGAAAAACCAGGCCGACATCTACGAAACCCCGTTCGACAACCTGCACATCATCACCGCCACCGCTGAACTGGCCGATCTGCAGCCCAAGCTTGAGGCCAAGCACAAGATCAACAAGCTGCGTAAGTTGCTGGATGAACTGGATGGCGAATACGACCGGATTTATCTCGACACCCCTCCCGCGCTGAACTTTTACGCGGTATCGGCACTGATTGCCGCTGATCGTGTGCTGATTCCCTTCGATTGCGACAGCTTCTCGCGTCAGGCGCTGTACGGCCTGCTAGCGGAAATCGGAGAGTTGAAGGAAGACCACAACGAAGGGCTGGAAGTCGAAGGCATCGTGGTCAACCAGTTCCAGGCCCGGGCCAGCCTGCCGCAGCAGATTCTTGATGAATTGATTGCCGAGGGCTTGCCGGTGCTGCCGGTGTACCTGAACAGCTCGGTGCGCATGCGCGAGTCGCACCAGGCCAGCACCCCGCTGATCCACCTCGACCCACGGCACAAACTGACGCAGCAATTTGTCGAACTGCACAACCTGCTCGAAGACCACTGATTTTCCTGTGAGAGCGAGCCTGCTCGCGAAGAGGCCAGCACATTCAACATCTCTGTTGACTGAACGGGCGCCTTCGCGAGCAGGCTCGCTCCCACATTGGGTTCTCTGGAGGGTCAGATGCCTTGGCTACGCAGCCACGCCATCAACTGCGGCAACGGAAATGCCCCGCTCTGGCGTGCCACTTCCCGCCCGTTCTTGAACAGAATCAGGCTCGGAATCGAACGAATCCCCAACTGCGCCGACAACTGTTGATTGGCCTCGCTGTCGAGCTTGGCCAACCGGCACTTGCCCGCCAACTGCGCCGCCGCCTGCTCGAACACCGGTGCAAACGACTTGCACGGCCCACACCAGTCCGCCCACACATCCACCAACAACGGCAGATCACCTTTGATCTGGCTGGCGTAGTCGCCTTGCTTGAGTTCGAACGGCTTGCTCAGCAGCACCGCGGATTTGCAGCGCCCGCACTTCGGCTGATCGCCCAGGCGTTCGGCGGGGATGCGGTTGAGGCCGTTGCAGGCGGGGCAGGGGATGAGGAGTGGAGTGGTCATGACGGGCTCGGTTTAAGTTGATATCTCGTACGACTGATCTGGAGTCGTACGAGGCGTTTATCAAGGTTGAATCCGGAGCCTCAAGACGAACAACTGATCTCCAGATGCTTGCCCCACTCCGGCGGCCGCTCGGCATAACCCTCCATCCCCGGCTGTTCGTCGAACGGTTTGCTCAGCACCGCATGCAGCCGGCGAACCTCGGAGTAGTCGCCTTGTTCGGCGGCGTCGATGGCTTTTTGTGCCAGGTAGTTGCGCAGGATGTACAGCGGATTGACCGCGTGCATCCGTGTGCGGCGTTGCTCCTGATTGCTGTCGCCATCACGGGCAACCCGGGCCAGGTAGCGCTCGCCCCAGGCATCGAAGCCTTTGATGTCGACGAAGTCATCGCGCAGGCGGGCGACGGCTTGCTCTGCGGACTGGTCGCCGAGGCGGCGGAAAAACATGGTGTAGTCGACGCCGCTGTTCTGCATCAGTTGCAGCAGGTCTTCGAGCAGTTTCTGGTCGTCGTCTTCGGCGCTGGTGAAACCGAGGCGACGACGCATCAGGTCGAGGTAGTGCGCCTGGAACAACGGCAGGTACAAACCGAGGGTTTCGCGCAGGGCTTCGACGCTGATGAACGGCGTCAGGGCCTGGGCCAGGGCGCTGAGGTTCCACTGGCCGATCGGCACTTGGTTGCTGAACGAGTAGCGGCCCTGATCATCGGAGTGGTTGCAGATGAAGTTGGCGTCGAAATCGTCGAGGAAGGCGAATGGGCCGAAGTCGAAGGTGATGCCGAGGATCGACATGTTGTCGGTGTTCATCACGCCGTGACAGAAGCCGTAGGCCTGCCACTTGGCGATCAGTTCGGCATTGCGCTCGACGATCTCGCGGAACATCGCCAGATACGGCTCCGGCTGCTCCAGGCATTCGGGATAGTGCATCGCCAGTACGTGCTCACCGAGCTGTTTCTGCTGCTCGGGACGCTTGGTGTAGTAGAAGTATTCGAAGTGGCCGAAGCGCACATGGCTCGGCGCCAGACGCAGCACCATCGCGGCGCGTTCCTGCTTTTCGCGCCACACCGGAGTGTCGGAGCCGATCACGCAGGCGGCACGCGAAGACGGGATGTTCAGCGCGTGCAGCGCCTCGGAGGCAAGGAATTCACGGATCGACGAACGCAACACCGCGCGGCCATCGCCCATGCGCGAAAACGGCGTCTGCCCGGCGCCCTTCAAATGCAGGTCCCAGTGCTCGCCGGCGTTGTTGTAAACCTCGCCCAGCAGTAAGCCGCGACCATCGCCCAGTTGCGGCGTGTAGCCACCGAACTGGTGCCCGGAATAGACCATCGCCCGTGGCTCGGCATCCGCCCATAACTTGTGGCCGCCGAACAGTTCGGCGAATTCCTGAGTGTCAGCCGTCGTCTGCTCGAGATCGAGCAAGGCCAGGGCCGCCGGGCTGGCGACGACCAGACGCGGGTTGTCGATCGGTTCGGGCAGCACGTGGGCGGAGAACGCGTCGCCCAGGCGAGCGAAGCGATTGTCGAAGGTCAGTTCGTCGAGGGCTTTCAAGGGCCGGCTCCAGCAGAATGTCCGAGCATTCTGCTGGGATCAGGCCGGTTAGTCGAGTTTGGCCGGCGGCGGCTCTTGCAGCGGCTTTTGCTCGCCGCTGATCGGCACGATGGTTTTGCTGTCGTCCTCGACCGGCACCAACTTGTATTCCTGGCCGTGAAGGTTTTTCAGGTACACCTCCATCTGGCGGAACGAGATGTTGATGTGCTGCTTCTTGAACTCGCGGTTGATGAAGCGGTTCACTTCGTCGATCACCGGGTTGCGGTCACCGAGGTCGCGCACGTGCATGCGCAATTCGTGGTCGAGGGTGCTTTCGCCGAAGTTGAGGAAGTACACATGCGGCTCGGGTTCCTTGAGGACGCGCGGGTTTTCCCGGGCGGCCTTGAGCAGCAGTTCCTTGACCAGATCCAGGTCGGAGCCATAATCCACGCCGAGTTTCAGAGTGACGCGGGTGATGGTGTCGGTCAGCGACCAGTTGATCAGTTGCCCGGTGATGAACGTCTTGTTCGGGACAATGATGTCCTTGCGGTCGAAGTCGGTGATGGTCGTGGCGCGGATGCGGATCTTGCTCACCGTGCCGGACAGGTTGCCGATGGTAATGGTGTCGCCGATCCGCACCGGGCGTTCGAACAGGATCATGATGCCGGAGATGAAGTTCGCGAAGATCTCCTGCATACCGAAACCGAGGCCGACCGACAGCGCCGCCACCAGCCACTGCAACTTGTCCCAACTGACGCCGAGGGTCGATAGCGTGGAGACAAAACCGACGCCGGCGATCACGTAAGACAGCAGCGTCGTGGTCGCATAGGCGCTGCCCTGCGCCAGATTGAGTTTCGACAGCACTAATACTTCGAGCAGACCCGGCAAGTTGCGCGCCAAGGCGAAGGTGATGCCGATGATGATCAGCGCACCGAGCATGTCGCCGATGCTGATCGGCACCATGCTCATATTGGCCCCGGTGCCGCTGGTGTATTCGTAGAGGGTGATGTTGTCGAGGTACGAGAACACCGAGATCAAGTCGGCCCAGACCCAGTACAGCGCGGCGATGAAGCCGCCGAGCAGCGCCAGACGGATCAGACGCAGCGACTGTTCGTTGACCTTTTCGATGTCCAGGGTCGGCTCTTCGATCACCGCTTCGCCGTCGCCGGCCTCTTTCGCGGCCTGGCGTTTGGCCAGAGCGCGCTGGTAAGCCAGACGGCGTGCGGCAACCGCCAGACCACGGACGAAGGTGGCTTCGATCACCAGCCAGAACATCAGCAGGTACAGGGTGTTGATCAGCCGGTCGCTGAGTTTCAGCGCGGTGTAGTAGTAGCCGAAGCACACCGCGACGAACAGGGCGATCGGCAGCAGGGTGAACATGATGCCCACGGCCTTGCGGAACAGCGAAGCGTTTTCATGGGCCGGACTGCTGATCAACAGGCGGCTGAGCAGCCATGCCATCAGCGCATAGCAGGTCAGCACCACCGGCATGCCCAGTACGTCGTCTGCCAGCGCCGCCGGTTGCAGCTCGGCGACGGCCACGACGGCCACCAGTGCCATGACCACCAGGCCCAGGCGACGTACCCAGCCTTGCAGGAATTCGACCTGCGGTTTTTCCCAGCGAAAGTGCAACTCGGCCACGCCGCCCGGCGCGAGAATCCGGTAGGCGGTGTAGAACACCAGCCACGCCTGGCCCATTTGCAGCAGCGCCGCGCCCATGTTGGCGTTTTGCCCGCGGGCGTCGATTTGCAGGGCCAGACCGCACAGGCCCAGACCCAAGGCTACCGGCATCGCCAGCAGAATGTTGATCAGGATCGCCTGAGGCGTGTGCCACTGGCTGTCGCGCTTGAAGTGACCGATGTCCTGGTGAACCTTGTTCAGCCGCGCATACAGATGTTTGCGCCGCCACAGCAGCGCGCCGATCAGAAGGGCCAGCGGCAGGAACAGCAGTGGACGCTGGGTCAGGCCGTCGGTCAGTTCGCTCAGGCTTGAGGCCCACGGCAGGGTGTCTACCTGACGTTGCAGACGCTCCGGCACGCCGCGCAGCCATTCGGCGTCCAGCGGCTTGTTGCTGGGAATCCAGAACATCTGCTCATCAAGTGTCGCGCGCAGGCTTTGCGCGGTGCTCAGCAGTTGTTTCTGATTGAGCTGCAGGGTGATCGATTCGTTGAGCACCGCGCTCAGTTCGCGGTTCAGGCGCTCCAGCAGATCGGCGCGGGTATTGGCCAGATCCAGCAGGCTCCTGCGCAGCTGCGGGGTGACTTGCTCCGGCGGCTGGGTGGAGAGCAGATTGTCGACGTAGGTCGCCGGGTTGCTCAGCAGTTCGCGCTGCTGGCTGACTTCGAACTGATACAGGCGAATGTCGGCGATCTGGTCCGCCAGGTCGCGGTCGACCTTGAGTCGTGGCAACGCCTGTTTCTGCTTGTAGAGAATCTTCGACAGCAACAGGCTGCCTTTGAGCACGTTGATCTGCTCGTCGAGGGCCGAGTCGCTCTGGGTCAGGCTGTCGAGTTGCTGTTTGGTCTGCAGGTTTTGCTGGGTGACTTCGTTGAGGCGGTCAGTGCTTTTGAGCAAGTAGTCCGAAAGCTTGAGGTTGGCCGCGCTTTCGCTGGCGAGCAGGCTGCTGCCGCCGGCCTTCTGCGCCTCGATCGATTGCTGGGTAACGGTTTCCTGCGACTGCGCCAGACGTTTCTGGTTGATCAGGGTCTGCAGTTCCTGGATCTCGCGGTCGAGACGGTCGGATTTCTCCGAGAGCAGATCGTGCTGGCTGTTGCCCAGATCCTGCAACTGGCTGTTGCCCGCCAGTTCCTGACGGCGCAGCGGGATCAGCGCGTTCAGCGCGGCCAGTTCGGCGTTCAACTGGTCGCGTTGTTCGGCGCTGACGGTCTTGCCGCTGTCCTTGCCGGACTTGAGGATGGTGTTGATCTGCTGGATGCGCGTCTGGCTGGCGGAGATTTCCGCCTGGGCGCGCTCGGGACGGGTCTGGGCGGTGATGATCAGGCTGTTGGCATCGGCCAGCGCTTTTTGCAGATCGCTTTGCTGGGTCGAGCGATCCGTGAGGATCTGCTCCAGCTGCGGGATCGACTCCCTGGGGAAGCGCTGCGCCATCGGCACCACCGCCGTGGCCTTGAGGCGTGCCAGTTCGCGGGTGTTCTCGATGGTCTGTCGAGGGGCGGAGGCCAGTTGTTGCTTGAGGTCGATCAGCTTCTGGTCGTAGTCACGCCGGTTGTTGAGCTGATTGAGGGTATTTTGCAGAACCGTCTGCAGGGTCTTTTTATCGGCATCCGGCAGTTTGCTGTCGGCCAGTTTGTCCAGGCTGGCCTGCACGGCTTCGCTGGACGGTGGTTCGGCGGCATACAGCGGGCCGACGGAAAGACTCAGGCCCAGCAGGGCCGCGAAAAAGAAAGAGCGCAGGGTAGGCATAGAGACCGGTCAAGCAAGTGATAGTGGACGCAGTTTAGAGGAAGAGACCGGGGCCCGGGCGACTTCCTTCGGGGAATCTGACGCCCACTTTGCCGATCTTGTTCCCGTCCATGACCGCGACCGTCCAGTGGGTGTTGTTCCACTCCACCTGGTCGCCAACGATCGGTGCACCACCGACCTTCTGGGCAATGAATGCACCCAGCGTCATGTCCGGATCGATGCCCTCGGCCGGCAACCCGTAAAGCGCTGCAACCGCTTTAAGCTGGGCGTCTCCTTCGAGTACGAAGTCACCGAAGAAGCGCAGATCCAGACCACGTTGCGGCGCCTGGCTGAACAGTTTGCCAAGGGCCGGAAGGTTGTGTTCATGGCCGATCACACACAGCAAATCATCGACTTCCAGCACCGTACTACCCGACGGATGGAGCAGTTGCTGGCCACGAAACAGGGCCGCGATGCGCGTACCTTCGGGCATTTTCAGCTCACGCAGGGGCGAACCGATGCACCATTTCTCGGCGCCGAGCTTGTAAACGAACAGCTCCCACTCGCTGGTGATGTGCACTTCCAGCGCTGAACGGGAGATCGGCGCAGGCTCCGGCGGTACCGTCACCTTGAGCAGTTTGGCCACCCACGGCAGGCTCGTGCCCTGCACCAGCAGCGACACCAGCACGATGAAGAACGCGAGGTTGAAGTACAGCTGCGCATTCGGCAGCCCGGCCATCAACGGGAACACCGCGAGAATGATCGGTACTGCGCCACGCAAGCCGACCCAGGAAATAAACGCTTTCTCGCGACCGTGGAACGCCTTGAACGGCAGCAGGCCGACCAGCACCGACAGCGGGCGGGCGAACAGAATCATCCACAGCGCCAGCCCCAGCGCGGGCAGGGCGATGGGCAGCAAGTCATGCGGGGTGACCAGCAGCCCCAGCACGAGGAACATGCCGATCTGCGCCAGCCATGCCATGCCGTCGAGCATGTGCAGGATGCCGTGACGGCTGCGCACCGGGCGGTTGCCGATCACCAGACCGCACAGGTACACAGCAAGGAAGCCGCTGCCGTGCAGGGCGTTGGTCAGGGCGAACACCACCAGACCACCGGCGATCACCAGAATCGGGTACAGGCCGGTGGCGAGGTTGATCCGGTTGACCAGTTGCAGCATCAGCCAGCCACCACCCAGACCGATCACGCCACCGATGCCGAACTCGCGCACCAGATGCCCGAGCAGGCTCCAGTGCAGGCCGGTCTGGCCGCTGGCGAGCATGTCGATCAGGGTCACGGTGAGGAACACCGCCATCGGGTCGTTGCTGCCGGATTCGATTTCCAGGCTGGCGGTCACCCGTTCGTTGAGGCCCTTGCCGCCGAGCAGCGAGAACACCGCGGCGGCGTCCGTAGAGCCAACGATGGCGCCGATCAGCAGGCCCTGAATCAGGTTCAGGTCGAACAGCCACGCGGCGGCCATGCCGGTCAGCCCGGTAGTGATCAACACCCCGACCGTCGCCAGCGATAGCGCCGGCCACAAGGCCACACGGAAACTCGAAACCCGGGTGCGCAAGCCACCGTCGAGGAGGATCACCGCGAGCGCGAGGTTGCCGACCAGATAAGCCGTCGGGTAATTATCGAAAATGATCCCGCCGCCATCGACCCCGGCGGTCATGCCGACCGCGAGGATGATCACCAGAATGGGGATGCCGAGACGGGAGGAAAGTGAGCTGACAAGAATGCTCGCACCTACCAGCAACGCGCCGATCAAGAACAGGCTGTTGATGGTCGTCGCATTCAAAGGCAGTACTCCAGAAGCGTAAAGACGGGCACAAACTGACCATGCAGTCTGCGTGCCAGCGATTCTAACCTGTTGAAATGTGATGCTGTCAAAAAGCTTTTTACAGCGTGATCACACAGGAGGTGCGGTATGTGATGACTGTGGCGAGGGAGCTTGCTCCCGCTGGGGCGCGCAGCGCCCCTAAAAATCAGACGCTACGGTTTTTTCAGAGCAGACGCAGTGGCTGGATTGCGCCTGCTGCGCAGCCGTGCGGGACGGTGCGACGACTCGACAAGCTCCCTCGCCACAGAGGTTTCATTTACTTCAAGGTAAATGTCGTTACAGGCTGAACCGCCCAACCATATTGTTCAGATCCAGCGCCAGGCGCGACAGCTCGTTGCTCGCCGCACTGGTCTGATTCGCGCCGGTGGCCGATTGCACCGAGAGGTCGCGGATGTTCACCAGGTTGCGATCGACTTCGCGGGCCACTTGCGCCTGCTCTTCGGCGGCGCTGGCGATCACCAGGTTGCGCTCGTTGATCTCGACGATCGCGGTGTTGATGGTGTCCAGCGACATCCCGGCACCACGGGCAATGTTCAGCGTCGATTCGGCACGCTCGGTGCTGTTGCGCATCGAGTCCACGGCGTGTTCGGTACCGCTCTGGATGCTGCCGATCATGCGTTCGATTTCGCTGGTCGACTGCTGGGTGCGATGCGCCAGGGCACGAACCTCGTCCGCCACCACGGCAAAACCACGCCCGGCTTCACCGGCACGCGCCGCTTCAATCGCCGCGTTCAGGGCCAGCAGGTTGGTCTGATCCGCCAGGCCACGAATCACGTCCAGCACCTTGCCGATGTCGCGGGATTCATTCGCCAGATCGCCGATCAGGGTCGCGGTGCTCTGCACATCGGCGCTCATGCGTTCGATGGCGCTGACGGTTTCCTGTACCAGGTCACGGCCGTCGCCCGCCGAAGTGGTGGCGTTCTTCGAGGCTTCCGAAGTGCTCACCGCATTGCGGGCGACTTCTTCCACGGCGCTGGTCATTTCGTTGACAGCGGTGGCGGCCTGTTCGATTTCGTTGTTCTGCTGGGTCAGGCCACGGGCGCTTTCGTCGGTGACGCTGTTCAGTTCTTCCGCCGCAGACGCCAGTTGGGTCGCCGAGCCGGAGATGCGCTGCAAGGTGTCGCGCAACTTCGATTGCATCTTGGCCATGGCGGCCAACAGACGTCCGGCTTCGTCGGTGCCGTCGACGTGGATCGGCTGGGTCAGGTTGCCTTCGGCGATGGTTTCCGCCGCGTCCAGCGCTTTGGAGATCGGCTTGGTGATGCTGATGGTCAGCAGCCAGGCGAACAGGAAAGTCAGACCGGTGGCGATGACCAGCAGGGTGACCACCAGATTGAACGCCGAGGAATACTGGTCGACCGCCTCTTGATTGGTCTGGCTGATCTGCTCGCCGTTGATCTGCATCAGGCGGTTGAGCACGGTGTTCATCGCTTCGGAGTTGTTCAGCAACTCGGTGTTGAGCAGGTTGCGCAGGTCGTCCACCTGATTGTTGCGCGACAGGCTCTTCATCCGGTCTTCGATCTGGCGGTACTGGCCCAGCAACTGCACATATTGATCGTAGGCCGCGCGTTCCTGCGGGCCGCTGATCAACGGTTCATAGGCCGATTGGGCGGCGCGGATCTGCTGGTTGCGGGTGTCCAGCAGTTCCATGGTCTTCTGCTGCACGTCCGGCTCACGGTTGACCAGCAAGCGATACGAGAGCACCCGCAGGCGCAAGGTCAACTGCGTGAACTCGTCGAGGTTCTTGATGCTCGGCACACTGCTGTTGGTGATGTCCTCGGCGGCGCCGCGGATTTTGCTCATCTGGTTCAGGGCGAACACGCCGAGAATCAGCATCAGGCCGCCGATCAGGGCGAAACCGGTGAACGCCCGGGGGGCGATATTCATGTTGCGAAGGGACATGGCGCGGATACCAAAAAGGGCCGCATCCATGCGGGCTGAGACTGCTGTATGGATGACTTATCGGTCATACGACTAAAGTCTTGAGGCACTGTGCGTATTTGTCGCATATGGGGCTGAGCGACGAAGTGCAGGAACCAGATCGGCAGATCACAGTCTTTTAAACTCGTGAGAACGGTCGGCCACCAGGAAAATCAAGGCCTTGCGCCGGTATAACCCTGGCATCCGCAGTGACTTTTCTTTATCGTACGCGCCCTTTGAAAAACGCTTGGAAGATCAAAATGTTGGAAGCATCCCTCAGCCAATTGGAACAGCTCGTCAGCGACCTGGTGCAACAGAACCAGACCCTCACGCAAACCAACCAGACCCTGTCCACGGAACTGGCCCAGGCCAAGGATGAAAACGAAAGCCTGCAACTGAGCCTGATGGAACAGGAAGAGAAGCACGGCGCCACCGCAGCGCGCATCCAGGCCTTGGTTGATCGCGTCAACGCAGGTCCTGTCAGCGCATGAACCACGGCACCGCAGGGGTAAAAGTCATCTCCATTCTCGGGGAGGACTATTCGATCAAGGCACCGGCCGGGGAAGAACAGACCCTGCTGGATGCCGCACTGATGCTCAAGGCTGCACTGGCCGACACCAAACGCAAATACCCGACGCTGATCGGTGACCGCTTGCTGGTGCTGGCAGCGATGAACCTGTGCTCGCAGCAGATCGAAATGAAGAAGCAGCATCAGGAAGAACTCGACCGTTACCAAGAGCAAGTCAGCGCCACGGTCGAAACCATCGCCAAGACCATCAATCAGGGCTGATGGGGTTGCGCACAACCAAAGAATAGATTGTCGATCAGGTTGTATACAATCGGCACGGCTGTTGCATTGTTTCGGCCACTTATTCTTTGGGGGTGCTCCATGCAGTTGTGGCGACGCAGTATTCAATGGCAACTGATTCTCAGCATGGGCACCGCCCTGCTGGTCAGCATCCTGATCGTGGTTGGCATTTATACCCTAGTGGTCAACCGCCTCGCCCAGAGCTATCTGGTCGAACAAGCGCTGCCGTCGAGCATCGAAGCGACGCGCAACGACATCGAACGCATCCTCGTTCAACCCCTGACCGCCGCCAAAGACATCGCCAGCAATAGCATGGTGCGCGACTGGCTGGCCTCGGGAGAAGACAGCAGCAAAACGGCGGCCTTCGCGCAGTATCTGGAAGGCATCCGCGCCGAACATAAAGCCTTCACCGCGTTGATCATCGGCACCGACTCCAACCACTACATCACCGAAAAAGGCCTGGATCGCACCCTCAGCCGGGCCAAACCGGCCGATGCCTGGTTCTATGCCTTCCTCGACAGCAACCAGCCGCGCACCCTGAACATCGACAACGATGGCGCCACCGGAGAATTGGCGCTGTTCATCGACTTGAAGGTCGAGCAGGCCGGCAAAGTGGTCGGCGTCGCGGGGCTGGGCCTGAGCATGAAAGAGCTGTCGGAGCTGATCCACAACTTCAGCTTTGGCGAGCGCGGCAAAGTCTATCTCGTGCGTTCCGACGGTTTGATCCAGGTCCATCCCGAGGCGCAGTTCAGTGGCAAGCGCACCCTCACGGAGCAGATCGGTGCGTCGGCGGCGCAAGCGGTCATGGGTCAAAAAGTTGCCGCTAACAGTTCCTTCCAGCGCGATGGCGAAGACTTCCTCGCCTTCAGCCTGCCGCTGCGCGATCTGGGCTGGACGCTGGTGGCCGAAGTGCCGCAGGCGCAGATTTACGCCGAAGCCCGCAAAGCGATGTGGATGAGCGGCGGCATCGGTCTGGCGGTGGCACTGGTGTGCCTGGCGCTGGTGGTGTGGCTGGCCCAAGGTCTGGTGCGACCGATTCGTCAGGTAACAGCCGCGCTGGTAGCAATCGGTAGCGGCGGTGGAGATTTGACCCATCGGTTAGATTCCAGTCGCGCCGATGAACTGGGTGATCTCGCGCGCGGCTTCAACCGCTTTCTCGACAGCCAGCGCGGGATGATCGGCGAAGTGCTGACCACCAGCGAGCGCCTGCGCACCGCGGTCGGCCAAGTGGCGAAAGTGGTGGAGAACACCGCCGAACGCTCAGGGCGCCAGCAGGAAATGACCGACATGGTCGCCACGGCGGTGCATGAGATGGGCCTGACCGTGCAGGAAATCGCGCAGAACGCCGGCAACGCCGCGCTGGCGTCACAAACTGCTCGCGATGAAGCAATGCAGGCGCGGGAAGTGGTCGGTGGCTCGATCCGTCATATCGAAAGCATGTCCGATGAGATTGGCCTGGCGGCGGGCGCGGTCGGTGAGCTGGCGCAGCAGGTGGCGTCGATCGATTCGGTGCTTGCGGTGATTCGCGGGGTGTCCGAGCAGACCAACTTGCTGGCGCTCAACGCGGCGATTGAAGCGGCGCGGGCTGGAGACATGGGCCGCGGATTTGCCGTGGTGGCGGATGAAGTGCGCACCTTGGCGCGCAGGACGCAGGCGTCCACCGACGAGATCCAGCAGATGATCGGCAGCCTCAAGCAAGGCGCAGAAAACGCGGTGTCATCGATGCGCACCGGGCAGGCGGCGACCGGCACCGGGGTTGAGTCGAGCCAGCGTACCGGGGCGTCGTTGACCGCGATTACCGGGCAGGTCGAGCGCATCAGCGACATGAACCATCAAGTGGCGACGGCCACGGAAGAGCAGTCGGCAGTGACCGAGGAGATCAACCGCAATGTGCAGGGGATTTCCGATCTGGCCCGGGCCACGGCGGGGGAGGTTCGCGCCTGTCGCGAGGATTGTCAGATGCTGCAGAAGCTGGCGGATGATCTGGCGCGGCAGATGGGCGGGTTCAAGTTGAGCTGAGAGATGTATTGCCTGAACTGACGCCATCGCGAGCAGGCTCGCTCCTACAATTTGGAATGCGTACTCCTGTAGGAGTGAGCCTGCTCGCGATTGGATTTCAGCTGCGACCCATAATCCGGATCAAAACCACGCATCCCGCATCGCCAGACACGTATCATCCCGCACCTCCAGCAACGCCAGCTCATGCTGACAACCCGGCACTTCCCATGTCAGGAAGTACCGCGCCGCCTGCAACTTGCCCTTATAGAAGTCGGCATCCGCCGCATTGCCCTTGGCCAAGCCTTCCTCCGCGCGAATCGCCTGTTCCAGCCAGCGCCAGCCAATCACCGTGTGCCCGAATACTTTCAGGTACAGCGCCGAATTCGCCAGGCTGCTGTTGACCTTGCCTTGCGCCAGATCGGTCAGCAGGCCGATGGTGACTGTTTGCAGGCGAGCCACCAATTGCTCCAGTGGCTCACGCAGTGCGGTCAACGATTCGTAAGCGGTCGCGCGCTCGGCAGTGTTGGCGATCAGGCGGATCAGTTGCTTGAGCCCAGCGCCGCCGTTCTGCGCCAGTTTGCGCCCGAGCAAGTCCAGCGACTGAATGCCGTGGGTGCCTTCGTGGATCGGGTTCAGACGGTTATCGCGGTAGTACTGCTCAACCGGGTATTCGCGGGTGTAGCCATGGCCGCCGAGAATCTGGATCGCCAGTTCGTTGGCCTTCAGGCAGAACTCCGACGGCCAGGACTTGACGATCGGCGTCAGCAAATCCAGCAGCTCATGCGCCTGTTTGCGCTCGGCTTCGTTCTCCAGCGTGGTGGTGTCATCGAACAGCCGTGCCGCGTACAGACCGAGGTCAAAGGCCCCTTCGACGTAGGATTTTTGCGTCAGCAGCATGCGTCTGACGTCCGCGTGCTGAATGATCGCTACCGGTGCGGTGCTCGGATCCTTGCTGTCCGGCACTCGGCCTTGCGGGCGTTCCCGTGCGTATTCCAGCGAGTACAGGTAACCGGCGTAACCGAGCATCACCGCGCCCATGCCGACGCCAATCCGCGCCTCGTTCATCATCTGGAACATGTAGCTCAAGCCATGGTGCGGCTTGCCCACCAGATAGCCGACGCACTCGCCGTTATCGCCGAAGTTCAGCGCGGTGGAAGTGGTGCCACGCCAGCCCATCTTGTGGAACAGCCCGGCCAGCAGCACATCGTTGCGCTGGCCGAGGCTGCCGTCATCGTTGACCAGAAACTTCGGCACGATGAACAGCGAAATCCCCTTTACCCCCGGCGGCGCGTCCGGCAGCTTGGCCAGGACCATGTGCACGATGTTTTCCGACAGCGGGTGATCGCCGCCGGAAATGAAGATCTTGTTGCCCTTGAGCCGATAAGTGCCGTCGGATGCCGGCTCGGCGCGTGTACGAATATCCGACAGCGACGAGCCGGCATGCGGTTCGGTCAGGGCCATGGTGCCGAAGAAGCGGCCGTCGATCATCGGTTGCAGGAAACGCTGTTTCTGCTCGTCGCTGCCAAAACTTTCGATCAGGTTGGCCGCGCCCATGGTCAGGAACGGGTAGGAAGTGGTCGCCGCGTTCGCTGATTGAAAGTGGGCAAAGCAGGCTTGCGACAGCAGCGTCGGCAGTTGCATGCCGCCGGCTTCGAAGCTTCGCGCGGCATTGAGGAAACCCGCCTCGAGGAACGCGTCCACCGCCGGTTTGACTTCGGGAATCAGAATCGCCTGGCCGTTCTCGTAGCGCGGCTCGTTCTCGTCGCCCTTGCGGTTGTGCGGCGCGAAGTATTTCTCGGCGATGCTGCGCGCGGTGCCGATGGCCGCGTCGAAGGTCTCGCGGTTGTGTTCGGCGAAGCGCTCACGCCGGGTCAGGCCCTCGGCATCGAGGACTTCGTACAGCTCGAAAGCCAGATTACGGGAACTGAGCAGCGTCTCGGACATGGCGGCCTACCTGAAAATGGGGGTTGGGCCGAGTCTAGGCTTGCTGATAAAGGCTGAATACGATGATTGATGGCGGTGATGTCAGGGCCGAGCACCGACTTAACAAACACCCCAAAACAACTGTGGGAGCGGGCTTGCTCGCGAATGCGGTGGATCAGTCACTGGAGATGTCGACTGACACAACGCCTTCGCGAGCAAGCCCGCTCCCACATTGGGATTTGATTGTCAGGCAACCATCGCGGTTGCCTGACTTCTCGGGTTTAACCGATAGTCATCAAGCTCGCATTACCCCCCGCCGCCGCGGTGTTGACGCTCAACGCTCGCTCGATCACCAGACGCTCCAGCGCGATGTTGGTCTCGCCCTGGGACAAGCCCTGAACGCCAACGATCGCACCAGCACGTTTGGCAATCTGCTGGCAGACACCACGCAACTGGTCGGAATGACCGTGATGCAGTACGGCATCAAACACCACTTCATCCTTGTGCCAGTCGGCAACCCGTTTGATCCGCGCCTGAACTTCCTTCGGCAGGCGTGCGAACAGGGCCTTGCTGATGTCGGATTCCGGCCATACCGCCGAACCGCCGACAGCCAATACCGCCGCCAGTTGGGTCAGCAGATCGCCTTCGACGTCCGCCAGGCACAGCACGTGTTCACGCGGCAGGATCGCGTAGCTGTTCTTCTCGCCGGTCGGGCCGGCCAGCACGCGGGTGATGCCGCTTTGCGATTGAGCGGCGTACTGCACGCACAGTGTGCTCAGTTCGGCGTACTGGTTGCTCTCGGCCCAGGCCTTGAAGGCGTTCAGCGGTTTGCTCATGGCATCACGCAGACGCACGTCCGGGGCGACGGCTGCATCACCGCGAGCGAAGGATTGTTCGATCGCGTCAGTAGGACGGGTCGACAGCAAGCGGTACAGGTACAGCGGACCACCGGCTTTCGGGCCAGTCCCCGACAGGCCTTCGCCGCCGAATGGCTGCACGCCGACCACGGCACCGACGATGTTGCGGTTGACGTAGACGTTACCGGCGTTGACGTTGTCGATCACCTTGGCGATGGTCTCGTCGATGCGGGTGTGCACGCCGAGGGTCAGGCCATAACCGGAGGCATTGATCTGGCCGATCAACTGGTCGATGTCCTTGCGCTTGTAGCGCACCACGTGCAGCACCGGGCCGAAGATCTCGCGTTGCAGCTCGTCGAAGCTTTCCAGTTCGATCAGGGTCGGCATGACGAAGGTGCCGCGTTTGACTTCTTCGCTGTCGGCGATAGCCACCTGGTACACGCTGCGACCTTTATCGCGCATGGCCTGGATGTGCTTGTCGATACCGGCCTTGGCTTCGGCGTCGATCACCGGGCCAATGTCCACGGACAGACGCTCAGGGTTGCCGAGACGGCTTTCCGCCATCGCGCCTTTGAGCATTTCGATGACGCGGTCTGCGGAATCTTCCTGCAAGCACAGTACGCGCAGTGCCGAGCAACGCTGACCGGCGCTGTCGAAGGCCGAGGACACCACGTCGATCACCACTTGTTCGGTCAGTGCCGAGGAGTCGACGATCATCGCGTTCTGCCCGCCGGTTTCGGCGATCAATGGAATCGGACGGCCCTGGCTGTCGAGGCGACCCGCGATATTGCGTTGCAGCAGGCGCGCAACTTCGGTGGAGCCGGTGAACATCACGCCTTTGACGCGCTCATCACCAACCAGACCGGCACCGACGGTTTCACCGCGACCCGGCAGCAGTTGCAGCACGCCTTCGGGAATCCCGGCTTCCAGCAGCAGGCGCACGGCTTGCGCGGCGACCAGCGGAGTCTGCTCAGCCGGTTTGGCCAGGACCGGGTTACCGGCGGCCAGTGCGGCAGCGACCTGACCACTGAAGATGGCCAGCGGGAAGTTCCACGGGCTGATGCACACCACCGGGCCCAGTGGGCGGTGGGCGTCATTGCTGAAATCGTTGCGCGCCTGCACTGCGTAGTAACGCAGGAAGTCGACCGCTTCGCGGACTTCGGCGATGGCGTTGGCGAAGGTCTTGCCGGCTTCACGGGCCAGCAGGCCCATCAGTGGCTGGATCTCGCCTTCCATCAAGTCAGCGGCACGTTCCAGAATCGCCGCGCGCTCGGCCGGCGGGGTGGCCTGCCAGATCGGTGCGGCGTTAAGGGCGCACTGGATCGCGTTGTTGACATCTTCGACGGTGGCTTCCTGCACGTGACCGACCACATCGCGGTGATCCGCCGGGTTCAGCACCGGTGCCGGCGCTTCGTTGCTGGAAGCGCAACCGAGCATCGGCGCGGCTTTCCAATCGTTGTGCGCGGTGGCGAGCAGGGCGCAGGACAGCGAGGCCAGACGATGTTCGTTGGCCATGTCGATGCCGCTGGAGTTGGCGCGCTCGGAGCCATACAGGTCACGCGGCAGCGGAATGCGTGGGTGCGGCAGGCCGAAACCACCTTCCACGGTCGCCATCTGCTCGATCTGGGCCACCGGGTCGGCCACCAGTTCCTGAATCGAAATCGACTGGTCGGCGATGCGGTTGACGAACGAAGTGTTGGCGCCGTTTTCCAGCAGACGTCGTACCAGGTACGCCAGCAGGGTTTCGTGAGTACCGACCGGTGCATACACGCGGCACGGACGGTTCAGCTTGCCTTCGGACACTTTGCCGACAACTTGCTCGTAAAGCGGTTCGCCCATGCCGTGCAGGCACTGGAATTCGTACTGGCCCGGGTAATAGTTCTGACCGGCAATGTGATAAATCGCCGACAGGGTGTGGGCGTTGTGCGTGGCGAACTGCGGGTAGATGACTTCCGGTACCGCCAGCAGTTTGCGGGCGCAGGCAATGTAGGAAACGTCGGTGTACACCTTGCGGGTGTAGACCGGATAGCCTTCCAGGCCTTCGACCTGGGCGCGCTTGATTTCGCTGTCCCAGTACGCGCCTTTCACCAGACGGATCATCAGGCGATGACGGCTGCGGCGGGCCAGATCGATCACGTAGTCGATCACGTACGGGCAACGCTTTTGATAAGCCTGAATCACGAAACCGATGCCGTTCCAGCCGGTCAGTTGCGGCTCGAAGCACAGGCGCTCGAGCAGATCCAGCGACAGCTCCAGGCGGTCGGCTTCTTCGGCGTCGATGTTCAGACCGATGTCGTATTGCTTGGCCAGCAGGGTCAGCGACAGCAGGCGCGGGTACAGCTCATCCATCACGCGCTCGTACTGCGCACGGCTGTAACGCGGGTGCAGGGCCGAGAGCTTGATGGAAATGCCCGGGCCTTCATAAATCCCACGACCGTGGGAGGCTTTGCCGATCGAGTGGATGGCTTGTTCGTACGACGCCAGGTACTTCTGCGCGTCGTGTTCGGTCAGCGCCGCTTCACCGAGCATGTCGTAGGAATAACGGAAGCCCTTGGCTTCGAACTTGCTCGCGTTGGCCAGTGCTTCGGCGATGGTTTCGCCGGTGACGAACTGCTCGCCCATCAGGCGCATGGCCATGTCGACGCCCTTGCGGATCATCGGTTCGCCGCTCTTGCCGATGATCCGGCTCAGCGACGAAGTCAGGCCGGCTTCATTGTGGGTCGATACCAGTTTGCCGGTCAGCAGCAGACCCCAGGTCGCGGCGTTGACGAACAACGACGGGCTGTTGCCCAGGTGCGGCTGCCAGTTGCCGGTGCTGATCTTGTCGCGGATCAGTGCATCGCGAGTGCCCTTGTCCGGGATGCGCAGCAGCGCTTCGGCCAGGCACATCAGGGCCACGCCTTCCTGGGACGACAAGGAAAATTCCTGCAGCAGGCCCTGAACAATGCCTGCACGACCGCCGGCACTTTTCTGGTTACGCAGTTTTTCCGCAATGGATGCGGCGAGTTTGTTGGTGGCTTCGGCCATTGGTGCCGGCAGGCGCGCCTGCTCGATCAGCATCGGCACCACTTCCGGCTCCGGGCGACGGTAAGCGGCGGTGATCGAAGCGCGCAGTACCGATTGCGGCAGGATGCTTTCAGCGAATTCGAGGAAGCACTGGTGGGCGTGATCGTTCTGGACTTCACCGGCGTCGTCGGCGTCCTTGGTGGTCAAACCGTTCAGCTCGGTCAGGGTTGCACCACCCTCGAGTTTTTCCAGGTAATTGAAAATTGCCTGCTTGATCAACCAGTGCGGGGTGCGATCAATCGAGGTCGCGGCAGCCTTCAGGCGCTCGCGGGTCGGGTCATCGAGTTTGACCCCAAGGGTGGTGGTAGCCATATTTTTATCCTCATGGTTGCCACAGTTGCGTGGCATCAGCTGGCGGCAAGATTAGCCGTGCGCTGAGTGAGGTGCAACCGGGTGCAACCCTTTTTTTGTCGGAAAAATAAACGCTTCGTCAGGAATTATTTTCTGGTACTGAAGTGCCGCTCTGGCTTGGTGCTTTTGCTTCTAGCGAAGCGCCTGGACTGCGCTAAAAGGGAGCAAAAACCGCGTATTTATCGGTATATCCGACTAGGTGCAACTTAATTGCCAGAAACTGGTTGCACCTTTTTTGCTTTGTTGCATAGCATTCGCGCCCAAGGTGCAACCGGGAATACCCGGTGCATCGGCTGGTGGCTTTCCTGGGGAAACATCAGTCCTAAATGCGCGGGATCCCGTTTCGTCTGCCAAACGTCGTCGTTTGTGGACGATCAATCACCGCAGCAACATAAAAACAAAGCCAGGGCGTAACTTAATGAGCGTAAGCAATCCAACACTGATCACCTTCGTGATCTACATCGCAGCAATGGTGCTGATCGGCTTCATGGCCTATCGCTCCACCAACAACCTCTCTGACTACATTCTTGGCGGCCGCAGCCTGGGCAGCGTCGTGACGGCTCTGTCCGCCGGTGCTTCCGACATGAGCGGCTGGTTGCTGATGGGCCTGCCGGGTGCCATCTACATGTCCGGTCTGTCGGAAAGCTGGATCGCCATCGGCCTGATCGTCGGCGCCTACCTGAACTGGCTGTTTGTCGCCGGCCGTCTGCGCGTGCAGACCGAGCACAACGGCGATGCCCTGACCCTGCCGGACTACTTCTCCAGCCGTTTTGAAGACAAAAGCGGTCTGCTGCGCATCATCTCGGCGATCGTGATTCTGGTGTTCTTCACCATTTACTGCGCATCCGGCATCGTGGCCGGCGCCCGTCTGTTCGAAAGCACCTTCGGCATGTCCTACGAGACGGCGCTGTGGGCCGGTGCGGCGGCGACGATTGCCTACACCTTCGTCGGCGGTTTCCTCGCGGTGAGCTGGACCGATACCGTACAAGCCACGTTGATGATTTTCGCGCTGCTGCTGACGCCGATCATCGTGCTGCTGGCCACCGGCGGCGTCGATACCACGTTCCTGGCCATTGAAGCCCAGGATCCAAGCAACTTCGACATGCTCAAGGGCACCACCTTCATCGGCATCATCTCGCTGATGGGCTGGGGTCTGGGTTACTTCGGTCAGCCGCACATCCTTGCGCGTTTCATGGCCGCTGACTCGGTGAAGTCGATTGCCAACGCCCGTCGCATCTCCATGACCTGGATGATCCTGTGCCTGGGCGGCACCGTCGCCGTGGGCTTCTTCGGCATCGCCTACTTCTCGGCGCACCCGGAAGTGGCCGGTCCCGTGACCGAGAACCACGAGCGGGTGTTCATCGAACTGGCGAAAATCCTCTTCAACCCGTGGGTTGCCGGTGTCTTGCTGTCGGCGATTCTCGCGGCTGTGATGAGCACCTTGAGCTGCCAGTTGCTGGTGTGCTCGAGCGCCCTCACCGAAGACTTCTACAAAACCTTCCTGCGCAAATCCGCCTCCCAGGTTGAACTGGTCTGGGTCGGCCGCGCGATGGTGTTGTTGGTGGCGCTGATTGCTATCGCCATGGCCGCCAACCCGGAAAACCGCGTACTGGGCCTGGTGTCCTACGCCTGGGCCGGTTTCGGTGCCGCGTTCGGTCCAGTGGTGCTGATCTCGGTGATCTGGAAAGACATGACCCGCAACGGCGCGCTGGCCGGCATTCTGGTCGGCGCCATCACCGTGGTGGTGTGGAAGCATTTCGAGGTGATGGGGCTGTACGAAATCATCCCGGGCTTCATCTTCGCCAGTCTGGCGATCTACATCGTCAGCAAGCTCGGCGCGCCGACCGCTGGCATGGTGCAGCGCTTCCAGGCAGCGGAAAAGGATTTCCACCTGAACAAGTGATGCACTGAGCTGCGGCTCACAGGAAAACGGCCCGCGTCCTACAAGGAGGCGGGCCGTTTTTTTATGCCTGCAATATCCCTGACTCAGCATAGATCCCCTGTGGGAGCGGGCTTGCTCGCGAATGCGGTGGGTCAAATGAAATCAATGTCGACTGACACGGCCCTTTCGCGAGCAAGCCCGCTCCCACAGTTGTTCGGTGGTGATTTTGAGAGGGTTGTCTGTAGTCGGATACACCTATTTGCGAAGGCTTTTTCGCCAGAAAAAGTAGGGAAAATCTGATTTTCCCGTCACCCAACCAACACCCCTTGCCCCTCATGCAGAATCGCCCGCCCTCATTCTGCAGAGAGACATCGGATGTTCGCGCCTGCCAATCAACCGCGTTTTACGTTGACCCTCGAAGGCGCCCAGCATGACCTCAAAGTCCTTGAGTTCACGGGCAAGGAAGCCATCAGCCAACCCTTTCGTTTCGAGCTGGAGCTGGTCAGTGAGCGCCCCGATCTGGATCTCGAAAGCCTGCTGCACTGTCAGGCGTTTCTTGGCTTCGATGCCGATGGCAGTGGCATTCACGGTCAGATTTATCGGGTCGGGCAGGGCGATTCCGGGAAACGTCTGACGCGCTATCACCTGAGCCTGGTGCCGCGTCTGACCTACCTCGGTCACCGCATCAACCAGCGGATTTTTCAGCATCAGACGGTTCCGCAGATCGTCGCGCAGATCCTCAAGGATCACGCAATCTTGCGCGATGCCTTCGAGTTCCGCCTCGGCAGCGATTACCCGGTGCGTGAATATTGTGTGCAGTACGCCGAGAGCGATCTGGCGTTCATTCAGCGGCTGTGTGCCGAGGTGGGTATTCATTACCACTTTCAGCACAGCCCGGATGGACATGTGCTGGTGTTCGGCGACGATCAAACGGTGTTCCCGCGCCTGGCCGAGCCGACGCTGTATTTGCCGGGCAGCGGCATGGCGTCGGCGGCGCCGGCCATCAAGCGCTTCAACGTCCGGGTGGAGACTCGCACCAGCGTGGTCACCCGGCGCGACTACAACTTCGAAAAGCCGCGACTGCAACTGCAAAGCCGCAGCGACAGTGAGCAGCGCCCGGTGCTCGAGGACTATCACTTTCCCGGCCAATTCAACGATCGAGAAACCGGCAGGCAACTGGCGCAACGTACGCTGGAAAGGCATGTCGCCGACTACCGTCAGGCTGAGGGCATCAGCGACGTATCCGCACTGGTTTGCGGACATTTCCTGCAACTGAGCGAGCATCCGCGCCAGGACTGGAATGACCTGTGGCTGCTCACCGCCATCGAGCATCGTGGGCGACAGCCGCAAGTGCTGGAGGAATCGGTGACCAGCGATGGGGAAACATTCCAGGGTTACCGTAATACCTTTCTTGCCACGCCGTGGGAGGTGTTCTTTCGCCCGGCGTTGGGGCCGGAAAAGCCGCGCATGCCCGGCTATCAACCGGCCGTGGTCACCGGGCCGCAAGACACGGAAATCCACTGCGACGAGTACGGCCGGGTCAAGGTGCAACTGGCCTGGGATCGTGACGGCGAGCTCAACGAACATTCCAGTTGCTGGCTGCGCGTCGCCACGGGTTGGGCGCATGACCATTACGGCAGCGTGCTGATCCCAAGGGTCGGCATGGAAGTGCTGGTCGGTTTCATCGACGCCGATGCCGACAAACCGTTGGTGATGGGTTGTCTGCCAAACGCGGCAACTCCGCTGCCGTTGGACCTGCCCGCCGACCAGACCCGCAGCATCTTTCGCAGCCAGAGCAGCCCCGGTGGCGGCGGTTACAACGAGCTGCGCATCGAGGACAAAAAGGGCGCCGAAGAAATCTACCTGCGCGCCCAGCGCAACTGGACTCAGCATGTACTGCACGACCAACAGGTTCAGGTCGACAACCAGCGCAGCATCGTCGTCACCGGACTTGCCAGCCATGAACTCAAGGCTGACGAGCAGCGCATTACCCACGGTCAGCGCCAGACCGAAGTGAAACAGGATGATCACCTGACGGTGGTCGGTGATCGGCATATTCGCGTGAGCAATCAGGCCACCAGTGCCAGCGGACAAGTCCACCTCAGCGCCGGCCAGCAAGTGGTGATCGACGGCGGCGCGAGCGCGACGATTCAGGCCGGCGGACAGTGGATCAGCATCGGCCCCGGCGGGATTTTCAGTAGCGTGCCAATTGTTGTGGGTGGGGCGCCAATGGCGGCGATGAGTGCAGCGCCGGGAGTGCCGGGATTGCCGGCAAAACTCGCAGCCGCACCAGCGGCCATGCTCACTGCTGCGCAAATCATGAGCTTTAAAGGTGATGCACCATTCTGCGAAGAGTGCGAGCGCTGCAAGGACGGTGTCTGTGCAGCCTGAGTGCGTCACGCCTTCAGAGTGGCTGGCGCGTGAACCGCTGAAATCTTCGGAACAACTGTTCGCGGTCTTGAGTAACGCCAGCGACGCCAGGCCTCCGTTGGTTGCACCGAGCCCGATCTGGGCGGACACGATCTACGCCGAGTGGGACGCGGTGATGCCCTTCGTGGGAATTGTCGCGGCGGACAGTGAGTTTCTCGATTGGGTAGCCTCTACCGAGTCTCGCGATTGGGGTTGGCTGGCGGTGTCTTCCGCGAGCCTGGAAGTGCTGGTCGAGCATTTTTGCAGCCTGACTCAGGTGCTGATGCCGGATGGCAAAGCGGTGTTTTTTCGCTTCTGGGATGGGCGGTTTTTGTTGCCGATCCTGCAGTCCGATGAAGTGCAATCGGCGCAGTTGATGCCAGTGATCTCGCGCGGTTTGATCAATGGACAGGCCGTGGATATCGGGGGCAGGGCGCAGGTTTCAGGGCGGGTGTTTCCCTGGTGGAAAGTGCCTGAGTCAGTGCTGGCTTCAGCAGGGAATTCAGTCCGGATCGGTAATGCGCTGCAGTGGCTGAGCGAGGAGCATCCGGCGCTGTACGAGGCGTTTCCGCAGGCTGTGTTGCGCTGCAAGGTTCAGCAGTTTTTTCAGGTTTCAGCGTCGGAAGAATCGTCGCAATCGGCGTTATTGGCGTATTTGCAAGACGAAGCAGAGTGAAATTTCTGGGCGAAGGCTTCGGAAATTTCCCGCGAGTTGCGGCGGATTTCATGAACTGGTGGGCGGTGGGTTGCGGGGATAGTCTTTTCGTTGTCACCGCAAACCCAGTGACAGGGCGTGGAAGCCCTTTTATCGTTAGGCGCATCTAGCGCCACCCGTCAGGCGTTCTTTGTTGTCTGTGTTTCATGGTGGCTGTGCGCGGGGCGCTTTCGAGTGCGCCGGGTGCCTAACGTCCTGGTCTTCCACACCTGCGTACAGCCGCCACCCTTTTGCGTGGAAGCGAAGGCGGGCGGTTTCCGTCCATACGTTAGGAGACAACCAATGAGCAATTTGAAGCCCGACCCACCCTACGAAAAAATCATCCCCCATCCCGACAACCGCTTCATGGCCCTGACCGGCAACTGCAGCGACATGCCCACCCTGTTCGTCGATACCCACGTCCCCCTCGACATCCTTATGGACGCCGCCAACTACCGCATCCGCGCCGTGATCCAGGTGCTGGAAAACATGTGCATGCGCGGCTCGGTCGAGTGCGACTCGATCATCCTCAGCGACTTTGCCATGCTCTGCGCCATTCCACTGCGTGACGGTTGCGATGTGCTGGATGTCATCGGCAAACGCTTGAGCGCGATGCCGGCCTGAAAAAAGAGCAAAAGATCGCAGCCTTCGGCAGCTCCTACAGGGGGACGCCAATCCTGTGTAGGAGCTGCCGAAGGCTGCGATCTTTGGACTTTGGCTCAATCAGCGATATACGCATCCTGAGTTTTGATAAAGCGGTCGAACGCCTCGGAGTTGTAGACCTTCATGCACCCAAAAAACACTACTTTTTCATTCGAGTATTTACTGTTTGAAGGTTTCTGCTCGTAAGCCGCCAACACGTAGTTTCGGGTTTCTTTGTAGGGATCGTGCAGCACCTGGAGCGTGTCTTCATTTTGCAAAATGGTATGCATGCCTTTGCCCATGAACGAATAGGCATTGGCGGACAGTGCGATGTCTTTTTCCAGCGCGGAGCGTTCGTTGAATGGCTTCAGAATGCAGTGGCTCAGTCCGTAGTTTTTTAGTAACTGGCGTGCCTGTTCAATGTGAGTTTCGTCGGCAAGGGCGAGGTATGGGCTAAGCAGGCTGAATAAGCAGATGATCAGATATTGCATGAGTTTTTGACTTCCTGTCGTTCATGGTTCGCCAGTTTAACGCCATAAAAGCAAAGCCCCTCACCCTAGCCCTCTCCCAGAGGGAGAGGGTTAGGGTGAGGGCCGGCTTTTGTCCGCTCGGCCGCCAACCCCTGACTTGCCGCCCGGTAAAAGGTAAACTTTGCGCCCTTCGCAGGAGCAGCCATGAATTATCGTCACGCCTTCCATGCCGGCAATCACGCCGATGTGTTCAAACACCTGACCTTGACCCGCCTCATCGCGCTGATGTCGCGCAAGGAGCAGCCGTTTGCCTATCTCGATACGCACGCCGGCATCGGTCTGTATGACCTGCAGGGTGATCAGGCCAACCGTACCGGCGAGTACCTGGAAGGCATCGCGCGTTTGTGGGATCAGCCGGATCTGCCGGCGCTGACCGCCGACTACATGAAGGTGCTGCACGAGATGAACCCGGATGGCCAGTTGCGCTACTACCCGGGTTCGCCGGAGCTGGCGCGGCGTCTGACCCGGCCGCAGGATCGGGTGATGCTCAACGAGAAGCACCCGGAAGATGGCGTGCAGCTCAAAGAGAACATGGCCGGCGACCGTCGGGTCAAGGTGCATCTGGGCGAGGGCTGGCATGTGGCGCGGGCGATGTTGCCGGTGCAGGAGAAGCGTGCGGTGATGTTGATTGATCCGCCGTTCGAGCAGCTCGACGAGATGCAAAAGTGTGCGGCGTCGCTGAAAGAAGCGATTGGCCGGATGCGCCAAACCGTGGCGGCGATCTGGTATCCGGTGAAGGATCAGCGTGCGTTGCGCCGTTTCTATCAGGATCTGGCCGGTACCGGCGCGCCGAAGTTGCTGCGTGTGGAACTGCTGGTGCATCCGCTGGATACGCCGAACAGCCTCAACGGCTCGGGGATGGCGATTGCCAATCCGCCGTGGGGGCTGGAGGAAGAATTGCGTGAGCTGCTGCCGTGGTTGTCGAAGAAGCTTGGGCAGACCCAGGGCGGGTGGCAGATGGATTGGTTGATTGCTGAAAGCTGATCAACTGTTTTAGCGGTGTCTGAACGGACGCCTTCGCGGGCAAGCCCGCTCCCACAAAGTACTGCGCCATTTCGAAGTCGGCGCTAAACCTGTGGGAGCGGGCTTGCCCGCGATGCTTTGGCGGTTTAGTTACCCGCCAGGCTCGGTGGCATGCACACGCCGGTGCCGCCAATCCCGCAATAACCCTCAGGATTCTTCGCCAGATACTGCTGGTGATAAGCCTCAGCAAAGTACACGGTCGGCGCCTGCTCGATCTCGGTGCTGATTTCGCCCAGGCCAGCCTTCGACAGTTCAGCCTGATACACCGCTTTGCTCTTCAGCGCCGCATCCAGTTGCTCAGGCGAAGTGGCGTAGATCACCGAGCGGTATTGGGTGCCGATGTCGTTGCCCTGACGCATGCCCTGCGTCGGGTTATGCAGTTCCCAGAACATCGCCAGCAGCTCTTCGTAGCTGACTTTGGCCTTGTCATACACCACCAGCACCACTTCGGCGTGGCCGGTCAGGCCCGAGCAGACTTCTTCGTAGGTCGGGTTCGGCGTATAGCCGCCGGCGTAGCCAACCACCGTGCTGACCACGCCTTCGCGCTGCCAGAAACGGCGTTCCGCCCCCCAGAAGCAACCCAGACCGAAGATCGCAAAGTCGACGTCCTGAAAGAATGGGCCGAGCAAGGGAGTTTCTTCGAAGACGAAATGCTTTTCAGGCAGGGTCATCGCGGTTTCGCGGCCGGGCAGCGCTTGTTCTTTGGTCGGTAGCACGTTTTTGTTCACCAGAATTTCCGAGCGCAGAACCATGATCGTTCCTCTCAGTCAGGATGGGATGTAAAAAGTCAGACCGTCAGTGTGCCGAATGATGCCGGATTTCGCACTATTCAAATGTGGGAGCGGGCTTGCTCGCGAATGCGGTGTGTCAGTCGACATCAACATTGCCTGACAAACCGCATTCGCGAGCAAGCCCGCTCCCACAAGTGGAATTCATCGACAGGGACATCGGTGGGGGCTAGAGGCAGAGTGGGCCGCGCGGGTAGCGCTTGAGCGCCTGAATCAGCTCACCGCCGGGGATCGGCCGGTCGAACAGGTAGCCTTGGCCGACATCGCAGCGGTGGCGGCGCAGGAACGCCAGTTGTTCGGCGGTCTCGATGCCTTCGGCCACGACTTTGAGCTTCAGGTTGTGGGCCATGGCGATCACCGCGGAGGTGATTTCCATGTCGTCCTGGTTGTCGGGGATTTCGTGGATGAAGCTGCGATCAATCTTGATGATGTCGATCGGGAATTTCTTCAGGTAGCTGAGCGACGAGTAACCGGTGCCGAAGTCGTCCATGGCCAGGGTCAGGCCCAGACGCTTGAGCTGATCGAGCTGCAAGTGAGTGTCTTCGGTGGCTTCCAGCAACAGGCCTTCGGTCAGCTCCAGTTCGAGCAGATTGGCCGGCAGCGCTTCTTCCTTGAGGATGTTGGCGATCGAGGCGACCAGATCCGGGTCGGAGAACTGTTTCGGCGAGAGGTTGATCGCCACTTGCAGATTGCCCAGGCCAGCGGCGGTCAGCGCCTTGCTCATGCGGCAGGCCTGGCGGGCGATCCACTTGCCGATCGGGATGATCAGGCCGGTTTCTTCGGCGACGCTGATGAACTGGTCCGGGCGAATCATGCCGCGCTCCGGGTGATTCCAGCGCAGCAGCGCTTCCATGCCCAGCAGGCGACCGCTGCGCAGGCACAGTTTGGGCTGGTAGAACACGTCGAGCTCGTTCTGGGTCAGGGCGCGGCGCAGGTTGTTCTCGACGAACAGTTTGTAACTGGCTTCGGCGTTCAGCGCTTCGGTGAACACCTGGACCTGGTGTTTGCCGTTGGCCTTGGCCTTGTGCAGGGCGAGGCCGGCGTTGCGCATCAGGGTCTGCGGATCGCGGCCATGCAGCGGCGCGCAGGCCAGGCCCACGGAGCCGGTGACGCTGATCAACTGGTTGTCGACGAACATCGGCTTGTCGAGGGTCGCCAGCAACTGGTTGGCGATCTGCTGGCCGGTGGCGAGATCGGTGTCGTCGAGCAGCACCGCAAATTCGTTACTGGCGAACCGCGCGAGGCTGCCGCTCGGGCTCAGGCTGTTGCGCAAGCGGCGGGCGAGGCTGATCAGCAACTTGTCGCCGGTCTGGTGACCGAGGCTGTCGTTGATCCGCTTGAAGTTGTCGATGTCCACTAGCAGCAGGCTGATCGGGGTATCGCTATCGCGGGCGAAGCGTTCATCCAGATTGCGGATAAACGCCGGGCGGTTGCCGAGGTTGGTCAGGTTGTCGGTGTACGCCAGACGTTCTATGCGCTGCTGCGCCAGTTTGGTCTGGGTGATGTCTTCGTAGATGCCGATGTAGTGCGTCAGCTCGCGGTTGTCGCCATACACCTTGGAGATCGACAACTGGCCCCAGTACGGTTCGAGGTTCTTGCGCCGGCTCTTGAATTCGCCCTGCCAGCTGTTGCTCTTGGCTAGCGCCGACGGCGCGTCGAACAGCAGTTCGCTGAGGTTTTCCAGGGCCGGCAGCTCCGACAGGCGCTGGCCGTGGACTTCTTCGGTGGAGTACTGGGTGATCGCGGTGAAGCTCGGGTTGACGTACTCGACCACGCCGTCGCAATTGACCAGCAGAAAGGCGTTGGCACTTTGTTCGACTGCGCGCTGGAACAGGTGCAGCGCGCTGGTGGCGGTACGCCGGTTATGGTTGTTGATGACCTGGGCGAACTGGTCGGCCAGCTCACCGGCAAAGGCGATTTCGTCGGACTGCCAGGCGCGGGTGACGCCGGTCTGCTCCAGACACAGCACGCCGACCACTTGGCCATCGACCCGGATGCTGGCGTCGAGCATCGCGTTGACGTCGCGCGGGCGCAGGGCTTCGGCCATCTCGCGGGTACGCGGGTCGCGCATCGCATTGTGCGCGTCGATGGCGCGGCTGCCGTGCAGGGCTTCCATGTAGTCGGGGAAGCCGCTGATGTCGATCACCTCCGGCAGGATGTATTCCTGCGTCGCGCGGTGATACGCCGAAATCGGCACCAGCAGGCTGCCTTCGAGGTTCCACAGGCTGGCACAGTCGATCTCATAGATATCACAGGCGCTGCGGGTGATCAGCTCGGCGGCTTCCTGCAGCGAGTTGTGGCTGCTGTAGCGCTGGCGAGCCAGCAGCAGAATCAGATCCTGCTGGGCGCGTACCCGCTCCAGGTGCTGCAGTTGTTCCTGCTGAGCGCGCTGGTTCAGTTCCAAAGCGATCTGCAGGCGCGAATTCTGGGTTTCGAGGTCGACGCAGGGCACCGCTGGCGCGCCGTCGAACACATCATCGACCGCCAGCAGATAACCGCGCAGCAAGTGCCGATTGTGCTGCTTATAGGCCTCGCCCAGCTCAAGGATGCTCAGCGCACCAGCGGCGGTGTGCAGGGTGTAGCGCACCAGATAATGCGGGCTGTCGCGCAGTTGTTGCTGAATGGTGTCGTGCAGCTGATAGCGCGCTTCGGGTTCCATCAGGCTGGCGTAAGGCGAGCCGACCAACGCACACAATTCGACGGCCGGCTGGCCGAACTGGCGTTCGCAGTTGGGGTCGAGAAACAGCATCGCCCAGCTCGCTTCATTCAAGCGCTCGAAACGCAGCATGCCGAGCCGCGAGGGCACAGGCAGCTGCGTCACTACCTCGACCGCCATACGGCTGGCGGCATCGGGTTGGCTCTTCATGAAGGAACTCGCTTGGAAATATGCTGAACGCGCCGGGCTCGCGCCCTCTTTACTGTTGCCTGCGGCAAGGTTGCATCATTGCGGCACCGACTGACAAGAGAGATGAAGGCCAAGTGCTATAAGAATATGTCGGCCGCGCAGGGCATTTCTCCAGCGCGCGGCAAAAAGTAATACGGATGTGCGCCGCGAGTGCCGTTCCAGAGCGCCTGGCGCGCGGGAACGGCATTTTGTTCAGGGCTTCAGCGCAGGTTGATTTCGATCGATTGCAGGCGTTTGCCGTCGCGATCATGGTAATTGACCTGAATTTTTCCGGCCTCAACCACCACATGGGCGAAGTTGTCTTCGCTGACCACTGTGCTGGTCAATTCATGTTGATAATCGCCTGCTGCCGTGCGCGCCAGCGGTTGATCGAGGATGAACGTCGACGCCTTGGCATAGGGCAGCAGCTTGCTGTTGCAAAACGGCGAGGAAACGATGGTGTGCACTTCGAAGTCCGGGTCTTCGCTGTGGGTCAGGCGCGAGGTCAGCGAGCCATGCACGTCGCCCGAGACAAACACGACATTCTTGATGTGTCGGGTGCGGATGGTTTCCAGCAGCCGCAAGCGCTGCTCCGGGAAGGCTTTCCAGGCATCGTCACCATGCAGTTTGCGATCCGGGTAGAACATTACGCTGGTCACCACGAATTTCACTCGCGCCGGGCTGTTGATCAGCCACTTGAGCAGCGCCTGTTCCTGCGCCTCATCCAGTATGCGGCGATCATCGGCTGATAAGTTGCGTCGAGTGCGGCTGTCCGTCACGAACCATTCGATGTCACCGTCACTGAATTGATACCAGTAGTGCTCGAGCTTTACGCGATTCACCTCTTTGTTAGTTGTAAGTTCGTGCGCAGGGCCGTGGCTGGCTTGATAGATTTCATAGGCGGCCATGGCATTGCGATATAACGCTTGATCTGACTTGCTGGCGTTCGCCGGCCAATTGTCTTCGATTTCGTGATCATCCAGGATCATGTAAGTCGATGTGCCGGACATCAAACGCTGAATGTTGGGTTGAGAGAATGCCGCACGGTACTTGCTGAGGATTTCCTTATATTCACGATCGGGTGCGAACAGATTGAGGTCATCGACATAAATCTGATCGCCCGTCATTAACGTGGCACTGATCGGTGGTTGCGCGCCTTCGATCAACTGGTTGATGGAAGCAAAGATCCGGTCACCCAGATGCGGCAGCGACGGGATGCCGGCGGTCATGCGCAAGTAACGGCAGGAGCCGACGATATAGGCCCTTGGCTGCAGGGCTTTGCTGGAGCGGGTGCGTAATCGATAGATTTCCCGGGGCCACTGCAGCGGCAGTTCGGCGACACTGTCCACGGTATGTACCGGATTCATCGGGCTGAACCAGCCGGTCTGGTATTCATATTCGGTGTCGCTGCTCAAGTTGTTGAGGGTGAATACTTCGGTCATGTCGCGCAGTGCGCTGGGCTCGGCGAAAGTGCCTGCTGACCACTGTTGTGTTCCTGCAGTCCGATGACGAATGGCGGCAAATACCGGTGCGTTGCCTTGATTGTCTGCGCGCATGAATATGCGGGCATGATTAGTTGTGGTATGGCCGATAATCGGGCCGATAGTTGGTTTGAACATATTCGAATCCATTCGAGTAAGTCTGGTTTTGATAAATAACGCAGGAAGTTGCTTATTTGATCGGGAGGCAAAGATTAGTTGGCGGTCGACGAAAAATATCGAGGCGAAGTGGACTGCGTTCGTAGTTCAAGTAAACCGAACTTGTAGGAAGAGGCGCTGTACTTTTCTCTGGGCAAAAAAAGCCCCGTCAAACTGACGGGGTTGAGGTACGAGCGTGTGGCGCTCGAAAACGTGAAACGCAATCGGCCCTCCGTTGCCGGAGGGCCGAACGCTTTACAGCAGGATGGTGCGGATGTCGCCCAACAGGCTGCCCAGACGCTGGGTGAAGCGTGCAGCAGCGGCGCCGTTGATCACACGGTGATCGTAGGACAGCGACAGTGGCAGCATCAGTTTCGGCTGGAAGGCTTTGCCGTCCCAGACTGGCTGGATGGTTGCCTTGGAAACACCGAGGATCGCCACTTCCGGCGCGTTGACGATCGGCGTGAAGCCGGTGCCGCCAATGTGGCCGAGGCTGGAAATGGTGAAGCAGGCGCCTTGCATCTCGTCCGAAGAGAGCTTCTTGGTACGGGCTTTTTCAGCCAGCGAAGCAGCTTCTGCAGCCAGTTGCAGCAGGCTCTTCTGGTCGACGTTCTTGATGACCGGTACCAGCAGGCCATCTGGAGTGTCGACCGCGAAACCGATGTTGACGTACTTCTTGCGAATGATCGCCTTGCCGCTTGGCGCCAGCGAACTGTTGAAGTCCGGCAGTTCCTTGAGCAGGTGCGCACAGGTCTTGAGCAGCAGCGGCAGGATGGTCAGCTTGACGCCGGCCTTCTCTGCGACGGCTTTCTGCGCAACGCGGAACGCTTCCAGCTCGGTGATATCCGCCGAGTCGAATTGCGTCACGTGCGGCACGTTCAGCCAGCTGCGGTGCAGGTTGGCAGCGCCGACCTGCATCAGGCGGGTCATCGGCACTTCTTCGATTTCACCGAAGCGGCTGAAGTCCACGACCGGGATCGGCGGGATGCCCGCGCCACCGGTTGCGCCGCCAGCAGCCGGCGCTTCCTTGGCCTTCTGCATCATCGCCTTGACGTAAACCTGCACGTCTTCCTTGAGAATGCGACCGTGCGGACCACTGGCACCAACAGCGCTCAGCTCGACGCCGAACTCACGGGCCAGTTGACGCACGGCCGGGCCGGCGTGAACTTTGGCACCAGGCTTGGCCGGAGCAGCAGCCGGAGCGGCAGCAGCAGGTGCAGCGGCAGCCGGAGCAGCAGCGGCAGGTGCCGGAGCGCTTGCAGCAGCGGCAGCTGGAGCCGGGGCAGCAGCAGGCGCTGCGCCTTTGACTTTCAGCTTGAGGATCAGGTCGCCGGTACCGACTTCGTCGTCCAGCTTGATCGAAACGCTTTCCACCACGCCAGCGGCAGGCGATGGGATTTCCATGCTTGCCTTGTCGGATTCGAGGGTGATCAGCGACTGGTCGGCTTCAACGCTGTCGCCAGCCTTGACCAACACTTCGATGATCTTGGCCTTGCCGGCCGAACCGATGTCCGGAACGTGGATGTCCTGAACGCTGTCGGCAACTGGAGCAGCCGGGGCTGCTGCAGGAGCAGGCGCAGCGGCAGCGGCTGGCGCAGCAGCCTGAGCCGGAGCGGAAGCAGCAGGGGCCGCAGCACCCGCCACTTCCAGATCAAGGATCAGGTCACCGGTGCCGACTTCGTCGTTGAGCTTGACGCTGATGGCCTTGACCACGCCCGCGGCAGGCGACGGGATTTCCATGCTGGCCTTGTCGGATTCGAGGGTGATCAACGATTGATCAGCCTCGACCTTGTCGCCGACCTTGACCTGGATCTCGATGATCTGGGCCTTGCCCGACGAACCGATGTCCGGCACGTGCACTTGCTGCACCGAAGCGGCAGCAGGCGCAGCGGCTGGCGCAGCGGCGGCAGGGGCCGCAGCCGGTTTTTCTTCGGCTTTTTTGGCCGGAGCAGCAGGAGCAGGGGCCGCAGCAGCGGCGCCCTCGACTTCCAGCTCGAGCAGTTCGTCGCCTTCTTTCAGACGGTCGCCCAGCTTCACTTTCAGGCTCTTGATGACGCCGGCTTTCGGAGCCGGCACTTCCATGCTGGCCTTGTCCGATTCCAGGGTCAGGATGCTCTGGTCGGCTTCGATACGGTCGCCGACCTTCACAAACAGTTCAATTACTTCACCTTCACCGCTGCCGATGTCAGGTACGCGAATGAGTTCGCTCACAAAATGTCTCCTCAGCAGTCCAGTGGGTTGCGTTTTTCCGGGTCGATGCCGAACTTGACGATGGCCTCAGCCACGACTTTAGGTTCGATATCACCACGGTCAGCCAGTGCTTCCAGGGCTGCCAACACCACGAAATGACGGTCGACTTCGAAGAAATGACGCAGTTTCTTGCGGCTGTCGCTGCGGCCGAAACCGTCGGTGCCCAGGACTTTGAATTCCTTGGACGGTACCCACTGACGGATCTGCTCGGCGAACAGCTTCATGTAGTCGGTAGAGGCGATGACCGGACCTTTACGGCCGCTCAGGCACTCTTCAACGTAGCTCTGCTTAGGCTTCTGGCCAGGCTTCAGACGGTTGCTGCGCTCAACGGCCAGGCCGTCGCGACGCAGTTCGTTGAAGCTGGTGACGCTCCATACGTCAGCGCCGATGTTGAACTCTTCACGCAGAATCTTCGCCGCTTCACGCACTTCACGCAGGATGGTGCCGGAGCCCATCAGCTGTACGTGATGCGCCGCATCGCGGGTGTCTTCTTCGAGCAGGTACATGCCTTTCTTGATGCCTTCTTCGGCACCGGCCGGCATGGCTGGCTGCTGGTACGACTCGTTCATCACGGTGATGTAGTAGAAGATATCCTGTTGCTCTTCGGTCATCTTCTTCATGCCGTCCTGAATGATCACCGCCAGCTCGTAGCCGTAGGTTGGATCGTAGGTGCGGCAGTTCGGGATGGTCGCGGCCAGCAGGTGGCTGTGACCGTCTTCGTGCTGCAGGCCTTCACCGTTCAGGGTGGTACGGCCGGCGGTGCCGCCGATCAGGAAGCCACGGGTACGGCTGTCGCCGGCGGCCCAGGCCAGGTCACCGATACGCTGGAAGCCGAACATCGAGTAGAAGATGTAGAACGGCAGCATCGGCTGGTTGTGGCTGGAGTACGAAGTACCGGCAGCGATGAAGGAACTCATGGCGCCCGCTTCGTTGATGCCTTCTTCAAGGATCTGACCTTTCTGGTCTTCCTTGTAGAACATCACCTGGTCTTTATCGACTGGCTCGTAGAGCTGGCCGACGGAGGAGTAGATGCCCAGCTGACGGAACATGCCTTCCATACCGAAGGTACGGGCTTCGTCCGGGATGATCGGCACGATGCGCGGGCCGATTTCCTTGTCCTTGACCAGTTGCGCGAGGATCCGCACGAAGGCCATGGTGGTGGAAATTTCACGGTCGCCCGAACCATCGAGGATGGCTTTCAGGGTGTCCAGGTCCGGCGTCGGTACGCTGAAGCTCTGCGCGCGGCGCTGCGGTACGAAACCGCCCAGTGCAGCACGGCGCTCGCTCAGGTAGCGGGCTTCGGCGCTGTTTGGCTCTGGCTTGAAGAACGGCAGGTTCTCCAGCTCTTCGTCCTTGACCGGGATGTCGAAGCGGTCGCGGAACAACTTCAGGCTGTCGACGTCGACTTTCTTGGTGTTGTGCGCAGTGTTTTTCGCTTCGCCGGCACCGGTGCCATAACCTTTGATGGTCTTGGCCAGGATGACGGTTGGTTGTTCTTTGTGGTTGACCGCTTCGTGGTACGCCGCATAGACCTTGTACGGGTCGTGGCCGCCACGGTTGAGTTTCCAGATCTCGTCGTCGGACAGATCGGCAACCATCGCCTTGAGTTCAGGCGTGTTGAAGAAGTGCTCGCGAACGAACGCGCCGTCTTTGGCTTTGTAGTTCTGGTACTCGCCGTCGATGACTTCGTCCATGCGACGTTGCAGGATGCCGTCGACGTCCTTGGCCAGCAGTGGGTCCCAGAAACGGCCCCAGATGACTTTGGTCACGTTCCACTGAGCACCGCGGAACACGCCTTCGAGTTCCTGGATGATCTTGCCGTTGCCGCGAACCGGGCCGTCGAGGCGCTGCAGGTTGCAGTTGATGACGAAGATCAGGTTGTCCAGCTTCTCGCGGCCGGCCAGGGAGATCGCGCCCAGGGATTCCGGCTCGTCGCACTCGCCGTCGCCCAGGAAGCACCAGACTTTCTGTTTGCCCGGCTGAATGAAACCGCGGTGTTCCAGGTACTTCATGAAGCGTGCCTGGTAGATCGCCTGGATCGGACCCAGACCCATGGATACGGTCGGGAACTGCCAGAAGTCAGGCATCAGCCAAGGGTGCGGGTAGGACGACAGGCCCTGACCGTCGACTTCCTGGCGGAAGTTGTTCATCTGGTCTTCGGTGATGCGGCCTTCCATGAACGCACGGGCGTAAACGCCTGGCGAGGTGTGGCCCTGGAAGTAGATCAGGTCGCCGCCGTGTTCGTCGGTCGGGGCCTGGAAGAAGTAGTTGAAGCCGATGTCATACAGGGTCGCGCTGGAAGCGAAGCTGGAGATGTGACCACCCAGGTCAGAATCTTTCAGGTTCGTACGCATTACCATGGCCATCGCGTTCCAGCGCACCAGCGAGCGAATGCGGCGTTCCATGAACAGGTCGCCAGGCATGCGTGCTTCGTGGGTTACCGGGATGGTGTTGCGGTAAGGCGTGGTGATGGCGTAAGGGAGCTGCGAACCGCTGCGGGTCGCCAGTTCACCCATACGGGTCATCAGATAGTGAGCACGGTCTTCGCCTTCTTTGTCGAGAACCGATTCCAGGGCGTCCAGCCATTCCTGGGTTTCGACGGGATCGAGGTCTTGCATGGCTTGCTCCAGGGCGGAAAGGCTTCCAGAATCGGTTGCCTGAGTTTGCGACTGGCCTTGTGGGCAGACGATTTAAAATTCTTGGATTGCCGACAGGTTGTTCCGGCGGCGTGTAGTTTTACTACAAATCTTTGAGCATTTCAGCCTTTCGCCTGTATAGACGAGTAGTAAAACTACAGAGGAAAGGCTTGTGGCCTCCGACTGCGTTGTGAGAATAATCGTTAAGGTTGGTCGATTACCATCCGAAAAAGGTGAAAGTTTGATGCTGGATGCCAAAGAAGAAGAAATTTCAGCTATTTCTAACTTTTGTTCGACAGTCCTTCGCGTAGCGGGTTTTCATCAAACACTACAAGCGGCCATTTACACGCCGATCAAGGATAGACCATGACCCTGCCCGTGCTTGCCGAACTGCCCGCCATTCTCCTGCCGTTGGTCACTCGATCCGAGCAGTCGTTCCGTACGGCCGTCGCCGCGCTGGAAGACGATCACGGCTTCTCCAACTGGACGCCGGAACGCTGGGCGCAATTCGCCCGCGTCAGTGCCGCCAGTGATTTCGTCATTGAACAGAGCGTTCGTGACCCTTTGATGTTGCTGTCGCTGGTGCAGTCCGGCGAACTCGACCGGCCGTTCGCGCCGGGTGAACTCTGCGCGCAGATTGCCGCAGCGGTGGCTGCCGCGCAAAGCGAAGACGAACTCGGTCGCGTCCTGCGTCGCCAGCGTGCCCGCCATCAAGTGCGGATCATCTGGCGTGACCTGAACCGCCAGGCTGATCTGGTACAGACCTGCCGCGACCTGTCGGACATGGCCGACGCCACCATCGATCAAGCCTACCAATGGCTGTACAGCCGCCATTGCCAGCAGTTCGGTACGCCGACCGGTCGGCGCAGCGGTCTGCCGCAGCAGATGGTCATCCTCGGCATGGGCAAGCTCGGCGCTGTCGAGCTGAACCTGTCGTCGGACATCGACCTGATCTTCGCCTACCCCGAGGGCGGCGAAACCGTCGGCGTGAAACGCGCGCTGGATAATCAGGAATTCTTCATTCGTCTCGGCCAGCGCCTGATCAAGGCCCTCGACCCGATGACCGTCGACGGTTTCGTGTTCCGCGTCGACATGCGCCTGCGCCCTTACGGCTCGTCCGGCGCGCTGGTGCTGAGCTTCAATGCGCTGGAGCAGTATTACCAGGATCAGGGCCGCGACTGGGAACGCTACGCGATGATCAAGGCGCGAGTGGTGGCCGGCGATCAGACGGCCGGCGCGCAGTTGCTCGATATGCTGCGCCCGTTCGTCTATCGGCGTTATCTGGATTTCTCGGCGATCGAAGCGCTGCGCACCATGAAGCAGCTGATCCAGCAGGAAGTGCGGCGCAAGGGCATGGCCGACAACATCAAGCTCGGCTCCGGCGGTATTCGTGAAGTCGAGTTCATCGCTCAGGCCTTTCAGTTGATCCACGGCGGGCGCGATTTGAGCCTGCAACAGCGTCCTCTATTAAAGGTGCTGAGCACGCTGGAAGGGCAGGGTTACTTGCCGCCGGCGGTGATCGGCGAACTGCGCGAAGGTTACGAATTCCTGCGCTACACCGAACACGCGATCCAGGCGATTGCCGACCGCCAGACCCAGATGTTGCCGGACGGCGCTCAGGATCAGGCGCGTATCGCGTTCATGCTCGGTTTTGCCGATTGGGCTGCTTTCCACGAAAAGCTGATGTTCTGGCGCGGTCGCGTGGCCTGGCACTTTGCGCAGGTGATCGCCGATCCCGATGAAGAAGAGGGCGCCGACTGCGAAGTGGTGGTCGGCGGTGAGTGGTTGCCGCTGTGGGAAGAGGCGCAGGATGAAGAGGCCGCTTGCCGGCAGCTCGAAGAGGGCGGTTTCGCCGATGCGACCAAGGCCCTGAAAGCGCTGGCGAGCCTGCGTGGCAGTCCGCAATTGCGCGCGATGCAGCGGCTGGGTCGCGAGCGTCTTGATGCGTTTATCCCGCGCCTGCTGGCCCAGGCGGTGGAGCATGACAACCCGGATCTGGTGCTGGAGCGGGTGCTACCGCTGGTCGAAGCGGTCGCCCGACGTTCGGCCTATCTGGTGTTGCTCACGGAAAACCCCGGTGCCCTGCGGCGCTTGCTGACGCTGTGCGCGGCCAGCCCGTGGATCGCCGAACAGATCACCCGTTTCCCGCTGCTGCTCGACGAGTTGCTCAATGAAGGCCGGCTGTTCAAGCCGCCACTGGCCCCGGAACTCGCCGCCGAGCTGCGCGAGCGGCTGACGCGGATCCCCGAAGATGACCTCGAACAGCAGATGGAAGCCCTGCGTCACTTCAAGCTGGCGCACCGCTTGCGCGTCGCTGCCTCGGAAATCGCCGGCAGTCTGCCGTTGATGAAAGTCAGCGATTACCTGACCTGGCTCGCCGAAGCGATTCTTGAGCAAGTGCTGGCGCTGGCCTGGCGTCAGACGGTGGCCAAGTACGGCACGCCGCTGCGCACTGACGGCAGTTTGTGCGATCCCGGCTTCATCATTGTCGGTTACGGGAAAGTCGGCGGGCTGGAACTGGGGCATGGTTCGGACCTGGACTTGGTGTTCATCCATGACGGCGATCCACAGGCGGAAACCGATGGGCCGAAGCCAATCGATGGCGCGCAGTTCTTCACCCGGCTGGGGCAGCGGATCATTCACCTGCTGACGGCGCAGACCAACTCCGGTCAGTTGTATGAAGTGGACATGCGTTTGCGCCCGTCCGGAGCGTCGGGGCTGTTGGTCAGTTCGCTCGGTGCTTTCGAGCGCTATCAGGAAAATGAAGCCTGGACCTGGGAGCATCAGGCGCTGGTGCGGGCGCGGGTGCTGGTCGGCAGTCAGGATGTCGGTCAGGCCTTCGAGAAAGTCCGCGCGCAGGTTTTGGGCAAGGCGCGGGATCTGGCGAAGCTGCAGCAGGAAGTCAGCGAGATGCGCGCCAAGATGCGCGATAACCTCGGCAGCAAGAGCACAGCGGCCGGCACGGCAGCAAATGCCTTCGAGGCCACAGCGCCGTTCGACCTCAAGCAGGACGCCGGAGGTATCGTCGATATTGAATTTATGGTGCAATACGCGGCCCTGGCGTGGTCGCAAAGCCACCCGCCATTGCTGCGCTGGACCGATAACATCCGCATTCTGGAAGAGCTGGAACACGAAGGGCTGATGCCTGCCGAAGATGCCAGCCTGCTGCGTGAGGCCTATAAAGCCTACCGCTCCGCCGCCCACCGACAGGCCTTGCAGAAGGACGCCGGGGTGATTGCAGGCGACCAGTTTGTCGAGGAGCGCCGGCAGGTATTGCGGATCTGGAAAGAGTTGGGGCTAAGCTGAAACCGGATATTTGAAACACCTGATGGCCCCTGTGGGAGCGGGCTTGCTCGCGAAAGCGCAGTGTCAGTCACCACCGATGCAGGATGTGACTGCCCCTTCGCGAGCAAGCCCGCTCCCACAGTGGATCTGCGTTGAATTGCAGATGCAGGGCCGAATGCGAAACCCTGTGGGAGCGAGCCTGCTCGCGATAGCGGAGTATCAGACGACAATAATGTTGGATGTGAAGACCCTTTCGCGAGCAAGTCCGCTCCCACAGCAGATCTACAGTGTTTGTAGAATTCTCGAGGCGGGGAGGCGTAAATGCCTCCCCGGTTCGTTTATGGAAACCACATGAATATTCTGATCGTTGGGCCCAGTTGGGTCGGTGACATGGTGATGGCGCAGACACTGTTTCAGTGTCTCAAGCAGCGCCACCCGCAATGCGAAATCGACGTGCTGGCCCCCGAGTGGAGCCGGCCGATCCTTGAGCGCATGCCCGAAGTGCGCAAGGCCTTGAGCTTTCCGCTCGGCCATGGCGTGCTGGAATTGGCCACACGCCGGCGGATCGGCAAGTCCCTGGCCGGTCAGTACGATCAGGCGATCCTGCTGCCGAACTCGCTGAAGTCGGCGCTGGTGCCGTTTTTCGCCGGCATCAAGCAGCGCACCGGCTGGCGCGGCGAGTTCCGCTACGGCCTGCTCAATGACGTGCGTACGCTGGATAAAGAACGTTATCCGCTGATGATCGAGCGCTTCATGGCCCTGGCTTACGAGCCGAACGCCGAGCTGCCAAAACCTTATCCGCGTCCGAGCCTGCAAATCGATCCGGTGACCCGCGAAGCGGCACTGGCGAAATTTGGCCTGACCCTCGACCGCCCGGTGTTGGCCCTGTGCCCCGGCGCCGAGTTCGGCGAATCCAAACGCTGGCCGTCCGAGCATTACGCCAAGGTCGCCGAAGCGCGGATTCGCGAAGGCTGGCAGGTGTGGCTGTTCGGCTCGAAAAACGACCACGCGGTGGGCGAAGACATTCGTGCGCGGTTGATTCCCGGCCTGCGTGAAGAATCGGTCAACCTCAGCGGCGGTACCTCGCTGGCCGAGGCCATTGACCTGCTGTCCTGCGCCGATTCGGTGGTGTCCAACGACTCCGGCCTGATGCACGTCGCGGCAGCACTGAACCGTCCGCTGGTGGCAGTCTACGGTTCGACTTCGCCGGGTTTCACCCCGCCGCTGGCCGAGCACGTCGAAATCGTTCGGCTGGGTCTCGATTGCAGTCCGTGTTTCGACCGCACCTGCCGTTTCGGCCATTACAACTGCCTGCGCCAGCTGATGCCGGACGCGGTCAACGATGCCTTGCAGAAATTGCAGGGCACTGTGGTCGAGGTTCATTAAGTTGCGGGTATTGCTGATCAAGACCTCATCGCTGGGCGACGTGATTCACGCGTTGCCGGCGCTGACCGACGCGGCCCGGGCCATTCCCGGGATCAAGTTCGACTGGGTGGTGGAAGAGGGCTTTGCCGAGATTCCTACCTGGCACCCGGCCGTCGGCAAAGTGATTCCGGTGGCGATCCGCCGCTGGCGCAAGAACCTCTGGCAGACGATCAAGAGCGGCGAGTGGAAGCGCTTCAAGCAAAGCGTGCGCGCCCATAAATACGATCTGGTGATCGACGCTCAGGGTCTGCTGAAAAGCGCCTGGCTGACGCGCTACGTCAAAGCTCCGGTGGCCGGCCTCGACAAAGGCTCGGCGCGCGAGCCGATCGCCGCACGTTTCTACGACCGCAAACTGGCGGTGGCTCGTGGGCAGCACGCCGTTGAGCGGGTGCGCCAGTTGTTCGCTATCGCCCTCGGTTATGACCTGCCCAAAGGTCTGGGCGATTACGGCCTCAACGTCGAGCGGCTGGTGGAATTGCCGCGCAAGAGCGCCTTCGTGGTGTTCCTGCACGGCACCACGTGGGACACCAAGCACTGGCCGGAAGCCTACTGGCGCGAGCTGACCGAACGCGTTGGCTATCTGGGCGTCGGGGTCAAACTGCCGTGGGGCAACCCACTGGAGAAGGCCCGCGCCGAGCGCATCGCCGCTGGCTTCAAGCACGCCGAAGTGTTGCCGAAGCTGAATCTGGCCGGGGTCGGCAAAGTGCTGGCCGGCGCCCAGGCCTGCGTAGCGGTGGACACAGGCCTCGGCCATCTCGCCGCCGCGCTGGATGTGCCAACGATTTCACTGTTCGGCCCGACCAATCCGGGCCTGACCGGCGCTTACGGCAAGGTGCAGATTCACATGGCCAGTGATTTCCCCTGCGCCCCTTGCCTGCAAAAGAAATGTACGTATCAACCGACCGCGCAGGATGCCCGTCAGTTTGACCTGAAACGCGAGCAGCCCCTGTGCTTCACGCGTCTGAATCCCGAGCGTGTCGCCAGCCGACTGAGCACGTTGTTAATGGCTGAGGAGCTGCGCTGATGCAATTGGCTTTTGTCCTGTACAAATATTTCCCGTTCGGTGGCTTGCAGCGCGACTTCATGCGCATCGCCCTCGAATGCCAGAAGCGCGGCCACCAGATTCGTGTCTACACGCTGATCTGGGAAGGCGACGTGCCGCCCGGTTTCGAAGTGCTGGTGGCGCCGGTCAAGGCGTTCTTCAACCATCGGCGCAACGAGAAGCTCAGCGCGTGGATGGAGGCGGATCTGGCCAAGCGTCCGGTGGACCGCCTGATCGGCTTCAACAAGATGCCGGGGCTGGACGTCTACTACGCCGCCGACGGCTGCTTCGAAGACAAGGCGCAGAACCTGCGCCATTCGCTGTACCGCCGTTGGGGCCGCTACCGGCACTTCGCCGAGTACGAGCGCGCGGTGTTCGCCAAAGATGCGAAAACCGAAGTGTTGATGATTTCCGAAGTGCAGCAGCCGCTGTTCATCAAGCACTACGGCACGCCGCTTGAACGCTTCCACCTGCTGCCGCCGGGCATCGCCCAGGATCGTCGTCGGCCGGCGGATGCCGACGAGATTCGCGCCGGTTTCCGCGCCGAATTCAACCTCACGGACGACGAATTGCTGCTGGTGCAGATCGGCTCCGGGTTCAAGACCAAGGGTGTCGATCGCAGCCTCAAGGCGCTGGCCGCACTGCCCGCCGAGCTGAAGAAGCGCACCCGGCTGTTTGTAATCGGCCAGGATGACCCCAAATTGTTCCAGATGCAGAGTGCTACTTTGGGCCTGGGCGACAACGTGACGTTCCTCAAGGGCCGCAGCGATATTCCGCGGTTCCTGCTCGGCGCCGACCTGTTGATCCACCCGGCGTACAACGAAAACACCGGTACGGTGCTGCTCGAAGCGCTGGTCGCCGGTTTGCCGGTGCTGGTCAGCGCGGTTTGCGGTTACGCCCATTACATTGCCGAGGCAGATGCCGGGCGAGTGCTGGACGAGCCGTTCGATCAGGCGCAACTGACGCAATACCTGACTGAGATGTTGGGCGACGCCTCTGCACGCGCGGCCTGGAGCCGCAATGGTCTGGCCTTCGCCGAGACGGCCGACCTCTACAGCATGCCGCAGCACGCGGCCGATGTGATTCTGGCGGAGCACGCTTAAATGAAGTTGATGCTGGCTGAACCGTTCAAGAGCCTTTGGGCCGGGCGCGACCCGTTCGCCGAAGTCGAAGGCTTGCAGGGCGAGGTCTACCGCGAGCTGGAAGCTCGCCGCACGCTGCGCACGGAAGTCGACGGCAACGGATTTTTCGTCAAGATCCACCGTGGCATCGGCTGGGGCGAGATCTTCAAGAACCTGCTGACCGCCAAGCTGCCGGTGCTCGGCGCGGGTCAGGAGTGGCAGGCGATCCAGCGTCTGCAGGAAGTCGGCGTGCCGACCATGACCGCCGTGGCTTACGGCGAGAAGGGCAGCAACCCGGCGGATCAGCATTCGTTCATTGTCACCGAAGAGCTGGCGCCGACCATCAGCCTCGAAGATTTCAGCATCGATTGGGTCAAGAACCCGCCGCAGCCGAAACTCAAGCGCGCGCTGATCGCTGAAGTGGCACGCATGACCGGCATGATGCACCGCGCCGGGGTCAACCACCGCGACTGCTACATCTGCCACTTTCTGCTGCACACCGACAAGCCGATCACCCCGGACGCTTTCAAACTCTCGGTGATCGACCTGCACCGCGCCCAGACTCGCCCAAGAATTACTCAGCGCTGGCGCAACAAGGATCTGGCGGCGCTGTATTTTTCGGCACTGGACATCGGCCTGACCCGTCGTGACAAGCTGCGCTTCCTCAAAGGCTACTTCCAGCAACCGCTGCGGCAGATCCTGGCGGAAGAAGCGCCGTTGCTGAGCTGGCTCGAAGGCAAGGCCAACAAGCTCTATGCGCGCAAACAGCGTTACGGGGATGCGCTCTGATGGCGGGTTGGACGCTTGAGCCGCAATACAGCGAACTGGCCGAAGATTTCGGCAGCCTGGAAGCGGTGTTTGCCCTGCAGGGCGAGCGCCTGACCCGTGATCCGCTGTCCGAAGTCATCCGCGTGCAACGCAACGGCGTCAACTACTACGTCAAACGCTACGTCGGCGCCGGCAAAGGCTTGCGCCGTTACCTGGGCAAGCCACGGGTGAAGATGGAGTGGCAGAACCTCAAGCGCTTCGCCAAGTGGGGCATTCCCACCGCCGAAGTGGTGGCCTGGGGCCTGGAGCGACGTGGCGCGGCCTATGCCCGTGGCGCGATGATCACCCGCGAGCTGCCGCACACCGAAGACCTCTCGGCGCTGGCCGAGCGCAACGATCCGAAACTCAAGGATCGCCTGTGGGTGGATGGCATCAGCCGGCAACTGGCCGGTTACACCCGGACCATGCACGATCACCGTTTTACCCACAACGACCTGAAGTGGCGCAACCTGCTGATCGACGATCAGGAACAGGTGTTTCTGATCGACTGTCCGAACGGCGATTTCTGGCGCGGCTTCTGGCTTAAATACCGGATCACCAAGGATCTGGCCTGCCTCGACAAGGTGGCCAAATATCACCTGTCGAACACCCAGCGCCTGCGCTTCTACCTGCAATACCGCGGACGTGATCGGCTCAATGCTGCCGACAAGAAACGGATTCGCCACGTGGTGAGATTTTTCGAGGGACGTGAATGACTGATTTCCTGGCCGCTGAAGACCGGGCGCTGCTTGAGCGTCATGGCCTCGGCACTTTCGACGCGCTCTGGGCCAAACAGCTCGAAGCCGTGGACGAACCCAACACCGATGGCGGTGGCTGGAGCAGCGTGTTTCGTCTGGAGCTGGAAGGGCAGGCCTACTACCTCAAGCGCCAGAGCAACTACCTGACCCGCACCTTGCACGCGCCGTTCGGCGAGCCGAGTTTCGCCCGCGAGTTCCGCAATATCAGCCGCTACAACAAGCTGGGGATTCCGGCGCTACAGGCAGCGTTCTTCGGTGAGCGCAAGGTCAAGGGCGACGTCCGCGCGATCCTGCTGACCCGCGCGCTCGATGGCTGGGATGACCTCGATTCGCTGTTGCAACGCTGGGCGTCCCTGAGCGCGACGCAGCAATCGGCCATTCTCAAGGCCTGTGGCCAACTCGCGCGGCATCTGCACGGTGTGCGTCAGGTACACGGTTGTTTCTACCCCAAACATATCTTTTTGCAGGCCGACGGCGATGGCTATCGGGCGCAGTTGATCGATCTGGAAAAGACCCGTCCGCTGCTGTTTGGCATGCGTGATCGGGTCAAGGACCTGGAACCACTGCTGCGCCGTGCCGTGCAGTGGGGGGCAGCGCAACAGCGTGAATTGCTCGCAGCGTATCTCGATCAAGGAGCGGACAGTTCGCTGGTGGACAGTTGGGTTTCGCGGCTGACCGCGCGCCGCAGCCACAAGGAGACCCGCTGATGCAGTTGTCCGACCTCAGGCACAGCGGACGTACGCCAAATCTGCCGCTGACGGTCACTCTCGCCGACGCTGCCGGTCCTGCGGATCTGCAGTTGCTGAGCCTGCTGCGGGTTTTGCCGGGGCAGCGTTATGTCGGTGCCGGTGTGTGGCGCGGCCGGCCGGTGTTGGCCAAATTACTGGTGGGCAGCAAGGCTGCGCGGCATTTTCAGCGCGAGCTGGCGGGCGTCAAGTTGCTCGCCGAACAGGGCCTGACCACGCCGCTGCTGCTGGCCGATGGTTTGAAGGACGGCGAGGGTGGCTGGCTGCTGTTCGAATTTCTCGAAGGTGCCGAAAGCCTCGGTGATGCCTGGCAGCAAGTCGAATCGCTGCCGCTGCTGGCGGACGAGCAATGGGCGGTTCTGGCCGAAGCGCTGGGCGCTATCGGTCAACTGCATGGCAAAGGCCTGTGGCAGGAAGACCTGCATCTGGACAACCTGCTGCGCCAGGGCGGTCAGTTGTACCTGATCGATGGCGCCGGGATCTGCGCCGAGACCGCTGGCCAGCCGTTGTCGCGGCAGAAAGTACTGGAAAACCTCGGGGTGTTTTTCGCCCAGTTGCCTAAGTCACTGGAGCCGTTCATCGAAGAATTGCTGGTGTATTACCTGCTGAGCAACAGCGAGCATGCACTGCCGCTGGAAGCATTGCAGAAGCAGATCGCCAAGGTGCGCGCCTGGCGCCTGAAGGATTACCTGATCAAGGTCGGCCGCGAGTGCACGTTGTTCAGTGTGCAGCGCGGTGCGTTTGGCCTGCGGGCGATCCGTCGCGAGGAAGAGGCGGCGATGCTGCCGGTGCTGGAGCAGGCCGATGCGTTGCTCGATCAGGGCCATCTGTACAAGACCGGTGGTGCGGCAAGCGTTGGCAAGGTCGAGGTGGCCGGGCGCACGTTGGTGATCAAACGCTACAACATCAAGGGCTTTGCGCACTGGCTCAAGCGTTTCTGGCGCCCGAGCCGCGCCTGGCATTCATGGCGCGAAGGCAATCGCCTGGCGTTCATCGGCATCGCTACGCCGAAGCCGCTGGCGGTGCTGGAAAAGCGCTTTTTGTGGCTGCGCAGCCGCGCCTATCTGGTGACCGAGTTTCTGCCGGGCCCGGACATCATCGAGCGCTTCGCGCCGTATGTTGAAAGCGGTGCGGCGCCGGAGTCCGAGTTGCAGGCCCTGGATCAACTGTTCGCACGGTTGATTGCCGAGCGCATCAGCCATGGCGACTTCAAGGGCCACAACCTGTTCTGGCAGGAAGATCGCTGGGCGTTGATCGATCTGGATTCTATGTGTCAGCACACCTCTGTCAGCAGTTTCGCGCCGGCCTATGCGCGAGATCGGGCGCGGTTCATGCGCAACTGGCCCGAGAGCAGCGCGTTGTATCGGGTGATCGATCAGCGGTTGCCCAAAGAAATCTCCAGCGCGGCCTGAGCCGCCTTCGCCAGCAAGCTCACTCCCACATGGAAATGCATTCCCTTGTAGGAGTGAGCCTGCTCGCGATAAGGCTTTAAACCTCAAAAATCTGCCCTTGAGCAATGACGGACAAACTCCACTGACTTGTCCTACAGCTTCTCCAGAAGCCATGAACTGTGCCCGCTCCAGCCCCGATGCTAGCTTGCCCTGACCACTTCGGAGGGCAAACCTTGACCATCAAAAACGCCGTAACACTGAGCACATGCGCATGGCTTTTATCCGGCTGCGGCACCGCCGCCTCGGTAATGCAAATGGACGCCGACGTCGCCCGCGACATGCGCAAACAGAAAACCTACTGCCAATCGATTCCGCGAATCTACAGCGGTCTGGCGTTCGACTTCTGCGTACTCCACGCGCCCCCAGACCCCTCCGGCGTCCTGGTGCCGTTCGTGCTGCTGGACCTGCCGTTGTCCGGGGTGCTGGATACGGTGGTGTTGCCGTATACGATTTATCAACAGGTCGTGGATGGCAATATCGGCATCTATTGGCGATCGGATCGCGGGTAGCTGTTTTGCAGTTTTCTCTGTTTGAAAACCAGAGCGAGTCGCAAACGATTCTTGAAGCGGCAGCGCTCTTGTATCCGTCCGGGAGATACAGCGACTACATCGTCTATGTTGATGAAAGCGGTGATCAAGGGATGCAGAAGCTGGATCCCTATTACCCGATATTCGTGCTTGCTTTTTGCGTCTTTCACAAAAGGCATTACTGCGAAAAGGTCATTCCGGCTGTCCAGAAATTCAAGTTCAACCATATGGGGCACGATCTGATCGTGCTGCATGAGCTCGAGATTCGAAAAGAAAAAGGAGCGTTCTCCAGCCTGTTCACTTCGAGAGTGCACAAGCATGCCTTTCTCGACGAATTGACCGGCATTATCGAGGCCATCAATTTCGTCCTTATCAGTTGCGTCATCGACAAGGTCTTGCTGCGTGAAAAGCAGGCATCTGCTGACAACCCCTACCACTTGGCTCTCGGTTTTTGTCTGGAAACGCATGAGTTTTTGCAGGAAAAGCATCAACATAAGGTGTTAACGCATGTGATTTTCGAGCGGCGAGGCAAGCGGGAGGATAACGAGCTTGAGTTGGAGTTTCGCAGGGTTTGTGGCGGGTCTAACCGACTGGGGGTTCAACTGCCGTTTGACATCGTCTTCGCCACAAAACAAGTCAATTCCACCGGATTGCAGCTGGCTGATCTTGTTGCAAGGCCCATCGGCATGAGTGTTTTGAGGGCGGGTCAGGAAAATCGCGCGTTTGATGTGCTCAGGCGCAAGTTCTATTGCAGCGGTGGGCGGAATAAAGTTGGGAAAGGTTTCGAGAACTGGGGGTTGAAGGTTTTCCCTCCCCCAGAAAGCGAAAAGCCCCGGTGATCTCACCGAGGCATTAGCGCCGACCGGGATCCCCCAGCCCATTTGCACGGAAGTCTATGTTGAGAGGCTCGGGAGTGTCAACGCGAAGGCCGGCCAGTTCCGCTAGAGGCTTGTCGGCGCTTTTACGCTATAATCCCGCCCTTTAGCTGTCTCTCGCCCGGTGCGAGGGCACATCAATTTTCAAGGCGCATCGCGCCTGAATGCAGACTAAAGAGGCTAGACCCTGTGGCATTGACGATTCTTGGCCTGTCCGGCGCCCTTAGCCATGACCCTTCAGCCGCCTTGTACATCGACGGCAAGCTGGTGGCGGCGGCTGAAGAAGAGCGCTTCGTCCGCGATAAGCATGCAAAGAACCGCATGCCCTACGAATCGGCGAAGTTCTGCCTGGAACAGGCCGGTATCAAGCCGTCCGACGTTGACGTGGTGGCGATTCCGTTCGCCCCGATCAGCCTGTTCGGCAAGGCCCGCTGGCACTACGCCAAGCGCTACTGGTACGCGCCGGATCGCGCCCTCGATGCGATCCTGATGGGCAACCGTCGCTACAAGCGCTATCGCAACAAGATCGTCTGGTGCCTGGAGCAGCTGGGTTTTGATCCGAAGAAGATCAAGATCGAGCCGGTCGAGCATCACCTGGCTCACGCTTCCAGCGCCTACCACTGCTCGGGTTTCAAAGAGAAAACCGCGATCCTCGGCATCGACGGCAAGGGCGAGTACGCCACGACCTTCTTCGGTTACGGCGAAAACGGCAAGATCCACAAGATCAAGGAATTCTTTGATCCGGACTCCCTCGGCGGGCTGTATGGCGCGATCACCGAGTTCCTCGGTTTCGAGATGCTCGACGGCGAGTTCAAGGTCATGGGCATGGCGCCGTACGGCGACGCCAGCAAATACGATTTCTCGCGCCTGGCCTCGTTCGAGAACGGCGAGCTGGTGATCAACACCGACTACGCTAACGTGATCGGCCTGCGTCGCTACAAGGAGAAGGGCAAGGGCTTCTACTTCTCGCCGAAGCTGATCGAGTGGCTGGGTCCGAAGCGCGAAGGCGACATCGCCGACGAGCCGTACATCCACTACGCCGCGAGCATGCAAGCGCTGTTCGAGAAACTGGCGTTGCAGATGATCGACTACTACCTGGGCGACGTGCTCAAGGAAACCGGCAAACTGGCCTTCGCCGGTGGCTGTGCGCTGAACGTCAAGCTGAACCAGAAAATCATCGCCCGCGATGACATCAAGGAACTGTTCGTGCAACCGGCGTCCGGCGATGCCGGCACCGCGGTGGGCGCAGCGGCCTATGTGTCTCACGCCCGAGGCGTGCCGGTCGAGAAGATGGAACACGTCTACCTCGGCCCGTCGTACAGCAACGAAGACGTGATCGCTGCGTGCGCCCGTCACGAGAACAAGCCGACCTGGCGCAAGCTCGACAACATGCCGGAGCAGATCGCCAAAATCATGGTCGATGGCAACCCGGTGGCCTGGTTCCAGGGCCGCATGGAGTTCGGCCCGCGTGCGCTCGGTGGTCGTTCGATCATCGGTTGCCCGAGCGTGGCCGGTGTGGCTGACCGCATCAACCACCAGATCAAGTTCCGCGAGCGCTGGAGGCCTTTCTGCCCGTCGATGCTCGACACCGTTGCGCCACAGATGATCAAGATCGATCACCCGGCGCCGTTCATGACCTTCACCTTCGAAGTGGCGGAAGAGTGGAAGACCCGCGTGCCGGAAGTGGTTCACGAAGACGGCACTTCCCGTGCCCAGGTCCTGAAGCGCGAATACAATCCGCGCTACTACGACATGATGAAGGCGCTGGAAAACCTCACCGGCAACGGCGTGTCGCTGAACACCTCGTTGAACCGTCGTGGTGAACCGATGATATGCTCGCCGACCGACGCCCTGAACATGTTCTTCGGCTCGGATCTACAGTATCTGATCATGGAAGATATTCTGGTGGTCAAAGAGGGCGCAAACGCTTATGACACGCTCGGCTGAACGCCATGTGCTGCAGTTCTGTCACGGCTATGACGGGCCGTTCCTCGACTGCGCACGGCAGTATGCCAGCCTGTTCGCGGGCACCGGTTATCGGGTGACCACGGTCTTTCTGACCGGGGTCGCCGATAGCGAGGTGGCCGCCGCGTGTGCTTCCGATGAAGTGTTGTTCATGGAATACAGTTCCAAGGCCATTCGTGGCCTGAAGCTGGGCGCCATCGGCGATCTTCGCAAGATCGCCGCTTCACGCAATTTCAGTTTCTGCATCGCCCATCGCTTCAAGCCGATCTATATCGCCTTGCTCGGCACTTCGCTGCCGGTGATTGGCGTGCACCACGCGTTTGACGATTACAAACGCGGCACGCGCAAGCTGTTCGCGCACATTTTCCGCAAGCGCCTGAGCCTGCTCGGCGTGTCCGATGCGGTGCGCGACGACATGCGTCGTTGCCTGCCGAAATGGCCGTCGACCCGCATCCAGACCCTGTACAACCGCATCGACGTACCGGCCTTGCAGGCCAGTCAGGTGTCGGCCCGCGAAGCGCGCGAGACCCTCGGGCTGGCGGCGGATGCGTTCATTGTCGGCAACGTCGGGCGGCTGCACCCGGACAAGGATCAGGCGACGTTGCTGCACGGTTTTGCCGCGGCGTTGCCCGGTCTGCCGGGCAACAGTCAACTGGTGATTCTCGGCAAGGGCCGTCTGGAGCAGGATCTCAAGGAGTTGGCGCGCGAGCTGGGTATCGGCGATCGTGTCTTGTTCCTCGGTCAGGTGCCGGACGCGCGCAATTACTTCCGGGCTTTCGATGTGTTTGCGCTGAGCTCCGATCACGAACCGTTCGGCATGGTGCTGCTCGAAGCCATGGCTGCTGGCGTGCCGTTGCTCGCCACGGCGAGTGCCGGGGCCAAGGAAGTGGTCGAAGGTGTGGGCATTCTGTTCCCGCTGGGTGATGCCGAACACCTTGCGCAAGGTCTGCAGCATTTGGCCGGTATGGATGATCAGCAGCGCCGGCAGTGCGCCGAGCTGATGCTCGATCGCCTGCGTGAGCGTTTCTCCGACCGTGCGGTGCGCGACACCTTCTGGCGTCTGCCGCAAGTTACCGATCTGGCACCGAGGGGCTGATGCTCAACCGATTTCAAGGCTGGCGCGAACGTGGCTGGTCGCCCGTTGACGCCTCCACCTATGCCACCGCCTGGCAGCGTTTTGGCGGCAGCGTCGCGACGCATCCTATGGTGGTCGAGCGTCTGGCCGATCTGGCCGGCATCCCGGTGCGCTATCTGGCTTGGGAGCAGGGCGGTGACGTCAAAGCGGCGATCCCGACCTGGGGCCGCGATCTGGCGCTGTCCAAAGACGTGCTCAAGCGCAACGGCAAGAAAGGCCTGTTCGACCTCGGCAATGCCGAGCTGATCCTGCCGGCCGCCGCCGATGTCCAGGCGCCGTTGCGCCATCGCGCACGCTATCTGTCGGCGCTCAACGAAAGCCGTTTCAGCGGCATGAAGTTGCAGACCGAGCAACTGGCCATGGCCCGCACCCCCGAAGAACTGTCGAAGAAGTTTCGCTACAACCAGCGCCGCGAACTGCGCCTGCTGGAAGAGGCGGGTGGTGTGGTGCGTCCGGTCGGCGAGTTCTCCAGCGCCGAACTGGCGGCGATCTACTGTGATCTGTTCCAGCGCCGCTGGGGCTTCCCGGCCACCGGCGCGGCGCGCATGGCCGAAGTCATCGAGCTGCTGCGCGAGCTGCTGATCGGCTCGGTGATTTTCCTCAACGATGCACCGATCGCTATTCAACTGGTGTACCGCGTCGAAGCGCCGGAGTGGATCAGCGTCGAATACATCAACGGCGGCGTTGACCCCGAGACCCGCGAATTCAGTCCGGGCAGCGTGTTGAGCTTTCTCAATACGCAAAGCGCCTGGGAGCATGCGCGGGCACTGGACAAGCCACTGCGGTTTTCCTTCGGTCGCGCCGACCGTGAATACAAGGATCGCTGGTGCAATCCTGTGCCGGTGTTCACTGTATGAGTCAGCCCATGAGCCGTAAACAGCAACTGCTCAAGCGTCATCGTCGCAATAAACGCATCACCTTGTTGATCGCCCTGGTCGTGTTGATCGCGCTTGGCGTGCTGGTGAAGTGGTGGTTGCCGCTGGTGCTCGCGGTAATTGGCTGGGTCGCCCATGAGGCGTGGTTTGCCGATCACCTGTTCTATTCGCCGAAAGACGATTACCAATACAGCTTTCCGCCGTTCACACCGCAGCCGAAGGTGCATTTGAGCGGCGAGCAATTGCGTCTGGACGAGGGCGTGATGCTGGTCGACGACGCGACGTTGATCCTTGCGATAAAGGTCAAAAGCACTTGGCTGGGACGTTTTCTCGATCCACGCGTCGAACTGCTCGGCGGGACGCATCCTGATGCACAAACCTTCGAGCGCGGGGTCAATGGCCTGCGTTACCTGAACCTCAGCGGTCAGGCTCAAGCCTTGGCGCAAGGTCAGTTGCGCTTGCGCGGGCGCTTCTGCCGGGTGTCCGGCGAGCCGGTGCTGTGGGCGCTGGAGCAGCCGGATTACCGCCGTCAGCGGGTGATGGTGATTGCCCCGCACGCCGACGATGCCGAACTGGCGGCTTATGGCTTGTACAGCCAGGCCGACGAAGCCTGGATTGTCACCCTGACCGCTGGCGAGATCGAAGCCGAACACTATCAACAGATGGGCATGAGCAAGGTCGAGGCGGCACGGCTCAAGGGCCGGCTGCGCGCCTGGGACAGCCTCGCCGTACCGCGTTGGGCCGGGGTGCCGCAGGAACATTGCGTGCAGCTCGGTTACTTCTGCCTGCAACTGGCAGCGATGCAGGCTGCGCCGAATCAGGCAGTGGGGTCGCGCGAAGCCGAGCTGAACGACACGCGATTGTTTCGCCAGTTGAATCCGTTCACCTTGCCCGGAGATGCCGATGGCGCGCCGACCTGGAACAACCTGCTGGCCGACCTGCGTGAAGTGCTGCTGCGCGCACGTCCGGAGGTGATCGTGCTGCCGCATCCGACCCTCGATCCGCATCCCGATCACCTCTGCGCCCAGCAAGCGGTGTTGCAGGCGCTGCACGGTCTCGACTGGCAGCCGACGCTGCTCGGCTACGCCAACCATCTGCATGACAACGACCGCTGGCCGATGGGCAACACCGGGCAGGGCATCGCTTTGCCGCCGGCCTTCGATTCGGCAGTACCGATGCAGCCGCTGTGCCTGCCGCTGTCCATCGAGTTGCAACGCGACAAGGCCATGGCGCTGGGCATGATGCATGACTTGCAGCCGCCGGCACCGTTCAAGCGTCGCCTGCGCCGGGTGATCCAGCGCGTGTTGGCCGGTCGGGCCGCGTCGGTATACGGCGAAAACGAATTTTTTCGAAAAGCCGTCAGGCGCCAGGAGTTGTTCTGGCTTCTGCAGCACGGTGAGACAGGCGTCCAGCGGGGAGAGTCATGAGTCAACGGTTCAAGGTGTTGCAGCTGCAACCCGACTACAACGTCAAAGCCCATGACTTTGCCGACCTCGCCGAGCAGATCGTCAAGGCATTGCCGAGCGAGCGCTATGAGATCACCGCCGCTTTCCTGCGCGGCAAACCGGGGCCGGGCGAGCCGGTGAGCCGCGCCGACCATTCGGTGTACTTCGAGTTTTCCGACAAGTCGCTCAAGGGCATGCGCCTGCGGGCGATGTGGCAGTTGTACAAGTTCTGTCGCCGGGAAAAGTTCGACGTGGTGATCTGCAATCGCTTCAAACCGGTGAACATGATGCTCGCGCTCAACCGCTGGTTGAAGGTGCCGCTGTGCATTGGCATCTCCCACGGTTTCGGCGAATATGATCGCTTCTACCGGCGTCGGCAGACCCAGCGCCTGATCGATCGGCACTGGCGCTTCGTCGGTGTGTCGCCGGCGGTCAAACAGTACCTGCTCGATTGCGACTGCGGCTTCACCGACCAGAACACTTACGCCATTACCAACGCGATTGATATCGAGCAGGCCGAGGGCTTGCAACACAGCCGCGAAAAAGCTCGCGAGTTGTTGGGGCTCGACCCGAATGTCCGATTGATCGGCGCATTGGGGCGGCTGGTGTCGGTCAAGGGTCACACCTATCTGTTGCAGGCCTTCGCCGCACTGAAGGACAAATACCCGAACACTCAACTGGCAATCATCGGTGCCGGACGCCTGCAAGCGCCGCTGGCGACCGAGATTGAGCAACTGGGCCTGAGCGGTCGAGCACACCTGCTGGGCTTCAAGGAAAACGCTCTGCAATACGTGCGCGCGTTCGACATCTGGACCATGCCATCGCTGGCTGAAGGTCTGGGCCTGGCGTTGCTTGAAGGCATGAGCGGGCACCTGCCGGTGATTGCCTCGAACGTGCCGGCGATGTTGCCGCTGATCGAAGGTGCCGGTGGTCTGGCGGTCACGCCCAAGGATGTACCGAGTCTGGTCGCCGCGCTGGATACCTATCTCGCGCTGTCGGACGATGAACTCAAGGCCAAGGGCGAACAGGCCTACCGCTATCTGCAGGAACAACACGACATCGAGGTGTTCCGTCAGGAATACCTGGACCTGATCGACTCTGGCCTCGAACAGGCCCGCAAGGAACAGCCGTGAGCGTAGAGAAAGCCTTGAGCGAAGAAAGAGCCATGAGCGAAGCCAACGCTCTCGTCACCGTGATCATCGCCTCGTACAACCACGGTCCGTACATTGAGGAAAGCATCCTCAGCGTCCTCAACCAGAGCTACAAGAACATTGAGCTGCTGGTGATCGATGACGGTTCGAAGGACGACAGCGTCGAGCGCATCAGCGCGTTGCAGGCGCAGTACGGTTTCGATTTTCGTGTGCAACAGAATCAGGGCCTGACCAATACCCTCAACGGCGCTATCGCCCGTGCAAAGGGCAGCCTGATTGTGCCGTTCGGCTCCGACGACATCATGTATCCGGAGCGGATCGCCATTCAGGTTGCACACATGGACGGCAAGCCCGAGGTCGGAATCTGTGCCGGCAATATCGAGCTGATGCACGCTGACGGTAGCCTTTATCCAGAAAAGCGTCAGCGTCGCGATGTGCCTTTTCGCCGCCTCGATTTCGATGACATGTTCCTGGAGCGCAAGCCGTATCCGCCAGCGCCGACGCTGATGATTCGACGCGAAGCGCTGGACAAGGTCGGGGGGTTTGATCCGACGATTCGTCTTGAAGACCTGTACATCGAGCTGAAGGTGACCCACGCCGGGTACTTCATCGACGGTTTGAATGTGGTGATGGCGCGCTACCGCAAGCACGCCACCAACTCGTACAAGAACAACCGCTTCATGACTGAAAACATCCTGCGCACCTACGCATTGTTCAGCGAGCATCCGCTGTACGACTTCGTGCGCTACCGGTTTCTCAGCTCGATGTTCCTCAAAGTCTCCAACCGCGATCGCCAATTCGCCAGAGAGCTGCTGGCGCAGATTCCGTTCAAGGCCTGGAACAAGAAAACCTGGCGCGGTCTGGCGCGGATGTACTTTTCTCCCCTGGAAAAAAGCTGAGCCTCGCCGCTCGCCATTGGCGAGCGGCTTAGGTCGTGTTCGGCTGTTCGGAATACGACCAGCCAACGACTATTTCAGTGCAGGGGTCGCTGGGTCGCCGGCCAGTACTTGCCTGCGCAATTTATCCACAGCGGATGACGATGCCGTCACGGCATAGCCCGCCAGCAGCGCATCGAGGTGATCCTCGAACAACCAGCGCTTGTCCACGGTGTAGCGTTGCATGTGGCGTAAATTGCGCTGGCGTAGCGAGTTGCTCAAGGCGCTCGGGTAGACGTACAGGTCCGCCAGATCGATCAAGCCGAACTCTCCGTCCTCCAGCACCAGCACGTTGCCCAGATGCAGGGAGCGGAAGTACACGCCCTTGTCATGCAGTTGTGCCATGAACCTGCCGAAGCGTTCCACCAATGCCTGGCGAACGGCCGGCGCGGTGATGCTCTGCAGTACCTGGCGCAGGGTATGCCCCGGCAATGGCGCGTAGTGCACAGCGCTGCTGCGGTCCTCCAGTCGATACAGATTGAGTACCTGCGGGGTGGGAATCCCCCTCTGGCGCAACTGTTCGCTATTGACGGCGAAGCGTTCGGAGTACGGGTTGAAACTGCCTGAGGTGTACCAGCGCCGGCGTCGGAACAGCTTGAGAAAGGTGCCGTCATTCAGGCGCAGGACCTTGGGCCCCAGGCCATCCTCTTCGATCACTTGGGCGTCCGCACCCAGCCGCTGAAGCTCGGTTGCCGAGAGTGTCTGCACGGGCAATGTCAGCAGGCGCCGCGCGCGCTGGTTGATGCTCAAGGCGGCGATCAGGGCCAGTGGGATCCACAGCAGGAACCAGTGTTCCTTGGGCCGCGAGATGATCCCGCCCCCTTCGGTCAGGCCGGCACCGATGCCGAACACCAGCCAGGTCGAAGCAAGGATCAGCAGCGGCTGCACACGCTGACGCCAACTGCTCAGCAGCCCCCAGGCCAGAAAGAACAGCCAGGGCAGCAAGCCGAGGATGCCGACGTAATAAAGAACGCCCAGGACAAAACTGTGCGGCTCCTCAAAGTTCACCCCGATGCCTGGATCGACGCTCAGTTCGGCGCTGTAGCCATGACCGATCCACGGATGCTCGGCAATCATGTGCAGCACTTTTTGCCAGATTTCGAGCCGGAAGGAATCGCCACGTTCCAGGATCATGTGTGAGAACACGGTCACCACGGCAACACCGCTGACCAGCAGCGCCCCCAGCATGCCCAGCGAACGCCGATTCCAGCAGATGAAGCACAGCCACAACGCTGCCAGGGTCAGGGCGACCAGCGGGGTGCGGGAGCCGGTGCCGATCACCGCCATGAACATGATCGCCATCGCCGGAACGCTCAGCCACATTAACTGGCGGCGCTTGCAGGTCATGGTCACGGCCAGCCAGTAAGTGCAGAAGAACCCGAACAAGTGCGAGCTGAGCAGCGGGTTATCGAACGCGCCGCCACCGATCAGGCGCATGCCCGGTGCATACTCCCGGGCGAACGTGAACAGAAAAAAGATCGTCGCAATCAGTGCGACCAGTGCGGCGGCGAACATCAAGGGTTGCAGGATGTCGCTGCGATAGCGCACCAGCAGATAGCTCCCGGCAAACAGCATCAACGTGTGCAGCGGCGGTTTGATTGTGCCGCCGAAGGATTCGCCTTCGGGGCCCCAGATCACACTGAGCAGCGCCCAGGCGACGAATATGAGGACGGCAATGATGATGGGCTCGCGCAGCAGTTCCTTCAGCTCCCTTGGGCGCAGGCACAGCGCAAACAGCGCTGGAATGCTGAACAGGCCGTAATAGATTTTGTGCAGTGAGCTGCGTCCGGGCAAAAAGAACAATGCGCACAGGAGCAAAAGATAGCCAACTGGAAGAATCCAAAGGCAAATGAAATCGAAGATTCGATTGGACGTACTGCTGAAGCTGCGAAGTTGCATGCTGTGAGATTCAATCCTGAAGTTGATCGACCATTCGAGTGATGGCTATTTAATGCTGAAAAAGATGCTTAACAATAACAGCCTTTCGCCGATTGCCAGAACCCAGAAGAAGCTGTGCTAAAGTCAGCGTCCTTTTTATCGACTTTCGCGTGATATGACCGACTCCAGTCCCGCCGCAAGCCCATCGAGCTTGAAAATCTACTTCCGCCTGCTCGGCTATGTCCGGCCTTACATCAGTCTGTTCCTGATCAGCATCGTCGGCTTTCTGATTTTCGCTTCGACCCAGCCGATGCTTGGCTACATCCTCAAGTATTTTGTCGACGGCCTGTCCAACCCTGAAGCGGTGCTGTTCCCCTCCGTGCCGTACCTGCGTGACCTGCAACTGCTGCAGGCCGTGCCGCTGCTGATCATCCTGATCGCCGCCTGGCAGGGGCTGGGATCTTATCTGGGCAACTATTTTCTGGCCAAGGTTTCCCTCGGCCTGGTGCATGACTTGCGGGTGCAATTGTTCAACAACCTGCTCGTGCTGCCCAACCGCTACTTCGACAAACATAACTCCGGTCACCTGATTTCGCGCATCACTTTCAACGTGACCATGGTCACGGGGGCGGCAACCGATGCGATCAAGGTCGTAATCCGTGAAGGCATGACGGTGATCTTCCTGTTTGCCTCGCTGCTGTTCATGAACTGGAAGCTGACCCTGGTGATGGTGGCGATCCTGCCGCTGATCGCCGTGATGGTGCGCACTGCGAGCAAGAAATTCCGCAAGCAAAGCAAGAAAATCCAGCTGGCGATGGGTGACGTCACGCACGTGGCCTCGGAAACCATCCAGGGTTACCGTGTGGTACGCAGCTTCGGCGGCGAAGTCTACGAGGAAAAACGCTTCCTCAAGGCCAGCCAGAGCAACACCGACAAGCAACTGCGCATGACCCGCACCGGTGCCATCTACACGCCGATGCTGCAACTGGTGATCTACACCGCGATGGCCGTGTTGATGTTCCTCGTGCTCTATTTGCGCGGCGATGCTTCGGCCGGTGACATGGTTGCCTACATTACCCTCGCGGGCCTGTTGCCCAAGCCGATTCGTCAATTGTCCGAAGTCAGCTCGACCATCCAGAAAGGCGTGGCCGGTGCCGAGAGCATCTTCGAACAACTGGATGTCGAGCCGGAAGTCGATACCGGTACCGTCGAGCGCGACTCGGTCACCGGTCGCCTGGATGTGCGCAATCTGAGCTTCACCTATCCTGGCACCGAACGTCAGGTGCTGGACGACATCAGCTTCTCGGTCCAGCCCGGGCAGATGGTGGCACTGGTCGGTCGTTCGGGCAGCGGCAAGTCGACGTTGGCCAACCTGATTCCTCGCTTCTACCACCACAACAAAGGCGAAATCCTTATCGATGGTGTGGAAGTCGAACAGTACAAGTTGCTGAACCTGCGCCGTCATATTGCCCAGGTCACGCAGCACGTGACGTTGTTCAGCGACACCGTGGCCAACAACATTGCCTATGGCGATCTGGCTGGTGCGCCGCGCGAAGACATCGAGAAAGCCGCGCGTGATGCCTACGCGATGGATTTCATATCGCAACTGCCCGAAGGCCTCGACACTCAGGTCGGCGAGAACGGCGTGCTGCTGTCCGGTGGTCAGCGCCAGCGTCTGGCTATTGCCCGTGCACTGCTCAAAAACGCGCCGCTGCTGATTCTCGACGAAGCCACCTCGGCACTCGACACCGAATCCGAGCGGCACATTCAGGCGGCACTGGACCAAGTGATGAAGGGGCGCACCACACTGGTGATTGCGCACCGTCTCTCGACCATCGAGAAAGCCGATCTGATTCTGGTCATGGATCAGGGGCGAATCGTCGAACGCGGCACCCACGACGAACTGCTGGCACAAAACGGTTATTACGCTCGTCTGAACGCCATGGGGCTCGACGCTCCGGCCGAAGATATCGCCTGAACCCACTGCAAATCTGGCGGGAGATCATTGTTCGGGGCTTTGCCCGGAATACTGGTCTCCCGTTTTATCTGGTATCGAGATCTTCATCTTCCTTGTCCAGACCGAATAAATTCCGCCGCCGCGCTGACTTGGGTTCCTCGAAGAACTTTGACGCTTGTCGAGGGCTGGCAAGTGTTCAAAAGAGCCAGCAAGGCCTATAGCTGTTTCATACTGTTGCAGCCTGCACACAAGCCTGCGCCAACCCTGTGTTAATATCGCGCCCCTGTTCATTTTGTATGTGGGTTGCTCCATGAAGTTGTCCATGCCGCGATTCGATCAAGCCCCAGTCTTGGTGGTCGGCGATGTCATGCTCGACCGTTACTGGCATGGTGGAACCTCACGGATTTCCCCTGAGGCACCGGTTCCGGTCGTAAAAGTCGAGCAAATCGAAGACCGCCCGGGCGGTGCTGCCAACGTTGCCTTGAACATTGCCGCGCTGGGCGCGCCGGCGTCACTGGTCGGTGTGACCGGTGATGACGAAGCCGCCGACAGCCTGAGCAACAGTCTCAAGGGCGCGGGCGTGCGTGCCCTGTTCCAGCGCATTGCGCATCAGCCGACCATCGTCAAGCTGCGGGTCATGAGCCGGCACCAGCAATTGCTGCGTATCGACTTCGAAGAACCGTTTGCAACCGATGCGCTGGCCTTGGCTTCGCAGGTCGATGATCTGCTCGAAGGCATCAAGGTGCTGGTGCTGTCGGACTACGGCAAAGGCGCGCTGAAGAATCATCAGGCCTTGATTCAGGCGGCTCGTGCCAAAGGCATTCCGGTGCTGGCCGATCCCAAGGGCAAGGATTTTTCGATCTACCGTGGCGCCAGTCTGATCACGCCGAACCTCAGCGAATTCGAAGCCATCGTCGGCGGTTGCGCCGATGAGCACGAACTGGTGAGCAAGGGCGCAGCCCTGATGCACGACCTGGAGTTAGGTGCACTTCTGGTGACCCGTGGTGAGCACGGGATGACATTGTTGCGCCCTGATCATCCGGCGCTACACTTGCCGGCTCGCGCCCGTGAGGTGTTCGATGTGACCGGCGCTGGTGATACGGTGATTTCCACCCTGGCGGCGGCGATTGCTGCCGGTGAAGAGCTGCCTCACGCAGTCGCGCTGGCCAACCTGGCGGCGGGTATTGTCGTTGGCAAACTGGGTACGGCGGCGATCAGTGCGCCGGAGTTGCGCCGCGCGATTCAGCGCGAAGAAGGTTCCGAACGCGGTGTACTGGGTATTGAACAGTTGCTGCTGGCAGTCGACGACGCTCGGGCGCATAACGAGAAAATCGTCTTTACCAACGGGTGTTTCGATATTCTCCATGCGGGTCACGTGACTTATCTGGAGCAGGCGCGGGCTCAGGGCGATCGCCTGATCGTAGCAGTCAACGATGACGCCTCGGTCAGCCGGCTGAAAGGGCCTGGGCGACCGATCAACAGCGTTGACCGGCGCATGGCGGTACTCGCTGGTCTGGGCGCCGTCGACTGGGTTATCAGCTTCCCGGAAGGTACCCCGGAAAACCTGTTGCGCGAGGTCAAGCCGGACGTACTGGTCAAAGGTGGGGATTACGGAATCGACCAAGTGGTCGGTGCCGATATCGTGAGCGCTTACGGCGGCACCGTAAAAGTACTCGGGCTGGTGGAAAACAGTTCGACTACGGCGATTGTCGAAAAGATTCGCAGTCGTTGATGTGAAGAGTCATGAGTGTTTTGAACCGTGCGGGAGCGCACGTTGTCATGGGGATTCATTCGTTCCATCAAAGCTGGGGCCAAATACCGTTGCGCGCGCCAGCTTTTGTCACCCGGTAATTTAATTTATGAAAGTCATGCTCCTGGTTATGGACGAGCAGCGAGTCATTCTGGACCGGTTGTACGAAATCGTGCAGCAGAACTGCGATGAATGCGTCGTCTACCGTTTGAGCAAGCAGCAGCAGATGAACCTGGGACCGTTCCTGGCATCTGTGGAGTATCAGACTTTCGATCGTGTTGTGATTTTCACGCGAGTCAAACGCGTCGTGCGTCAGTTGCGGGTGCTCAAATGCATTCCCGGCCTGATCTTCCTCGAACACGACGCGTACCAGAACTACATGCCCGAGAGTAAGTACCGCGGTGTGTATTCACGGCTGTACAAGCGACTTCCCGCGTGCCGGGCGTTGGTGTCCGGGGCGGTGGTCGCCCGCAAGATGCAGGCTGAAGGCATTGATACGGTGTTTGTATCCAAGGGCTATGACGAGCAGATGCTGCGTAATACCGGCACCGAGCGCGACATTCCACTGGGTTTTCTCGGCAGTCTGAAAAGCACCGAGTACGCACTGCGCAAAGCACTGCTGGAATCGCTTTCGCAGCGCACCGGGTTGCTGGTGACACGCACCAATTCCGGCGCTGAATACCTGGAAACGCTCAATCGCATCAGGATCTTCGTCAGTGCCGACATCGGCATGAATGAGTTCATGATCAAGAACTTCGAGGCAATGGCGTGCGGTTGTGTGCTGCTGGCGTGGAGTCAGGGAGAAGAGGACCGTCTGCTGGGCTTCGAGGACATGCACAACACGGTGTTCTATCGCAGCGAAGACGAGGCCGTGGAGAAGATCCGGCTCCTGCAAAGCAATCCGCAGCTCGCCGATCGCATTGCCCGCAATGGTCAGGCATTTGCCGAAGACCGCTACTCCTTTGCCCGTGTCGGGCGCACCCTCGCTGCCGAAATCCAGCGCGAAATGCGTCCGTGGCAACCACCCTCGGCATTTTCGCGGCTATGGGTCAAGTTACGCTATGGGATGAAGGTGCCGGGTTAAATGATGGAGCATCAAGCGCCACGAACCGTTGCGCCCATGGCGCTGGATGCACTGCCAGGCGGTCATCAATCAGTGACTCAGGCATTGCCGCACGCCTTGATCGACTGTCTGCGTCGAGCACCACGGGTGCTACTTATTGCCAACAACCCAGCCATCACCCAGGCCGACGTCGACCGATTGGCCATCAACGCCAATGATGTGGTGGTCAGTTTCAATACCTGCGTCAAAGCGTCTTTGCTCAACCCGCAGAGCGTCAACCTGTTTGTTCATGGTTTCAATGCGCCGGACGCCTACTTCTTCGGCCTCCCTCCCGGCCCGGAGGTGCAGCGGCTGATCGAGCAGGGTGGACGGTGTTTCACCCTGCTGGTGGGCGCCACTGGGGCGATGTGTCCGATCCCGGGCGTCGCCCTTTTCTGGGAGCGTATTCCGCTGCCGCCCTTGTGGAATTATCCGGTGGAGCGTCCAGGCGGCAAGCGCTTTGTAGGGCCGTCCACGGGATTCAATGCGCTGGTGCTGCTGGACTGGTTGCGCGGGCAGGGCGATTACAACTACCAGCTCATGACGCTCGGTTTCTCCAACGAAGCGGGCAAACTGTGGAGCGGCCATGCCTGGGACTATGAGCGGCAATGGCTGCTGCAATCAGACGTGATCACCGTGCCGCTGTTGCCGCGTCCCTGGTGGCAGCGGTGGTTCCGCCGTCGCTAAACAATGCGACATTCGCGGAGCGGGCTCGCGGTTGGTTTTACTTATAAAAGGTGTGGTCGAGTGTTGAACATTGCGGTGGCGTTTTTCGGGATTCCAAGGAACTCGGACATCTGTTTCCCTTCCATCGAGCAAAACGTTCTGGCGCAATTGCCAGCCGACTGCAATGTGCAGTGTTTCTACCATCTGTATCAGGTTGGCGAGGTCAGCAACGCAAGGTCCGGCGAGCAGGGTGAGCTTGCGGCTGACAACTATCGGCCTTTCGAGTCGATGAAGGGCGGCATCACCGCTACCGACGGCGTGCTGGAGCGCTGGGATTTCGAACGGGTAAAAACCCTCGGCGACACTTGGAATGACGACTACGCCTCGCTGCGCAACCTGATTTATCAGCTCAATTCGCTGCACACCGTGACCACGATGATTGAGGCGTTCAATCCGGATTTCGTGGTGTTCGTGCGCCCGGACAATTTCTTTCACACGCCGTTGCCGGCCTACATGTTCAATCAGCCCGATGCCCGTCGACATAACGTCTACATACCTGACTGGCAGTGGTGGGGCGGGCTGAACGACCGCTTTGCCGTCTGTGGGCGCGACACTTACAGGGCATATGGCAAAAGAATCGAGCGCATCTTCGACTTCTGCAAGGAGACGGGCAGGAAGCTGCATTCCGAGCGTCTGCTCAAGTTTGCCATGCAGCGGGCAGATGCCAGGGTCTGCACGCTGCCGACCCAGGCGTCACGCGTGCGGATCAATGGTGCGTTTGCCGAGGAGTCGTTTTCGCCCAAGCGGGGCATGGGCAAACGCGAGAATCGCTACTTTCACTGGTTCGCCACGTTGCGCACGTTCATGGACCGTCGACGCTAAACGCTATTTGCTCTGGCGACGTTTAACCAGACCGACCAGCTTCAGTGCCTTGAGGCTCAATTGTCTGAGACTGGTGCGGGGTGCTTTTGGCGTCGCCAGCCCCTGCGCCACGAGCCAGTCTTTCCAGCGAATCCGCTCGTCACGCACCAGCCAGCCATCCTGTCTGGCAAAGCTTTCGGCCAGATACAGACCGCGTGTGCCTGCCGGAGACAGCTGACCTTTCTTCAAGGTATACAGCTCGGCCAGCGGTTCGCCGTCCTGCAACGGCATCAGGTACAGATCGGGGCGCTTGCGGTCCAGTCGCGCGACAAGCTGATCGCCTTCCAGTCGCTCATCGACGTGAAACAGGCTCAAGGATTTGACTTCCTTGGGCACCTCCAGGCGCAAGTCATAGATCAGTTGCAGCGATGCGGTTGGGAGATGCACGTAGGCCCGCGGCCGTTCGAGCAATTGCAGATTGGCGCAGCGCACCGGCCGCGCCGAACCGGAGTGTGGCGTCAGGCGAAATGGCAGGGCCTCTCGATAATGCAGGGCGGACGAGTAGGGTGCGGGTAGCCAGGTGTCGTTGAAGCGTCCGCCGAGCCAGCCTTCCGGGGTTTCCAGCAGACACTCTTCGGCGATTTCCTGAATCGCCGTGTGCAACGGGATGTTCAGTTCTTGAGCGGGCACGTAACCGGAAATCAGCTTGAGCACCACATCGCCACGATCCTGCCGACGCTGGCGCACCAGCACCCAGTAATCGCGATTCTGCCAATGCAGGGTCAGGCGCACCGAGACCCCGAGGTTGGCCAGCTCCACCGCGAAGCGCTCGGCATCCGCCACGCTCACCGGTTTGCGCCGTTGCAGGGTCTGGGCGAAATTCAGCGGCATGCCGACGCTCTGATATGTCAGGCCTTCGGGCGTGGCCTCGACGAACAGCGGCAGTGTCTTGAAGTTGCTCGGGTTCTTTCTGATGAGCGTGCGCGGCATGTCGGCTCCTGCTTAAGGCCGCGGGGCGGCGTCAGTGACCACGAAGGACCTGGGCAACGGTCGCAACGTTATGGGCGAGGTGCAGCGGATTGATCGTCCCGACAATAGCACTGGCCACACCGGGCTGTTGGAACAACAACTCGAAGCTGGCGCGCACCGGATCCACGCCCGGACTCAGGCACACATGGCCGCTGGCCAGGGCTTTTTTCACCAGAATGGCTTTGCCGTGGGCAGCAGCATAGTCAATGACTGCCTTCTCGTTCTGTTCGTTCAGATTGTAGGTGACCATCGCGCAGTCCCCTTGCTCCAGCGCCTTGAGTCCGCCCTCGACCGTTTTGCCGGAGAAGCCGAAGCCGCGAATCTTGCCCTCGGCCTTGAGTGCGGCGAGGGTGGCGTAGACCTCTTCGTCCTCAAGGATGGCCATGTCGTTGCCGTCGGAGTGCACCAGCACCAGGTCGATAAAATCGGTTTCAAGACGTTGCAGGCTGCGCTCGACCGACATCCGTGTGTGTGCGGCGCTGAAGTCATGGCGCGACAGGCCGTCGGCAAACTCTTCGCCGACCTTGCTGACGATCACCCAGTCCTGCCGCTGGCCGCGCAACAGCGGGCCGAGGCGTTCTTCGCTGCGCCCGTAGGCCGGCGCGGTGTCGATCAGGTTGATGCCCAGCCCTTTGGCCTGATTGAGCAGCATGCGTGCCGCGTCATCGTCGGGGATCTGGAAGCCGTTGGGGTATTTCACCCCTTGGTCGCGGCCGAGTTTGACCGTGCCCAGGCCCAGCGGTGAAACCATCAGACCGGTGCTGCCCAGTGGGCGATGCAGTTCGTGCAGGGTAGGGACGCTCATGGCAACAATTGCTCCCAGGCCGGTACGCCCATCGGTGGTTTTGGCAATGCCGGCAACGGCTCGGTCGGTTGCGGCTGGATGCCGTCGCGCTGCAGCGAGGCAATAACGCGGTCGGCGAAGTCTGGCGCCAGTGCCAGTTTGGTCGGCCAGCCCACCAGCAGGCGACCCTGCTCGGCGAGGAAGGCGTTGTCCGGACGGCTCAAGCCAGTTTGCAGCGGCTCGGCGCGATCCACGCGCAAGGTCGCCCATTGCACCTGGCTCAGGTCGATCCATGGCAGCAACTGGCCGAGTTCTTTCTGCGCGGTGGCGATCTGCTCGGCCGGCTCGCGGGCCACGCCATCGCTTTCGGCAATGTCGCCGCCCAGATACCAGACCCAGTTGCCATCAGCGGCCGGGTGAGTGGTGACGGTGATGCGCGGCTTGGTGCCACCGCCCAGACAATGGGCGTACAACGGCTTCAGGCTCGGGCCCTTGGCGATGATCATGTGCAGCGGCCGACGCTGCATTGCCGGTTGGGTCAGGCCCAAGTCTTCCAGCAATCGGGCGGTACCGGCACCGGCACTGAGGACGATGCGCTGGGCGCGAATCTCGCGGCCGTCGACCTTCAGGCCGACCAGTACACCCGCTTCCAGCAGCGGCTCGATGGTTTGTCCGGCGAGCAGACCGTCACCGGCCAGATCGGCCAGGCGCTGAATCAGGCTTGGCACGTCGACCACCAACTCGGCGAGGCGGTAGACCTTGCCCTTGAAGCGTTTGTCTTGCAGGGCCGGCGGCAGTTGCTCGCCCTTGACCTGATCGACCCGGCCACGCACGGCTTTGCTCGCGAAGAAACTGGTGAGGTTGCCGGCGAGGGTGCCGGGCGACCACAGGTAATGCGCTTCGGACAGCAGGCGCACGCCGGACAGATCCAGCTCGCCGTTGCCGGCCAGCGCTTCACGCCAGCGGCGCGGCATGTCGGCGATGGCTTCCGAGGCACCGGTCAGCGCACCGTGCAACGCATACTTGGCGCCGCCGTGGATGATGCCCTGGGACTTCACACTCTGCCCGCCGCCGAGGCTGGCGCTTTCCACCAGCACGGTCGAAAAACCCTGGCGGCGCAGACGCGCATTCAGCCAGAGGCCGGCGACACCAGCGCCGACAATCAGAACGTCGGTGGAAATAACGGATGGCATGCAGCGACCTCAGTGTTCAAGACGAGGGCGCAGTATACAGACTCGGGAAAGCGGGGGATTTGTCGATGATCAACAGGGCAGATGCAAAACCAGATGTGGGAGCGGGCTTGCTCGCGAATACGGTATGTCAGTTAACAGAAATGTTGTCTGATAAACCGCATTCGCGAGCAAGCCCGCTCCCACAGGAATTTGCGTTACTTCAAATTAATGACCGGCAGTTTTCGAGAACAGCTGGATGACCACCACACCGAGCACGATCAACGCCATTCCGAGCATCGCCGGCACATCCAGCTTCTGCCCATAAATGAACAGCGCCGCGACGCTGACCATCACGATGCCCATACCGGCCCACACGGCGTAGGCAACACCCACCGGCACAGTGCGCACCACCAGAGTCAGCATCCAGAAAGCGATCCCGTAGCCGACGATGACCAGAATCAGCGGCAGCGGGGTGCTCAAGCCTTTGACCGCTTTCATCGAAACGGTGGCGATCACTTCGGCGCAGATGGCGATAGCCAGGAAGGCGTAGGCGTTCATGTGTAGATCCTCATGTAAAACGTTGCTTGCTGAGGCGGCATTCTAGTCGCTCGCCAGATGGGGTAAAGTCATTACCTATCTGTTTTAAAGATGGGCTGCAGCATGAATACCCAGTGGAATCTCGATCAACTGCGCGCCTTCGTCAGCGTCGCCGAGCAACGCTCGTTCTCCGCCGTGGCGCGCCAGCAGCGCAAGGCGCAGTCGGCGATCAGCAGCGCCATCGCCATGTTGGAGGACGATTTGGGTGTCAGCCTGTTCGAGCGTAGCAGTGGTCGCCAGCCCCGGCTCACCGAAGCGGGGGAAGCACTGCTCGAAGAGGCGCGCGAAGTGTTGCGCCAATGCGCGCGTCTGAACGGTCGGGCGATGGCAATGATGCGCGGCCAGGAAGCGCAGTTGCGCGTGGCGCAGGATGAAGCCATGCCCTATCAGGCACTGGTAGAAAGCTTCGATGCGCTGGCCGAGCAATTTCCCAGTCTCGAAGTGCAACTGACCAGCGCCGCCCAGGGTGAAGTCGCACGCAAACTGGTCGAGCGTCGCGCCGATCTGGGCCTGCTGTTCTATCACGATGAAATCCCCGAAGCGCTGGAACGACGGGTACTGGGCCGGGTGGAAATGGTCACCGTCTGCGGGATCAACCATCCGCTGGCGACGCAGTCCTACGTCACCTGCCAGCAACTGGCGCAGCATCGGCAATTGCTGATGTCGACGCAAACCAGCGTCTACCCCGGCAACGAACCGGCCAGCCCGCAAGTGTGGCGCGCCGACAGTTTCTATGTGATGGCCGAATGGCTGGTGCGCGATCTCGGTTGGGCGTGGCTGCCCCGGCATGTGGTGCAGTACTCGGCCTATCAGGGTTTGATGGTTGAACTGGACAGCGAATGGACCCCGCCGGCCTTGGTGGTGGAACTGGTCTGGCGCCGGGATGAACCCCTGGGGCCTGCGGCGCGCTGGCTGGCCGAACGTTTTGCCGTGCACTTGCGGGCGATTGGCGACAAAAGTCGATAAACTCCGCCGCCATGAATAGAACTCTCTACACCGCGCTGTTTTACCTGGGGCTGCCATTGGTGGCGATTCGGCTGTGGCTGCGCTCGCGCAAGGCCCCGGCGTATGCCAAACGAATTGGCGAGCGCTTCTCCTACGGGATGCCACCACTGCAACCCGGCGGGATCTGGGTGCACGCGGTGTCGGTGGGCGAAAGCATCGCCGCTGCGCCGATGATTCGCGCCTTGCTGCAACGTTATCCACAGCTGCCGATCACCGTGACCTGCATGACCCCGACCGGATCGGAACGGATTCAGGCGCTGTTCTCCAACGAGCCGCGCATCCAGCATTGCTATCTGCCCTATGACTTGCCGTGCGCAGCGGCGCGTTTTCTTGATCACGCCAAACCGAAACTGGCGGTGATCATGGAAACCGAACTGTGGCCCAACCACATTCATCAGTGCGCCAAACGCGGGATTCCAGTGGCATTGGCCAACGGGCGATTGTCCGAGCGCTCGGCCAAAGGTTATGGCCGCTTCAGCAAACTGACCGCGCCGATGCTTGCGGAGATGAGTTTTTTTGCGGTGCAGACCGAAGCCGAAGCCCAACGGTTCCGCGATCTTGGCGCGCGCCCGCAGACGGTCGAGGTCACTGGCTCGATCAAGTTCGATCTGACCATCGACCCGCAACTGCTGCAACGTGCCGCTGAGCTGCGCGGACAGTGGCAAGCGCTGGAGCGCCCGGTATGGATCGCCGCCAGCACCCACGAAGGCGAAGACGAGGTCGTGCTCGACGCCCATCGTCGGCTGCTGGCGAACTACCCGAATGCGCTGCTGATTCTGGTGCCGCGTCATCCCGAACGTTTCAACTCGGTGTTCGAGTTGTGCCAGCGTGAAGGCTTTGCCACGGTGCGCCGTTCGAGTGGTGCCAATGTCGAGGCGAACACTTCAGTGCTGCTCGGCGACACCATGGGCGAGTTGCTGTTTCTCTACGCGTTGGCTGACAGCGCTTTTGTTGGCGGCAGCCTGGTGCCGAACGGTGGGCACAATCTGCTGGAGCCGGCGGCACTGGCCAAACCGGTGATCAGTGGCCCGCACCTGTTCAACTTCCTCGACATCGCCGCGCAATTGCGCGAAGCCGGGGCGTTGGCCGAAGTGGATGACGCCGAAGGGCTGGCGGTGGCAGTGCAGCGGCTGTTCGAATTACCCCGCGATGCGCAACGCATGGCCGAGGCCGGGCTGGCGGTGATGCGCCGTAATCAGGGGGCGTTGCAGCGGTTGCTGGATGGGCTGGGCAGGTTGATTCGCTGATTTGCACTCAACCCCTGTGGCGAGGGAGCTTGCTCCCGTTGGGCAGCGCAGCTGCCCCAAGCCCTGATACATCGAGTTGCCAGGTTTACGACTGCTGCGCAGCCGAGCGGGAGCAAGCTCCCTCGCCACAGGTATCTTGTTTGCTGTTTACGGGCGCGCCTTGAGCTGTGCTTCGGCTGCCTTGGCCAGATCCGGCGGGAGGAAGTCCTTGTCCGGGTTGTAGTCGGGCTTCAGATAGCGCGCCAGGTCCTGCAAGTCACCCGGATTCAACGTTCCCGCTGCCTGCTTCAAACGCAGGTTGTCGAGGATGTAGTCGTAGCGGGTGTTGTTGTAGTTGCGCACCGAGGTGTACAGCTGACGCTGCGCATCGAGCACGTCGACGATGTTGCGCGTACCCACCTGATAACCGATTTCCGTGGCTTCCACCGCACTCTGGTTGGAGATGATCGACTGGCGGCGCGCCTGCACCTGCTCGACATCGGTGTTCACCGCGCGATGCAGGTTGCGGGTGTTTTCCACCACTTGCCGGCGCAGGGATTCGCGCTGTTGCTCACTCTGATCCAGCTGCGCATAGGACTGGCGCACTTGCGAACTGGTCAACCCGCCGCTGTAGATCGGAATGTTCAGTTGCAGGGCCAGGGTGCTTTGCTCGACGTTGCCACCGTACGGAGTACCGAAGGCGTTCGGGTTGGCGAAGCCGAGGGCGTCGTTGTCACCCTTTTCGTATTTGGCCACGGCATCGAGGGTCGGCAGGTGACCGGCCTTGCGCTGTTTGAGGGTCTGTTCGGCGGAGCTGACCGCAAAGTTGCTCGCCAGCAGATTGAGGTTCTGTTTGCCTGCGGTGTCGACCCAGGCCTTGGCGTCGTTTGGCGTCGGCGGCAGGATCGGCAGTGTGTGGACGATGCCCTGAATCGAGTTGTACTGACGGTTGGTCAGGGTGATCAGCGCTTCAAACGCATCATCCACCTGACGCTGAGCGACGATCCGGTTGGCGCGCGCGGTGTCGTAACTGGCCTGCGATTGCAGGACATCGGTCTTGTCCGACAGGCCGACATCGAAACGCTCGTTGGACTGATCGAGCTGACGCTTGAACGCGGCCTCTTCAGCCTTGGTCGAAGCCAGGTTGTCCTGACTGCGCAGCACGTTGAAGTAGCTTTCCGCCGATTGCAGGATCAGGTTCTGCTCGGTGGCCGAGAGTTGCAGGGCGGCCTGTTCGTTGACGTCCTTGGCGGCCTGGTACTGGAACCAGCGATCAGCGCGGAACAATGGCTGGGCCAGGGTCGCCTGATAGGAATGCGCGCTGCGATTGGCAATGGCTGAAGGCTGGTCGATCGAGGTACGCACGTCCGCCACTTCGGCGCCACCAGACAAGTTGGGCAGCAAGCCGGCGCGGGCCTGTGGCACCACTTCTTTCTGTGCACCGTACTGGGCGCGGGCGGCGGCCAGATCGGCGTTGTTGTCGACCGCTTCCTGATAGACGCTGACCAGATCGGTCTTGGTCGACAAGGGCGCTTCTGCTGCCCAGGCCATTGCGTTGGACGCACAAGACACGGCAAGAGCCAGTGAAAGTTTGCGCAGCATGAGGCGATCCCTAGCAAAAAATATTATGAAAATAATGTGCGCGCCAAGGCTACGGCGCGGCCCCGGCAGCGTCAAGGCGCGCAAGGCACAGCGAGTGTAGTTGTGCAAACGTGCGGCAACAATCCTGCAAGTCCCGCTAATTACGCCATTCATCAAGGTGTTTGCTGCGGTGTTGGCGTTCTTTGCCGGTTGTGTCTAGACTGGCCGGGTTCTTGTCGGGGTGCCTTGCTATGAGGCTGAGATCGAATAATTTCGGATCCCGTTGAACCTGATCAGGTTAGCGCCTGCGTAGGGAACAAGATTTCTCGTCACCCGGCGAGTCCTCTTGTGCTTCGTCCGGGAAATTGTTCGACAATCGAACGCTCGACGACGATGCACAGCACCAGTCCTGGTGCGTCCGTGCCTTTCAGGTTCTGCTCCGACAATCCACTGCTGGATGCTGTCTGGAGAGCCCGTGATGACGACAAAATCAAAAAACGCGATCAACCTGAGTGACTCGGCCAAGGTCGATGAACAGTCCGTTCAACCCTTCACTCGTTCGCAGAAAGTCTACGTTCAGGGCTCGCGCCCGGACATCCGCGTGCCGATGCGCGAAATCACCCTGGATGTGACCCCGACTGACTTCGGCGGCGAAATCAACGCGCCGGTCACCGTGTATGACACCTCGGGCCCGTACACCGATCCGAACGTGGTGATCGATGTGCGCAAAGGTCTGGGCGACGTGCGTTCGGCGTGGATCGACGACCGTGGCGACACCGAGCGTCTGCCAGGCTTGAGCTCGAACTTCGGTCAGGAGCGTCTCGCTGACCCGGAGCTGACCAAACTGCGTTTCGCTCACGTCAACAACCCGCGCCGGGCCAAGGCCGGGGCCAACGTCAGCCAGATGCACTACGCGCGCAAAGGCATCATCACCGCCGAGATGGAATACGTCGCCATCCGCGAAAACATGAAGCTGCAAGAGGCCCGCGCTGCCGGCCTGTTGACCCAGCAACACGCCGGTCACAGCTTCGGTGCGAGCATCCCGAAAGAAATCACCGCTGAATTCGTCCGTGAAGAAATCGCCCGTGGCCGCGCGATCATTCCGGCCAACATCAACCACGTCGAGCTGGAACCGATGATCATCGGCCGTAACTTCCTGGTGAAGATCAACGGCAACATCGGCAACAGCGCGCTGGGTTCGTCCATCGAAGAAGAAGTGGCGAAACTGACCTGGGGCATTCGCTGGGGTTCGGACACCGTGATGGACTTGTCCACCGGCAAACACATCCACGAAACCCGCGAGTGGATCATCCGCAACTCGCCGGTGCCGATCGGTACCGTGCCGATCTATCAGGCGCTGGAGAAGGTCAACGGCGTCGCTGAAGACCTGACCTGGGAGCTGTTCCGCGACACGCTGATCGAACAGGCCGAGCAGGGCGTCGACTACTTCACCATCCACGCCGGCGTGCTGTTGCGCTACGTGCCGCTGACCGCCAAGCGTGTGACCGGCATCGTTTCCCGTGGTGGTTCGATCATGGCCAAGTGGTGCCTGGCGCACCACAAAGAGAACTTCCTCTACACCCACTTCGACGAAATCTGCGAAATCATGAAGGCCTACGACGTCAGCTTCTCGCTGGGCGATGGCCTGCGTCCGGGCTCGATTGCCGACGCCAACGACGAAGCGCAATTCGGCGAACTGGAGACCCTCGGCGAGCTGACCAAGATCGCCTGGAAACACGACGTGCAGTGCATGATCGAAGGCCCTGGCCACGTGCCGATGCAGTTGATCAAAGAGAACATGGACAAGCAGCTGGAGTGCTGCGACGAGGCGCCGTTCTACACCCTCGGCCCGCTGACCACCGACATCGCTCCGGGTTACGACCACATCACCTCGGGTATCGGTGCGGCGATGATCGGCTGGTTCGGTTGCGCCATGCTCTGCTACGTGACGCCGAAGGAACACCTCGGCCTGCCGAACAAGGATGACGTGAAAACCGGGATCATCACCTACAAGATCGCCGCCCATGCCGCCGACCTTGCCAAGGGCCACCCGGGCGCGCAGATTCGTGACAACGCCTTGAGCAAGGCGCGTTTCGAATTCCGATGGGAAGACCAGTTCAACCTCGGTCTGGACCCGGACACTGCCCGTTCGTATCACGATGAAACCCTGCCGAAGGACTCGGCCAAGGTCGCGCACTTCTGTTCGATGTGCGGGCCGAAATTCTGCTCGATGAAGATCACTCAGGAAGTCCGCGAGTACGCGGCCAACCAGCGGATCGACGCGGTCGACGTGGATGTCGCCCAAGGCCTCGCGGAACAGGCCGAGCGGTTCAAGAAGGAAGGCAGTCAGCTGTACAAGAAGGTTTGATCTGACCTGAAGTCTGCGGTGTCTGTGCTGGCCTCTTCGCGAGCAAGCCCGCTCCCACATTTGAATCCAGTTGTTCACAAAACTTGTGTTCACGGGAGATCCAGTGTGGGAGCGGGCTTGCTCGCGAAGGCGTCAGAACAGGCGCCAAGGATCTCAATGACACAAATACTCCTCCGAGATAACACCCTTGAGCATTCAACCCAGCACTTATTCCCCCGACCTCGCCGTACCCGCCGACAAGCGGGTATTCGGCGCTCGCGATCTGTTTTCCCTGTGGTTTTCCCTCGGCATCGGCCTGATGGTGTTGCAGACCGGCGCCTTGCTCGCGCCCGGTCTCGGCCTGTCCGGTTCACTGCTGGCGATCTTCCTCGGCACCCTGGTCGGCGTGCTGCTGCTGGCGGCCGTAGGCGTGATCGGCAGCGACACCGGCCTGTCGTCGATGGCCGCGCTGAAACTCAGCCTCGGCAGCAAAGGCGCGGGCCTGCCGGCGCTGCTCAACCTGCTGCAACTGATCGGTTGGGGGTCGTTTGAAATCATCGTCATGCGTGATGCGGCCAGTCTGCTTGGCACCCGTGCGTTCAGCGAAGGTTCGCTGTGGGCCAGTCCGATGCTCTGGACCTTGTGCTTTGGTGCGCTGGCGACCCTGCTCGCCGTCAGCGGGCCGCTGACGTTCGTGCGCAAGATCCTGCGCAAATGGGGTATCTGGCTGATCCTCGCGGCCTGCATCTGGCTGACCTGGAACCTGTTTGCCAAGGCTGATCTGGCGGCACTCTGGGCGCGTGCCGGGGACGGTTCGATGCCGTTCGCCGTTGGCTTCGACATTGCCATCGCGATGCCGTTGTCGTGGCTGCCGCTGATCGCCGATTACTCGCGTTTCGGCAAGCGTGCAAAGAACGTATTTGGCGGCACCGCCATCGGATTCTTCATCGGCAATTTCTGGTTGATGAGCCTCGGCGTGGCCTACACCCTGGCGTTCGCGCCGAGCGGTGAAGTCAACGCGTTGCTGTTGGCTTTGGCCGGTGCTGGCCTGGGGATTCCGCTGTTGCTGATTCTGTTGGACGAGTCGGAAAACGCCTTCGCCGACATTCACTCGGCGGCGGTGTCGAGCGGGATTCTGTTGCGTTTGAAAGTCGAGCATCTGGCCTTGGCCATCGGCGTGCTCTGCACCCTGATCGCGCTGCTGGCGCCACTGGCGCAGTACCAGAACTTCCTGCTGCTGATCGGCTCGGTGTTCGCGCCGCTGTTCGGCGTGGTGCTGGTCGATCACTTCATCCTGCGCAAGCGCCGGGGCCAGGTCGCTGCGGCCGCGTTGCGCTGGCCGGCGCTGTTGGCGTGGCTGGGCGGTATCAGCACCTACCACTTGCTGGCGAATCTGTATCCGGATGTCGGCGCGACCCTGCCGGCGCTGGTGCTGGCAGGGCTGCTACAGCTGGTGCTCGGCCGAGCCTTCAGCTACGGCCCGGAAACAGCTCGGGCTTGAGGATGCCGTTCAGGCGCGAGTAAGGGATCGTCATTTCGATCAGGCCCAGCGCGTAAGGCGCGATGGTGCTCACGTTGTACTTGAGCACCACGCCGCCGGTTGTCAGGGCCACGTTCGGGGTTTTCACGAATGGCCAATTCCTCACGAACTCCGGTTCCTGATCGAGCCTGGTGTTGATCAGCCAGCTGTTGTGCACTACCTGTGCGGCTTTCCAGAACATTTCTTCCTGACCCGGCAGCAACATGTCCGACAGGCTCAGCACTTTGTGCTGCTGACGCGAATAGTTGATGAAGCCGCGCCCCGGTGTGTCATGAGCGCCACCGGTGTCGAGGTAGCTCGACAACTCGATGATCACCAAGCCGTCATGCTGCTCACGTACCTTGGCCTGCAAATAGCTGCCGTAGTGTGGGTCGGCGGTGCGCAGGAACTGATCACGATAGGCGGCCAGCGTTGGTGCCACCGGCGCATTTGGCTCGCTGCGAGTCATTTGCAGCAGACGCTTTTCAATGATGCCATCCAGTGCCGGCTCAGCCGGGAAGCGCAGGGTATCGATGTTTACCAGTGGGCAGTCCGGGCCGGAACAGCCGGGTTTCAGGGTTTCCGACGCATCGCGGGTGGTTTCCAGCGGCGTGCGGTAGCTGGGCTGGAACAGGCTCGAGCATGCGCCAAGAGTCAGGGCGATGGCGGCCACGGAGGCAATTTTGAAGAGCGACATGGGCGTCCTTTGTGAAACAGAGGAAGGCAAAAAGTTATCCGCTTCGACTCTCGTCGAGGCAGTCAGTTCGCCACTAAGCTAATTAGAGTGGGTTTCGCCTCCACCGTCCATCCCGCTGACGGTAAAGGGGCTGCATCAATCATCGCGGGCGCGTTAGGATGGCGCGAAGTCGAGGTTGCCAGTCACCCAAAGCAACCTCGAATCGGATTTGCAGTAGAGAGGATGCTCATGACTGATTTTGCCAACGCCACTCCGGCCACCGTCGATGTTGTAAAGCGCGAGCGCTGCTACGAGGGCTTCTACAAGCTCGACCGTTTGCACCTGCGCCATGAGCTGTTCGCCGGCGGCATGAGTCGCGAGATCAACCGCGAAGTCTTCGTGCGTCACGATGCCGTGTGCCTGCTGCCCTACGATCCGCAGCGCGATGAAGTGGTGCTGCTCGAGCAGTTTCGCGTCGGCGCCATGGGCAAGACCGACAACCCGTGGCTGGTCGAACTGGTCGCCGGTCTGATCGACAAGGCTGAAGTGCCGGAAGAAGTTGCTCACCGCGAGGCGCAGGAGGAAGCTGGACTGGACATCAAGTCCTTGTGGCCGATGACCAAGTATTTTCCGTCGCCGGGCGGCAGCAATGAATTCGTGCATTTGTACCTGGGGCACTGCAGCACCGACGGCGTAGGCGGCCTGCATGGGCTGGAGGAAGAAGCAGAAGATATCCGCGTCACGGTCTGGGCGTTCGAAGATGCCTTGCAGGCCGTCCGTGACGGACGCATTGCCAACGCGGCGAGCATCATCGCCTTGCAATGGCTGGCGCTGAACCGCGCCGAAGTGAGGGGGTTATGGTCGTAAACAAGCTGCGCGATCGTTATCGAGTCGACCTCGCGGGGCTGCAAGCCGCCTGCGAGGCCAACTACGCGCGCCTGATGCGACTGGTGCCGGACATGCGCAACGAACCCGAGGCGCGGCGCATCGCCGTGACCCAGGGCGAGCAGATGCTCGGCGTGCTGGCCCTCGAAGTGCTGCAGACCTGTCCGTACACCACCACCTTGCAGGTGCGTCAGGAACACAGTCTGCCGTGGCTGCCGGTGCCGCAGCTGGAAGTGCAGGTCTACCACGACGCGCGCATGGCCGAGGTAATCAGCGCTGAACATGCACGACGCTTTCGCGGCATCTATCCTTACCCGAACGCCGCGATGCATCAGCCGGATGAAAAGGCCCAGCTCAATCTGTTCCTGGGGGAATGGCTGAGCCATTGTCTGGCCCTGGGGCACGAGTACGAAGTCGTACGCTAGTTGTGAACTGCGTCCGGTTCGTCGGTTTCCTCTTTGTGTCATCCCCCAGCATAATTGCGGCACTCAACCGATTCCGTGCTTTTGCCCTGGGAGAACGCCTTGCCGAGCGTATCCACATTGACCACCGCCGATCCGGCGTTGCTGGTGCAGTTATCCGACAGTCATCTGTTCGCCGAGGCGGACGGCACGCTGCTGGGCATGAATACCCGCGAAAGCCTGCAAAAGGTTATCGAGCTGGCGCTGGGTCAGCAGCCGCAGATTGATCTGCTGCTGGCCACGGGGGATATTTCCCAAGACGGCACTCTGGAGTCGTATCGACAGTTTCGTGACCTGACGCGGCAGATCAATGCGCCGGCGCGCTGGATTCCCGGCAATCACGATGAGCCGCGAATCATGGCCGAGGCCGCGGAGCAAAGCGCATTGCTGGAATCGGTGGTGGACATCGGTAACTGGCGGGTGACCTTGCTCGATTCGGCGGTACCGGGTTCTGTGCCGGGTTATCTGCAGGACGATCAGTTGCAGCTGCTCGCACGTTCGCTGAGCGAAGCCCCGCAGCGCCATCATCTGGTGTGTTTCCACCATCATCCGGTGCCGATCGGTTGCGCGTGGGCGGAGCCGATCGGCTTGCGTAACCCGGAAGCGTTTTTCGCGGTGCTGGATCGTTTTCCGCAGGCCCGCGCAGTGCTGTGGGGGCATGTGCATCAGGAATTCGACCGCGAGCGCAACGGCGTTCGGCTGATGGCCTCGCCTTCGACCTGCATTCAGTTCGAACCGGGGAGTGAAGACTTCAAGGTGGGCGAGCAGGCGCCGGGATATCGCTGGTTGCGGCTGTTGCCGGATGGACGGCTGGAAACCGGCGTCGAGCGCGTTACCGACTTCGAATTCACCGTCGATTACGGCTCCGAAGGCTACTGATTTCGATCAAGAGCCCCTCACCCCAGCCCTCTCCCGGAGGGAGAGGGAGCTGACCGAGGTGTCTGGCGTTATCCATCGACCTGAAAGAATGTGTCGATTATGGATTCGCTGAAACTCGCTCAAGTCGGTGTAGCTCTTGAATATCCCCCATTCAGTCCCCTCTCCCTCCGGGAGAGGGCTAGGGTGAGGGGCTTTCTCCCTGTAAACTCCGCTATCTTTCGCCGACACTCAGGGAGCTCAAATGTCCGGTTCGATCCTCTATATCCACGGTTTCAACAGCGCCCCGGCTTCGAAAAAGGCCTGTCAGCTGGTCGAGGTAATGGAGCGGCTGGGTTTGAGCGACCAATTGCGTGTCCCGGCGCTGCATCACCACCCGCGTCAAGCCATCGGTCAGTTGCAGCAGGCGATTGCCGAGCTGGGCCGGCCGTTGCTGGTGGGAAGCTCGCTCGGCGGCTACTATGCGACTCACCTGGCTGAGCGCCACGGCTTGAAAGCCCTGCTGGTCAACCCGGCGGTCAGCCCGCACCGGATGTTCGACGGATACCTGGGCACGCAGAAAAACCTGTATACCGATGAGACTTGGGAATTGACCCGCGACCATGTGACGGCCCTGGCCGAGCTGGAAGTGCCGGCGCCCGTGGATGCACAGCGTTATCAGGTGTGGTTGCAGACCGGCGATGAAACACTGGATTATCGCCTCGCCCAGCAGTATTACCGGGCCTGTGCTCTGCGCATTCAGGCCGGCGGCGACCATGGTTTCCAGGGTTTTGCCGGGCAATTGCCGGCGTTGCTGAGTTTTGCCGGCATTGGCGCCGATTTGTATCAGGCAATCGATTTCACCGCACTGTGAAGTCTTGCCCCTTTTCATTGAATCACTGACGACGAGACCCTATGGCCACTCCCAGCGCTAGCTCTTATAACGCCGACGCCATCGAAGTCCTCTCGGGCCTCGACCCGGTGCGTAAACGCCCCGGCATGTACACCGACACCAGTCGGCCGAACCACCTCGCCCAGGAAGTCATCGACAACAGTGTCGACGAAGCCCTGGCCGGCCACGCCAAATCGGTGCAGGTCATTCTGCACGCCGATCACTCGCTGGAAGTCAGCGACGACGGTCGCGGCATGCCGGTCGACATTCACCCGGAAGAGGGTGTGTCGGGGGTCGAGCTGATCCTCACCAAGCTGCATGCGGGCGGCAAGTTTTCCAACAAGAACTACCAGTTCTCCGGCGGTCTGCACGGGGTGGGTATTTCCGTGGTCAACGCCTTGTCGACCGAAGTCCGGGTACGGGTAAAACGTGACGGCAACGAATACCAGATGACCTTCGCCGATGGCTTCAAAGCCACCGAACTGGAAATCGTCGGCACCGTCGGCAAGCGCAACACCGGGACCAGCGTGTACTTCGCGCCGGATCCGAAATACTTCGATTCACCGAAATTCTCCATCAGCCGCCTCAAGCACGTGCTCAAGGCCAAGGCTGTGCTGTGCCCGGGGCTGCTGGTCAGCTTCGAAGACAAAGGCACCGGCGAGAAAGTCGAGTGGCATTACGAAGACGGTCTGCGCTCCTATCTGGTGGACGCGGTCAGCGAATTCGAACGCCTGCCGGACGAGCCGTTCTGCGGCAGCCTGGCCGGTAACAAGGAAGCGGTCGATTGGGCGCTGCTGTGGCTGCCGGAAGGTGGCGACGCGGTGCAGGAAAGCTACGTCAACCTGATCCCGACGGCGCAGGGCGGTACCCACGTCAACGGTCTGCGTCAGGGCCTGCTGGATGCGATGCGCGAGTTCTGCGAATTCCGCAGCCTGCTGCCGCGCGGCGTGAAGCTGGCGCCGGAAGACGTCTGGGAGCGCATCGCTTTCGTGCTGTCGATGAAGATGCAGGAACCGCAATTCTCCGGCCAGACCAAAGAGCGTCTGTCGTCCCGTGAAGCGGCGGCGTTTGTCTCCGGTGTGGTCAAGGACGCGTTCAGTCTGTGGCTCAACGCCAACCCGGAAACCGGTCTGGCGCTGGCCGAACTGGCAATCAACAACGCCGGTCGCCGCCTCAAGGCGAGCAAAAAGGTCGAGCGTAAGCGCGTCACCCAGGGGCCGGCGCTGCCGGGCAAACTGGCTGACTGCGCGGGTCAGGACCCGATGCGTTCCGAGCTGTTCCTGGTCGAGGGTGACTCCGCCGGTGGTTCCGCCAAGCAAGCGCGGGACAAGGAATTCCAGGCGATCCTGCCGTTGCGCGGCAAGATCCTCAACACCTGGGAAGTCGACGGCAGCGAAGTGCTCGCCAGCCAGGAAGTGCACAACATCGCCGTAGCGATCGGGGTCGATCCGGGCGCGGCGGACATGAGCCAGCTGCGCTACGGCAAGATCTGCATCCTTGCCGACGCCGACTCCGACGGTCTGCACATCGCCACGCTGCTGTGCGCGTTGTTCGTCCAGCACTTCCGCCCGCTGGTGGATGCCGGTCACGTCTACGTGGCGATGCCGCCGCTGTACCGCATCGACCTCGGCAAAGAGATCTACTACGCCCTCGACGAAGCCGAGCGCGACGGGATTCTCGACCGTCTGGTGGCCGAGAAGAAACGCGGCAAACCGCAGGTCACCCGATTCAAAGGTCTGGGTGAAATGAACCCGCCGCAACTGCGTGAAACCACCATGGACCCGAACACCCGGCGTCTGGTGCAACTGACGCTGGGCGAGGATTTCGCCGAAACCTCGGAAATGATGGACATGCTGCTGGCGAAGAAACGCGCCGGTGACCGCAAGACCTGGCTCGAATCCAAGGGCAACCTCGCCGAGGTGCTGGCCTGATGCGGTTTGGCTGGGCCTTGGCGGGTGCCTTGCTGCTGAGTGCGATGGGCGTGTCGGCGGAGCCGCTGCAGGAGTTGCGCGTGCTTTCGGAACATCCGGTCGAAGGCATGCGTGGCGGCAACCTGTCGGGACTGGCCATGTGTGGCAGCGAGTTGTGGACGGTGTCGGACCGCGATGACGATCAGATCTACCGGCTCAATACCGCCGATCAGGTCTGGCAGGCCGAAGCCTTGCACATCGACGTGCCGCCAGTGCCGGAGACCGGTTTGCCGTGGGGGTTGCGCTCGCGCAATTGGGCCGCGTCGTTCGTGCGCGGTGGCGACCTGGATTTCGAAGGCATCAGCTGCGACAGCACCGGCAATCGCTACATTGTCAGCGAGGGCCACGCGGCGGTCTTGCAGGTGCCCGTCAGCGGCCCGGTCAACTGGCTGAAGATTTCGCCGATGATGGTTCGCGAAGCGCGGGCCAGTGGCATGCTCCTGCATTTCAATGCGATCTTCGAAGGTCTGGCGATCAACCCGGCGGGCGATCAGATGTGGCTGGCCGGCGAACGGCAAAACCGCGGCTTGCTGCTGATCAAGCGTCAGCAGACGGTGTGGGATTGCGACGGTCGTTGCGTGCTGCTCAGCGAGGGCGGCAAGGAGATGCAGCCGCCGCAGTTCCCGCACGCCAAAGCGGTCGACCGCGACTTTTCCGACCTTTCGTTGTTCAACGGCAAATTGTTTACCCTTGAACGTAACGCCTTCCAGATTTGTCGGCGCGATGCGCAGACTGCCAAGGTCGAGCGCTGCTGGTCGTACGCCGCTGAACTGTTGCAGGCCAACCGCCGTTACTCGCAGAACTTCGGGTTGGAAGAGGCATTGATCGTTGAGGCTGATGGTGCGTGGGTCGGCGTCGACAATAATTTCGGCCCGCGGGCCGACGGTGAGGTTCGGCCGATCGTCTGGCGTTTCGCCGCGCCTGAAGGTGGCTGGAGCGCCAAGCCGTGAGTCAGCAACCGCCGGGCAAGCGCGCCGGTCGGGTGTTGATGATTCTGGCCTGGTGCGCGGGGCTGTTTCTGGCCACGCGGTTTTTCGGCCAGTGGGAAGAACGGCAGCAGAATCCGAACGTCGTGGTCACATCCGAGCAGCATGACGGGGTGATCGAAGTGCAACTGGCCGGCAACGCCCAAGGGCATTTTGTCGCCAGCGGCCAGATCAACGGGCAACCGGTGGAGTTCATGCTCGACACCGGCGCGACCGATGTGGCGATCCCGGCGGATCTGGCCAAGCGTTTGAAACTGGAAGAAGGTTTCGGTGTGACCCTGAGCACGGCCAACGGCCTGAGCCAGGGCTATCGTACAAAAATCGACCGCCTGCAACTGGGCGACATCGTGCTGCGGGATGTCCGCGCACTGGTCGCGCCGGGGCTGCATGGCGATCAGGTGCTGCTCGGCATGAGCGCCCTGAACAAACTTGAATTTACCCAGCGCGGTGGCACCATGCTGCTGCGCCAGACAACGAACCGATGAGGCCCGCATGAGCGACTCCCTTGATCTCAGCCTGGACGGTGTAGAACGCCGCTCGCTGGCTGACTTCACCGAAAATGCCTACCTCAACTACTCCATGTACGTGATCATGGACCGTGCTCTGCCGCATATCGGCGACGGCCTGAAACCGGTACAGCGGCGTATCGTCTACGCCATGAGCGAACTGGGGCTGGACGCCGATTCCAAGCACAAGAAATCGGCGCGTACCGTCGGTGACGTGCTCGGCAAGTTCCACCCGCACGGCGATTCGGCGTGCTACGAAGCGATGGTGCTGATGGCCCAGCCGTTCAGCTATCGCTACACGCTGGTCGACGGCCAGGGCAACTGGGGTGCGCCGGACGATCCGAAGTCCTTCGCGGCCATGCGTTACACCGAAGCCCGTCTGTCGCGTTATTCCGAAGTGCTGCTCAGCGAATTGGGCCAGGGCACCGCTGACTGGGGGCCGAACTTCGACGGCACCCTGCAGGAACCGCTGGTGTTGCCGGCACGTTTGCCGAACATCCTGCTCAACGGTACCACCGGCATCGCTGTCGGTATGGCCACCGATGTACCGCCGCACAACCTGCGCGAAGTCGCCACCGCTTGCGTGCGTCTGCTCGATGAGCCGAAGGCCACGGTCGAACAGCTCTGCGAGCACATTCAAGGCCCGGACTATCCGACCGAAGCGGAAATCATCACCCCGCGCGCCGACCTGCTGAAAATGTACGAAACCGGCAAGGGCTCGGTGCGCATGCGCGCCGTGTACCACGTCGAGGACGGCGACATCATCGTCACCGCGCTGCCGCACCAGGTCTCCGGGGCCAAAGTGCTGGAGCAGATCGCCGCGCTGATGCAGGCCAAACCGTCGAAAGCGCCGCAGATCGCCGACCTGCGTGACGAATCCGACCACGAAAACCCGTGCCGTATCGTGATCATTCCGGTCAACAGCCGCGTCGATCATGAAGCACTGATGCAGCACCTGTTCGCCAGCACCGAGCTGGAGTCGACCTACCGGGTCAACGTCAACATCATCGGTCTGGACGGCAAACCGCAGCTGAAAAACCTGCGTGCGTTGCTGGTCGAATGGCTGGAGTTCCGCGTGCTGACTGTGCGTCGCCGCCTGCAATTCCGCCTCGACAAGGTCGAACGTCGTCTGCACCTGTTGGACGGTTTGTTGATCGCCTACCTCAATCTGGATGAAGTGATCCACATCATCCGCACCGAGGAACACCCGAAAGCCAAGCTGATCGAGCGTTTCGCCCTCAGCGAGATTCAGGCTGACTACATCCTCGACACCCGTCTGCGGCAGTTGGCGCGACTGGAAGAGATGAAACTGCGCGACGAGCAGGACGAACTGCTCAAGGAACAGGCCAAGCTGCAAGCCCTGCTGGGCAGCGAAGCCAAGCTGAAGAAGCTGGTGCGCACCGAGCTTCTGAAAGACGCGGAAACCTATGGCGATGATCGTCGTTCGCCAATCGTCGAGCGCGCTGAAGCCAAAGCGCTGACCGAGCACGATCTGCTGCCGAACGAGAAAGTCACCGTTGTCCTGTCGGAAAAAGGCTGGATTCGCTCGGCCAAGGGGCATGACATCGACGCCACCGGTCTGTCGTACAAGGCTGGCGACGGCTTCAAGACCTCGGCGGCGGGGCGTTCCAACCAGTTTGCGGTGTTTATCGACTCCACCGGCCGCAGTTACTCGGTGGCCGCGCACACCTTGCCATCGGCTCGGGGCCAGGGCGAGCCGTTGACCGGCCGCCTGACCCCGCCACCGGGCGCGACCTTCGAATGCGTGCTGATGCCGGAAGACGATGCGCTGTACGTGATCGCCTCCGACGCCGGTTACGGTTTCGTGGTCAAAGGCGAAGACCTGCAAGCCAAGAACAAGGCTGGTAAAGCTTTGTTGAGCCTGCCGAATAACGCCAAAGTCATCGCGCCGCGTCCGGTCGCCGATCGTGAACAGAACTGGCTGGCCTCGGTCACGACCGAAGGGCGTCTGCTGATTTTCAAAATCAGCGATCTGCCACAGCTGGGCAAGGGCAAAGGTAACAAGATCATCGGGATTTCCGGTGAGCGCGTGGCCAGTCGCGAAGAATATGTCACGGACATCGCCGTGCTTCCGGAAGGCGCCACCTTGGTGCTGCAGGCCGGCAAGCGGACTCTGTCGCTGAAGGCCGACGACCTCGAACACTACAAGGGTGAACGCGGACGTCGTGGCAATAAGCTGCCACGTGGCTTCCAGCGAGTAGATGCGCTGCTCGTCGAAAACCTCAATTAGGCGAGAACGCCCTCCTAGAGAGCTCGATCTGCGATTTAACGCGTAGATCGACGCTTTGGCGCTGGAGTCGGAACGCATATTCACGGATGATATGGCCTTTCCAAACGCCGGCGTGGCCGAGCGTTCTTCATATTTATTGAGTATTTTCACTGTGGTCAGCCTTGTGGCGGCCACCTGGACGGGATGATGACTGCTCTGCGCCCCCTTATTTTCCTGCTCGCTGGCGTTTTGGGCCTGGCGGGCTGCAGCGTTCACCAGCCGGTGTCGCTGTATCAACTGGACAGTGGAAGTCCGGTTCAGCCTGCGCAAAGCGCAGGCATGGCGGTTTTGTTGGGTCCGGTAGTCGTGGCCGACTACCTGCAACGTGAAACCCTGCTGCAACGTCAACCGGACGGCAGCCTGCAAGCCTCGACCGACGGTCGCTGGGCCGGCAGCCTTTCGTCGGATATCGATCAATTGCTGATGCGTCAGGTGGCCGGTCATCTCGACAGCCAGCGTGTGGTGCTGGCACCGGCCACTTTGGGCTTTACCCCGGATGTACAGGTATTGCTGACCATCACGCGTCTGGACTCCGGTGAGAAACAACCGGCGATCCTCGATGCGCAATGGCGTCTGATCGACCGTCGTGGTCAGGTGCGCGATAACCGCATCGTTCATCTGCAAGAGCTGCACGCCGGGACTACGGCTTCGCAGGTTCAGGCGCAGGGCATTCTGCTGCAGCGTCTGGCCGAGCAGTTGTCGGTGGCGCTCAAGCCATTGGCCAACCAGCCACCAGTGGCCGAAGCTCCGCGTAAAGCGGCGCCGAAACCGGCAGCGCCGGCGGCGGATGCCGATAAGCAACCGAAGATTCCGATGGCTTCGCCGATTCGCACCGATATGGAAGTGTTCCGCTTCTAAGACTGGATCGAGTCAAACCCAAAGCCCGCCTTGTGCGGGCTTTGTCGTGTCTGGGAAGGGGAGATCTTTGTCGTCAGTGCCGGCGCCTTCGCGAGCAAGCCCGCTCCCACAGGGGAGCGCGATCAACTGTGGGGGCGGGCTTGCCCGCGATGAGGTCCGGACAGGCCATAAAAAAGCCCGCAGACAATCACTCGTCTGCGGGCTTCTGTGCATCTGGCCTAAGGCTTACGCCCGGCGCTCATGCATCCGCGCCAGTTGCCGCTCCAGCATCGAGGGATAAGGCTCCATCAACCGCTCGACACAGCAGGCCCCCTCAGGGCTGGCGATCGGGCGGATCCGCGCACGCTGGCGAATCAGCGCATCATCACCGATCTTGCGCTCGACCAGCAGCAGGTTGCGGCTGTGTTGCGACAGGGCCAGGGCATCCTGAGCCGAATCGGTCAGCAGCAGGTCGATCTGGCTCAGACCGAACAGGTCATCGCCCAGGGTCAGGCCCAGTTGCAATTGCAGGGTGATGCCGCTGTCGGCGACTTCGATCTGCAACTGATGGCCCAGCGCCCGCAGCAACTCGCCGCAGCAGATGGCGTTGGTCAGGTAGTCATCACCGCTGTCTTCGGTGTGGAACAGCATCAGTGTGCTGCCATCGTTCAGGGTTTCGATTTCGCCCTGATACAGCGAAGCGGCCTGGTCGAGGCAGTCGCGGTAGCGCTCCAGCAACTCTTCCAGGCGGGCACGCGGCAGGCGCCGCAGTTGCTCTTGCGAACCCAACTGGATCGCCAGCACCGCGCTGTGTTGCGGCACGCTCGGGGTTGCCTGACGCGGGGCCGCTGGAGCGGCTTCGGTCAGCGACTCGTCGCGCAGATCGGCAAACGGGTCTTCGTCGTCATCATCGTCTTCAACGGTGCTGACCACGTGGCGCGGCGCAGGCTTTTGCGCGGCCATCGGGCGGGTTTCGTCAAAGCTCGGGTCACGCAGATTGCGCACTTCGAACTCTGGCTCATCTTCTTCGAACTCGGGTTCCGGCTCGGGCTCTGGTTTTGGCGCAGGTTCCGGAGCGAAGTTGGCGTGCAGCTGACGCGCCAGATCACCGATCTCGTCCTGACGCTCGGTGGCCGGGGTGTATTCGTCGATATTGCGCAGCCAGACGCGCAATTGCAGCAGCGGCGTCGACAGGTAGCGACCCATGCGCAGGCTCAGGGCCAGCGACAGGGCCAGCAGAATCGCGCTGAGAATACCCATGCTTTGCAGGCTGATGGTCATCGGCTGCTGGAACTGATCCATGTCCAGGCTGATGCGCAGTTGCCCGGCGGTCACGTCCTGGAAGGTGATCTTGCTCTCGTACATGCCCTCGGCTTCGCCCAGCAGGCTGTGCTTGGGGCGCTGACCGGATTCGGCGAGGATGCGGTTGTCCACGCTATAGATAGCGGCGTGTGCCACCAGCTTGTTTTTGGTCAGGTTGTTGAGCAGCACGTTGAGGCTGAGGATGTCGTTGGACACCAACAGTTCAGTGGCAGAGGTGGCGGTCTGCGTGGTCAGGCTTTCGCCCAGCGCATCGGCCTGCTCGTGCATGGCCTGCTTGAACTGCAAGCCCATCACCCCGGCATAGATCACCAGGGCCAGAGCGACCAGGATCACGTTATGGCTGGCAATGCGCAATGCAATCGGCACACGGCGGTGGCGCAGTGCACGGAAGATCAGCAGGAAGAAGTTATCGGTTTTAACTGGCGTGGGCCGGTTCACTGAGCTCGGCTCTTTTGTCCGTGAAGTTGACGCGCAGTATAGCGACAGGCCCTAGACCGGCAAAGCGCTCGCGGTGCCCGATGGTCACTGAAAGTGGGTAGAATGCGGTTTTTTTCCAGTTGCGGGGGTGCGCGTTGCGCGAAATCGTCCTGATTAACATCACGGGAGTCGACCGTCCGGGTCTGACTGCGGCCATTACCGGCGTTCTGGCCCAGGGTGGTGTGAACATTCTCGACATCGGTCAGGCGGTGATCCACGACACCCTGTCGTTCGGCATCCTGGTTGAAATTCCCGACTCCGAGCAAGGCAAAGCCGTGCTCAAGGACATTCTGTTCAAGGGCTACGAGCTTGAGCAGCAGGTGCGCTTCACCCCGGTGTCCGAAGAGGATTACCAGCAGTGGGTGGGCAATCAGGGCAAAAAACGCCACATCGTCACCCTGTTGACCCGTAAAGTGACCGCCGGTCAGTTGCAGGCTGTCAGTTCGATCACTGCCAAATATGGTTTGAATATCGATCATATCGACCGTTTGTCGGGTCGCATGCCACTGGACACGCCGGCCGACAAGGGCAAGGGCTGCATCGAGTTCTCCGTGCGTGGCGAAGCGGCTGATCCGCAGGCCCTGCGTGCCGAATTTCTCAGCGTTGCTCAGGAACTGAATGTCGACATCGCCTTCCAGGAAGATTCGCTGTTCCGTCGCAACCGGCGTCTGGCGGTGTTCGACATGGACTCGACCCTGATCGAAGCCGAAGTCATCGACGAACTGGCCAAGGCTGCCGGCGTGGGTGAGCAAGTCTCGGCCATCACCGAGCGCGCGATGGCCGGCGAACTGGATTTCCGCGCCAGCTTCAAGGAGCGCCTGGCGCTGCTCAAGGGCCTGGATGTCAGCGTGCTGGACTCGATCGGTGCTTCGCTACGCCTGACCGAAGGCGCGGAAACCCTGTTCGCCGAACTCAAGCGCCTGGGCTACAAGACCGCGATCCTGTCCGGCGGCTTCACTTACTTCGCCAAGCAGTTGCAGGCCAAACTCGGCATCGACTACGTGTTCGCCAACGAACTGGAAGTGGTCGACGGCAAGTGCACCGGCGTGGCCATCGAGCCGATTGTCGATGCGCAGCGTAAAGCAGATCTGCTGAAGGAACTGGCGCACAAGGAAGGCTTGTGTCTGGAGCAGACCATCGCTGTCGGCGATGGCGCGAATGACCTGCCAATGCTGGCGATTGCCGGCCTGGGTGTAGCGTTCCGCGCCAAGCCGCTGGTCAAGCAGTCGGCCAAGCAGGCGATTTCCACCCTTGGGCTGGATGGCGTGCTGTATCTGCTGGGCTTCCGCGATCGCGACGGGCAACTCTGAGCCTGAAACGGCCCCCTGTGGCGAGGGAGCTTGCTCCCGCTGGGGCGCGAAGCGGCCCCGCTCTTTAACTCAAGAGAGTGGGACTGCTGCGCAGTCCAGCGGGAGCAAGCTCCCTCGCCACAGTTTCTTTAAAGCTTCAAAGCGATTTCCACAACGAGTCGAAATTCTCCTCGCCCCCGCCATTCTGCGCGGCTTCCAGCGAGCGATAGGCAAACTGATTGAAACTGTGGGTACTCGCCACCCGTCGATCCAGTCCGGCGCGGTGTTCTTCGCCGTGGGTGTTGATCAGCACTTTATTGCCTTCCTGAAACGGCAGGCGCGGGGCGAGCAAGGTCGCGGGCAGGTCGATGGCGCTGATCTCGGGCAGCAACAGGCCGCGCAAATAGTGGCTGTGATCGTCTCGCGAACGCACCAGTTGCAAGCCACAGGGTTCGGCGTGTGGCGCCACCAGCTCGATGCCCATTTGCGGCCCGCTGCCGCGTACCTGACGAATCCAGCGCACCACCGCAATGCTCCAGCCCTGATTCGAGCTGTCCTGAATACCGACCATTTCCCCGGCCTGCAACTCGGCGGGCACGTCACTCGGCCACATCAGGCAATAGCCGCCGGGACTGTGGTTGATCACCGCTAACGTGTAAGTCGGGTAGTGTGGAGTGCTGCTTGCGTTGCTTTCATCGTCGCCCAAGTGCTCGTACTGGATTTCCTCGTACGGCAGCAATTCCTCAGCCGCGCTCAGCGGGGCGGCGTCGAAGGCCTGGCTCCAGCTGTCCTTTTCGCCCTGAACCACGGCGCGGCTGAAGTTCGCCGCGCGGGCGCCGGGATGTTTCAGCAGTTCGCTGAAAGTGCGCTCGCCGCCCAGATAAAAGTGCAGGGCGCTCATGCCGACGCACACGCTCAGGCTGCCCTGACCGATGGTGCGCTGAAAGCTGCGCTCGGCGGTATGTCCCCAACTCGCGTGCAAATGCTGCAGGGTATCGAGGCTTAGTCCTGCCGGGACGGGCAGCGGCACCGACGTCTCTTGCTGCAGTAAATGCGCTTCGATCACGTTCACCAGCGGTTGCGGATCAAAGCCCTGCAGTGCGCCCTGTTGTTCTTTGCGAAACATGCTGCGGTAACGCGGACCGGCGTCCAGTTCGGCGCTGATGGCGAACATTCCATCGTCCGGCCTGCCGGGATGCAGCTTGAGCAGGGCGCTCCACGGTTCCAGCACTTCGCCCAGTCGGGCGATCTGGTTCTGACGCAATTGATTGCAACGGGCGCTGCCCAGCAGCAACGCGGCGATATAGGTCTGTTCCAGGCTCAGTTCGCTGCTCAGGCTCGCCAGATCGTCGGGCACCCGGCGCTGATGCAACTGCAATGCGCAGGCGCAGCGATACAGCTGATGCAGCTCGAACCACAGATGTTCCGGTGCCGGGCTATACAGCTGCGTCGCCCGCAGCAGTTGCCCCTTGAGTGCATGGGCGGCCCGTTGCAGGGCCTGACTGACCAGCGCCGCACGATCCTTGGTGTACTTAGGCGCAATGCGCAGAACGATCTGCTTGTAGCCGATGGCCAGCTGACTTTGCAGCGCCTGGCACAGATTGCTGATCTTGCGCGAACGGTCATCGAGCATGATCGCCTGATGCAGGAAGTGCCGCTCCAGATGCTGACAAACGAAATACACCTCGGGGCGCAGCAGCTCCAGGAGGTGCAGGCGATTGTCGCTGGGGGTAAGCAATTGGTTGAGTTCGCCCAGGCCCTGGTACAACTGGCGAGCGGTTTCGCCGATGTTGGCCTTGGGCAGGCCGGCGATCCAGCGCTTGAGGTCGCGCGGGGTGGCTTCGCAGAACGACAGGCGCGTTTGCGTCGGGATCGGCGCGCGCAGGGAGGGTTGGGGGCGTGACTCACTCATGCCGTGACGGGCTCCAGCGGCGAAATAGGCAACTCCGAGAACTCTAGCAGCTGTGATTCGTTTCGCCGGATGGCGGCAGGCTTTTTGACCGCTGGTCTGCTGGCCGGATGCCATTCGACAAGCCCTACTAGGCTCTCAGGCGTGCGATCGGAAACGCACGGTTGCACGGCCTGCCGTCAACCTCGGGCAGGTCTCCCGAAACTTCAAGGAGATGAGGTTCATGTCTAAATATGCAGTGGCAAATCAATGGGGCGGCAGTTCGGCACCGTGGCATCCGGGTGGAACCTGGGTGTTGGGCGGGCGGGACAACCAGAAAGTTGTCGCCATCGAGATCAAGTCGGGCGATGGCGGCAAAAGCTTCACCGGCACCATGACTTACGCCGGCGAAGGCCCGATTGGCTTCAAGGCGCAGCGCACCGGTCAGAATCAATACAACGTCGAGAACCAGTGGGGTGGCAATGATGCCCCATGGCATCCGGGCGGCAAGTGGGTGATCGGTGGTCGGGACAATCAGGACGTGGTCGCGTTGAGCGTCACTTCCAGCGATGGAGGGAAAAACCTCAGTGGCACCAATACCTACGCCAACGAAGGGCCGATCGGCTTCCGTGGGCAGATAGAGTAACGGCGCCTCCCAGGTCGTGTCCGCCCCTTCACAGACGTGTGAAAGGGCGGATCAGCCGGCTCAGGCAGTCGGCAGGGCCAGGGCCTGGCCCATCTGCACTGGCGAACCCGCCACCAGTTCTTCAGCCCACTTCACTTGATCCGGGCCGAACAGCACGATCGCCGTCGAACCCAGTTTGAAACGCCCCAGTTCCGCGCCTTTTTCCAGATGAATCGGCGCACGGGCGGCTTCGTCGTAGCGGAAGGTTTTCAGTTCGCGCTTCGGTGGGGTGACCAGACCGGCCCATACGGTTTCGATCGACGCGACGATCATCGCGCCGACCAGTACCACGGCCATCGGCCCGCGCTCGGTGTCGAAGATGCACGCCACGCGCTCGTTGCGGGCGAACAGCTCCGGGACGTTTTCGGCAGTGGTCTGGTTGACCGAGAAGATCCGGCCCGGGATGTAGACCATTTCGCGCAGAGTGCCGGCCAGCGGCATGTGCACGCGGTGGTAGTCCTTCGGCGACAGGTAAATGGTGGCGAAGTCGCCGCCCATGAATGGCGCGGCATTGGCGGCGTCACCGCCGAGCAGTTCCAGCACGCTGAAGCTGTGGCCCTTGGCCTGGAACACGCGACCGTGTTCGATCGGGCCGAGCTGGCTGACGGCACCGTCGGCCGGGCTGAGGATTGCGCCCGGGGTCTGGTCCAGTGGCCGCGCGCCGTCTTTCAGGGCACGGGTGAAGAACGCGTTGAAGTGCTCGTAGGCGGTCAGGTCTTCAACCAGTGCTTGCGACATGTCCACTTGATAACGCTTGGCGAACCACTGGGTGAAGGCATTCTTGAACCAGCGCACGCGGCACTCGGCAACGCAGCCGGCCAGGCGCGACAGCAAGTGATGAGGCAGCAGGTACTGGCTGAGGATAAACAGACGCTCTTTCATTAGTTGTCCTTAGAACCTTGAATCTCGACAGGCGTATCAGGGTGGTTGCCCCATTCGCCCCAGGAACCGGCGTAGCCCTTGACCCGCGGATAACCGAGGGATTTGGCCACCAGATAAGTGAAGCCCGACCGGTGATGGGTCTGGCAGTGGGTAATGATTTCTTTGTCCTTGGTGATCCCGAGGTCGTCGAGGATCTGCGGCATATCCGTGCGAATCCGCAACTGACGCGCCTTGTCCATGCCGGCGGTCCACTCGAAGTTGACCGCGCCGGGGATGTGTCCGCCCTTGGCGGCCAGCACCTTCTCGCCCGAAAACTCCAGCGGTCCGCGCGCATCCCAGATCGCCAGATCGGCGGCGCCGAGACGGCTTTGCAGGTATTCGCGGGTGGCCGTCGGCTCGTCGTGCAGGGTCAGCGCCACCGGGCCGCCCACCGCAGGCGGAACCTGGATCGACATCGGCATACCCGCTTCCAGCCACGCCGGCAGACCGCCGTCGAGGTAGTGGTACTTGTCGTGGCCGATCACGTCGAGCAACCAGATGAAGCGTCCGGCCCAGCCACCGCCTTCGTCGTCATAGACCACGTAGACCGCGTCCTGGCGATGGCCCAGTTCACCGAACAGGGTTTCCAGATCGGCCTTGGCTGGCAGCAATCCCGGCGCCGGTGGCTGGCCGAGCTGGGTGCGCTTCGGATCGACAAAGCGTGCGCCTGGCAGATGGCCCTCCGTATAGCGGGCGGCACTGGTCAGGTCCACCAGAATCAGTTCGCTGGCATCCAGCCGAGGGAGCAGGTCGCTCGGTTCGATGACGAGCGGCAAGCCAGAGAAGTCAGACATGTGAGGTCTCCAGAGCACAAAGGGGGGGATTGTAGCGCAGCCTCATCGGCCACGGCTGCTAAAGCTGTGCAGGGCCTTTTCGATGCACTGCGCGGTTTTGCCGAAAGCCTGCACGCTGATGTCGGCGAACGGCCCACCGCCCTGGTCGGCGACCACGATCATGATCACCCGGCCGTTATTGACCAGCGAGCGCAGGAACAGGTGTTCGCCGCGGAACAGTGTGCGCAGGCCTTGCGGCAGCAGCGCGGAGAATTGCGCGTTGTTCTCGGGGTTGATCCGCACCTGTGCCTGCTGCGCGAGCAACCGTTGCAGAACTTTGCTCTGGCTGACGACAAAATTCAGCGCGGCGGCTTCCTTAGGCAAACCGAAGGTCTGGTGCACCCGCAGATTGGACTGCGTGCGGTCGGCCATCAGAATCATCACCCGGCGCATGCCACTGGCGACCAGCGCATCACGCGCAGCGACGGTCAGGCTCATGGCATTGGTGAAGCGGCTTGGCTCGGCCAGCAGTTCGGCGCATTGCCGGCGCCATTGAGTCAGATCCTCGGCACTCGGCGCGGCCGCCGGCAGCATCCCGGCCGGCAACCGATGGGTGCCCCACGGCCATAATAATGAAACGGCCGGGTGCCACAGATCGGGCATTGCATGCTGGCGCGCACTGTTGGCCGCTTGCTGGTGCAACTGCTGCTGCACTTCGTCCATCGAGATTTGCAGATAAAGGCTGGTCAGGTACTGCCAGCGCTCGCTGTGCGGACTGTCCCAGGCCTGTTGCGCCGACAGCGCCAGGCCGTTGGCCAGCAACACGGTGTTGGCCGGCTGGTTGAGCCAGCGGCGCAGGGTCGGATCGTCGTCGAGGCGATTCTGCTGGCGCAGCGGATGCTTGCTGTCACGGGCGATGCGCAGGACTTTCACCAGTTCGCGCTGTTCGCTGAGCAGCAGTTTATAGCCTTGCTGCACCCAGATCGGCAGGTGCCAGACCTGGACCAGCGCCTCGGCGATCTTCAGCAGGCGCACGCCAAACAGTTGCTTCTCGACGACCGGGGCCGATTCGCCCTTGTGGATAACCCGCACTTCCCACTCTTCGAGCAATTCTGGAAACGTCAGCGCCAGCGGCCATAGCGGCGAGAGAAACAACAGGCTGCCCCAATGAATGTCCTGCCACAGCCGCGCCAGGCGACTGGCGAAAAAACCGTTGGCCTGTTGCGTGGCGTGCTGGCTGATCATCTGCAGTTGGCGCAGCGCCTTGGGGATCTGCATCTGCGGTTCGACGGGAAGACGCGCGAGCAATTCTTCGGTACGCGCAAGGCCCAGACGGTTGATCGCCACCTCGAGATTTTCCGCCGGTGCGGTCATCGTGCCGTGGGTGTGACGATTGGCCTCACGGATGATGCTCAAGGCCAGCGCGGGACTGTCCTGCATCAGGTCGGCGATGTCGCGCAGCGAGCTGCGGTTGTCGCGGATCGCCCGGCAAACCTTGTCGTGAGCCTCTTGCGGCACGGGCAGGCGCACGCCATCGAGCAGCTTGACCCAGCCCTCGAGCGTGGTCGGTTTTACGTGTGGGACGTTCGTTTCATTAGCCATGTCTGGACGAGATCTTCACTGACTGTAGACGCGCCCGGCATGGGCTAAATTGGCTTTTCGCCTGAACTGGCTATAGTCTGGCGCAGTTTTGCCGATAAGTAGAAGAAGAGATTTTTTAACTTCCGAATATGACCTTGAACCCGACTCAGTAAGTACTTTCCTACCTATGGCTAAAATTATCGGCATCATCGTCGTATTCGCGAGCGTGCTCGGCGGATACGTGCTCTCCCACGGCAAAATTGCCGCCCTGATCCAGCCTTTCGAGGTGATGATCATCGGTGGTGCGGCCCTCGGTGCATTCCTGCAGGCCAACCCCGGTTACATGACGATGCACGTGCTCAAGAAATCCCTGAGCATGTTCAGTTCGCGCTTCAGCCACACTTTCTATCTGGAAGTGCTCGGCCTGATCTACGAGATCCTCAACAAGAGCCGCCGCGAAGGCATGATGGCCATCGAAGGCGACATCGAAGACGCTGCCGCGAGCCCGATCTTCGCCAAGTACCCGGCCGTGCTCAAAGACGAGCGCATGACCGCGTTCATCTGCGATTACCTGCGCATCATGTCCTCCGGCAACATGGCTCCGCATGAGCTGGAAGGCCTGTTCGACATGGAACTCTACAGCCTCAAGGAAGACCTCGAACACCCGTCCCATGCGGTGAACGGTATCGCTGACGCCATGCCGGGTTTCGGTATCGTCGCGGCGGTACTGGGTATCGTGGTGACCATGGCTTCGCTGGGTGAAGGCGATCAGAAATCCATCGGCCTGCACGTGGGTGCGGCACTGGTCGGTACCTTCTTCGGTATTCTCGCGGCCTACGGTTTCTTCGGGCCGTTGGCGCACTCCCTGGCGCACGATGCCAAGGAAGAACTGAACGTCTACGAAGCCATCAAGGCCTCGCTGGTGGCTTCGGCTTCCGGCATGCCGCCATCGCTGGCCGTGGAGTTCGGGCGCAAGGTTCTGTACCCGGCGCACCGTCCAAGCTTTGCCGAGCTGGAACAAGCCGTTCGCGGTCGTTAAGCCATGGAAAATAATCAGCCGATAATCATCAAGCGCGTCAAGCGCATAGCCGGTGGGCACCACGGCGGGGCGTGGAAAATCGCCTTCGCCGACTTCGCCACGGCGATGATGGCGTTCTTCCTGGTGTTGTGGCTGCTGTCCACCGCAACGCCTGAGCAGAAGATCGCCATCGCCGGTTACTTCAAGGATCCGGTCGGCTTCTCCGAGAGCGGTACGCCGTACATCATCGATCTGGGCGGCACGCCGACCCTGGCGCCGGAAAACACCCTCAACCCTGAAGTGAAGTCGCAGCCGCAACCGGACAAGGTCACGGTCGACACCGAGCAGGTCGAAGGCATGGCCGAGCAGGTCGAGAAAGAGCGCCTGGAACTGTTGCTGCAAGAACTGCAGAACAAGGTCAACGAGAACCCGCAACTGCAGAAGTTCAAGGACCAGATCCTGTTCGAGATCACCCCGAACGGCTTGCGCATCCAGATCATGGACGCCGAGAACCGGCCGATGTTCGACTCAGGTTCCGCACGCCTGAAACCGTACTTCGAAGACATCCTGCTGGCCATGGCCGACACCATCAAAGCGGTGCCGAACAAGATCAGCATCAGTGGCCATACCGACGCCAAGCCGTATACCGGCAGCGGCGATTTCGGCAACTGGGAACTCTCGGCCAACCGTGCCAACGCCGCGCGGCGTGCACTGGTTGCCGGCAGCTATCCGGACGGGCAAGTGGCGCGGGTGGTGGGTTATGCCTCGTCGGCGCTGTTCGACAAGGAAGATCCGTTCAACCCGGTCAACCGCCGCATCGACATCGTGGTCCTGACCAAGAAGGCCCAGGCCGCCATCGAAGGCTCGCAAGGTGCCGAACCGGCCAAGCCCGCTGCCGAAGGTCAGAACGGCGCCGCTCCGGCAACGCCGGTCGATCCGAACGCGCTGCCGGCAGATCAGCAACCAGTGCCGGCGCACGAGTTGCGTGAACGCCTGAACCTGTTCGACGACGCCGCACCGAAACCGGCAGTGCCGGGGACTGCGGCGCCCGCGCCGGCGGCTCCACCAGCCGCCGCACCGGCCCCCGCGCCGAAGCAGTGACCGACAAAAAAGCCGACAGCGATGTCGGCTTTTTTGTGGCTGTCGATTGACCTCAGAACCCGCGACGAATCCGGTTCTTCAGCCCCTCATGGAACATCTCGGCATTGATCTTGTTGGCGCTGCGCGTCGATTGATTGCCGGTCACCGAGTCGAGCGTCATCGAGCGTTTGATCGTGCCTTCGCTGCGATAGGCCTCGATGAAGAAATCGACATCCGTGGGCGTGCTCAGCTTCGGCCACTTGTCCAGGTATTCCGGCAGCTGCGCCGGCCCGGTGCGAAACGAGCAGATCCGCCGGTTGCTGATTGTCGCTTCGCCGATTTCGAACGGCACCCACCACGACAACGCGGTTTTCTCCGACACCACCGCCAGCAGGTGCGTGCATTCGGTGATGTTGCGCGTGATGACCCCGGTGATGTCGTCGGTGGTCTGCGATTCCGGGTCGAGCACGTCGAGGTAGGTCTTGATGTTGGCCTGCATCAATTGGGCATTGATCGCCATGGCTTGCGGGCGATCCATGTGGCGGTAGCTGATGAATACGGGCATCAGAAGTGTCCTTTTATGGCGAGTTCGCGGTAATAGGCGCCGAGCGCCGTGAGACGGCAGCCAGTGGAGTGAATGGCCGCGTAATACATGTGTTCGGCGTCGACCGGTTCGATCAGGCTGTGGCGGTTGCACTTTTGCAGTTGGGCGAAGACCTCGCCGTGCTCCGGGTCGAATGTGGCCTCGGTGGGTTCGTAGCTGGGGTCGAGGCGGAACGTCGATTCGGCTTCGGCAAACCATTCCGGCAGTTTGCGCAGGATCTCCTTGGGGATCAGCGGCGAGACTTCGCGCAGGGAGATGAACTGCGAGACGTTGGTCTTGAACACCGGGCGCTGCTCCCAGGCATCGAGTGCGTTGTCGACGAAGGAATACAGGCTGCCCGGTGTGATCTTGCCGAGGATGTTCGCCGCACCGCCGTGCAGGGCCTGCAACAGCAAACCGGTGAACACGCCGTGTTGCGCACCTTCCAGGGCCGGCTCTTCCTTTTTGCAGGCGGTCAGGATGGTCATGCCTTCGCCGACCACGCTGCTTTCGCTGCGCAAGGCACGCACTTCGCCGGCCGCGCCGCTCTGGCAGCAGTCGAGGATGATCACTTTGTTTTTGATTTTCGTGGCTTTGGCGGCCCAGTTGAGAATGTCGCTGATGCGGATGCCGTCCTTGGGGTTGCGATAGTCCTGCGGCAGGAGCATGCCTTCATCGTTGTCGCTGTCGAAGCCGCCGTGCCCGGCGAAGTACAGCAGGGCGACGTTGCAGTCGCCGGAGAACAGCTCGCGAATCTGGTCTTCGAGCTTGCCTCGGCCGAGGTCGTCTTCAGCCGAGGTCAGCACCACATTCTTGAAGTTGGGGTCACCGTTGGCGTCGGTTTTCAGCACGGACGCCATGGCCATGGCGTCGTTGCAGCAACCGCTCAAGGGCGAAACGTGCGAGTAGTGGTTGATGCCGATAAACAGTCCCTTGCGCATGTTTACACCGCCGTGTGCTGACGGATCGCACCGATGATGCTGTTGGTGTTCCACGCGCACTCGGCGTGGGCCGCCTCACGTACCACCGTGGAAATGCGCTCGGCGCCGAACGGCTTGATTGCGATGATCACTTTGCCCATGCGTTTGGCGATCTCGATTTCCTTGTTGATCCACTTGCTGTAGGTCGAATACATCCCGGCCATGATCAGCACCGCCGAGCACGGACGAATCTTGTTTTCGATGGCTTCCTCGAGCTGCTTGTCGGTCTGCGCGCCCATGATCGGGTTGTGCGGCGGCACGGAAAAATTCTTGAAGCTGAAATCTGCCTTGGCGCCGAGCAGGCGCACCAGATTGTCGTGGGCGTGGGCGTAGTTCCACGAATGGCTGATGAACAAATGGTAGGTCTGCATGGGGTTCCTCGAAGGTCGCGAAGGTGCGAAGGAACAACCCAATTTAGGCATCTCTAAAGTGCCCGCAAGGTCTGCGCGCGGAAAGAGAAATGTCCTGCAGGCAGGCGCGAGCAGGCCTGTCAGAAAGGTCTGACGTTTAAACGGTCGGGGGATGTGTCAGGCGTGGTCCGACATCCGGCAGCCCTCGGACGAGGGACTGCCGGTGCAGATGTTTAGTAGCCGTTTTCCGGCAGGCTGGCGATGATCGAGCGGTAGCTGTTCATCCGTTGCTGCTGCACGCGGCCATCTTCCAGGGCCTTGAGCAGGGCGCAACCCGGCTCGCGATCGTGCTTGCAGTCGCGGAAGCGGCAGGTGCCGAGCAGGTCGTTGAACTCGATGAAGCCGGCTTCGACGTCGGCGCGGCTGACGTGGCCCAGGCCGAACTCACGGATACCCGGGGAGTCGATCAGCTCACCGCCGCCAGGGAAGTGGAACAGGCGCGCGGTGGTCGTGGTGTGCGTGCCCTGACCGGACAACTCCGACAGCGGGCCGACACGGGTTTCGACTTCCGGCAACAGGCTGTTGACCAGCGACGACTTGCCGACACCGGACTGGCCGACGAACACGCTGATGCGGCCGTCGAGCTGCTTCTGCAACTGTTCCATGCCGTTGCCGTGATGCGCCGAGACTTCCAGCACCGGATAACCCAGCGTGCGGTACACCGCCAGCAGCGCGTTGAGCGCCGGGGCGTTCTGCTCGTCGATCAGGTCGAACTTGTTCAGCAGCAGCAACGGGCGGATGCCGGCGTGTTCGGCGGCGACCAGGTAGCGGTCGATCAGGTTGGCGTGCGGTTCGGGCAGCGGTGCGAAGACGATGACGATCATGTCGACGTTGGCAGCGACTGGCTTGAGCTGGCCACGGCTGTCCGGGCGGCAGAGTTCGGTGCTGCGCGGCAGTTGCGCGACGATCACCCCGATGCCCTGGTTGCCGGCGCGCCAGACCACCCGATCACCGGTCACCAGTGCCGGCAGGTTGGCGCGCAGGTGGCAACGGAAAACCTGGCCGGCCTGTTCGCCGTCCACGGCCTCGACTTCGACCTGCACACCGAAGTGGGCGATCACCAGGCCGTGTTGCTCGGGGCCCAGGTCGCCGCCCTCGAGGGCTTCGACCGCCGAGGACTCGCGTTTGGCGGCGCGCGCGGCGCGCTCGCCTTGAATCTTTTCGATGCGCCAGTTTTGACGACGATTGAGTTGGCGTTTGGCCATGGGTGTTCCGTCTGAAGAATGCAGCGATTAGGTAAAACGGCCGCGAGTTTAGCACGCCCGGGCATCGGCCTAGGCTAAACTGCGCAGCATTGCCTAGGAGCCCGAATATGCAAAACCCGCAGAACCTGATCTGGATCGACCTGGAAATGACCGGTCTGGATCCGGAAAACGACGTCATCATCGAAATGGCCACCATCGTCACCGACAGTGACCTGAACACCCTGGCCGAAGGCCCGGTAATCGCCATTCACCACAGTGACGAAGTGCTCGCCCGCATGGACGAGTGGAACACCCGCACCCACGGCAACTCGGGCCTGACCCAGCGTGTGCGTGATAGCCGTATCAGCATGGCCGAGGCCGAGGCCGAAACCATCGCTTTCCTCGAGAAATGGGTACCGAAGGGCAAGTCGCCGATCTGCGGCAACAGTATCTGCCAGGACCGCCGCTTCCTTTATACCCACATGAAGGCGCTGGAAAGCTACTTCCACTACCGCAACCTCGATGTGTCGACGCTCAAAGAGCTGGCCGCACGCTGGGCACCGGACGTGCGCGACAGCTTCAAGAAGGGCAGCACTCACTTGGCACTGGACGACATCCGCGAGTCGATCGCCGAGCTGCAGCACTACCGCAAGCATTTCATCAAGTTCTGATTGAGGGGGGGGGCTGCCCTGACGTCTTCGCGAGCAAGCCCGCTCCCACAATTTGGAATGCGTTCCCCCTGTGGGAGCGGGCTTGCTCGCGAAGAGGGCGTCAGAGTCCCGTAAGATTCAAGTCAGAAATGCATCCCGGAGCGCGCCCCCTTCTGGTGCGGCGCTGAAATGGCTAGACTGCGCGCCTTCCTGCCAGGACCGCCGCCATGTTGCTGATGCTCTATCTGATCGCCATTACCGCTGAAGCCATGACTGGCGCGTTGTCTGCCGGACGGCGCGGCATGGACTGGTTCGGTGTGGTGCTGATCGCCTGCGTCACCGCGCTGGGTGGCGGTTCAGTGCGTGACGTGTTGCTCGGGCACTATCCGCTGACATGGGTCAAACACCCGGAATACCTGGTGCTGACCTCGGCCGCCGCGATGCTCACCGTGTTCACCGCCCGCTGGATGCGTCACCTGCGCTCACTGTTTCTGGTGCTCGATGCGGTCGGTCTGGTGGCGTTCACCCTGATCGGCTGCATGACCGCTCTGGAAATGGGCCACGGCATGCTGGTGGCCTCGGTCAGCGGCGTGATCACCGGGGTATTCGGCGGCATCCTGCGCGACATCTTCTGCAACGACATCCCGCTGATCTTCCGCCGCGAACTGTACGCCAGCGTCTCGTTCGCCGCCGCGTGGTGCTACATGCTCTGTCTGTATCTGAATGTGCCGAGCGAGCAGGCGATTCTGATCACCTTGTTCGGCGGCTTTCTGCTGCGGCTGCTGGCGATTCGGTTCCACTGGGAAATGCCCAAGTTCGTCTACAACGACGAGCATTAATACATTTCTCTGTAGGAGCTGCCGCAGGCTGCGATCCTTTGATCCTGTCTTTTAAAAATCAAAGTCAAAAGATCGCAGCCTGCGGCAGCTCCTACAATTGACCGTGCTGTTTCAGCGCCCACTCGACGTGTTCACGCACCAGCTCTGACGGATAGTCACGGCGCGCCTTCAAGGCTTCCAGTACTGGAATGCTCGACGGCGCGTTGCCCAAGCCGACTGCCAGATTGCGCAGCCATCGCTCGTAACCGGCGCGGCGCAGCGGCGAGCCTTCGGTGCTGCTGAGAAATTTGTCCTCGTCCCACATGAACAGCTCGGCCAGTTCGGCGTTGTCCAGGTTGTGCCGTGGCTTGAAGTCGCTTTCCCCGGATGGCCGGGCGAAGCGGTTCCATGGGCAGACGATCTGGCAGTCGTCGCAGCCGAACACGCGGTTGCCGATCAACGGGCGCAAGTCCTCGGGAATGGCGTTTTTCAGTTCGATGGTCAGGTACGAGATGCACCGTCGGGCGTCCAGCACGTACGGACCGACGAAGGCGTTGGTCGGGCAGATGTCCAGGCACGCCGTGCAGCGCCCGCAATGTTCGGTGCTGTGCGGTTCGTCCACCGGCAGCGGCAGATCGACGAACAGTTCGCTCAGGAAGAAATAGCTGCCGGCCTTGCGGTTCAGTACCAGGGTGTTTTTGCCGATCCAGCCCAGTCCGGCCTGCTCGGCGATGGCTTTTTCCAGCACCGGGGCACTGTCGACGAAGGCACGGAAACCGAACGGGCCGATCTCGGCCTGAATCCTGTCGGCCAATTGCTGCACGCGTTTACGGATCAATTTGTGGTAATCGCGGCCCAAGGCATAACGCGAAACGTAGGCCTTCTCCGGTTGCGCGAGCATTTGCGCCATTTGCGTGTCGCCGGGCAGGTAGTCCATGCGCAGCGAAACCACGCGCAACGTACCCGGAACCAGTTCCTCCGGATGCGAGCGTTTGCTGCCGTGGGCGCCCATGTAATCCATTTCGCCGTGGTAGCCGGCGGCGAGCCAGCGCTCCAGGTGCTGCTCATGCTCGGCCAGGTCCAGACCGCTGATGCCGACTTGCTGGAAGCCCAGCTCGCGGCCCCAATCCTTGATCGATTGGGCGAGGGCGGGAAGATCTGTGGTGATGGCGGACATGAGGCGAGAGAAACCGGAGCTGAGGTGCGTATAATTCTGCCAGACATCGGAGCCCGAAGACGCATGCCGCACACGAAAGATGAATTACCCGACGCGCTGTATGGCGCTGCACAGGTGGGAGCACTCGAAGCGCGGCTGATCGCTGCGGGCACCACGGGCTTCGAATTGATGCAGCGCGCCGCGCACGCGACCTGGCGCGCATTGGTGCGGCAATGGCCGTCGGCGAACGAAATGACCGTGCTGGCCGGGCATGGCAACAATGCTGGTGATGGTTTTCTGATCGCCGCGCTGGCGCACCGGGCCGGTTGGGCGGTGCGGGTGCTGGCCGTCGGTGATCCGCAACGCTTGCAGGGCGACGCTGCGCAGGCTTATGCGCAGGCACTGAGCGATGGCGTCGCCGTGCAGGGCTGGACCGCGCAATTCGAGCTGCGCGGCATTATCGTCGATGTCTTGCTCGGCACCGGGCTGGCCGGCGATGTGCGCGAGCCGTATGCCACTGCGATCAAGGCGATCAATGCCAGTGGCCTGCCGGTGGTGGCGGTGGATATTCCTTCGGGGCTGTCTGCCGATACCGGGCATGTCCGTGGCGTTGCGGTTCACGCCGACCTTACCGTGACCTTTATTGGCTTGAAGCCCGGCCTGTTCACCGGTGATGCGGCGGATCAGGTCGGAGCGCTGGTGTTTAACGATCTGCAAGCCGCTGCCGACATCTACCGTGACATTCCTGTCAGCGTCCTGCGTCTCACGACGGCTAATCTTCCGCGACTGGCTCCGCGTGCGCCCACTGTGCACAAAGGGCGCTTCGGGCATTTGCTGTTGATCGGCGGCGATCAGGGTTTTGGCGGGGCGATTCTGCTCAGTAGCGAAGCGGCCTTGCGCAGCGGCGCCGGCATGGTGTCGCTGGCGACCCGTCCGGAACATGTCCCGGCCGCGCTGACGCGGATGCCGGAAGTCATGGCGCTCGGCACATCGTCGGCCAATCAGTTGATGGGGCTGCTGGAAAAGGTCTCGGTGCTGGTGGTTGGTCCGGGTCTCGGACAGGCGAGTTGGGGCCGGGCGCTGTTGTCCGCTGCCGCCAATGCGCCGCTGCCGCAGGTATGGGACGCCGACGCGTTGAATCTGCTGGCGAGCGGTTTTGTCAGCCTGCCCGGGAATTGCGTGATCACTCCGCATCCGGGCGAGGCGGCGCGCCTGTTGGGCGTCAGTACCGCTGAGGTGCAGGCAGATCGCCCGGCCGCCGCGCGGGCGTTGTGCAAAAAATACTCGGCCGTCGTCGTGCTGAAAGGCGCCGGCAGCCTGATCGCCCATCCCGATGGGCGTCTGGCGTTGTGTCATCAGGGCCATCCGGCCATGGCCGCTGCCGGCCTTGGCGATGTGCTCGCCGGGTTGACCGGGGCGCTGCTGGCGCAGGGCATGGACGGCTACGATGCCGCCTGCCTCGCAGTCTGGCTGCACGCCAATGCCGGCGCGCAACTAGGTAAATTCGGCCGTGGGCTGGCGGCCAGTGATCTGATTCCAGCCATTCGTCAGTTGTTGGAGGAGCATGCACCGTGTCTGAAGTAACCCTGTACCTGGCCGATGAACAGGCCATGAGCGACTTTGGCGCACGGATCGCCCGCGTTACCCAGGGCCATGGCCTGATTTTTCTCGAAGGCAATCTGGGCATGGGTAAAACCACCCTGTCGCGGGGCATCATTCGTGGGCTTGGGCATGTCGGCGCAGTAAAAAGTCCGACCTTCACTCTGGTTGAGCCCTACGAGATCGGCGACGTCCGTGCCTTTCACTTCGACCTGTACCGCCTGGTCGATCCGGAGGAGCTGGAGTTTCTCGGTATCCGCGATTATTTCGAAGACGATGCCCTGTGCCTGATCGAGTGGCCCGATAAAGGTGCAGGCTTTTTGCCAAAGCCTGACCTGACCATTACCATTACCCCGCAAGACAGCGGCCGTTCGCTGAAAATTTTGTCCCAGGGCGCGCGTGGTGAGTCCTGGTGTGCCGCTTTGGCATTGGAATCCAATTAAATGATGGGGTTAGGTATGCGCTTTCGCGCGTTGGTGGCTGCCGCAGGACTGATGTTGATGGCAGTGGCCGTCAACGCTGTGGCCGACACAAAGGTCAACAGCGTGCGCCTGTGGCGGGCGCCGGACAATACGCGACTGGTCTTCGACCTGAGCGGCCCGGTGCAGCACAGTGTCTTCACCCTGACCGCACCGGATCGGCTGGTGATCGACATCAATGGCGCCACTCTGGGTGCGCCGTTGAAAGTGTCGACCGCCAACACGCCGATCACCGCGATGCGCTCGGCCCAGCGCACGCCGACCGACCTGCGGGTGGTCATCGACCTGAAAAAAGCCGTCACCCCGAAAAGTTTCTCGCTGGCGCCGAACGCGCAATATGGCAACCGTCTGGTGGTCGACCTGTTCGACAACGCCGCCGATGCCGCCCCGCCGCCAGCTCCGACGCCTTCGGTTGCGACCGTGCCGGCAGTGCCGGTGACGCCTTCGGAACCGGCGATCAAACTGCCACCGGCCCCGGCCGGCAAACGCGACATCATTGTGGTGATCGACGCCGGCCACGGCGGCGAAGACCCGGGTGCGTCCGGCTCGCGCGGCCAGCGTGAGAAAGATGTGGTACTGCAGATCGCCCGCGAACTGCAGCGTCAGGTCAACGGCATGAAAGGTTTCCGTGCCGAGCTGACCCGGACCGGCGACTACTTCATCCCGTTGCGCGGCCGTACCGAAATCGCCCGCAAGAAGGGCGCCGACCTGTTCGTGTCGATCCACGCCGACGCCGCGCCGTCTGCGGCAGCCTTCGGCGCCTCGGTGTTTGCCCTGTCCGATCGCGGCGCAACGTCGGAAACCGCCCGTTGGCTGGCCGACAGCGAAAACCGTTCCGACCTGATCGGTGGTGCCGGCAACGTCAGCCTCGACGACAAGGACCGCATGCTCGCCGGCGTGTTGCTCGACCTGTCGATGACCGCGTCGCTGACTTCCAGCCTCAACGTCGGCCAGAAAGTCCTGACCAACATTGGTCGCGTGACCCCGTTGCACAAACAACGCGTGGAGCAGGCCGGGTTCATGGTGCTGAAATCGCCGGACATCCCGTCGATTCTGGTCGAAACCGGCTTCATCTCCAACGCCAACGAAGCGAACAAGCTCTCTGCATCAAGCCATCAGCAGGCGCTGGCGCGTTCGATCAGCAGCGGTGTGCGGCAGTTCTTCCAGCAGAACCCGCCACCGGGCACCTACATTGCCTGGCTGCGTGACTCCGGCAAAATCGCCCAAGGCCCGCGCGATCACCGCGTGAGTCCGGGTGAGACGCTGGCGATGATCGCCGTGCGTTATCAGGTGTCGCCCGCCACGCTGCGCAGTGCCAACAATCTCAGCAGCGATGAGCTGAAGGTCGGTCAGCACTTGACCATTCCTGGCACCGAACTGGCGTCCAAAGAATGAACCAGGTGTTGAACGCCGCACGCATCGAACTGCTCAGCCCGCGGCTGGCGAACCAGATCGCCGCCGGTGAGGTGGTCGAGCGCCCGGCTTCGGTGATCAAGGAATTGCTGGAAAACAGTCTCGACTCTGGTGCCAAGCGCATCGACGTCGATGTCGAGCAGGGCGGCGTCAAGCTGCTGCGGGTGCGTGACGACGGCAGTGGCATTTCCGCCGACGACCTGCCGCTGGCCCTGGCCCGTCACGCCACCAGCAAGATCCGCAATCTCGAAGACCTCGAACAGGTGATGAGCCTGGGCTTTCGTGGTGAAGCGCTGGCCTCGATCAGCTCCGTGGCACGCCTGACCCTGACCTCGCGCACCCGCGACGCCGATCAGGCCTGGCAGGTCGAGACCGAAGGTCGCGACATGGCGCCTCGCGTTCAGCCGGCAGCGCATCCGGTCGGCACTTCGGTGGAAGTGCGCGACCTATTCTTCAACACGCCAGCGCGGCGCAAGTTTCTCAAGACCGAAAAAACCGAATTCGATCATCTGCAGGAAGTGATCAAGCGTCTGGCGCTGGCGCGTTTCGACGTGGCCTTCCATCTGCGCCACAACGGCAAGACCATCCTCAGCCTGCACGAGGCCCACGATGATGCGGCCCGCGCCCGGCGGGTGGCGGCGATTTGTGGTTCGGGCTTCCTCGAGCAGGCGCTGCCGATCGAGATCGAGCGCAACGGTCTGCACCTGTGGGGCTGGGTCGGGTTGCCGACCTTCAACCGCAGCCAGGCGGACTTGCAGTATTTCTTTGTGAACGGCCGGGCGGTGCGCGACAAACTGGTGGCGCACGCGGTGCGTCAGGCTTATCGCGATGTGCTGTTCAACGGTCGTCATCCGACCTTCGCGCTGTTTTTCGAGGTTGATCCAGCAGCGGTGGACGTCAACGTGCACCCGACCAAGCACGAAGTGCGTTTCCGTGACGGGCGCATGGTGCATGACTTCCTTTACGGCACGTTGCACCGCGCACTGGGCGATGTGCGTCCGGAAGATCAACTGGCCGGTTCTGTCACCACTGCTGTCGTCCGTCCAACCGGCATCGAGGCGGGTGAATTCGGCCCCCAAGGCGAAATGCGTCTGGCGGCCAACGCGCTGCTGGAGCAGCCGCAGGCGCAACCGGTGTTCAATACTTCGTCGGGCGCCAGCGCTGGCGGCGCTTATCAGTATCAGTACACGCCGCGTCCGCAGTCGGCTGTGCCGGCGGCCGAGGCACAAGCCGCTTACCGCGAGTTCTTCGCACCGTTGCCGGAAGCGAATGCCAACGCGCTGCCAGCCGGCCAGGAAGACATTCCGCCGCTCGGTTACGCGCTGGCGCAACTCAAGGGCATCTACATTCTGTCCGAGAACGCTCAGGGACTGGTGCTGGTGGACATGCATGCCGCGCACGAGCGGATCATGTACGAACGCCTGAAAATCGCCATGGCCAGCGAAGGTCTCAGCGGCCAGCCGCTGCTGGTGCCGGAGTCGCTGGCGGTCAGTCAGCGTGAAGCCGACTGCGCCGAAGAACATGCCGCATGGTTCCAGAAACTGGGCTTCGAACTGCAGCGTCTGGGCCCGGAAACATTGGCGATCCGCCAGATTCCGGCCCTGCTCAAACAGGCCGAGGCCAATCGGCTGGTGGGTGACGTGCTGTCGGACCTGATGGAGTACGGCACCAGCGACCGGATTCAGGCACATCTGAACGAACTGCTCGGCACCATGGCCTGCCACGGCGCGATCCGCGCCAACCGGCGCCTGGCCCTGCCGGAAATGAACGGCCTGCTGCGCGACATGGAAAACACCGAGCGCAGCGGTCAATGCAACCATGGCCGACCGACCTGGACCCAACTGGGCCTGGACGATCTGGACAAACTGTTCCTGCGCGGTCGTTGATGAGCCAGCTTCCTCCAGCGATTTTCCTGATGGGCCCGACCGCTGCGGGCAAGACCGACCTGGCCATCGAGCTGACCAAGGTGCTGCCGTGCGAGCTGATCAGCGTCGATTCGGCGCTGGTCTATCGCGGCATGGACATCGGCACCGCCAAGCCCTCGAAAGAACTGCTGGCCGAATTTCCGCACCGGCTGATCGACATTCTCGATCCGGCTGAAGCCTATTCGGCTGCGGATTTCCGCCGCGATGCCCTGCAAGTCATGGCTGAAATCACCGCGCGCGGGAAAATTCCGCTGCTGGTCGGCGGCACCATGCTCTATTACAAGGCTTTGGTCGAAGGTCTGGCGGACATGCCGGCGGCGGATCCCGAGGTTCGTGCGCAGATCGAAGAAGAGGCTGCACGCCTTGGCTGGCAAGCCCTGCACGAGCAACTGGCGCTCATCGATCCGGTGTCGGCGGCACGCATTCACCCGAACGATCCGCAGCGCCTGAGTCGTGCGCTGGAGGTCTATCGGGTCAGCGGTCAAAGCATGACCGCCCTGCGTCAGCAACAATCTGCGCAAAGTACTGAAGCAGCCGCTTCGGGACAGCAACAATTGCCCTATACTGTCGCGAACTTGGCCATTGCTCCGGCAAATCGCCAGGTACTGCACGAGCGCATTAAACAAAGATTCACAAATATGCTGGAACAGGGGTTCATCGACGAGGTCGTAGCCCTGCGTAAAAGAAGTGACCTGCATTCCGGGTTGCCGTCTATACGTGCGGTAGGCTACCGCCAAGTCTGGGACTACCTGGATGGCAAGCTGTCGTTAGCCGAAATGCAGGAACGCGGCATCATTGCCACGCGTCAATTGGCCAAACGCCAGTTCACCTGGCTGCGCAGCTGGGAAGAACTGCACTGGCTGGACAGTCTTGATTGCGACAATCTGCCACGCGCCTTGAAATACCTTGGGACCATCTCCATATTGAGCTGAGTCCTTGCAATTGCCGTCTATCCTTGGGGGTGTGGCGGCCAAAGCCATCTGAATTACCTATTTTTATTATTGAATCCTTAAAGGAGTGCGGCACATGTCAAAAGGGCATTCGCTACAAGACCCTTACTTGAATACTTTACGTAAAGAGAAAGTTGGGGTTTCCATCTACCTGGTCAACGGTATCAAACTGCAAGGCACGATCGAGTCGTTCGACCAGTTCGTTATCCTGCTGAAAAACACCGTGAGCCAGATGGTTTACAAACACGCTATCTCTACAGTCGTGCCAGTACGTCCAATTCGTCTGCCTAGCGCAACCGAATCCGATGCAGGTGACGCTGAGCCAGGTAACGCCTGATAGGAGTCTCCTTTGTTCTTTGAGCGCCACGGTGGTGGTGAGCGAGTCATCCTCGTTCACTTGGAAGGTCAGGACCCTGAGGCGCGCGAAGATCCGCAGGAGTTTCAGGAATTGGCTAATTCGGCGGGCGCCGAGACCGTTGCGTTTTTTAACGTACCGCGTCATCGGCCAACCGCCAAATTCCTGATTGGCAGCGGCAAGGTCGAGGAATTACGCGACCTGGTCCATGCCGAAAAGGCCGATCTGGTGATTTTCAATCACATTCTCACGCCCAGTCAGGAACGTAACCTCGAACGTGTTTTCGAGTGTCGCGTGATCGACCGTACCGGCCTGATCCTCGATATCTTCGCCCAGCGCGCCCGTACCCATGAAGGCAAGCTCCAGGTAGAACTGGCCCAGCTTGACCACATGAGCACCCGGCTGGTTCGCGGCTGGACTCACCTTGAGCGTCAGGGTGGTGGTATCGGCATGCGTGGTCCGGGTGAAACCCAGCTCGAAACCGACCGGCGTCTGCTGCGGGTTCGCCTGCGGCAGATCAAGGGTCGTCTGGAAAAAGTACGCAGCCAGCGCGAGCAATCGCGACGCGGCCGCTCCCGTGCGGATATCCCTACCGTTTCTCTGGTGGGCTATACCAACGCCGGCAAATCCACGCTGTTCAATAACGTGACCAAATCCGAGGTGTACGCGGCCGACCAGTTGTTCGCCACGCTGGACCCGACCTTGCGCCGTCTGGAACTTGACGACCTGGGGCCGATTGTCCTGGCGGACACGGTAGGGTTCATTCGGCACTTGCCGCACAAGCTGGTCGAAGCATTTCGGTCTACGCTCGAAGAGTCGAGCAATTCCGACCTGCTGTTGCACGTGATCGATGCGGCCGAACCGGATCGCATGTTGCAGATCGAGCAGGTGATGGTGGTGTTGGGCGAGATCGGAGCCCAGGACTTGCCGATCCTCGAGGTATACAACAAACTCGATTTGCTTGAAGGCGTTGAGCCACAGATCCAGCGCGATGCCGATGGCAAACCGCAGCGGGTCTGGCTGTCGGCGCGTGATGGCACGGGTCTGGAATTGCTTGAGCAGGCCATTGCCGAGTTGCTGGGCAGTGATTTGTTTGTGGGGACATTGCGCTTGCCACAACGGTTCGCTCGACTGCGTGCGCAGTTCTTCGAACTCGGTGCGGTACAGAAAGAAGAGCATGACGAAGAAGGCATCTGCCTGCTGGCCGTTCGTTTGCCCCGGGTCGAGTTGAATCGACTGGTAAGCCGCGAAGGATTGCAGCCGATGGAATTCATCGAGCAACACACTTTGCAATAAAAGCCTGGCAAAGCGGTTGTGCCGCGACGGCAGGCATTCTGTAGCATTGGTCGGCGCGCCGTGGGTGCGTCTTTGCTTTATCAGATGGAGAGCGCTATGGCTTGGAATGAGCCGGGTGGCAACTCGAATAATCAGGATCCTTGGGGTGGCAAGCGCCGCAATAACGGCGACCGCAAGGGGCCACCGGATCTCGACGAGGCCTTCCGAAAGCTGCAGGAAAGCCTGAACGGGTTGTTCGGTGGTGGTAAGAAACGCGGTGGTGATGACGGCGGTGGTTCGGGCAGGAGTGGTGGCGGCTTCGGCGGTCTGCTCGGCATCGGCCTCGTCGTGCTGGCGGCTGTCTGGCTGTACAGCGCGGTCTATGTGGTCGACGAGCAGGAGCAAGCCGTGGTGCTGCGCTTCGGCAAGTACTACGAGACGGTCGGCCCCGGCCTGAACATCTACTTCCCGCCGATCGACAAGAAGTACATGGAGAACGTCACGCGTGAGCGTGCCTACACCAAGCAGGGCCAGATGCTGACCGAAGACGAGAACATCGTCGAAGTGCCGCTGACCGTGCAGTACAAGATCAGCAACCTGCAGGACTTCGTACTGAACGTCGATCAGCCGGAAATCAGCCTGCAGCATGCGACCGACAGCGCCCTGCGTCACGTGGTGGGTTCGACCGCCATGGATCAGGTGCTCACCGAAGGTCGTGAATTGATGGCCAGCGAAATCAAGGAGCGTCTGCAACGCTTCCTCGATACCTATCGCACCGGTATCACCGTCACTCAGGTCAACGTACAGAACGCGGCAGCCCCGCGTGAAGTGCAGGAAGCCTTCGACGACGTGATCCGCGCCCGTGAAGACGAGCAACGTTCGCGCAACCAGGCTGAAACCTACGCCAACGGCGTCGTGCCGGAAGCCCGTGGTCAGGCCCAGCGCATCCTCGAGGATGCCAACGGTTACCGCGACGAAACAGTCTCGCGCGCCAAGGGTGAGGCTGACCGCTTCACCAAACTGGTGGCCGAGTATCGCAAGGCACCTGAAGTCACCCGCCAGCGTCTGTACCTGGACACCATGCAGGAAGTCTTCAGCAACACCAGCAAGGTACTCGTGACCGGCAACAAGAACGGCCAGAGCAACTTGCTTTATCTGCCGCTGGACAAAATGATTCAGAACAGTTCGGGCAGCAATGCACCGGTGACCGGTTCGGCCGCTGCCAGCAACAACACGGATGTCGCGCCGCATGTCACTGATCTGCCGCAGACACGCACAAGGGAGACCCGCTGATGAGCAATAAATCGCTGATCGCCCTGATCGTTGGCGTTGTTGTGGTACTGGTGGGCTGGAACTGCTTCTACATCGTGGCTCAGACCGAGCGTGCGGTGTTGCTGCAATTTGGTCGTGTGGTTCAGGCCGATGTTCAGCCAGGTCTGCATGTGAAAGTGCCTTACGTTAACCAGGTGCGTAAATTCGACGCACGTCTGATGACGCTGGATGCACCGACACAGCGCTTCCTGACCCTGGAAAAGAAAGCCGTAATGGTCGATGCCTACGCCAAGTGGCGCGTGAAAGATGCCGAGCGCTTCTACACCGCGACTTCCGGCCTCAAGCAAATCGCCGATGAGCGTCTGTCCCGTCGCCTGGAATCGGGCCTGCGTGACCAGTTCGGCAAGCGCACCCTGCACGAAGTGGTGTCGGGTGAGCGTGATGCGTTGATGGCTGACATCACCGCGTCGCTGAACTCGATGGCGGAAAAAGAGCTGGGTATCGAAGTGGTCGATGTCCGGGTCAAGGCCATCGATCTGCCGAAGGAAGTGAACCGCAGCGTGTTCGAACGTATGAGCACCGAGCGTGAGCGTGAAGCTCGCGAGCACCGCGCCAAGGGTAACGAGCTGGCCGAAGGCATCCGTGCCGACGCCGATCGTCAACGCCGCGTGTTGCTGGCTGAAGCCTATCGTGAATCCGAAGAGATTCGCGGTGATGGCGATGCCCAGGCCGCTGCGATCTACTCCAAGGCCTACGGTCAGGATCAGGAGTTCTATGGTTTCTACCGTAGCCTGCGTGCCTACCGTGAAAGCTTCGCGAACAAATCCGACGTCATGGTTCTCGACCCAAGCAGCGACTTCTTCCGTTACCTGGAAAAGTCCAAGCCTTGATACGACGTTGACCTGAATCACTCCGCCCGGCGGCTAAAACCTCGGGCGGGGTGATCCTTTGGGAAAACGTGTGTATGATGCGGCAGCCGGGAAATTCCCGGCTTTTTTGCGTCTGCACGTTTGATTGCTGTTTTTTGTTGCAGGCATCGGGTTGAATGGCCCGAGAGTATTTCGAGGAAAGTGATGGGCGAAGCCGGTAACAGGCCTTTCGCCGCGTCGTTCATGCGCGTGCGTTTTGAACGAGTCGGTCATTTTCTGCTTCACTCAAGGCTCGCCCGCAGGCTGGCCGCCCGGATCAAAGGGGAATGGCGTAATGGCAACGGTAGACCGCTGGCTGCTGCCAGATGGCATCGAAGAAGTACTGCCACCGGAAGCGGCGCGCATTGAAGTCGCGCGTCGTCAGGTGTTGGATCTGTTCCAGAGCTGGGGTTACGAGTTTGTCGTGACTCCCCATATCGAGTACCTGGAATCCCTGCTGACCGGTGCGGGCCAGGATCTGGATCTGCGTACCTTCAAGGTCATCGACCCGCAGTCGGGCCGGCAGATGGGTTTCCGTGCCGACATCACGCCGCAGGTGGCGCGCATCGATGCGCACACCCTGCGTCGCGAAGGCCCGAGCCGTCTGTGCTATGCCGGCAGCGTGCTGCATGCCCAGCCGCGTGCACTGTCGTCCTCGCGCAGCCCGATCCAGCTGGGTGCCGAGCTGTACGGCGATGCCAGCCCGAGCAGCGACGTTGAAGTGATCAGCCTGATGCTGGCCATGCTGCAACTGGCCGATGTGCCGGACGTGCACATGGACCTTGGTCATGTCGGCATCTATCGTGGCCTGGCGCGCGCCGCCGGTCTGTCCGGTGAAGTCGAGCAGCAGTTGTTCGATGCGCTGCAACGCAAGGCCATCGACGAGGTCATTACCTTGACCGAGGGCCTGCCGGCCGATCTGTCCGGCATGTTGCGGGCGCTGGTCGACCTGTGTGGCGGCCGTGAAGTGCTGAGCGCCGCCCGTGAGCGTCTGGCCAATGCGCCGGCGCCGGTGCTGGCCGCGCTGGAAGATTTGCTGGAGATCGCCGATCGTCTGGCGACGCGTTTCCAGGAGCTGCCGCTGTACTTCGACCTGGGCGAGCTGCGCGGCTACCACTACCACACCGGTGTGGTGTTCGCGGTATTTGTCCCGGGCGTGGGCCAGTCCATCGCTCAGGGCGGTCGTTACGACGACATCGGCGCCGACTTCGGTCGTGCCCGTCCGGCGACCGGCTTCTCTACCGATTTGAAAACCCTGGTGACCCTGGGGCGTGCTGAGATCGAGCTACCGTCTGGCGGTATCTGGATGCCTGACAGTACGGATGCGGCACTCTGGCAGCAGGTTTGCCAGTTGCGCAGTGAGGGTCAGCGTGTCGTTCAGGCGTTGCCTGGACAACCTTTGGCCGCCGCCCGTGATGCGGACTGCGACCGGCAATTGATTCAGCAGAACGGGCTTTGGCAAGTATCGCCACTGGCTTCTTGAGTTTTCCTGCCGGCCATCGCCGGCACCAAGTTTGCGCGAATGAGGACAAGTGTTATGGGTAAGAATGTCGTAGTCCTGGGCACCCAATGGGGTGATGAGGGCAAAGGCAAGATCGTTGATCTGCTGACCGAACATGCTGCCGCCGTAGTGCGCTACCAAGGTGGCCACAACGCTGGCCACACCCTGGTGATCGACGGCGAGAAAACCGTCTTGCACCTGATCCCGTCGGGCGTGCTGCGCGAAGGCGTGCAGTGCCTGATCGGCAACGGCGTGGTGGTTGCACCTGACGCCCTGCTGCGTGAGATCACCAAGCTGGAAGAGAAAGGCGTACCGGTGCGCGAGCGCCTGCGTATCAGCCCGTCCTGCCCGCTGATCCTGTCCTTCCACGTGGCGCTGGACCAGGCCCGTGAAAAAGCCCGTGGCGAGCTGAAGATCGGTACCACCGGTCGCGGCATCGGCCCGGCTTACGAAGACAAGGTTGCACGTCGTGGCCTGCGCGTGGGCGACCTGCTCAACATGCCGCGCTTCGAAGACAAGCTGCGTGAACTGGTGGATTACCACAACTTCATGCTGGTGGGTTACTACAAAGAGCCGGCCATCGAGTTCGAAAAGACCCTGGCCGAGTGCAAGGAATACGCTGAGCTGCTCAAGCCGCTGATGCTCGACGTGACTGCCGAGCTGCACGACCTGCGTCGCGCCGGCAAAGACATCATGTTCGAAGGCGCCCAGGGTTCGTTGCTCGACATCGACCACGGTACCTACCCGTACGTGACCAGCTCCAACACCACCGCAGGTGGCGTGGCGACCGGTTCGGGCGTTGGCCCGATGTTCCTGGACTACATCCTGGGCATCACCAAGGCATACACCACTCGCGTTGGTTCGGGCCCATTCCCGACTGAGCTGTTCGACGACGTGGGTGCGCACCTGGCCAAGCAAGGTCACGAGTTCGGCGCTACCACCGGCCGTGCCCGTCGTTGCGGCTGGTTCGACGCCGTCATCCTGCGTCGCGCGATCGATGTGAACAGCATCTCGGGCATCTGCCTGACCAAGCTGGACGTCCTCGATGGCCTGGAAACCATCAACATCTGCACCGGCTACAAGGACGCGCAAGGCAACGCCGTGGCGCCGACCGACGCTGACAGCTACGTGGGCCTGCAGCCTGTGTACGAAGAAGTGCCGGGCTGGACCGAATCGACCGTGGGTGCCAAAACCCTGGAAGAGCTGCCAGCTAACGCTCGTGCCTACATCAAACGCGTTGAAGAGCTGATCGGCGCGCCGATCGACATTATTTCGACGGGCCCGGATCGCAACGAAACCATCGTTCTGCGTCATCCGTTCGCTTGATAAGTCGTTGATGTAAAAAACAAAGGCCCCTTAATCGGGGCCTTTGTCGTTTATGCCTGTTGGACGGCATGACCTTTGCTGTAAATCTTCCTACAAGAGTGCCATCAAATTAATGGCGTCAGAAGTAGAGGGATTCACAGTGTCGGCCGTTCTCTCACTGTTACAAAGCCGTTTGTTGCGGCCCGTGTTCGTTACCCTTGGTATCGCCCTTTTGGTGCAAGTGCTGGTGGCAGTCGCCCTGACACGAAGCACCGTCACGGCGCTGGAAGCCGATCTCGGCACTCGCCTCGGCGCAGACAGCCAGAAGCTTTCGGGTGAGCTGGAGCAAGCCGGGCGTGAAGTCACGTCGAGCCTCGACGCCTTGTCCGCCAGTACTCGTCAGCGTCTTACTGCGGGTCTGTCTTCGCGTCTGGAAGAGGAGCAGGCGCAGCTGCGTACGACTCTGGAAAAAGACCTAAAGGACTCGGCCAACGACATGGCCCAGTTGCTCGCCTCGGTCGCGCCCCGTGCCATGTGGGATAACGACGTACCGACCCTCTCCGAGTTCGCCCGGCGCGCCCAGCGCAATCCCAACGTGCTGTTCGTGGTCTACGATGACGCCACCGGTCAGCACCTGACGCGTTATCTCAATCGCGAAAACCCGATCAACAAGGCCTTGCTGGAAAAAGGCCAGGGCGAGCGTGCGCTCGATAAAGTGCTGGATGCGGCGAAGAACGATCCGTCGGTCTACTACCTCGAGGCCTCGATCAACCCCAATGGTGTGGAAATCGGCAAGGTGCTGATGGGTGTCTCGACGGCGTCGGTGGAAACTGATCTGGCGGCGCTCGACAAACGTTTCTCGGCGCTGATCGCCAGCAGTGATCAACTGGTCGGCGACAGCCTGAAGGGGGCGGCTGCTGACAGCGCCACGGCCATGCGCGCCCGCCTGCAGTCGGCGCAGTCCACGGCTGCCGAGATGAAGGCTAATACCGCGAGCACCGTGCAGGATGCCGCGGGGACGCTACGCTGGCGGATCGGCATGGGCCTGGCGCTGGTTGGATTTGGCGTACTGCTGTTGCTGGCGGTGGTGCTCGGTCATCGGGTAGTCAATCGCCTGAAGATGCTCAACGCGGCGATGGATGATCTGGCGGCGGGCGAGGGCGATCTGACCAAGCGCGTGCAGATCAACAGCAAAGACGAGATCGGCGACATGGCGTCGGCGGTCAATCGCTTTGTGGATAAGTTGCAGCCGATCGTGCGCGAGGCGGGCGACGTGGCCCAACGTACCGGCGTGGAAATCGGCGCCATGACCCTGCGCAATGCCGGTGCCGATGCGGCGGCGGGGATGCAGCGTGATGAAGTGGCGGAAAGTCTGCGCGCGCTGTCGCAAATGGCTGACGAGGCGCAATCGGAAAGCCATGCCATGCAGGCGGCGTTGAAACAGGTGGTGGATATTCGCCAGGCCACCGACGAAAACACTCGGACCTCGGCGAAAGTAGGCAGCCTGATCGAGGCGCTGGCCGGACAGGTCGACACCGGGGCGAAAGTCATTGAGCGACTGGCGCAGCAGAGCGAACAGATCGAAGTGGTGCTGACGGTGATTCACGGCATCGCCGAACAGACCAACCTGCTGGCGCTTAACGCGGCGATTGAAGCCGCGCGGGCCGGCGAGACCGGGCGCGGTTTTGCCGTGGTCGCGGATGAAGTGCGCGCCTTGGCGAGCAAGACACAAAGCTCGACCGGCGACATTCAGGCGCACATCGTCGCGTTGCAGCAGGGCGCGCGTGAGGCGGTTGAAGCGATCGGACAGGCCGGGCGTCAGGCCAGCGAAGGTTTGCTGGTGTTACGCGACAGCGCACGCCTGCAGCAGTCGGTGCAGGCCTCGGTCGAGCAGGTGCATGCGGCGATTGGTCTGGCGACGCAGGCGGCGGCGCATCAGGCGCAGGGCGCGCAGGCGGTGCGTGGGCGGGTCGAGACGATTCATGCCCAGGCCGAGAAAGCCGCGCAGGCGGTGGTGGAAACCACGGCCAGTGGCAAGGTGCTGGATGGTTTGGCGGCGCAGCTGAAGGCAAGCCTGGGGCAGTTCAGGGCTTGAGGTCGTCTGGCGGGCCTCTTCGCGAGCAAGCTCGCTCCCACATTCGATCGCATTCCTCTGGTGGGACTCGGTCAAAATGTGGGAGCGAGCCTGCTCGCGAAAGCGGGGTCAGCGGCTCAGATACATCCGCGTCGTCAACAGATATACCGGCAACCCGGACACCACTATCAACAACGCCGCATAAGGCGCTGCCGCCGCAAACTCGACGTTCGCGGTATGCGCCCAGACTTCGGTCGCCAGCGTGTTAAGCCCGGTCGGGCTCAGTAGCAACGTCGCCGTCAGTTCCTTCATTGCGTCCAGAAACACCAGCGCAAACGCCGCGCCCAGTGTCGGGAAGATGATCGGCAGGGTCACCCGGCAAAACGCGGTGAACGACGACGCCCCCAGCGTGCGTGCCGCTTCTTCCAGCTGCGGCGCAGCCTTGTTCAGTGCCGTACGAATCGGTGCCTGCGCCAACGGTAGAAACAGCAACGCATAAGCGATCAGCAGTAATGCCGAGGTCTGGTACAGCGCCGGCACGTAATGCAGGGCGAAATACACCAGCGTCAGCGCAATCACCAGGCCTGGCAAGGCGTGGAGCAGATACGGCAAGCGCTCCGCCCAGATCGCCAGTCGACCCTTGTAACGCACCACTAGCAGCCCCACCGGCACTGCCAGCAGCAAGCACAAAGCTGCGCCACCGAGCGACAAGGCCAGCGAAGACAGCAGAGCCTCGGTGATCGCTGCGACCGGGAAGGCCGCCGATGAGCCAACCGCCAGCCAGTACGCGAGCATGCCCAGCGGAATCCCGCTGCCGACGATCGCCAGCAGCAGACAATACAGCTGACCGACAACGGCCCATGGCCCGAGACGCACTTGTTCGGCCTGACGCGCCGCGCCTTGGCCTGTGCGCACATGCCGACCCTTGCCGCGCACCCGCAGCTCCAGCCACAACAGCATCAGACACAGCGCGAGCAACACCGCCGAAAGCATCGCCGCGTTGGCGTTGCTGAATTCCAGTTCGAATTGCTGGTAGATCGCCGTGGTGAAGGTTTGCAGGCCGATGATCGACAGCGCGCCGAACTCGACCAGCATGTGCAGGGCAATCAGCAGCGAGCCGGCCAGCAGCGACGGCCAGAGCAGCGGCAGGGTGACGCGGAAAAACACGCCCCAGCGATTCTGTCCCAAGGTGCGAGCCGATTCTTCAAGGGACGGATCGAGGTTGCGCAGGGTCGCCGCGACCGGCAGAAAGATCAGCGGATACTTCGACAGGCTCATCACCAGAATCGCCCCGCCAAGACCTTCGAACTGGGCGCTCAACGACACCCAGGTGAAGCTGCTGACGAACGCCGGCACCGCGAATGGCAAGCACAGAATCACCCCCCACAGGCGTCGTCCCGGTAGATTGCTGCGCTCCAGCAGCCATGCCAGTGACAGGCCGATCACGCCGCAAGTCAGCGTTACGCCGACCATCAGCGCCAGGGTGTTGCGCAGCAGACCGAATACGTACGGGCGCCACAACAGGTGCAGCGCTTCGGCCCACCCGGCCTGCCAGGCTTTCAGGCCGACATAGGCCAGAGGCAACAGGCTCATGACCACCAGCAATAAAACCGGCAGCACCAGCCAGATCGACGGCCGTTTGCGTCGTGGCACATAACCCCCGCGCGCGGCGGGGGCGGATAACGATGTGGCCATCAGTTCAGGCCAACTTCACGTTCCAGGTCCAAGGCTTCTTCGGCGTTGCCCAGATCGGCCGGGGTCACGTTTGGCGCTTGCAGTTCGCTGAACGGCTTGAGCCCGCGATCCGATTCCATGCCTTTGTGCAGTGGGTATTCGGCGGTGGTCTGGGTGATCACGCGCTGGCCTTCCTCGCTGGCCATGTAGGCGAGGAATTGCTGGGCTTCTTTTGGATGTTTGCTGGATTTGAGGACGGCAGCGCTGGAAACAGTGATCAGCCCGCCGACGTCGCCGCCGGTGAAGTAATGCAGTTTCGAGTCGAGTTTGCCTTTCTCGCGTTGCAGAGCGAACCAGTAATAGTTGTTCACCAGCACCGTGGCGACTTCGCCGTTTTCCACGGCTTTAAGGGCGACCATGTTGTTGCTGTAGGTCTTGCCGAAAGCGCGCAGGCCGGTCAGCCATTCCTCAGCGGCGTCGCGACCATGCATCTTGATGATCGCCACGGCCTGTTCCTGGAAGGCGCCGCTGGTTGGTACGAAACCGACTTTGCCTTGCCATTTCGGATCGGAGAATTCCATCACCGACTTCGGCAGGTCTTTCTCATCGACCAGTTTCGGGTTGTAGGCAACCACGCGAACCCGGGCGGTGACACCGATCCAGGTGCCGTTGCCGGCGACGTATTGCTTGGGCAGCACGGCCAGCGTGGCGTCGTCGGTATTGGCCAGCAGACCTTGCTCGCCGAGGTTGTTCAGTGGCGGGGATTCTTCGGTGTAGATCACGTCGGCGGGGGAGCGGTCGCCTTCTTCGATGACCTGGCTGGCGAGCTGGTTGCTGCTGCCCTTGCGTACATTGACGTGGATGCCGGTCTTGGCCTCGAAGGCCTTGGCGATCGCATCGCCGACTTCCTTGTGTTGACCGTTGTAGAGCGTCAGGGAAACCGCATCGGCTGCCTGGGTGAGGGGAGTGGCGAGTGCCAGGCCGAGCAGGGTGAAGGTCAAGCCGCGGCGCAGGGTATTTCGAAACATCATTCGCAGGGTTCCTCACTGTCGCATTGCAAAAACTTGCAACAATGATAAACGATATTGTTTCTCAAGTGCGCCTTGCGGGGAGGGCGGAGGTTTGCTAGAGCATGATCTGGTGATCATGTGTGGCGAGGGAGCTGCAGGTTTTCAAACGCCAGAAACGCAAAAACCCGCTTTCGCGGGTTTTTGGGAAACTCAAGATCGTGACCTTGAGTTTGAATTGGTGCCCAGAAGAAGACTCGAACTTCCACGACCGTAAGGTCACCAGCACCTGAAGCTGGCGTGTCTACCAATTTCACCATCTGGGCATTCATCGCGAGCGTTGCCGCTGTTGATGTGGCGCACTATACGGAGCGCTTTTTGATCTGTAAACCCCTGATTTAATTTTAGTTAATCGGTTTTAACAAATCGGTTGCTTAGAATGCAAAAAACCCGCTTTCGCGGGTTTTTGTGTGAGCCTTGAAACTGATCTAGTCTCAAACTCGAAATTGGTGCCCAGGAGAAGACTCGAACTTCCACGACCGTAAGGTCACCAGCACCTGAAGCTGGCGTGTCTACCAATTTCACCACCTGGGCATCTCGCCAACGTGTGTACGTCGTCGATGGCGCGCACTATACGGAGCGCCTTTTTAACTGTAAACCCCTGTCAGCAAAAAAAATGAATTTTTTTACCGGCGGTGTTCAAAAGGGCTTTCAGGCGTCGATACAAGCCTATAGAAGGGCCTTATAGAGTCGGAAATTTCCCGTTTGATGGCGCCTATGCCAAACTAACCCGCATATAGACAAGGTGAAAACTCTCTAATGGCCGATTGGCAGTCCCTCGATCCCGAGGCCGCTCGTGAAGCGGAAAAATATGAAAACCCTATTCCCAGCCGCGAACTGATCCTTCAGCACCTTGCTGATCGGGGTTCGCCTGCTGCCCGTGAGCAACTGGTCGAAGAGTTTGGTCTGACCACCGAAGACCAGATAGAAGCCCTGCGCCGCCGTCTGCGCGCCATGGAGCGCGACGCTCAATTGATCTACACCCGCCGTGGCACCTATGCGCCAGTGGACAAGCTCGACCTGATCCTCGGCCGCATCAGCGGTCACCGTGACGGTTTCGGTTTCCTGGTGCCGGACGACGGTAGCGATGACCTGTTCATGAGCCCGGCGCAGATGCGTCTGGTGTTCGATGGTGACCGCGCGCTGGCCCGTGTTTCCGGTCTTGATCGTCGCGGGCGCCGTGAAGGGGTGATCGTCGAGGTGGTGTCCCGTGCCCACGAAACGATCGTCGGTCGCTACTTCGAAGAGGGCGGTATCGGTTTCGTCGTTGCCGACAACCCGAAGATCCAGCAGGAAGTGCTGGTTACTCCAGGCCGCAACGCCAACGCGCAGATCGGTCAGTTCGTCGAGGTGAAGATCACCCACTGGCCGACGCCGCGGTTCCAGCCGCAGGGTGATGTGGTCGAAGTGGTCGGCAACTACATGGCGCCGGGCATGGAAATCGATGTCGCGCTGCGTACCTACGACATTCCGCATGTCTGGCCTGAAGCGGTGCTGAAAGAAGCCGCCAAGCTCAAGCCGGAAGTCGAAGAAAAAGACAAAGAGAAGCGTGTCGACCTGCGCCACCTGCCGTTTGTCACCATCGACGGCGAAGATGCCCGCGACTTTGACGACGCAGTCTACTGCGAAGCCAAGCCCGGCAAGCTGCGCCTGTTCTCCGGTGGCTGGAAGTTGTACGTGGCGATTGCCGACGTTTCCAGCTACGTGAAAATCGGTTCGGCGCTGGACAATGAAGCCCAGGTGCGCGGCAACTCGGTGTACTTCCCCGAGCGCGTGGTGCCGATGCTACCTGAGCAGCTGTCCAACGGCCTGTGCTCGCTGAACCCGCACGTCGATCGTCTGGCCATGGTTTGCGAGATGACCATCTCCAAGTCCGGCGAAATGACCGACTACTGCTTCTATGAAGCGGTAATTCACTCCCACGCCCGCCTGACCTACAACAAGGTCAGCGCGATGCTGGAAACTCCGAAAGCCACCGAAGCGCGCAAGCTTCGCGGTGAATACACCGACGTGGTGCCGCACCTCAAGCAGCTCTATGCGCTGTACAAAGTGTTGCTGGCTGCCCGTCACGTGCGTGGCGCGATCGATTTCGAAACGCAGGAAACCCGGATCATCTTCGGTTCCGAGCGCAAGATTGCCGAAATCCGTCCGACCACCCGTAACGATGCGCACAAGCTGATCGAGGAATGCATGCTGGCGGCCAACGTGGCCACCGCCGAATTCCTCAAGAAGCACGAAATCCCTGCGCTGTACCGTGTCCACGACGGCCCGCCACCGGAGCGTCTGGAAAAACTGCGCGCGTTCCTCGGCGAACTCGGCCTGTCTCTGCACAAAGGCAAGGATGGCCCGTCGCCGAAGGACTATCAGGCCCTGTTGGCGAGCATCAAGGACCGTCCGGATTTCCATCTGATCCAGACCGTGATGCTGCGCTCCCTGAGTCAGGCGGTGTACAGCGCCCAGAACGAAGGTCACTTCGGCCTGAATTACGAAGCCTATACCCACTTCACTTCGCCGATCCGACGTTACCCGGACCTGCTCACGCACCGCGCCATCCGCAGCGTGATCCATTCGAAACAGGACACTCCGCACGTTCGTCGTGCCGGGGCGATGACCATTCCGAAGGCGCGCATCTATCCGTATGACGAAGCGGCGCTGGAACAACTCGGCGAGCAGTGCTCGATGAGCGAGCGCCGTGCCGACGAAGCCACCCGCGACGTGGTGAACTGGCTCAAGTGCGAGTTCATGAAGGATCGCGTCGGCGAGTCGTTCCCGGGCGTGATCACTGCGGTGACCGGTTTTGGCCTGTTCGTCGAGCTGACCGACATCTACGTCGAAGGCCTGGTGCACGTCACCGCGCTGCCGGGCGATTACTACCACTTCGATCCTGTGCATCACCGCCTGGCGGGCGAGCGCACCGGTCGCAGCTTCCGTCTTGGCGATACCGTTGAAGTGCGCGTGATGCGCGTCGACCTCGACGAGCGCAAGATCGACTTCGAGATGGCTGAAAAAACCATCAGCGCGCCGATTGGTCGCAAGAAGCGCGGCAGCGAAAGCACCGCTCCGGCAGCGACCAAGGCTGTGGAAGAGAAGGCGCCGGCGAAAACCGCCAGCCGTCGTCCAGCCAAGGAAAAGGCTACCGAGGCTTATCGCCCGAGCGATGCCGTGGCGAAAAACGCCGAGCTGCGCAAAAGCCGTGAAATGAAGAAGGCCTTGCTGGCCGACGCCAAAAGCGGTGGTAAAGCGGCGTCTGGGGGAAAGACCGGACGGTCGGCGCCTGACAAGGCCGCCGGCGGCAAGCCAGCCAAACCGAGCAAACACCGTAAAGGCCCGCCGAAAGCGGGTTCGGCTCCAGCCAAAAGTGGCGGGTCGCGTAAACCGAAGGCGAAGTCATGAGTCAGTTGGAAAAAATCTACGGCGTTCACGCGGTAGAAGCGTTGTTGCGTCACCACCCGAAACGCGTCAAGCAGATCTGGCTGGCTGAAAGCCGCAACGATCCGCGCGTGCAGACCCTGATCGAACTGGCCAACGAAAATCGTGTGCAGATCGGTCAGGCCGAGCGCCGCGAAATGGACGCCTGGGTTGAAGGTGTACACCAGGGCGTGGTCGCGGACGTCAGTCCGAGTCAGGTCTGGGGCGAGGCGATGCTCGATGAGCTGCTCGACCGCACCGAAGGTGCACCGCTGTTGCTGGTGCTCGACGGCGTGACCGACCCGCACAACCTCGGTGCCTGCCTGCGTTCGGCGGATGCTGCCGGCGCGCTGGCGGTGATCGTGCCCAAGGACAAGTCGGCAACCCTGACGCCGGTGGTGCGTAAAGTGGCCTGCGGCGCGGCGGAAGTGATTCCGCTGGTGGCGGTGACCAACCTCGCGCGCACCCTGGAAAAGCTTCAGCAGCGCGGTCTGTGGGTAGTCGGCACGGCGGGTGAGGCCGAGGTCAGCATTTATGACCAGGACCTGACCGGACCGACCATCCTGATCATGGGCGCCGAAGGCAAAGGCATGCGTCGCCTGACCCGCGAGCACTGCGACTATCTGGTGAACCTGCCAATGGCCGGTAGCGTCAGCAGCCTCAACGTGTCCGTGGCAACCGGCGTGTGCCTGTTCGAAGCGCAGCGTCAACGCGGTGCCAAGGCCAAGGCAGCAGCCAAGAAATAAGGCTGTACGCAAGCAAACTGTGGGAGCGGGCTTGCTCGCGAAAGCGGTGTGTCAGACAACAATAATGTTGCCTGATGAAACGCATTCGCGAGCAAGCCCGCTCCCACAGTGTTTTGTGCGAAGGCGAAGAAATGGTGATTGTTCAAATAATCACCAATTGCCTTGCACCTCTGCAGTCCCTTCTCTACAATTGCGCCCCTTGCTGTGACGGCAGGCACGCATGTGCCCCGCGCCAGCAAGTCCATAAGTGTCATTCACTCCTTGTCTGACCGTTTTTGAGCGGCAGGCTACAACCCGTAAGGAGCATTCATGCGTCATTACGAAATCATCTTTCTGGTCCACCCTGACCAGAGCGAGCAAGTCGGCGGCATGGTTGAGCGTTACACCAAGCTGATCGAAGAAGACGGCGGCAAAATCCACCGTCTGGAAGACTGGGGCCGTCGTCAACTGGCCTACGCAATCAACAATGTTCACAAGGCTCACTACGTGATGCTGAACGTTGAATGCACTGGCAAGGCCCTGGCCGAGCTGGAAGACAACTTCCGCTACAACGATGCAGTGATCCGTAACCTGGTCATCCGTCGCGACGAAGCCGTTACCGGCCAGTCCGAGATGCTCAAGGCTGAAGAAAACCGCAGTGAGCGCCGTGAGCGTCGCGACCGTCCTGAGCACTCCGACGCTGATGGCGTTGAGGGTGATGACAGCGACAACAGCGATAACGCTGACGAGTAATCCACGGACCTTTTAAGGAGCCTATCAAATGGCACGTTTCTTCCGTCGTCGTAAATTCTGCCGCTTCACCGCTGAAGACGTGAAAGAGATCGATTACAAAGATCTCAACACTCTGAAAGCCTACGTATCCGAGACCGGCAAAATCGTTCCAAGCCGCATCACCGGTACCAAAGCTCGTTATCAGCGTCAGCTGGCCACCGCTATCAAGCGCGCCCGCTTCCTGGCCCTGCTGGCCTACACCGACAGCCACGGCCGCTGAGACCGGGCAGTCGACAAGTAGCAAAGGATTGAATGCATGCGTGCCATAGCTGAGTTCATCATGCGCGGCCGCATGCAGGCCACTCTCGTAGTGGCCGGGTGTGCAACATTGCCGTTGTTGTATTGGTTGGGTGCTGCCGCCGGGAGCCTGGTGCTTCTGCGGCGCGGACTGACGGACGCCATTGGCGTTCTGTCCCTGGGGCTGCTGCCGGCATTGATCTGGTGGCTGTATGCCGATGATCCACGGGCACTTCTGGTGCTGCTGGGGTCTTCGGGGCTTGCGTTGGTGTTGCGCGCAAGCGAATCCTGGGTCCGCACGCTGCTGGTCAGCGTAGTGATTGGAGTGGTGTTTTCAGTGGTGCTCGGGGCAGCGTTTGCGGCCCAGATCGAGATGCTCGCGCAGGCCTTGATAAAGGTCATGCCGGCGCTTCTTGGTGAAACCTACAAGCAATTGTCGGTCGATGAGCAAGCGCGCTTCGCGTCCCTGATTGCACCAGTCCTGACCGGACTGATTGCGGCTCTGTTGCAGATCGTCAGCGTGCTGAGCCTGATTGTCGGGCGTCATTGGCAGGCGTTGTTGTACAACCCGGGTGGTTTTGGTCGCGAGTTTCGCGCCATCCGGATCCCGCTGGGGCCGGCGATGTTGCTGCTGGCGTTGATGCTTCTGGGCCCGAATCTCGGTGCACAGATGGCCATGTTGACGCCGTTGTGCAGTGTACCGCTGGTGTTCGCCGGACTCGCCCTGATTCACGGGCTGGTCGGGCAGAAGCGACTGGCCGGTTTCTGGCTGGTGGGGTTGTACGTCACGCTGCTGTTGTTCATGCAGCTGCTCTATCCGTTGCTCGTGGTTCTGGCCATTGTCGACAGCCTGATTGATTTTCGCGGTCGTCACGTGTCGAAAGACACCGATAACGCGAACGGTGAAGGTTAAAAGTTAAGAGGATTTCCACATGCAACTGATCCTTCTGGAAAAAATCGCCAACCTGGGCAACCTGGGCGACAAAGTAAACGTTAAGGCCGGTTACGGCCGTAACTACCTGCTGCCTTTCGGCAAAGCTACCGCTGCGACCGCTGCCAACCTGGCTGCGTTCGAAGAGCGTCGTGCTGAGCTGGAAAAAGCTGCCGCAGACCGTAAAGCATCGGCTGAAAGCCGTGCTGCCCAACTGGCCGAGCTGGAAGTGACCATCACTGCCACCGCTGGCGACGAAGGCAAGCTGTTCGGTTCGATCGGTACTCACGACATCGCTGACGCACTGACCGCTTCCGGCGTTGAAGTGCAGAAGAGCGAAGTTCGTCTGCCGAACGGCACCATCCGCAACGTGGGTGAATTCGACGTGGCTGTGCACCTGCACGCCGAAGTTGAAGCCACCGTACGCGTTGTCGTGGTAGCAGCTTAAGCAATACTTGTCGGCTGGCACCCTCGGGTGCTTGCCGGTAACATCGGGCACGATCCTGTTTACAGGTCGTGCCCTTTGTCTTTCTGGTAATCCCGTTTTCAAACCTGACTCCAAGTGGCCATGAACGAAATCACCGCTCCCGAGCAATACGATCTGCAAACCGCCGCGCTGAAAGTGCCGCCGCATTCCATCGAGGCCGAACAGGCCGTACTCGGTGGTCTGATGCTGGACAACAACGCCTGGGAACGCGTGCTCGATCAAGTCTCCGACGGCGATTTCTACCGACATGACCACCGTCTGATCTTCCGTGCGATCGCCAAACTGGCCGATCAGAACATGCCGATCGACGTCGTGACCCTTGCCGAGCAACTGGACAAGGAAGGTCAGACGTCCCAGGTCGGCGGCCTCGGTTACCTCGGCGAACTGGCGAAAAACACGCCGTCCGTCGCCAACATCAAGGCCTATGCGCAGATCGTTCGCCAGCGCGCGACGTTGCGCCAATTGATCGGCATCAGCACCGAAATTGCCGACGCCGCGTTCAACCCCGAAGGCCGTACGGCCGAAGAGATCCTTGACGAGGCCGAACGGCAGATCTTCCAGATTGCCGAGGCGCGGCCGAAGACCGGCGGCCCGGTGGGGGTCAACGAACTGTTGACCAAAGCCATCGACCGCATCGACACCCTGTTCAACACCGCCGACGCGATCACCGGCCTGTCCACCGGCTATACCGACCTCGACGAGAAGACCAGCGGTCTGCAGCCGTCCGACCTGATCATTGTCGCCGGCCGTCCGTCGATGGGTAAAACCACCTTCGCCATGAACCTGGTGGAAAACGCCGTACTGCGCAGCGACAAGGCGGTGCTGGTGTACTCCCTCGAGATGCCAGGCGAATCGCTGATCATGCGTATGCTCTCGTCCCTGGGCCGGATCGACCAGACCAAGGTGCGTTCCGGTCAGCTCGAAGACGACGACTGGCCGCGCCTGACCTCGGCGGTCAACCTGCTCAACGATCGCAAACTGTTCATCGACGATACCGCCGGCATCAGCCCGTCGGAAATGCGCGCGCGGACCCGGCGTCTGGTGCGCGAGCACGGCGACGTCGGCCTGATCATGATCGACTACCTGCAGTTGATGCAGATTCCGGGTTCCAGCGGTGACAACCGGACCAACGAGATTTCCGAGATTTCGCGATCCCTGAAAGCCCTGGCCAAGGAATTCAACTGCCCGGTGGTGGCGCTGTCGCAGCTCAACCGCTCCCTGGAACAACGTCCCAACAAGCGTCCGGTGAACTCCGACTTGCGGGAATCCGGAGCGATCGAGCAGGACGCCGACGTCATCATGTTCGTGTACCGGGACGAGGTGTATCACCCGGAAACCGAGCACAAGGGCATCGCCGAAATCATCATCGGCAAGCAGCGGAACGGCCCGATCGGCTTTATCCGCCTGGCCTTTATCGGTAAGTACACCCGCTTCGAAAACCTCGCGCCGGGCAGTTACAACTTCGACGACGACGAGTAACGTCGAGCACTTGTGGCGAGGGAGCTTGCTCCCGCTGGGTTGCGCAGCAGCCGCCAAAATTCGACTGCTGCGCAGCCGATCGGGAGCAAGTTCCCTCGCCACAGGTAAAGCACAATTTCCGACCACAGCCGTCGGAATTGGTCAAAATTTGTGCTATATTCCGCGCCCGCGAAATTCAATGAAAGCCAACACCGGTTATCGACATGCAAGCAGCCAAGCCGTTATTTGACTATCCGAAGTACTGGGCCGAATGTTTCGGGCCAGCGCCATTCCTGCCGATGAGCAGGGAGGAGATGGATCAGCTCGGCTGGGATTCCTGCGACATCATCATCGTCACTGGTGATGCCTACGTCGATCACCCCTCGTTCGGCATGGCGATCATCGGCCGGCTGCTGGAGTCCCAGGGCTTCCGCGTCGGGATCATTGCCCAGCCGAACTGGCAGTCCAAAGACGACTTCATGAAGCTCGGCGAGCCGAACCTGTTCTTCGGCGTCGCGGCCGGCAACATGGACTCGATGATCAACCGCTACACCGCGGACAAGAAAATCCGTTCCGACGACGCCTACACCCCAGGTGGCATGGCGGGCAAACGTCCGGATCGCGCGAGTCTGGTCTACAGCCAGCGCTGCAAGGAAGCCTACAAGCACGTGCCGATCGTCCTCGGCGGCATCGAAGCTTCGCTGCGCCGCATCGCCCACTACGACTACTGGCAGGATCGTGTACGCAACTCGATCCTGATCGACGCCAGCGCCGACATTCTGCTGTACGGCAACGCCGAGCGCGCCATCGTCGAAGTGGCTCAGCGTCTGTCCTACGGGCACAAGATCGAAGACATCACCGATGTGCGCGGCACCGCGTTCATCCGTCGTGACACGCCGCAGGGCTGGTACGAAGTCGATTCCACGCGCATCGACCGTCCGGGCAAGGTCGACAAGATCATCAACCCGTACGTCAACACCCAGGACACCCAGGCTTGCGCCATCGAGCAAGAGAAGGGCCCGGTGGATGATCCCGAGGAAGCCAAGGTCGTACAGATTCTGGCCAGCCCGCGCATGACCCGCGACAAGACCGTGATCCGCCTGCCGTCGATGGAAAAGGTGCGTAACGACCCGGTCCTGTACGCCCACGCCAACCGTGTGCTGCACCTGGAAACCAACCCGGGTAACGCCCGCGCGCTGGTGCAGAAGCATGGCGAGGTCGACGTCTGGTTCAACCCGCCGCCGATTCCGATGACCACTGAAGAAATGGACTACGTGTTCGGCATGCCTTACGCCCGGGTTCCGCACCCGGCGTATGGCAAAGAGAAGATCCCGGCCTACGACATGATCCGTTTCTCGGTGAACATCATGCGTGGCTGCTTCGGCGGTTGCACCTTCTGCTCGATCACCGAGCACGAAGGCCGGATCATCCAGAACCGTTCCGAAGAGTCGATCATTCGCGAAATCGAGGAGATCCGCGACAAGGTCCCGGGCTTCACTGGCGTCATCTCCGACCTCGGCGGCCCGACCGCGAACATGTACCGCATCGCCTGCAAGAGCCCGGAAATCGAATCCGCGTGCCGCAAGCCGTCCTGCGTGTTCCCGGGCATCTGCCCGAACCTGAACACCGACCACTCGTCGCTGATTCAGCTGTACCGCAGTGCCCGTGCCTTGCCGGGTGTGAAGAAGATCCTGATCGCCTCCGGCCTGCGTTACGACCTCGCGGTCGAGTCGCCGGAGTACGTCAAAGAGCTGGTGACCCACCACGTCGGTGGCTACCTGAAGATCGCCCCGGAACACACCGAGGAAGGTCCGCTCAACCAGATGATGAAACCGGGCATTGGCAGCTATGACAAGTTCAAGCGCATGTTCGAGAAGTACACCAAGGAAGCAGGCAAAGAGCAGTACCTGATCCCGTACTTCATCGCCGCGCACCCGGGCACTACCGACGAAGACATGATGAACCTGGCGCTGTGGCTCAAGGGCAACGGCTTCCGTGCCGACCAGGTGCAGGCGTTCTACCCGTCGCCGATGGCCACCGCCACCGCGATGTACCACTCGGGCAAGAACCCGCTGCGCAAGGTCACCTACAAGAGCGACGGTGTGACCATCGTCAAGAGCGAAGCGCAGCGTCGTCTGCACAAGGCGTTCTTGCGTTATCACGACCCGAAAGGCTGGCCGATGCTGCGTGAAGCGTTGATCCGCATGGGCCGTGGTGATCTGATCGGTCCGGGCAAGGATCAGTTGATTCCGCTGCATCAACCGGCTACCGACAGCTACCAGAGCGCCCGTCGCAAGAACTCGACGCCGGCCGGCAGCCACAAGGTCGCGAAAGAGAAGACCACCAAGATTCTCACCCAGCACAACGGCCTGCCGCCGCGTGCCAGCGACGGTGGCAATCCTTGGGACAAGCGTGAACAGGCCAAGGCTGCGGCGTTCGCCCGCAACCAGCAGGCGGCCAAGGAACGCAAGGAAGCGGCCAAGGGCAAGGGGCCGAAGCCGGCGCGCAAGCCCGTCGTTCCGCGCTAAATCGCTTTTTGTTTCAACAGAACGCCAACCTTCGGGTTGGCGTTTTGCATTTCAGGGCTCAGGAGGTGCGTTGAATCGACTGGCCCCTTCGCGAGCAAGCCCGCTCCCACAGTTGGAATGCGGTCTCCTGTGGGAGCGGGCTTGCTCGCGAAGGCGTCATCTCAGGCGCCGCGTCTACCACTGCCGCCACATTTCGGCGCAACTTCCTCAATCCATTTCCCCGCATCGCCCGATTTTGGTGCTGTACTGCCCTGAGCATTCCGGGAAAGCGCCCAAGCCTCTGCATGGCATAAGTCTTGCGCGCTTTCGAATACGCTTAGGCTCGCAGGAGGCACGCCGTGTCGATTCATGTCGCATTGCATCACGTCACGCATTACCGCTACGACCGCGCTGTCGAACTCGGCCCGCAGATCGTACGCCTGCGCCCGGCCGCCCACAGCCGCACGCGGATCCTCTCGTATGCGCTGAAGGTCTCGCCCGAGCAGCATTTCATCAACTGGCAGCAAGACCCGCAGGGCAACTACCTCGCGCGTCTGGTGTTCCCCGAGAAAACCGACGAGTTGCGCATCGAGGTCGACCTGCTGGCCGAGATGGCGGTGTTTAACCCGTTCGATTTCTTCCTCGAACCCTACGCCGAGAAAATCCCCTTCACCTACGCGGCCGATGAGCGTAAGGAGCTGGCGCCGTACCTCGAAACCCTGCCGCTGACGCCCGCCTTCAAAGCCTATCTGGACGGGATCGACCGCACGCCGCAGCCCGCCGTGGATTTCCTGGTGATGCTCAACCAGCGTCTCAGCGAAGACATCCGTTACCTGATCCGCATGGAACCGGGCGTGCAAACCCCGGAACACACCCTCGAACATGCGTCCGGCTCCTGCCGCGACTCGGCGTGGCTGCTGGTGCAACTGCTGCGCAACCTCGGGTTGGCCGCGCGGTTCGTTTCCGGTTATCTGATTCAACTGACCGCTGACGTGAAGAGCCTCGACGGTCCGTCCGGTACCGAAGTGGACTTCACCGACCTGCACGCGTGGTGCGAGGTGTACTTGCCGGGCGCTGGCTGGATCGGTCTGGATGCCACGTCCGGGCTGTTCGCCGGTGAAGGGCATATCCCGCTGGCCTGCAGCCCCGATCCGTCCTCGGCGGCGCCGATCAGTGGCCTGGTCGAGCCGTGCGAATGCCAGTTCAGTCACGAGATGTCGGTGGAGCGGATCTGGGAAGCGCCACGGGTCACCAAACCCTACACCGATGAGCAGTGGCTGGCGATTCAGGCGCTGGGCCGACAGATCGATGCCGATCTGCTGGAAGGCGATGTGCGCCTGACCATGGGCGGCGAGCCGACTTTCGTCTCCATCGACGATCCGGACGGTGCCGAATGGAACACCGCCGCACTGGGCCCGGACAAGCGCCGACTCTCCGCCGAACTGTTCCAGCGCATGCGCCAGCACTATGCGCCGAAAGGTCTGGTGCATTTTGGTCAGGGCAAGTGGTACCCGGGCGAGCCATTGCCGCGCTGGTCGCTCAACTGCTATTGGCGCCGTGACGGCGTGCCGATCTGGCACAATAACGCGCTGATCGCCGACGAGCAGCAGGACTATGGCGCCAATGGCGAACTGGCCGGGCGTTTTCTGGCGAGTGTTGCCGAACGCCTGAAACTGCCCGCACGTTTCGTGTTTCCAGCCTACGAAGACCATTTCTATTACCTCTGGCGTGAGGGCGCATTGCCGAGCAACGTCAGTGCTGAAGATTCGCGACTGGAAGAGCCACTGGAGCGTGCGCGACTGCGCAAGGTTTTCGCTCAGGGCCTGGATAAAGTGATCGGCCAGGTGCTGCCGCTGGCGCGTACCGCCAAGGGTGATCAATGGCAGAGCGGGCGCTGGTATCTGCGCGACGAGCATTGCCGGCTGGTGCCGGGGGATTCGCCGCTGGGTTATCGCTTGCCGCTCGCCTCGCAACCGTGGGTGAAGGCGGCGGAGTACCCGTTCATTCATCCCAGCGATCCGAATCAGGACTTCCCCGAGCTGCCGGATACCGCGCAGCTCAACAGCCATACCGAACCCGCCGCGGCCGCCGAACGTGCGCCGAAAATCGACGAATCCGCCGACTGGCTGACCCGCACCGCATTCTGTGCAGAGGCCCGTGAAGGGCGTCTGTATCTATTCATGCCGCCGCTGGAGCGGGTCGAGGATTATCTGGAGCTGGTGGCGGCCATCGAAGCCACCGCCGAAGAGCTGCATTGCCCGGTATTGCTGGAAGGATACGAGCCGCCGAGTGATCCGCGCCTGAGCAATTTCCGCATCACCCCGGATCCGGGCGTGATCGAGGTCAACGTGCAGCCTTCCGCGACTTGGGACGAGCTGGTCGAGCGCACCGAGTTTCTTTATGAAGAGGCGCGACAGACGCGACTGACCACCGAGAAATTCATGATCGACGGGCGCCACACCGGTACTGGCGGCGGCAACCATTTCGTCCTCGGTGGCGCGACCCCGGCGGACTCACCGTTCCTGCGCCGCCCGGACCTGCTGCGCAGCCTGATCAGCTACTGGCACAACCATCCGTCGCTGTCCTACCTGTTTTCCGGCTTGTTCATCGGCCCGACCTCGCAGGCGCCACGGGTCGATGAAGCCCGCAACGACGCCTTGTACGAACTGGAAATCGCCTTTGCGCAGATGCCTGAACCCGGCGAAGCGTGCGCGCCGTGGCTGGTAGATCGACTGCTGCGCAATCTGCTGATCGACGTCACCGGCAATACCCATCGCGCCGAGTTCTGCATCGACAAACTGTATTCGCCGGACGGCGCCACCGGGCGTCTCGGCCTGCTGGAGCTGCGCGCTTTCGAAATGCCGCCGCACGCGCGCATGAGCCTTGCCCAGCAGTTGCTGTTGCGGGCACTGGTGGCACGCTTCTGGCGCGAGCCGTATGCGCCGTCGAAGCTTGCACGTTGGGGCACCGAGCTGCACGACCGCTTTATGCTGCCGCACTTTATCGAGCAGGATTTTGCCGACGTCATCGTCGAACTGAACAACGCCGGTTATCCGTTGCGCGCCGAGTGGTTCGCCGCGCATCTGCAGTTCCGCTTTCCCAAGGTCGGCGATTACGCGGTCAGTGGCATCGAGATGGAACTGCGTCAGGCGCTGGAGCCTTGGCATGTGCTGGGCGAGGAAGGGACGGCGGGCGGCACGGTGCGTTATGTCGATTCGTCGCTGGAGCGTTTGCAGATCAAGCTCAGCGGCTTGCCGCCGCAGCGCTATCTGCTGACCTGCAACGGCATCCCGGTGCCGCTGCAACCGACCGGGCGCATCGGTGAGTTCGTCGCGGGTGTGCGCTTTCGGGCCTGGCAACCGGCCAACTGTCTGCAACCGACCATTCCGGTGCACGCGCCGCTGGTGTTCGATTTGCTCGATACCTGGATGCAGCGTTCGCTGGGCGGTTGCCAGTATCACGTTGCACACCCGGGAGGGCGCAATTACGAGACCTTGCCGGTCAATGCCAACGAAGCGGAGAGCCGGCGCATGGCGCGGTTTTTCCGCATCGGACACACGCCGGGGAAACTTCCGATACCTAACCTGACAATCTCCGACGAGCTGCCGATGACGCTCGATTTGCGACGTTTCTAAGTCCTGCACGACATGCGGATTTTTCGTATATCCGCACGTCATGTGCCTGCGTTAGTCTGACCGTTCCCTGCTGTCTGCCGAGTTTTCCATGCCTGACCTGCTAGACCGCTACCCGCTGACCGCGGGCACTTATCACGAACTGCTGAATGACAGCGGGGAAGTGCGCCCGCACTGGCGGCGGCTGTTCGATCAATTGCAGCGCAGCACCCCGGCGCAACTGGTGCAGCGGCAGGCGCTGCTGGCCCGGCAGATTCAGGAAAACGGCGTGACCTACAACGTCTATGCCGATCCCAAGGGCGCCGACCGCCCGTGGGAGCTGGACCTGCTGCCGCACGTGATCGCTGCTGATGAGTGGCAGCAACTGTCGGCGGGGATTGCCCAGCGAGCACGCCTGCTCAACGCGGTACTGGCTGATCTGTACGGGCCGCAGCGGCTGATCAGCGAAGGGTTATTACCGGCGGAGTTGGTGTTCGGCCACAACAATTTTCTCTGGCCCTGTCAGGGCATTGCTCCGCCTGAAGGGGCCTTTCTGCATCTGTACGCCGTGGACCTGGCGCGCACGCCGGACGGACGCTGGTGGGTCACGGCGGATCGTACCCAGGCGCCGTCGGGCGCGGGTTATGCGCTGGAAAACCGCACCATCGTTTCGCGGGCCTTTCCCGAGTTGTACCGCGATCTGAAAGTGCAGCACCTGGCCGGATTCTTCCGCACCCTGCAGGAAACCCTCGCGCGTCAGGCGCCGTGTGCCGACGACGCGCCGCTGGTGGTGTTGCTCACCCCAGGGCGCTTCAACGAAAGTTACTTCGAACACCTTTATCTGGCGCGCCAGCTCGGTTATCCGCTGGTGGAGGGCGGCGACCTCACCGTGCGCGATGCCACGGTGTACCTGAAAACCCTTAGTGGTCTGCGCCGGGTGCACGCGATCATGCGCCGGCTCGACGATGACTTCTGCGATCCGCTGGAGCTGCGCACCGATTCGGCACTTGGTGTGCCTGGCCTGCTGGAAGCGGTGCGTCAGGGCCGGGTGCTGGTGGCCAACGCCTTGGGCAGCGGCGTGCTGGAGTCGCCGGGGTTGCTCGGATTTTTACCGAAGATCAATCAGTACCTGTTCGGCGAAGAACTGCTCCTGCCGTCCATCGCCACCTGGTGGTGCGGCGAGGCGCCGGTGCTGGCGCAGGCGTTGGAAAAGCTTCCCGAGCTGCTGATCAAACCGGCATTCCCCTCGCAAAGCTTCGCCCCGGTATTCGGCCGCGATCTGAGTGAACAACAGCGCCAGGCATTTGCCGAGCGCATGCAGGCGCGGCCATACGCGTATGTCGCGCAAGAGTTGGCGCAGCTGTCCCAGGCGCCGATCTGGCAGGCCGAAGACGGTCAACTGCAACCGCGAGCGATCGGCATGCGCGTGTACGCGGTGGCCAGTGGTGACGGCTATCGCGTATTGCCCGGTGGGCTGACCCGGGTCGCCGCCGAGGCCGATGCCGAGGTGGTGTCGATGCAACGCGGTGGCGCGAGCAAGGACACTTGGGTGCTGGGCGAGCGTGCGCCGAGTGGCGAACAATGGAAAACCCAGCGCAACGTCGGCGTGCACGATCTGGTGCGCCGCGATCCTTACCTGCCCTCGCGGGTGGTGGAGAACCTGTTCTGGTTCGGCCGTTACTGCGAGCGTTGTGACGACAGTGCGCGATTGCTGCGGATCATGCTCGCGCGTTATGTCGATGGCGATGATCCGCAAGCCTTGCAGGCCGCCGTGGAGCTGGGCGAGCGGCTGATGTTGCTGCCGGAGGAGGGTGAGTTGCCGGAGCGGCTGCTGGCGGCGCTGCTCGGTGAGGATTGGTCGTTCAGTCTGCGCTCCAACCTGCAGCGCTTGCAGTGGGCGGCCTCGCAGGTGCGCGGCAAGCTCTCGCGGGAGAACTGGCAGGCCTTGGTCGAGTTGCAACGCGAGGCGCTGGAACTGGACACCGAGGAGCCGGACTTCGGCGAGTTGCTGGATTTCCTCAACCGGCTGGTGATGTCGCTGGCGGCGCTTTCGGGTTTCGCGCTCGACGACATGACCCGCGACGAAGGCTGGCGCTTTCTGATGATCGGCCGGCGGATCGAACGGTTGCAGTTTCTCAGCAGCAGTCTGGCCGCATTTCTGCGCGGCGCCGGGGCGTTCGATCAGGCGGGGCTGGAATGGCTGCTGGAACTGGGCAACAGCAGCATCACCTACCGTTCGCGGTATCTGGCGGTGGCGCAGTTGATTCCGGTGCTCGATCTGTTGCTGCTGGATGAACAGAACCCGCACGCGGTGCTGTTTCAGTTGAAACTGGTGACCCGCACGCTCAAGCGCCTGAATGATGATTTCGGCGTGCCTCGCGAGGCGGGGTTGCCGCAATTGGTCGAGCGTCTGGCGCGGTTCGATCTGGGCTGTCTGGAGAATCCGCTGTTCGGGGAGAACAGCGTGCGTGCCGCGCTCGATGGTCTGGCGGATCTGCTGCAAGAGATTGCCGAGGCCAGCGGTCAGGTGTCCGATCGTCTGGCGCTGCGCCACTTTGCCCATGTCGATGATGTCAGCCAGCGTACGGTGTCCGTCTGATGAGCGCGCATTACCAGATCTTTCACGACACCTGTTACCACTACGACAGCCCGGTTTCCCTGGCACAGCAATTGGCGCACCTGTGGCCGCGCGAGTGCACGTGGCAGCGCTGCACCGAGCAGCAATTGCTGATCAGCCCGGAGCCGACCACGCGGCGGGATGAATTGGATGTGTTCGGCAATCCACTGACCCGGCTGGCCTTTGAGCGGCCGCATGATGAATTGCAGGTCAACGCCCGGCTCACGGTTGAGGTGCTGGCGCGGCCGCTGGCGGATTTCAATCTGTCCCCGGCGTGGGAGCAGACGCGCAACGCGCTGACCTACAGCAGCCTGCCGTTGTCTGCTGAAATGCTGGAGGCTTGTCGCTATCGCTTTCAGTCACCCTACGTGCATTTGAAACGCAGTTTCGTCGAGTTTTCCGAAAGCTGTTTTCCACCGGGCAGGCCCTTGTTGCTGGGCGTTCAGGCGTTGATGCAGAAGATTTTCAGCGACTTCACCTTCGACGCCGAGGCGACGCAAGTGGCGACGCCGCTGGTCGAGGTGCTGGAGCGCCGACGCGGCGTGTGTCAGGACTTCGCCCACCTGATGCTTGCCTGCGTGCGTTCACGGGGGCTGGCGGCGCGTTACATCAGTGGTTATCTGCTGACCCAGCCGCCACCGGGGCAGCCACGGCTGATCGGCGCCGACGCGTCGCATGCCTGGGTGTCAGTATTTTGTCCGGTGCTGGGGTGGGTGGATTTCGATCCGACCAACAACGTGCAGCCGGCGCTGGAGCACATCACCCTGGCGTGGGGCCGGGATTTTTCCGATGTGTCGCCGTTGCGCGGGGTGATTCTGGGGGGCGGCTCGCATGATCCGGAAGTGCGGGTCACGGTGATGCCATTGGAATAAGGAAATTTCACTGGGGGGAGCCAATGTGGCGAGGGAGCTTGCTCCCGCTCGACTGCGAAGCAGTCGCAAAACAATTTGGGGTCGCTGCGCAACCCAGCGGGAGCAAGCTCCCTCGCCACAGATCGCTCCCTCTGGGAGCGAATCAGCAATCAGCTCAGGCGTCAGGCGCCTGGTCTTTCGGTGCATCAACAACATCATCATCGTTGTCAGTCGCCACTTCCCCGTCAGGGTTCTGTGCCGCTTCTTCAGCCAGCTGTTTCTTGCGTTGAAGCTTTTCCTCTTTCTTCTTTTCCTTTTCCAGGTCTCGTTGACGTTTGGCGAAGGAGTAATTGGGTTTGGCCATGGGCGATCCTCTGGGGTCGAAGGTGAGGTTGAGCGGCGCGTATTCTGCCCTGTATCGGTGCCCGGCGGTTAGCCGGGTTTTTGGTCGACCCACTTGGGCGTGACGGTCGGCTTCCAGTTATCCAGGGCGTCGAGCAGCGTTTGTGCGGATTCGCTCACTTGCAGCATGTCACGGTGTGGGGCGCGAACGAAGCCTTCGCCGACGATATGGTCAAGAAAAGCGGTGAGTTTGCTGTAAAAACCGTTCACCTCAAGCAGCCCCAGCGGCTTGCCGTGGTAACCGAGCTGGCCCCAGGTCCAGACTTCGAACAGCTCTTCCAGCGTGCCGAGACCGCCGGGCAACGCGACGAACGCATCGCTCAGTTCAGCCATGCGGGCCTTGCGCGCGTGCATGCCACCGACCACTTCAAGGCGCGTCAGGCTTTTGTGACCGATCTCCTTGTCCATCAGGCTTTGCGGAATGATCCCGATCACTTCGCCGCCAGCGGCCAGCGCGGCGTCCGCCACCAGGCCCATCAGACCCACGGCACCCCCACCGTAAACCAGCGTCAGTTGGCGCTCGGCGAGTGCCCGGCCAAGGGCTTGGGCGGCTTCGGTGTAAGCCTGATCAGTGCCGGCGTTGGCACCGCAAAATACACAAACGGATTTGAGAGACATGCCTTCCTCCTGGGTCAATCCGTCACAGGGTAATGGCTGGCACGCCTTGATCCAAGGACTAAGCTTCGCGTTCTGGCTATTCGAAGGTACCGCTGGCGCCACAGGCGTAGGCGGCGAGCAAACTGCACAACAGACCGTTAAAGAACATGACAGGCACTCCGTTTCAGTAGATGCGCCGATCATAGGCCCGGCCGTGGATTCTGGTCGGTAGATTGTTTCGATGAGTGTCATAGCCTGAAAGTTGTATACAATTTTTGACTCAAGTCATAGGAACTTGCGAAGATTTCAGGCAGTCTTTCCACCATTAGTGTTTTTGTTAACCCTGCCTTGGAGATTCACCATGTTTTCCAAAGTTGTTGCGGTATCCCTGCTGGCGCTGGCCAGCAGCCAATTGATGGCTGCCGAGTGCAAAACCACCGTTGATTCCACCGACCAGATGTCCTTCAACACCAAGGAGATCGTGATCGACAAGAGCTGCAAGACCTTCACCGTCGAACTGACTCACTCCGGCAGCCTGCCGAAGAACGTCATGGGCCATAACCTGGTGGTCAGCAAAACCGCTGATATGCAGCCGATTGCCACCGACGGCCTGGCCGCTGGCATCGACAAGAACTACCTGAAAGACGGCGACGAGCGCGTTATCGCTCACACCAAGATCATCGGTGCCGGCGAGAAAGACACGCTGACCATCGATGTATCGAAGCTGACCGCTGGCACTGACTACGGCTTCTTCTGCTCCTTCCCGGGCCACATCTCGATGATGAAAGGCACCATTGCTGTGAAGTAAGCAGGCTTACCGCGTTATCGTTCTTCGCGAGCAAGCCCGCTCCCACAGGGTTTGTGTCGGTCACACATTTTGTGAACAACCGGGACACTGTGGGAGCGGGCTTGCTCGCGAAGAGGCCATCAGCATCGACAGGTGAACTGGCCAAAGAAAAGCCCGCTGAGGATCGCTCCTCAGCGGGCTTTTTCATTCGGTCGCCGATCAAGGCGCGAACGGCATGACCCGCTTGTGATGGGTCTTGTTGTAGGTGCTGACGATGATATCGAACGCTTCCTGACGCACCGGCTCGCCGTGCAGGAAGGCGTCGATCTCGGCGTAGGTCACGCCGTGGGAGGCTTCGTCCGGTTTGCCCGGCGACAGGTCTTCCAGATCCGCGGTCGGCACTTTTTCCACCAGCGATTCCGGTGCGCCGAAGCTGCGGGCAATCGCCCGGACCTGGTTTTTCACCAGACCGCTGAGTGGCGCCAGGTCGCAGGCGCCGTCACCGAACTTGGTGAAGAAACCCATCACCGCTTCCGCCGCATGGTCGGTGCCGATCACCAGACCGTGCGCCGCGCCGGCGATGGTGTACTGGGCGACCATGCGCATCCGCGCCTTGGTGTTGCCGAGCACGAAATCCACCGACACCGCGTGTTTGCCTTCGAACGCCGCGACTTCACTGGCCAGCGATTTGACCGCCGGGCCGATGTTCACCGTGTGGCGTTCGTCCGGAGCGATGAAGTCCACCGAAGCCTGGGCGTCGTGCTCGTCGAACTGGGTTTCGTACGGCAGGCGCACGGCAATGAACTTGTAGGCGTTGTCGCCGGTGCGTTCGCGCAGCTCACGCATGGCGCGCTGGGCCAGCAGGCCGGCGGTCAGCGAGTCGACGCCGCCGCTGATGCCCAGCACCAGGGTCTTGAGGCCGGAATTGACCAGGCAATCCTGGATAAAGGTGATGCGCCGGGCGACTTCCGCTTCGAGGGCCTGATGCCCGGCGAATGGCGGTTGCACCTTGAGCTGTTCAGCAATCTCACGCTGTACGGCTTGCATGAATTCACTCCTTGCTAGATAGACTGGAATCGGCAGGAACCTGGAACACATGTCGCAAATAGGCGACGAAATTCGGGTCTTTGCAGTGGGTCTTGCCGGGCTCGTCGGAGATCTTCGCCACCGGCTGGCCATTGCAGGCGGTCATTTTAAGCACGATGCTCATCGGTTCGACACCCGGAATGTCACAGGTCAGGTTGGTGCCGATGCCAAAGCTGACGTTGATCCGCCCGTGCAGCGCGCGGAAGATCTCCAGCGACTTGGGCAGGGTCAGGCTGTCGGAGAACACCAGGGTCTTGCTCATCGGGTCGATGCCGAGCTTGTGGTAGTGGGCGATGCACTTTTCGCCCCACTGCACCGGATCCCCGGAATCGTGGCGCAGACCGTCGAAGAGCTTGGCGAAGAACAGGTCGAAATCGCCGAGGAACGCGTCGGTGGTGATGCAGTCGGTGAGCGCAATCCCCAGCAGGCCACGGTATTCGCGCACCCAGCAATCGAGGGCGGCGATCTGGCTGTCGATCAAGCGTGGGCCGAGTTGTTGGTGGGCCATGATCCATTCATGGGCCATGGTGCCCAGCGGTTTCATGTCCAGCTCGCGAGACAGGTGAACGTTGCTGGTGCCGACAAAGCGCCCGGGGAAATCGTGCTTGAGCACGTTGACCACTTCTTCCTGCACACGGTACGAAAAGCGCCGGCGGGTGCCGAAGTCGGCGACCTGCAATTGCGCCAGTTCGTCGGCCGAGGCGTTGGCGCTCAGCCAGTCGAACTTGCGATACAGCTGTTCGCGCGCCTGTACCAGTTCGATTTCCCGGTAGCGATAGCGGTTGCGCACTTCGCTGACGATCGCCAGCAGCGGCACTTCGTAGAGAATCACGTGCAGCCACGGGCCGCGCAGACGGATGAACAGTTCGCCGTTCTCGATCCCGGTGTGCAGGTAGCGCAGGTTGAAGCGGAACAGGCCGAGAAAGCGCAGGAAATCCGGTTTCAGGAAGGTGATGCGCTCGAGAAAGCTCAACTGGTCGGCACTCAGGCTCAGTTCGGCCAGGCGCTCGATCTGATAGCGAATCTCGGCCAGATACGGCCGTAGATCCTCGCTGTTACGGCAACGGAACTCCCATTCGACTTCGACGTTGGGGTAGTTGTGCAGCACCGCCTGCATCATCGTCAGTTTGTAGAAGTCGGTGTCGAGCAGGTTCTGCACGATGCGATCGGCAAACACACTCTCGCTCATAAACGGGGTCTCCAGGTGCACCGCGCGGATGCGCGGGATCAATCAATGACGCTAGTGGCGCATATCAGCGGTGGGGATTGCCAGCATTTTTTAAGAGCGCCGAGATCACCTGTGGGAGCGGGCTTGCTCGCGAATGCGGTGGGTCAGTCACATTTGAATTGACTGACCCACCGCATTCGCGGGCAAGCCCGCTCCCACAGGGTTGTTGAAAACTCTATATCGGCGTCAGGTCCGGACTATCAATCTGCTCCAGCATCCACTTCACAAAATCCCGCACCTTCGGCACTTCCGCCGCATGTTCCGGGTAGGCCAGGTAGTAGGCGTCGGAACTGGGCATTGCATGCTGCCAGGGAATGACCAGTTTGCCGTCGGCCAATTCTTCTTCCACCAGAAACCGTGGCAACAGCGCGACGCCGCAGCCGACCTGAGCGGCGCGGATGCACATATAAAAGGTTTCGAAGCGCGGCCCGTGGTAGCTGTGTTCGGTGTGGTAACCCTGACTGTCGAACCAGTCGTGCCAGGCCTGTGGGCGCGAGGCGTTTTGCAGCAGCACCAGATCGGTCAGTTGCGTCGGGTCGGTGAACGGCTGATCCGGCAGGCTGCCGGGTGCGCAGACTGGCACCAGCTCTTCGCCAAACAGCTTCAGGCACTCGGTGCCGGGGCGTGAGCCCTGACCGAAATAGAACGCCAGATCGCTGCGCCCCTGTAGCAAATCGTCGGCCTCCTGCTCGTTGCACAAGTCGAGATGGATCGACGGATGGCGCAGGCGCCAGCCCTTCAGACGCGGTACCAGCCAGCGTGCGCCGAAGGTCGAAGGCGTCGAGACGCGCAGGACTTCGGTCTCGCCGCCGTAGGAACGCAGGTAATGCGTGGACATTTCCACCTGGGTGAGGATTTTTCGGACCTCCACCAGGTACAAATCTCCGGCCGGGGTCATCTGCAAACGCCGACGCACCCGGCGGAACAACAAGTGCTGCAACAATTCCTCAAGCTGCGCGACCTGTTTGCTGACGGCGCTCTGGGTCAGGTTCAGTTCTTCGGCGGCCCGGGTGAAGCTCAGGTGCCGGGTCACGGCTTCGAAGCACTGCAACGCAGTGATCGACGGCAAGTGGCGTTTGTTCAGCATGGGTGATCCCTTTTTCTTGTCTTTCTATGCGCAGCATGAATAAACGGAATGATATCTCGCGTAAAGGTCGTTTGTTGCCTCGCCGTACTGACGCTACAACTAAAGGCCTGCCCGGTCGCGACAATGCGTCCGCACACATTCAGTTTTTCGCTTGAGGAGTGACCCATGGTTGCCGCATTGCTTGATCGTCTTGGTGTGAACCCGGCCCTGTACCAGAACGGCAAAGTGCCGGTGCATTCGCCCATCGACGGCAGCCGCATCGCCGCCGTGAACTGGGAAGGCCCGGCCGAAGTCGAGCAGCACATCAGTCGTGCAGATCATGCTTTCGAGCAGTGGCGCAAGGTGCCGGCCCCGCGTCGCGGCGAACTGGTGCGTCAGTTCGGCGAAGTGCTGCGCGAGTACAAGGCTGATCTCGGCGAACTGGTGTCGTGGGAGGCGGGCAAGATCACTCAGGAAGGCCTCGGTGAAGTGCAGGAGATGATCGACATCTGCGACTTCGCCGTCGGTCTGTCCCGTCAGTTGTACGGCTTGACCATCGCTTCCGAGCGCCCGGGCCACCACATGCGTGAAACCTGGCATCCGCTGGGCGTGGTCGGCGTGATCAGTGCGTTCAACTTCCCGGTCGCGGTGTGGGCGTGGAACACCACGCTGGCGCTGGTCTGCGGCAACCCGGTGGTGTGGAAACCGTCGGAGAAAACCCCGCTGACCGCACTGGCCTGCCAGGCACTGTTCGACCGTGTGTTGAAGAATTTCAGCGATGCGCCGGCGCACCTGTGCCAGGTGATCATCGGTGGCCGTGATGCCGGCGAAGCGCTGGTGGATGACCCGCGTGTCGCGCTGATCAGCGCCACCGGCAGCACCCGCATGGGCCGCGAAGTGGCGCCGAAAGTCGCCGCGCGTTTCGCCCGCAGCATCCTCGAACTGGGCGGCAACAACGCGATGATCCTCGGCCCGAGCGCCGATCTGGACATGGCCGTGCGCGCCATTCTGTTCAGTGCGGTCGGCACCGCCGGTCAGCGTTGCACCACCCTGCGTCGCCTGATTGCTCATGAGTCGGTGAAGGAAGAAATCGTCACCCGCCTCAAAGCCGCGTACGCCAAAGTGCGCATCGGCCATCCGCTGGAAGGCAATCTGGTCGGCCCGCTGATCGACAAACACAGCTTCGAAAACATGCAGGACGCGCTGGAGCAGGCGCTGAGTGAGGGTGGCCGGGTGTTCGGCGGCAAGCGTCAGCTGGAAGAGCAGTTCCCCAACGCCTACTACGTGTCGCCGGCCATCGTCGAAATGCCGGAGCAGAGCGACGTGGTCTGCAGCGAAACCTTTGCGCCGATCCTCTACGTGGTCGGCTACAGCGACTTCCAGGAAGCGCTGCGCCTGAACAATGCGGTGCCGCAAGGCCTGTCGTCGTGCATCTTCACCACCGACGTGCGCGAGGCCGAGCAATTCATGTCGGCGGTCGGCAGCGACTGCGGCATCGCCAACGTCAACATCGGCCCGAGCGGCGCGGAAATCGGCGGCGCGTTTGGTGGCGAGAAGGAGACCGGTGGCGGTCGTGAGTCGGGCTCCGACGCCTGGCGCGCGTACATGCGCCGCCAGACCAATACCGTGAACTACTCGCTGGAGCTGCCGCTGGCGCAGGGCATCACCTTCGACTGAGTTTGGAATGAAGCAGATCCCCTGTGGGAGCGGGCTTGCTCGCGAAAGCGGTGGGTCAGTCGACACAGATGTTGGCTGAAACACCGCTTTCGCGAGCAAGCCCGCTCCCACAGGATCAGCAGTGTGTTTGGCAGGTTTCTGTTGGAGTCTGGCAATGCCGTTACGCGAAGAATGTCTGTGGGAAAAACTCACGCCTCAGCGCCCGGATAACACCGCGCTACGGGGCGAGGTCAAAGTCGATGTCTGCGTGATCGGCGCCGGGTTTACCGGGTTGTCGGCGGCGCTGCATCTGTTGGAAAAAGGCAAAAGCGTCTGCGTGCTCGAAGCGCATCGCGCCGGGCATGGCGGCTCCGGACGCAACGTCGGGCTGGTCAACGCCGGCATGTGGATCCCGCCGGACGAGATCGAGGCCGGATTCGGCGAAGCGGTCGGCAGTCAGCTCAACCGCATGCTCGGGGCGGCGCCGGCGCTGGTGTTCAGCCTTGTGGATAAATACAACATCGATTGCCAGTTGCGCCGCGAAGGCACCCTGCACATGGCGCACAACGCCAAGGGCGAAGCGGATCTGCGCAGTCGCGAGCAACAATGGAAGCGCCGCGGGGCGCCGGTTGAACTGCTCACCGGAAAGGCCTGCGAGCAAGCCACCGGTACGCAGAAGATTGCCGCCGCACTGCTCGACCGGCGTGCCGGCACGCTCAACCCGATGGCTTATGTCACCGGCTTGGCCAACGCGGTGAAGGGGCTGGGCGGGCAGATGTTCGATCACTCGCCGGTTACCCGTCTCGAGCGCGTGGGCCAGCTATGGTCGGTGCAGACCGAGCACGGTTCGGTGCTCGCCGGGCAAGTGGTGATCGCCTCCAACGCCTACACCGAAGGCGACTGGACCGAACTCAAGCGCAATTTCTTCCCCGGTTACTACTATCAGGTCGCTTCGGTGCCGCTGACCGAAGACGCGGCCCATGACATCCTCCCCGGCGGGCAGGGCTCGTGGGACACGCGGCAGGTGCTGAGCAGCATCCGTCGTGACAAGGACGGCCGGTTGTTGCTCGGCAGCCTGGGCAACGGCAATCAGAAACCGACGTGGTTCCTCAAAGCCTGGGCCGACCGGGTGCAGCAGCACTACTTCCCCAACCTGAAACCGGTGGAATGGGAATGCACCTGGACCGGGCGCATCGCCTTCACCCCCGATCATTTGATGCGGCTGTTCGAGCCGGCACCCGGACTGGTGGCCGTCACCGGTTACAACGGTCGTGGCGTGACCACCGGCACCGTGGTCGGCAAAGCCTTCGCCGACTACCTGTGTAACGGAAATCCTCAAGCCCTGCCGATCCCCTTCGCACCGATGCAGCCCCTGGCCGGTGTCGGCCTGCGCAGTTGTCTGTACGAGGCCGGGTTCTCGCTGTATCACGCGGGCCAGTGCCTGCGCATCGTCATCTGAGTGTTGAAATATGTTGCCGGAAGCGGCGCTTTTCGGCGTAGCGACTAGCCTGTAATGGTGCGGGTTGTAGCAGTCCCGCACCAGCAGTGTGCAGTTCGGTGACGCGAGCTGTTACAGGCTGGTTGCACGTCGTTTGGTGCCGCGGTTGCAATGATGGCGCAAGCGGGTTGCGCCTCAGATTTAAAAAGGTTTCACCTTCCGCGGTTTAGACGGTTGCACGCCCAATGAAAATGGGAACGAAACAGTCGAAATAACAAGAAAGCAGCGACTTTTTGAAGAATAAAAAACCGATGGCACGGCGCTTGCTCAGAGCATTCAGTGAAGTGAAGTCGCAGTGCCAACTAAAAAAAACCTTGGAGCACCACCTCATGTCCCAGACGTTTTACAAGAAAGGCTTTCTGGCCCTCGCAGTGGCTACTGCGTTGGGTGTTTCTGCGTTTGCTCAAGCTGATGTGAAAATCGGTGTAGCGGGTCCAATGACTGGCGCCAACGCGGCATTTGGCGAGCAGTACATGAAGGGTGCACAGGCAGCGGCGGACGCGGTCAACGCGGCGGGCGGCGTCAACGGCGAGAAAATCGTACTGGTCAAGGGCGATGACGCCTGCGAACCGAAGCAGGCGGTGACAGTCGCCAAGGACCTGGTCAACCAGAAAGTTGCCGGCGTGGTCGGTCACTTCTGCTCTTCCTCCACCATTCCAGCCTCGGAAATCTACGACGAAGCCGGCGTTATCGCGATCACCCCGGGTTCCACCAACCCGCAGGTGACCGAGCGCGGTCTGAGCGCGATGTTCCGTATGTGCGGGCGTGACGACCAGCAAGGCATTGTCGCTGGCGACTACATCGTCGACGTGCTCAAGGGCAAGAAAGTCGCGGTGATCCACGACAAGGACACCTACGGTCAAGGTCTGGCCGATGCGACCAAGGCTCAGTTGATCAAACGCGGCGTGACCCCGGTGATCTACGAAGGCCTGACCCGTGGCGAGAAAGACTTCAGCGCCCTGGTCACCAAGATCCGCGCCGCTGGCGCCGACGTCGTGTACTTCGGCGGTCTGCACCCGGAAGCCGGCCCACTGGTCAAGCAACTGCGGACCGAAGGCCTGAAAGACGTGAAGTTCATGTCTGACGACGGCATCGTTACCGACGAACTGGTGACCACCGCCGGTGGCCCGCAATACGTTGACGGCGTGCTGATGACCTTCGGCGCCGACCCGCGCCTGCTGCCGGAAAGCAAGGCCGTGGTCGAGCAGTTCCGCAAGGCCGGAACCGAGCCTGAAGGCTACACCCTGTACGCCTACGCTTCGATTCAGGCCCTGGCGGCCGGTTTCAATGGTGCCAAGTCCAACAGTGGCGAAAAAGCCGCCGAGTGGCTGAAGGCCAACCCGGTGAAAACCGTCATGGGCGAGAAGTCCTGGGACAAGAAAGGCGACCTGAAAGTGTCCGACTACGTGGTTTACCAGTGGGACGCGAGCGGCAAATACCATCAGCTGGAAAAACAGAAGTAAGGGCTGACGCGATCATCTGACTCCCTCGGTTCCATTGTAGGAGTGAGCCTGCTCGCGATGACGGAGTTACAGGCAACACATGTGTTGAATGTTGATCCGCTATCGCGAGCAGGCTCACTCCTACAAGGGGCGGTGGTGACTGGCTGATCGCGCTCTGACGTTACTCCGACGTAAATCTGTATTTTTCCTAGAAGAACCGCCCGCTCCGGTGGGCAGGTTCTCATTGCGTGAGATTGCGTTATGGATGGTATTTTCCTGCAGCAACTGGTCAACGGCCTGACCCTCGGGTCGGTCTATGGCCTGATCGCCATCGGCTACACAATGGTCTACGGCATCATCGGCATGATCAACTTCGCCCACGGCGAGGTTTACATGATTTCCGCGTACCTCGCGGCAATCAGTCTGGCTCTGCTGGCTTACTTCGGTATCGAATCCTTCCCGCTGTTGATGCTCGGCACGCTGGTCTTCACCATCGTCGTCACCGGCGTCTATGGCTGGGTAATCGAACGCGTCGCCTACAAACCTCTGCGCAACTCCACCCGACTGGCACCGCTGATCAGCGCCATCGGCATCTCCCTGATCCTGCAAAACTATGCCCAGATCAGCCAGGGCGCCCGCCAACAGGGTGTTCCGACGCTGCTCACCGGTGCCTGGCGCATCGACGTCGGCACAGGTTTCGTCCAGCTCACCTACACCAAGGTGTTCATTCTGGTCGCCGCGTTCGTCGGTATGGGCCTGCTGACCTACGTGATCAAGTACACCAAGCTCGGCCGCATGTGCCGCGCCACGCAGCAAGACCGCAAGATGGCTTCGATTCTCGGGATCAACACCGACCGGGTGATTTCCTACGTGTTCATCATCGGTGCAGCGATGGCGGCCCTGGCCGGCGTGCTAATCACCATGAACTACGGCACGTTCGACTTCTACGCAGGCTTCGTCATCGGCATCAAGGCGTTCACCGCCGCCGTGCTTGGCGGGATCGGCTCACTGCCCGGCGCGATGCTCGGCGGGATCATTCTCGGGATCTCCGAGTCGCTGTTCTCGGGCCTGGTCAACTCCGACTACAAAGACGTGTTCAGCTTCTCGCTGCTCGTACTTGTTCTGGTCTTCCGGCCTCAGGGTCTGTTGGGCCGTCCTCTTGTGTCGAAGGTGTAAGCGATGTCTTCAACCACCCAAAAATCCATCGATATCAAAAAAAGTCTGGTTGAGGCGATTCTGGCCGGCCTTATTGCCCTGATCGTGTTCGGCCCGATTGTCGGCGTCGTGCTCGAAGGCTACAGCTTCAATCTTGAGCCGACCCGCGTCGCGTGGCTTATCGGCATCGTGATGATCGGCCGTTTTGCCTTGAGTCTGTTTCTGCAAACGCCCAGGGGCCTGAAGATTCTCGACGGATTCGAGAGCACCGGTTCCGGTGTACACGTACTGCCTGCCGATCATAAATCCTCGCTGCGCTGGATCATCCCGCTGCTGATTGTGCTCGCGGTCATCGTGCCGTTTGTCTCCAACTCGTACCTGCTGGGCGTGGTCATCCTCGGGTTGATCTACGTGCTGCTGGGGCTGGGGCTGAACATCGTGGTCGGTCTGGCCGGCCTGCTCGACCTCGGTTACGTGGCGTTCTACGCCATCGGCGCCTACGGTCTGGCGCTGGGTTATCAATACCTCGGGCTGGGCTTCTGGACCGTGCTGCCACTGGCGGCGATCACCGCGGGCCTGGCCGGCTGCATCCTCGGTTTCCCGGTGCTGCGTCTGCACGGTGACTATCTGGCGATCGTGACCCTGGGCTTCGGTGAAATCATCCGGCTGATCCTCAACAACTGGCTGTCACTGACCGGCGGTCCGAACGGGATGCCGGCGCCACTGCCGACGTTCTTCGGTCTGGAATTCGGCAAACGGGCCAAGGATGGCGGGGTGCCGTTCCATGAGTTCTTCGGCATCGCCTACAACCCGGACGTGAAGTATTACTTCATCTACGCGGTGTTGTTCCTGGTGGTGCTGGCCGTGCTGTACATCAAGCATCGTCTGGTGAAAATGCCGGTGGGTCGCGCCTGGGAAGCCCTGCGCGAAGATGAAATCGCCTGCCGCTCGATGGGCCTGAACCACGTGTTGGTCAAGCTCTCGGCGTTCACCATCGGTGCATCGACTGCAGGCCTGGCCGGGGTGTTTTTCGCCACCTACCAGGGCTTTGTCAACCCGACCTCGTTCACCTTCTTCGAATCGGCACTGATCCTCGCCATCGTCGTGCTCGGCGGCATGGGCTCGACCATCGGCGTGGTGATTGCAGCGTTCGTGCTGACGGTTGCCCCGGAACTGCTGCGCGGCTTCGCCGAATACCGCGTGCTGCTGTTCGGCATCCTGATGGTGTTGATGATGATCTGGCGACCACGCGGGCTGATCCGCATCAGCCGTACCGGGGTCACTCCACGCAAAGGTGCCATTCACTATGAGAGGACTGCGCCATGAGTGAAGTCGTACTCTCTGTGGAAAAACTGATGATGCACTTCGGTGGCATCAAGGCCTTGAGCGATGTCAGCCTCAAGGTCAAACGCAACTCGATCTTCGCCCTGATCGGCCCCAACGGCGCCGGCAAGACCACGGTGTTCAACTGCCTGACCGGGTTCTACAAGGCCTCCGGCGGCAAGATCGAACTCAACGTGCGCGGCAAGCAGACCAACGTCATCCAGCTGCTGGGCGAATCGTTCAAGCCGACTGATTTCGTGTCGCCGAAAAGCTTCCTCAGTCGCCTGTACTACAAGATGTTCGGCGGTACGCACCTGGTGAACCGCGCCGGCCTGGCCCGGACGTTCCAGAACATTCGCCTGTTCAAGGAAATGTCGGTGCTGGAAAACCTGTTGGTGGCGCAGCACATGTGGGTCAACCGCAACATGCTCGCCGGCATCCTCAACACCAAGGGCTACCGCAAGGCCGAAAGCGATGCGCTGGACTGCGCCTTCTACTGGCTGGAAGTGGTCGATCTGGTGGACTGCGCCAACCGTCTGGCCGGTGAACTGTCCTACGGTCAGCAACGCCGTCTGGAAATCGCCCGGGCCATGTGCACGCGGCCGCAGATCATTTGCCTCGACGAACCGGCCGCCGGCCTCAACCCTCAGGAAACCGAAGCGCTGAGCGCGATGATCCGGCTGCTGCGCGACGAGCATGATCTGACCGTGGTGCTGATCGAACACGATATGGGCATGGTCATGAGCATTTCCGACCACATCGTGGTGCTGGATCACGGCGTGGTCATCGCCGAAGGCGGGCCTGACGCGATCCGCCATGATCCAAAAGTGATTGCCGCCTACCTGGGCGCCGACGAAGAGGAGCTGGTATGAGCAAACCGATCCTCGAACTGAAAGACCTGGACGTGTTCTACGGCCCGATCCAGGCCCTCAAAGGCGTGTCGCTGCAGATCAACGAAGGCGAGACCGTCAGCCTGATCGGCTCCAACGGCGCGGGTAAATCGACGCTGCTGATGTCGATCTTCGGCCAGCCGCGCGCGGCGGGCGGGCAGATCCTCTATCAGGGCGTCGACATCACCCACAAGTCCTCGCACTACATCGCCTCCAACGGCATCGCGCAGTCGCCGGAAGGACGGCGGGTGTTCCCCGACATGACCGTCGAGGAGAACCTGCTGATGGGCACCATCCCGATTGGCGACAAGTACGCCAAGGAGGACATGCAGCGCATGTTCGAGCTGTTCCCACGGCTCGAAGAACGCCGTACCCAGCGGGCGATGACCATGTCCGGCGGCGAGCAACAAATGCTCGCCATCGCCCGTGCGCTGATGAGCCGGCCGAAACTGCTGCTGCTCGATGAACCGAGCCTGGGCCTGGCGCCGATCGTGGTGAAACAGATCTTCGCCACCCTGCGGGAACTGGCGAAAACCGGCATGACCATTTTCCTCGTCGAGCAGAACGCCAACCATGCGTTGAAGCTGTCGGATCGGGCGTACGTGATGGTCAACGGCGAGATTCGCCTGACTGGCACTGGTAAAGAGCTGCTGGTGAATGAGGAGGTGCGTAACGCTTATCTGGGCGGGCACTGATTCTTCATGCGTTGTCCACAAGCCCCGCGACGAAAGTCCCGGGGCTTTTTACATCTCAAATCCAGCACAAGTCCCTTGTGGGAGCGGGCTTGCTCGCGAAGAGGGTGTGTCAGATAACACCGTGTTTGATGGCACACCCTCTTCGCGAGCAAGCCCGCTCCCACAGTTGATCTACGCCAGATTTCAGAATTGTGGAAAACAAATTCCCACACCTGCCAAAGCGCGACATATAGACGCTGCAAATGGCTGTTTTTCCACAGTTTCGACTTGTCCCCGTTTGCTGTGGAGCTGGCTGTGAATAACGTGGGTGTAGCTGTCTGCAGGCCATTGGAACCGTGGCTTGTAGCGTGGTGATTGTTTTTTGATCAGGTGCTTTTGCGATAACGATAGACGCCTTTGTCAACCTTTTTATGGCCGCTGCAGAATCGGCAATTCCATGTGCGCAAGCTTGTGGATAAGTCTGTGATTAAACTCTGGAAAGACCGCGCGGAGCACCGTGATTACTGGCCTCGCGCAAACACTGCTGTGACCGTGCAGTCGTGCAGAATGCCATCACCGGCACAACTGCCAGATCAGGGTCAAGCAAAAAACTTTCTATTTCGCCCGCAAAGCCTTGTGTGGCGCGGCTTTACGCTTTTTCACTTGCCCCCGGAAACTGTGGAAGGGGCTGTGGATAACATGCGTGCACATGGCTACAGGCCACGGTGCATATGGTGTGGCGGCCATTGATCAATTAATGAGCAGGATTCGGTGGTTGCCGGTTAAAGCGGGGCCGGGCATGCTGCCTGCTGATTGTCCATTCCAATGACCGCACGGCGGTCGATGCAAGGAGAACACGATGTCCAACACCCTGTTTATTACCGGCGCGACGTCCGGTTTTGGTGAAGCCTGTGCCCGTCGTTTTGCCGAGGCTGGCTGGAAACTGGTGCTGACCGGTCGTCGTGAGGAACGCCTCAATGCGCTGTGCGCAGATCTGTCGAAGCAGACCGAAGTGCATGGTCTGGTGCTCGACGTGCGTGACCGCAAGGCGATGGAAGAGGCAATTGCCAATTTGCCGCCGTCGTTCGCCAAGCTGCGTGGCCTGATCAACAACGCCGGGCTGGCGCTGGGCGTCGATCCGGCGCCCAAATGCGACCTCGACGACTGGGACACCATGGTCGATACCAACGTCAAAGGCCTGATGTACAGCACCCGTCTGCTGTTGCCACGTTTGATCGCCCACGGCCGTGGCGCCGGTATCGTCAACCTCGGCTCCATCGCCGGAAACTACCCGTACCCGGGCAGCCACGTGTATGGCGCGACCAAGGCGTTCGTCAAGCAATTCTCGCTGAACCTGCGCTGCGACCTGCAGGGCACTGGCGTGCGCGTCAGCAACATCGAGCCCGGCCTGTGCGAAAGCGAGTTCTCGCTGGTGCGCTTTGCCGGTGACCAGGAACGCTACAACGCGACCTACGCCGGGGCCGAGCCGATCCAGCCGCAGGACATCGCCGAGACCATCTTCTGGGTACTCAACGCGCCAGCACACATCAACATCAACAGCCTGGAGCTGATGCCGGTGAGCCAGACCTGGGCCGGGTTTGCGATCGAGCGTAACAAGGCGTAGGACCCTGTGGCGAGGGAGCTTGCTCCCGCTGGACTGCGCAGCAGGCCCGTTTTTTTGAACTGAAGAGCGGGGGGCGCTCCGCACCCAGCGGGAGCAAGCTCCCTCGCCACAAAACCGGGCAAAACCGCCAATAAGGTAAACTCATCTCCGACAAACCCCACCGCACCCCGCGGTTCAAAGGTTTTTAGAGGAGGCTACGTGAGTAACCGAGGTGAGCAGTCACTGCTCAAACAATCGACCATCCTGATGTTCGCGGTGTCGATTGCCGGGATCGCTACCGGTTTTGTTTCAGGTTCCCAATCCATCCTTTTCGATGGTTTTTTCTCGCTGATCGCAACGTTCATCAAAGTGCTGATGCTGATCACCGCCCGGCTGATCGCCAAGGAAAGCAATCACCGTTTTCAGTTCGGTTTCTGGCATCTGGAGCCGATGGTGCTGCTGATCGAAGGCAGCTTCCTGCTGTTGATCGCGATCTATGCCTTTCTCAACGGTGTGTTCGGCATCATCAACGGCGGCCGCGAGATCGAGCTGGGCTTGGTGATCATTTATGCGGCGGTGTTCACCGTCGTCGAGTTCGCCTACTTCTTCTATGTGCGTCGGCGCAATCGCAAGCTCAAGTCGAGCCTGATCCAGTTCGACAACATCAGCTGGCTGGTGGACGCGATGCTCTCGGTCGGCCTGTTGATCAGTTTTCTCGCCGCGTTGCTGCTCAAGGCCCAGGGCTTTGACGAGTGGGCGAAGTTTGTCGACCCGCTGATCCTGATCGTCCTGGCGCTGACCATGTTGCCACCAGCGTTCAAGATCATCGGCCCGGCGTTGCGCGATGTACTGGGCATTGCCCCGGACACCCTGGATGATCAGGTGCGCCAAGTGATGGAGGCGGCAAAGGTCGAGCATGGTTTCGACGATTACGTGACCTACGTGCAGAAGCACGGGCGGGCGCGGTTCATCGAGATTCATGTGGTGTTGCCGGCGGATTACCGGCTGCAGAGCGTGGGGCAGCTGGATGCGTTGCGTGAGGAAATCTCGGCGCAGCTCGGCGAGCCGGATGCGGCGCGCTGGTTGACCATCAGCTTTACCGGTGACAAGAAGTGGATTGCCTAGAGACCGTGTAACGGCTATTCGCGAGCAAGCCCGCTCCCACAGGGATCCGAGCTGTTCACAGATTATGTGTTCGGCGAAATTCCCATGTGGGAGCGGGCTTGCTCGCGAAAGCTATTTTTCAATCAACGCAGATATTCGGCTAAACCGCTGTAGCACGTCGCCAAGTGATAAGGCGTCGTCGAAGGCATGTCCTTGCGGCTGACCTCTCCTTGCTCATCCCGGCATTCATGCCACCCGCTCACATGCAGAAATCGCTGTTGCAGCGCCTGCAACTGGCGCAGCACTGTAGCTTCGCTGCCCGCACGCAAGGTCAGCGCGCGCAGGTATTCAGCCTGAGCCCAGATCCGCTGAGTCGAATCTTTCGGGCGACCGTCCAGTTGCAGATCGAGCATCGCCCGCACCGCACCTGAAGGTTGTTCAACGCCGAATTGCTCGGTGAAAGCGAATGCCCGGTCCAGCGCTGCATGCAGTTTCGAACCACGCAGCAGGGCTGAAGACTCGAGCAGGAAATACCATTCGAACTGATGCCCCGGCTCGTACCAGTTATCCACAGCCCCCAGCGGTTTCTCCATCAGCACGCCATGCTGCGGGTCGACGAACTGCTTGTGCATGGCTGTGCATAACTCCACCAGCGCTTGCTGCGTCGCCGCGTCCTCACGTACCGCGAGGGTGGCGAGGAACGCCTCGGCCAGGTGCATCAGCGGGTTTTGCAGCGGGCCGGTTTGCAGGGTGATCCAGTCGCGGTCCAGGCACGCTTCGTACAAGCCATCGCCGGTAGCGAAACGCCGGGCGATGACTTCCAGTGCGGCGTTGAGTGTGGACTCCACCAGCGGCTCGCGGGACTTGGCCCAGTAATGGGCGCAGGCGAACAGGATGAAAGCGTGGGTGTAGAGATCCTTGCGCTGATCCAGCGGCTTGCCTTGCGCGTCGATGCTGTAGAACCAGCCGCCGTGCTCGGCATCATGGAAATGCCGTTGCAGCGAGCGGAAAAGTGCGGCGGCGCGCACCTCGGCGTTATCCACAACCCCGATCAGGCTGGAAAACAGGTACAGCTGCCGTGCGCAGGCCATCGCCCGGTAGCGTTGCGGCGGCAGCGGCTGATGTGCGGCGTCCAGTGCTTCGTAGGGCAGCGCCATGTCGGCATTCCAGCCCGGGCCTTGCCAGAGCGGCACGATCACGTTCAGAAAGTGCTGTTGCACGTCGCTGAACAGGGCGGTCAATTCGGGCAGAGAGGTGGAGCGGGAAGCATGGGGCATTGGCGGACGTCGTCACGGCTGGGGCGATTGCGCGACATGGTAGCAGAGCGACGGCCTGATGAGACGCGGTGTCTGTCAGTCCGCCTTCGCGAGCAAGCCCGCTCCCACAGGTTTTGTGTACACCGCAAATCCAGGGTGGGAGCGGGCTTGCTCGCGAAGAGGCCGGTTCAGGCGATAAAGATCAGCCGGCCAGCAACCATGCACCGGTCACCGCCGAAGCAGCCCCCGCCACTCGCACCAATGGTGCAGCAGCTTGAGGCAACACACGCACCAGGCCATAACCCGCCGCATGCAGCGCCGCCGTCGCCGCGACGAAACCGGCGGCATACGCCCAAGGGCTGCTCATGTCCGGCAGTTCCAGGCCATGCGCCACACCATGGAACAGCGCAAACAACGCCGTCGCGGCCACCGCCATCAGCAGCGGCGGACGCACCGCCAATGCCACGGCCAGGCCCAGTGCCAGCACCGAAGCCGCAATTCCGCTTTCCAGCGCCGGCAGTTGCAGCCCTTCAAAACCGAGCATGCCGCCGATCAGCATGGTGCCGACGAATGTGCAGGGCAGCGCCCAGCGTGCCGCGCCTTGCTGCTGCGCGGCCCACAGGCCGACTGCAACCATCGCCAGCAAGTGGTCGAGGCCGCCGATCGGGTGGCTGATGCCGGCGATCAAGCCGCTGTCGCCGTGGCCCGGGTGGGCGAAGGCCAGGGCCGGGGTCAGCAGCAGCGCCACGGCGCCGAGAATGCGTTTGAGTGTCATGGATAAGCTTCCTTGTTGGTCATTGAATCAGGCGGCGTTCAGCAGGCCCTGGCGCTCGATGAAGGCGATGATGTCTTCCAGGCCCTGGCCGGTTTTCTGGTTGCTGAAGACGAATGGCTTGCCGTTGCGCATGCGCTTGGTGTCGCTATCCATCATTTCCAGCGAGGCACCGACCAGCGGCGCCAGGTCGATTTTGTTGATCACCAGCAGGTCGGACTTGCAGATCCCCGGCCCGCCCTTGCGTGGCAGTTTGTCGCCGGCCGAGACGTCGATCACGTAGATGGTCAGGTCCGACAGCTCCGGGCTGAAGGTCGCCGACAGGTTGTCGCCGCCGGACTCCACCAGAATCAGGTCCAGCCCCGGAAAGCGCCGGTTCAGTTGATCGACCGCTTCGAGGTTGATCGAGGCGTCTTCGCGGATCGCCGTGTGCGGGCAGCCGCCGGTCTCCACGCCGATGATCCGCTCCGGCGCCAGCGCTTCGTTGCGCACCAGAAAGTCGGCGTCTTCGCGGGTATAGATGTCGTTGGTGACGACGGCCAGGTTATAGCGGTCGCGCAGCGCCAGGCACAGGGCCAGGGTCAACGCGGTTTTGCCGGAACCGACCGGGCCGCCGATGCCGACGCGCAGGGGTTGTGTGTTCATGTGCTTCTCCAAGATAACAGGGCCCTAGGAACGGAAAAGTCGGCTGTACTGGCGCTCATGCGCCATGCACGCCAGGGACAGGCCGAACGCGGCGCTGCCGATGTGTTCGGGATTGATTTGGCTGGCGTCCTGCTGCGCCTGTTGCAGCAATGGCAGCAATTCGCTGGTCAGGCGCTGGGCGGCTTGCTGGCCCAGCGGCAGGGTTTTCATCAGCACCGCGAGCTGGTTTTCCAGCCAGCTCCACAGCCACGCGGCGAGGGCGTCCTGCGGGCTGATCTGCCAGGCGCGGGCAGCCAGTGCCCAGCCGAGGGCCAGATGCGGTTCGGCGCATTGCTCAAGAAAGCTGCGGGCCGGCGCGTCAAGTTCCGGCAACCCGTTGAGCAACTGCTGCAGCGAGTAACCCATCTGCCGGCTCTCCAGATGCAGTTCGCGGGTCTCGCGGCTGGCCCGGTGGGTTTCGCAGATGCGCAGCAACTCGGGCCAGTTTTCGTCGGCAGCGGCCTGACAATGGGCGAGCAGCAGCGGCGCTTCGAAACGGGCGAGGTTGAGCAGCAATTGATCGCTGATCCAGCGCCGGGCACTGTCCGGGTTGTGCACGCGGCCGTTATCCACCGCCATTTCCAGGCCTTGCGAATAGCTGTAGCCGCCAATCGGCAGTTGCGGACTGGCCAGGCGCAACAGCGCCCAGGCTGGGTTCATAAACGAACGCCGAACTGGTGCAGTTTCGGCGCGTAATTGAAGTCCTCGTCGCCATGCCGCGAATGATGATGACCACCGCCGTAGGCACCGTGCTCCGGCTGGAACGGCGCTTCAATCGCTTCGACTTGCGCGCCGAGCTGTTCAAGCATCGCCTTGAGCACGTAATCGTCGAGCAGGCGCAGCCAGCTGTCGCCGACTTGCAAGGCGACATGGCGGTTACCGAGGTGATAGGCGGCGCGGGTCAGTTCGAAGGCGTTGGCGCAGGTGACGTGAAGCAGTTGCTCGGGGCGAGCGCAGACGCGAACGATGCGGCCGTCTTCGGCCTGCAGGCATTCGCCGTCATATAACGGTGCCTGACCGCGCTCCAGAAATAACCCGACGTCTTCGCCATCGGCACTGAAACAGCGCAAACGGCTCTTGCTCCGCGCTTCGAAGGTCAGGTGCAACTCGGCGGACCAGACAGGTTGAGGGTCGATTCTGCGATGAATCACCAGCATCGGAAAGCTTCCAGCAGTGGACTGTAGAGAGGGCTAGAGCAAGGGGCTTGCCAACCGGCTGAGATGTAGGAAATCCCTGTCGGAGCGTAGTGGATGTTTCAAGATGTTGCAGAGTTTTGGAAGGTTTTGGTGCGTGAAGATTTTTACATGCACCAAATATGGGCGGCGCAAAACCAATGTGGGAGCGGGCTTGCTCGCGAAAGCGGTAGGTCAGTCACTTTATTGTTGACTGATACACCGCTTTCGCGAGCAAGCCCGCTCCCACAGGGGATTTGCGTTGTGTTTGAAAAAAGGCAAGTTACTCGGTACTGCCCAGCCCTTGCCAGTGCTTGAGACCGATAAAGATGAAGCGCAGTTGCTGGGTGATCTTTGCCTGTGGCGTCAGATGTTCCGGCAGGGCTTCGGCGGGCGGGTCGATGATGTCCGGCAGGGTGGCGAACACCGATTTGACGATCAGGTCGGCGATCACGCTCAGGCCGGCTGCGTCCAGATGTTGCAGCTTGGGCATCAGCCTCAGGTCGGCCGCGAGGTCGGCGCTGATGTTTTCGCGCAGTCGGCCAATCGCTTGGCGCACCGGCTGCGAGCCGCCGTACTGCTCGCGGGCGAGAAACAGGAATTGCGAACGGTTGGCGCTGACCACGTCGAGGAAGATCCGCACCGACGCATCGATAATGCCGCCCATGACGAATTCGTTGTGGCGCACCAGGCGGATGGTTTCGCGGAAGGTCTGGCCGACTTCACTGACCAGCACCAGGCCCAGCTCGTCCATGTCGGCGAAATGCCGATAGAAACCGGTGGGCACGATGCCGGCGGTCTTGGTCACTTCGCGCAGGCTCAGGCTGCCGAATCCTCGGCCGCTTTCCATCAAATGGCGGGCGGCGTCCATCAGGGCGTTGCGGGTCTGTTGTTTCTGTTCGGCGCGGGGCAGCATCGCAAAGGCGTTTTCTTGAGCGGGACAAGCGCCGCACTCTAGCAAATCGGCTTTGCTGGCGTCGAACGTCGGGGGAAAGTCAACGGGGGGAAATGCGCTTTTGCGATTGGCCGGGGCTGAAAAAGTCAAAAGCCCAATCGGCTGATCGGGCTTTTTTTCCAGGCCGCCATGGGCTTAGCTCAAAGCGCTGTTGCGTTCGATCACACGGTCACCACCACCTTCAGCGAGGGTCTGGCCCTGTGGCGTGCGGTCACTACCGTCGGAAGCGAGGGTCTGGCCTTGTGGGGTGCGGTCGCTGCCGTCGGAAGCGAGGGTTTGACCTTGTGGAGTGCGGTCGCTGCCATCAGAGGCCAGAGCCTGGCCCAGTGGAGTGCGATCGGAACCGTCCTGAACCAGACCTTTCTCTTCGAGACGGTCACGGCCACCTTCTGCTACAGCTTGACCTTGTGGAGTCTTGTCGTAGCCATCTTGTACCAGGCCTTTTTCTTCCAGACGATTGCGGCCGTTTTCAGCCAGGGTCTGACCTTGTGGAGTGCGGTCACCGCCGTCAGCAGCAACAGTCTGGCTGAACACCGAGTGGCTGGTTTTTACTTGTGGGGTAGCCTGATCGGCAGCGGGCAGGGCGAAAGCAGTGCTGGCTAGCATCGACAGGGTAAGGCTGAGCAGTAATTGGCGTTTCATGATGGGTTGCTCCTTGGGAGGGCGATAAAGTGGGTACGAAGCCAATGCTACTCTCGATAAGTCGATATAAAAGTTCATAAACGCAATGGTAATAATCAACAGAATTGATTGTTCTGCCGAGGCGCTCTAGCTCGGGCGTTTGCGGACGCTGGTTTTGCACCGCAGTGGGTATTTTCGACTCACTCGCGCCTCGCAAATGTGCGGGTGGCGGTAACGCTGTTCGACCAATCGGTCAGCATTCGCGCGATTTTTTGCCGCGGAATCTATATTCCGATTAAACCTGCGTACTGTTTGCCAGTCGTAGATTTCATGAGGGCCGCTTTGGCCCGCCGTTTCAGCTGTGCGTCGCGAAGTCGGCGTGCGGTCGTCATCAGGAGTTTTGTGCATGACGCGCACCGGAAAAATCTTCAGTTGGACCCTCGCCATCCTCGTACTGCTGCTGGCGGTGCTGGTTCTGATCATCGTGTTCTTCGATTGGAACCGGATCAAACCGCCGCTCAATGCCAAAGTCTCGGAAGAACTGCATCGACCGTTCGCCATCAACGGCAACCTCGCAGTGATCTGGCAACGCGAGCCGGACGAGGGTGGCTGGCGGGCCTGGGTGCCGTGGCCGCATGTGGTGGCTGAAGACCTGACGCTGGGCAATCCGGACTGGTCGAAGCAGCCGCAGATGGTCACGCTCAAACGCGTGGAACTGCGCATCTCGCCGCTGGCCCTGCTGGCGCAACGGGTGACGATCCCGCGCATCGACCTGACCGAACCCAACGCGCAACTGCAGCGTCTGGCCGATGGTCGTGCCAACTGGACGTTCAAGTTCGATCCGAAAGACCCGAATGCCGAACCGTCGAATTGGGTGGTGGACATTGGTGCCATCGGTTTCGACAAGGGCCACGTCACCCTGGATGACCAGACGCTGAAGACCAATCTCGACGTGGTGATCGATCCGCTGGGCAAGCCGATTCCGTTCAGCGAGATCGTCGGCGACAAAGCCGCGAAGACCGCCCAGGACAAGGGCGCCGCGCCTCAGGACTATGCGTTTGCGCTGAAGGTCAAAGGCCAATACCACGGCCAGAATCTCACCGGCCAGGGCAAGATCGGCGGGCTGCTGGCGTTGCAGGATGCGAACAAGCCGTTCCCGCTGCAGGCGCAGGCGAAGATCGGCGCCACCAGCATCGAACTCGCCGGCACCCTGACCGACCCGCTGAACCTCGGCGCCCTCGATCTGCGTTTGAAACTGGCCGGCGCCAGCCTCGGCAACCTTTATCCACTGACCGGCGTGACCCTGCCGGATACGCCACCGTACTCCACCGACGGTCATCTGATTGCCAAGTTGCATGACGCCGCTGGCGCCAAATTCACTTATGAGCAGTTCAACGGCAAGATCGGTGGCAGTGACATTCACGGTGACCTGACCTACGTCGCCAGCCAGCCACGGCCAAAACTCAGTGGCGCGTTGCTGTCCAATCAACTGTTGTTCGCCGACCTCGCGCCGCTGATCGGCGCCGACTCGAATGACAAGCAAAAGGCCCGCGGCGGCGAGAGCAAACAGCCGACCGACAAAGTGCTGCCGGTGGAAGAGTTCAAGACCGACCGCTGGCGCGCGATGGATGCCGACGTCGAGTTCACCGGCAAGCGCATCGTCCACAGCGAAAAGCTGCCGTTCACCGACCTCTATACCCACCTGAAACTCAACGACGGCGAACTCAGCCTCGAACCGCTGCGCTTCGGCGTGGCCGGGGGCAAACTGGATGCGCAGATCCGCCTCAATGGCCGTACCGAGCCATTGGAAGGCCGGGCCAGACTGACCGCGCGCGGGTTCAAGCTCAAGCAGTTGTTCCCGACCTTCGAGCCGATGAAAACCAGTTTCGGCGAACTCAATGGCGATGCCGACATCAGCGGGCGCGGCAACTCCGTAGCCAAACTGCTGGGCGGGGCCAACGGCAACCTGAAGATGCTGATCAACGACGGTGCGATCAGTCGTGAACTGATGGAACTGGCGGGGCTCAATGTTGGCAACTACGTGGTCGGCAAAGTCTTCGGCGACAAGGAAGTGAAGATCAACTGCGCGGCGGCGGACTTCGATATCAAGACCGGCCTGGCGAGCACGCGGCTGTTTGTGTTCGATACCGAGAACGCGATCATCTACATCGACGGCACCGCGAACATGGCCACCGAGCAACTGGATCTGACGGTAACGCCGGAATCCAAGGGCTGGCGTCTGATTTCGCTGCGTTCACCGTTGTACGTGCGTGGCAAGTTCATCAAGCCGGACGCCGGGGTCAAGGCTGTGCCGTTGATGCTGCGCGGAGCGGGGATGGTCGCGCTGGGCGTGATTGCTGCACCGGCGGCCGGGCTGCTGGCGCTGGTGGCGCCGAGCGGTGGTGAGCCGAATCAGTGCGCGCCGTTGCTGGAGCAAATGAAGGCGGGCAAGGCGCCAGTCACCGTCAAGCCAACCAAGTAAATCTTCAGCGTCTGTAAACGCGTCATCGCGAGCAGGCTCACTCCTACAAGTACAGTGCAAAACTTGTAGGAGTGAGCCTGCTCGCGATAGCGGTATCGAAGGTTCAGAGGTCTTTCAGAATGTCGGCCATGTCATCCGCATGCTCTTCTTCCTGCGCCAGGATGTCTTCGAAGATGCGCCGGGTGGTCGGGTCTTTCTCACCGATGTACTGGATGATTTCGCGGTAGCTGTCGATGGCGATCCGCTCGGCCACCAGGTCTTCGTAGACCATTTCCTTCAGGGTGTTCCCGGCCACGTACTGGGCGTGGGACATTTTCGACAGCAGGTCCGGATTGAACTCCGGCTCGCCGCCCAGTTGCACGATGCGCTCGGCCAGACGGTCGGCGTGTTGTGCTTCCTGGGTCGCGTGTTCGAGGAATTCGTCGGCGGCCACGTTGGCTTTCAGACCGTTGGCCATGAAGTAGTGACGCTTGTAGCGCAGCACGCAGACCAGTTCGGTGGCCAGCGATTCGTTGAGCAGGCGCAGCACCTCCTCACGGTTAGCGCTGTAGCTCTCGGTAACCGCGCCGTTCTCGACGTGTTGCCGCGCACGTTCGCGCAGGGTTTTGACATCTGACAAGTGCAGGTCGTCGCTCATATTGATCTCCAGGAGGCTAATCCAATGGCGCCACGCTCTACAGGCGTGATCGTTTACCCAAGTTGTGAGTCCTGCGCGATGCAAAAAGTTTTATGGGATTTCGTGCGACCTTGGCATCAGCCCCAGACCTTGCGTGGCAATCGCCGCTTGCGGGGTGTAATGCTCTTCATCGCTTGCGGTCGGTAGGACTGATTGTGGCGGGGGGAGTGGGCCTGAAGTAGGCTGAAGGTGGCGTTGTCATCATCACGGAGGAGGCTTGGCGGGCGTTTTGCACGTTTGGCATCCACTTACGACCACAAGGATGTTTGCCCATGTCACACGCTACGGCGACACGTTATCCACTGGTGCTGGTCCCGGGCATGCTCGGGTTTATCCGGCTGGTGCTGTATCCGTACTGGTACGGGATCATCAAGGCGTTGCGCCGTGGCGGGGCGACGGTGATTGCGGTGCAGGTGTCGCCGCTCAACTCCACCGAGGTGCGCGGCGAGCAACTGCTGGCGCGCATCGAGGAGATTCTGCGCGAGACCGGCGCCGCGAGGGTCAATCTCTTCGGGCATAGTCAGGGATCATTGACGGCACGTTATGCCGCCGCCAAACGGCCGGATCTGGTGGCTTCGGTGACGTCAGTGGCCGGGCCTAATCACGGCTCGGAACTGGCCGACTATCTGCAGAAGCACTATCCGGCGGACAGCGCCAAGGGCCGCGTGCTTGAGGTGCTGCTGCGTGTTGTCGGCTGGCTGATGGCGCTGCTGGAAACCGGTTACCGCGGGCCGAAGCTGCCGGTGGACATCCACGCCTCGCATCAATCGCTGACCAGTGCAGGCGTGGCGCTGTTCAATCAGCGTTATCCACAGGGCCTGCCCGAGACCTGGGGCGGTCACGGGCCGGAAGAGGTCAACGGCGTGCGTTATTACTCGTGGTCGGGGACGTTGCAGCCGGGCAAGACCGATCGTGGCGGCAACCTGTTCGACGGCACCAATCGCAGCTGTCGCCTGTTTGCGAAAACCTTTGTGCGGGAGCCGGGGCAGTGTGACGGGATGGTCGGGCGCTACAGCTCGCACCTGGGCACGGTGATTGGCGATGACTATCCGCTGGATCACTTCGACATCGTCAACCAGTCGCTGGGGCTGGTGGGGAAGGGGGCGGACCCGGTGCGGTTGTTTGTCGAGCATGCGGCGCGGCTCAAGGCTGTCGGGGTTTAACCTGCTCTTGTGGCGAGGGAGCTTGCTCCCGCTGGACTGCGCAGCAGGCCCCGGCTTTTAAAAAAGGGGCCGCTTCGCGCCCCAGCGGGAGCAAGCTCCCTCGCCACAGGAATTTGTCAGGCAACGCTGATCCGGCGGCCCAATACCGTGGTCCAACGCTCGGAAAGAATCACCCCACCCAACGTCAACACCCCACCCACCAGGTGATACATCGCCAACTGCTCCTTCAACACCACCGCCGCAATCAGCGCGGTGATCAGCGGCAGCAGGTTAAAGAACAACGTCGTGCGGCTCGGCCCCAGGCGCTGCACCGCCTGCATCCACGCCAGCGGCGCGAGCATCGAGGCCAGCAGGCACGCGTACAGCACCAGCGGAATGTTCTGCGCGGTGAAGCCGGTTTTCGGCGAGGCGGCGTACAGCGGAAACAGCACCACAATCGCCACCAGCACCTGCAGGTACAACAACACCAGCGGCGGCAGGCGCAGCTGCCATTTTTTCAGCAGGGTGCTGTAGATCGCGTAGGCCAGGGTGGCGATCAGCATCATCGCGTCACCCAGGTTCACTCCATGTTGCAGCAGCGCGCCGAGGCTGCCGGACGACACCACCACCAGCACGCCGGCGAACGACAGCACCGCGCCGAACAGCGCACCGGCAGTCAGGCGCTGGCCGAGGCTGATGATGGCCATGGCCAGCGACATCAGCGGCATCAGCGACAGGATGATGCCCATGTTGGTCGCCGTGGTCAGCGTCGCGGCGAAGTAGGCGAGGCTTTGATAGACCGCCATCCCGAGCACGCCGAGGATGAAGATCTTGCCCAGGTTCGGGCGGATCTGCGGCCAGTGCGCGATCACCGCTTTGAGCATGAATGGGGTGAACAGCAGCCCGGCGAGCAGCCAGCGGTAGAAACCGATCTCGGCGGGGAAGATCGCCCCGACCGCCAGTTTGTTGATCACGGTATTGCCGGCCCAGATGAAAATCGCCAGCAGCGGAAACGCGTATTGCATGGGTTAAAACCAGAACGTTGATGAACGGTGATTATCGCCTGTCTGGATGCAGCCCTATACTGCGAACCGGACAACCTGCCTCTGCAACCGGACAGCATGAACAGCAAACACATCGATCTGCTGGATTTCAGCGAACTGCCGTCGGCGGTGTACTTCCGCTATGCCGACTTCAACGCCCATGAATACGCCGCGCCGCACCGTCATCCGTGGGGCACGCTGGAGTACGCGGCCCACGGCGTGCTGCACATGGACGTCGACGGCAGCCGCTTCATGTCGCCGCCGCACTATGCGGTGTGGGTGCCGCCGCAGGTCGAGCACAGTTTCTACAGCCACCAACCGGTCAACTACCGCGCGGTGTGCCTCGATCCCAAAGTCTGTGCCGATCTGCCGCCGCGCGCCTGCACCCTGGCGATCAGCGACATCCTCAAGGCGATTCTCAAGGACTTCGCCGCCCGCGACGTGAAGATCCCCGAACTCGACGCTGACCAACGTCTGGCCCAAGTGCTGGTCGATCAACTGCAACAGGCGCCGGTGCATGAGTGTTATCTGCCGTATGCGCACAACCCCGGGTTGCTGGCGATTCTCGATGCATTGCAGGCTGATCCGGGGAATAACCAGCCACTGGCGCACTGGGCGGCGCAGGTACACGTCAGCGAGCGCACGCTGGCCCGGCAGTTCGTGCGCGAACTGGGGATGAGTTTCGGCGAATGGCGCCAGCGCCTGCGCTATCTGGCAGCCATCGAGGCGCTGGAAAGTACCCGCAGCGTGCAGGAAATCGCCTTCGACCTCGGCTACAGCAGCGGCTCGGCCTTCATCGCCATGTTTGCCCGTCAGGCCGGGTGTACGCCGGAGCAATACCGACGCAGCCATCTGGAGGGCAGGAAGGTGTAACAAGATTTGGCTACACTCCAGCAGAGGCCGCATCCATCGATGCGGCGACAAGGAGAAAACTCCATGAAGATGTTGCGTGTCCCTTTGTTGATGATCGGTCTGCTCCTGTGTTCCCAGGGTTTCGCCGCCACGGCGCAACAGAACAAAATGACCACCTGCAATGCTGACGCTACCGCCAAGAGCCTCAAGGGCGACGAGCGCAAGACTTTCATGAGCACTTGTCTCAAGGCAGCACCGGCCGCCAATGACGCCAAGGTGCTGACCCCGCAGCAGGAAAAAATGAAGACCTGCAACGCCGATGCGAAAACCAAGGCCCTGACCGGCGATGCGCGCAAGACCTTCATGAGTGATTGCCTGAAGAAAAAGTAATCAGCAATGATTTGCGGTGAACGGGCCGGCCTCTTCGCGAGCAGGCCCGCTCCCACATTGAAATGCGTAGCCCTTGTGGGAGCGAGCCTGCTCGCGAAGGGGCCATTGAGCGCGACAATAGCCCCTGCATATCCCTAGTGCTCTCCCCGGATCGCTGGCAGACTGCCAATCCTTTTACGCCGTTCGTTTTGAGGCTGTATGCCAACGTTTTCTGAGCGTCATGTTGTGTTTTGGGTCAGTTGCATCATCATTTGCGGCGGTTTGTTGCTGGCGTTGCCATTGCGCTTGTTGCCCAGCCTGCTGGCCGGTTTGCTGGTGTTCGAGCTGGTCAACATGCTCACCCCGCAACTGCAGCGGCTGATCGAAGGGCGGCGCGCGCGCTGGCTGGCGGTGGCGCTGCTGGGCACTTTGGTGGTCAGCGTGCTGGCGTTGATCTTTGCCGGCGCCATCAGTTTCCTGCTGCACGAAGCGGAAAACCCGGGCGCCTCGCTCGACAAATTCATGGGCGTGGTCGACCGCGCGCGCGGGCAACTGCCACCGTTTCTCGATGCTTACCTGCCGGCCAGTGCTGCGGAGTTTCGCGTGGCCATCGGCGAATGGGCCAGCAAACACCTGGCCGAGCTGCAACTGGTGGGCAAGGACGCGGCGCACATGTTCGTCACCTTGCTGATCGGCATGGTCCTCGGCGCGATCATCGCCTTACAGCGAGTGCCGGACCTGACCAAGCGCAAACCACTGGCCGCCGCCCTGTTCGACCGTCTGCACCTGGTGGTTCAAGCCTTTCGCAACATCGTCTTCGCGCAGATCAAGATTTCCCTGCTGAACACCCTCTTCACCGCGATCTTCCTCGCGGTGATTCTGCCGCTGTTCGGCATCAAGCTGCCGCTGACCAAGACCCTGATCGTCCTGACGTTCCTGCTCGGCCTGCTGCCGGTGATCGGCAACCTGATGTCGAACACGCTGATCACCATCGTCGGTCTGTCGCTGTCGATCTGGGTGGCGGTGGCGGCGCTGGGCTACCTGATTTTTATCCACAAGCTCGAATACTTCCTCAACGCGCGCATCGTCGGCGGGCAGATCAGTGCCAAGTCGTGGGAGCTGCTGCTGGCGATGCTGGTGTTCGAAGCCGCGTTCGGCCTGCCGGGAGTGGTGGCGGGGCCGATTTATTACGCGTATCTGAAGAGTGAGTTGAAGCTGGGCGGGATGGTGTAGGGCGTCCACTGTGGCGAGGGAGCTTGCTCCCGCTGGGGTGCGAAGCACCCCCGCTCTTTGAGTCAAGAGCTTGGGCCTGCTGCGCAGTCCAGCGGGAGCAAGCTCCCTCGCCACAAGATGTGTGATCAGACCATTACAGGTTGTGTATCAGGCCATTGCGCCGTAACGCTTCATCGCCTCAATCGCCAGGCCGCTGCCAATGCTGCCAAAGATATTGCCTTCAACATGTCGCGCATTCGGCAGCATCGCCGAGACGCTGTTGCGCAGCGCGGGGATGCCGCTTGAACCGCCGGTGAAGAACACCGTATCGACCTGAGCGACCGACACGTTGGCATCGTTCAACAGCTGCGTAACGCTGCCGCGCACGCGCTCAAGCAAGGCGTCGATGGACGATTCGAACAGGGCGCGGCTCAGTTCCACGCTCAGGCCCGGCTCGATCCGGTCCAGCGGCACGTGGCGGCTGTCGGCGTGGGTCAGCTGGATCTTGGTTTCTTCGACTTCCATCGCCAGCCAGTGCCCGGCGCGCTGTTCGATCAGCTTGAACAGACGGTCGATGCCGCCGGTGTCTTCGATGTCGTAACGCATGCTGCCCAGCGCCAGGGTGGATTTCTGCGAGTACACCGAGTTGATGGTGTGCCAGGTCGCCAGGTTCATGTGGTGACTGGTCGGCATGTAGGCGCCGCTCTTCATCCGGCTGCCGTAGCCGAACAGCGGCATCAGGCCTTGCAGGCTCAGCTGTTTGTCAAAGTCGGTCCCGCCGATGTGCACGCCGCCGGTGGCGAGGATGTCATCGTGACGGTTGTCCATGCCGCGACGCTCGGGCGACAGGCGCACCAGCGAGAAGTCGGACGTACCACCGCCGATGTCGACGATCAGCACCAGTTCTTCTTTCTCTATGGTCGACTCGTAGTCGAATGCCGCCGCGATCGGTTCGTACTGGAACGACACGTCCTTGAAACCGAGCTTGCGCGCCACTTCGACCAGGGTGTCTTCGGCTTCCTGGTCGGCCAGCGGGTCGTCATCGACGAAAAATACCGGACGCCCCAGCACCACCTGCTCGAACTCCCGACCGGCGGCCGTTTCGGCGCGGCTCTTGAGCTGGCCGATGAACAGCCCCAACAGATCCTTGAACGGCATCGCCGTGCCGAGGACGCTGGTGTCGTGCTTGATCAGTTTGGAACCGAGCAGGCTCTTGAGCGAGCGCATCAGCCGGCCTTCGTAGCCTTCCAGGTACTCGTGCAGGGCCAGACGACCGTAAACCGGACGGCGCTCTTCGATGTTGAAGAACACCACCGACGGCAGGGTGATCTTGTCGTCTTCCAGCGCGATCATCGTTTCCATGCCGGGGCGCAGCCAGCCGACGGTGGAGTTGGAGGTGCCGAAGTCGATACCGCAGGCACGGGCTGGAGAGGCGTTGTTCATGTCTTTCGGGTTCCGGTCAAAAAACGGCCGCGCAGTGTATGTCAGTGCGCGGCAGATTCGAAGGCCGGTCATCTGCTATTTCGCGACTAAGCTTCTTGAAAGTCGCAGCTTCGCCCCAAACTTGCTGGCATGGGCCGGCAGACATACCGGCGGTCGCAAGAACCGTCGTCCACTGCCGATAAACTTCTGCTGCGCCACCCGGTCACAAACTTGAGATCGGTCAACCCGGCACGCGCGAATGAGCGCATGCTGGCCTCGGCGCGAAATCGATAACGGATGGTGATTCCTTCGATGGACTTCAAAGACTATTACAAGATACTCGGCGTGGAGCCGACAGCGGACGACAAGGCAATCAAGGCTGCCTATCGCAAGCTGGCGCGCAAATACCACCCCGATGTCAGCAAGGAAAAAGACGCCGAGGCCAAGTTCAAGGACGCCTCGGAAGCCTATGAAGCGCTGAAAAGCGCCGACAAACGCGCCGAATACGACGAACTGCGCCGTTATGGCCAGCACGGTCAGCCGTTCCAGGGCCCACCGGGCTGGCAGAGCCGTGGCGGCTTTGGTGGCGGCGGTGGCGACACCGGCGACTTCTCGGACTTCTTCAGTTCGATCTTCGGCAATCGCGGCCCCGGTTTCGGTGGCGGCGAGGGTCGGCAATCACGCAGTGCAGGGCGCCGAGGGCAAGACGTGGAAATGGAACTGCCGATCTTCCTCGAGGAAACGCTCTCGAATGAATCGAAGAAGGTCACCTTTCAGGTGCCGCAATACAACGCCAACGGCCAGCACGTCAGCAACACCAGCAAGAGCCTGAACGTGAAGATCCCGGCGGGCGTGAGCGACGGCGAGCGCATCCGCCTCAAGGGGCAGGGCGCACCGGGCATCGGTGGCGGGGCCAATGGTGATCTGTACCTGACCATTCGCTTTGCGCCGCACCCGAAATTCGATGTCGAAGGCGAAAACCTGATCATCACCCTGCCATTGGCACCGTGGGAGCTGGCGCTGGGCGCTGAAGTGGCGGTGCCGACCCTGACCGGCAAGATCAACCTCAAGGTTCCGGCCGGCAGCCAGAACGGCCAGCGCATGCGCGCCAAGGGTCATGGCTTGAAAAACAAGGCCGGTGAGCGCGGTTATCTGTTCGTGCAGCTCAAGGCCGTGATGCCGAAGACTTCGGACGACGAGGTCAAGGCGCTGTGGCAGGAACTGGCGAAGAAAGCCGCGTTCAATCCACGCGAGAACTTCTGAATTCGACGACGGAGTAGCCCATCATGAGCAGCCCCCTGATCGTTCAACTGGACATGGCAGAATTCTGTGAGGCGGCCGATCTGTCGGACGTCTACGTGATCGAAATCGTCGAACACGGCATCCTCGAACCTCAGGGCGCGCAGCCCCGGGAATGGCGGTTCACCGACTACGAGTTGAGCTTGGCCAAGCGCGCCGCGAAGTTGCGGCGCGAGCTGGAGCTGGAGTGGGAGGGCGTCGCGCTGGCACTGAATCTGCTTGAGGAGGTGCATGAGTTGCGGGCGGAGAACCGGATGCTCAGGCAGCGCTTGGGGCGCCTGGTGGTCGAATAGTTTTTTAGTGTCTTTGCGGGCCCCTTCGCGAGCAAGCCCGCTCCCACAGGAGATCGCGATCTAAATGTGGGAGCGGGCTTGCTCGCGAAGAGCGATTACGCGGTAAGCCTGCTTAAACCTTTCTCGGCAACACCACACTGAACAATGTCCCGTCAGCCGCGCTCGAGCTGACTTCGATCGTCCCGCCATGGGCGGTCACCACTTCCTTGACGATAAACAAGCCCAACCCGAGGCTGGTCGACGGCTGTCCGAGTTCTTCGTCGGCGCTGCGCACCAGCGGGTCGAAAATCGTGCCAATGGCTTCTTCGGAAATCGGCGTGCCGTAGTTGTGCACCGACAGGCACACGTTGTCGCCCTCGCCACGCAGGTTGAGGGTCACGTCGCGCTGGCTGGTGCCGTGCTGCAAGGCGTTGCCGATCAGGTTTTGCAGTAACTGGTCGATTCGCCCGGCGTCCCACACCCCGCTGGTATCGCCGTGCACCGTGAGCTTGGGATCCGATAGCGGATTACCGGCGCAGGCTTCGGCAATCGCCGCTCGCGCTGCAACGGCCAGATCCATCGGTGCCGGCTCGATCGGCAGGCTACGGCCCAGACGACTGCGTACCAGTTCCAGCAGATCGCTGACCATCGTCGCCATGTGCCGCGCGCCACGCTTGATGTGCTGGGCGCAGGCCAGGGCATCGCCCTCAAGGCTGGATTTGCGCAGCAGCAGTTCGGTGGACATGCTCACCGCTTGCAGCGGCGCGCGCAGGTCATGGCCGAGGATGGCGAGGAAAATGTCCCGCGAGCGGTTGACCTGCTCGGCGTAGGCCGCAGTGGATTCGGCGAGGGCTTCATCGATGGCTTCGTTGAAGCGGATCATGTCCTGGAAATAGGTCATGTCCGGTGAGGTGAGACTGCTCACCCAGCGGCGGATCACACAGGCGCGCAAATGGCGGAATTCGCTGGTCATCTGCACCAGATCGAAACCGACGGTGTGGCGCAGCTCGCCATGGCTGGCGCCGGCCTCGTCCAGGCTCGGGGTCTTTTCCGGGCCTTCGCCCTTGGCCTTGGCGGCCTGTTCGGCGGGGCTTTGCGGCTTGTTCATGTCACGGGCGGCAGCCCGCAGAATCTCGCTGGCGTGATCGCGCAGCGCAGTGGAATCCAGATAGTCGGCGGCCGGAGTGATGGTCGCGGCGAACTGTTCCCACTCATCGACGATAGGGTCGATATTGGCCACGATGAACTCGGAAAGACGCATGGAAAGTTCCTGAAAATAGGCGGAGCGAATCGAATATTAGCCCCTTTGGCGGGAAATACACGACCGTTTGCAAAGTGCTTTTCCAGCACCATGAAAAAGGCCCCGGGACCGTGCGCAAGACACGGCTCCGGGGCCTTTTGCCGTGCGTCAGAACAGGAAGTAACGCTGGGCCATCGGCAGAGTCTCCGCCGGTTCACACCAGAGCAGCACGCCATCGGCCTTGACCTGATAGGTTTGCGGGTCGACGTCGATGTTCGGCAGGTAATCGTTATGGATCAGGTCGGTTTTCTGCACGTCGCGGCAGCCTTTGACCACGCCGATTTTCTTCTTCAGGCCCAATGCCTCGGGCAACCCGGCCTCCTGCGCGGCCTGACTGATGAAAGTCAGGCTGGTGGCGTGCAGCGAGCCGCCGTAGCTGGCGAACATCGGGCGGTAGTGCACCGGTTGCGGGGTTGGAATCGATCCGTTGGCGTCGCCCATCAAACTGGCGGCGATGGCGCCGCCCTTGAGGATCAGCGTCGGTTTCACACCGAAGAACGCCGGACGCCAGAGCACCAGGTCGGCCCATTTGCCGACTTCGATCGAACCCACTTCATGGCTGATGCCGTGGGTGATCGCCGGGTTGATCGTGTATTTGGCGATGTAGCGCTTGGCGCGGAAGTTGTCGTTGCCTTCGCCGTCCTGGGGCAGCGGGCCGCGCTGCTTTTTCATCTTGTCGGCGGTCTGCCAGGTGCGCGTGATGACTTCGCCGACACGGCCCATGGCCTGGCTGTCGGAGCTGATCATCGAGAACGCGCCGAGGTCGTGGAGAATGTCTTCGGCGGCGATGGTTTCACGGCGGATGCGACTTTCGGCAAACGCCACGTCCTCGGCGATGCTCGGGTCGAGGTGGTGGCAGACCATCAGCATGTCGAGGTGTTCGTCGATGGTGTTGCGGGTGAATGGCCGGGTCGGGTTGGTCGAGCTCGGCAGCACGTTAGGGAAACCGCAGGCCTTGATGATGTCCGGCGCGTGGCCGCCGCCGGCACCTTCGGTGTGGTAGGTGTGAATGGTGCGACCCTTGAACGCGCCGAGGGTGGTTTCGACGAAACCCGATTCGTTGAGGGTATCGGTGTGGATCGCCACCTGGACGTCGTACTGGTCGGCGACGCTCAGGCAGTTGTCGATGCTCGCCGGGGTGGTGCCCCAGTCTTCGTGCAACTTGAGGCCGATGGCCCCGGCCTTGACCTGTTCGATCAGCGGCTCCGGCAGGCTGGCGTTGCCCTTGCCGGTGAGGCCGATGTTCATCGGGAACGCGTCGGCGGCCTGGAGCATGCGCGCCAGGTGCCACGGGCCGGAGGTGCAGGTGGTGGCGTTGGTGCCGGTCGCCGGCCCGGTGCCGCCGCCGATCATGGTGGTGACGCCGCTCATCAGCGCTTCTTCGATCTGCTGCGGGCAGATGAAGTGAATGTGCGTGTCGATGCCGCCAGCGGTGAGGATCATGCCTTCGCCGGCGATCACTTCGGTGCTGGCGCCGATGGCGATGGTCACGTTCGGTTGCACGTCCGGGTTGCCGGCCTTGCCGATCGCGGCGATACGCCCGTCCTTGAGGCCGACGTCGGCTTTGACGATGCCCCAGTGGTCGATGATCAGCGCATTGGTGATCAGGGTGTCGACCACTTCGGCGGCGAGCAACTGGCTCTGGCCCTGACCGTCGCGGATCACTTTGCCGCCGCCGAATTTGACTTCTTCGCCGTAGGTGGTGAAGTCCTTTTCGACTTCGATCCACAACTCGGTGTCCGCCAGGCGCACCTTGTCGCCGACGGTGGGGCCGAACATGTCGGCGTAGGCTTGCCGGGAAATCTTCATTTCAATTCCTTGCAAAAATTTATTGTGGCGAGGGAGCTTGCTCCCGCTGGGCTGCGCAGCAGCCCCAAAACCTGCCAATGATTTCTTACAGACACACCGCGTTCCCCGGGTTGGCGAGTGCTACGCACTCGAGCGGGAGCAAGCTCCCTCGCCACAGGGTTTTGTGCATGTCAGTCGAGATCACCCATGACCCGCCCGGCAAAGCCGAACACCCGGCGATGCCCGGCGTACTCCACCAGCTCGACCTCGCGGCTCTGCCCCGGCTCGAAGCGCACGGCGGTGCCGGCCGGGATGTTCAGGCGCATGCCACGGCTGGCGGCGCGGTCGAAGGTCAGGGCGTCGTTGGTTTCGAAAAAGTGATAGTGCGAGCCGACCTGGATCGGCCGGTCGCCGCTGTTGGCGACTTTCAGGCTGAGGGTGCGGCGGCCGACATTCAGTTCGATGTCGCCGGGCTGGATCTGGTACTGGCCGGGAATCATGGCCGGGCTCCTTGCAGAATCTTGTAGTAGAGGGCGGTCGGTCGATACGTGCCATGCGGATCGCAGGCGTAATCCGGAATTTCACCGGCTCGGGTGTAACCCAGGGCCTTGTAGAAATCTTCGGCGGGCGAACCCGCCTCGGTGTCGAGGTAAAGCATGCCGCGCTTGTGCTTGGCCGCTTCAAGTTCCAGCGCATTCATCAATTGCTGGCCGAGGCCACGACGCCGCGCCTGTTCGCGCACCAGCAGTTTCTGCACTTCGGCGCGATTGAGGCCGTTGGCCTTCTGACACAGGCCCAACTGCACGCTGGCCTGCACCTCTTCATCCTTGACCACCACCCAGAGCAACACGCTGCCCTTGTTCACTTGTTGCTGCACTTCATCGAAATAGGCGCGCGCCTGTGCGGCGTCGAGGTCGGCCATGAAGCCGACGCTGGCGCCATAGCCCACGGCGTCGAGCAGCAAGTCGATCAAGCCCTGACGGTAGTGCGCAAAACTTTCAGCATTGACGCGGCGCAGTTGGGCAGCGTTCATCGTTATCACTCCTTGTTGGCGTCAGGCGGCTCCGCGCCAGGATTGAGGGTCAGTTGCATGAAGGTCAGGTCGAGCCAGCGGCCGAACTTGGTGCCGACTTGCGGCATCTGCCCGGTGATGCTGAAACCGGCGCGTTCATGCAAACGAATGGAAGCGGTGTTGCCACTTTCGATGGCGGCGACCATCACATGCTTGTCGCAGGCTTTGGCTCGCTCGATCAGCACGCTCATCAGTTGCGGGCCAAGACCATTGCCGCGTTGGTCGCTGCGCACGTAAACCGAGTGCTCGACGGTATGGCGGAAACCGTCGAACGGCCGCCAGTCACCAAATGAAGCGTAGCCGAGCACGCTATTGTCGGCGTCGACGATCACCAGAATCGGGTAGGCCTGGGCCTGACGGGCGCTGAACCACGCCTGGCGGTTGCCGAGATCGACCGCCGATTCGTTCCAGATCGCCGTGGTGTTGAGCACCGCGTCGTTGTAGATGTCGCGGATCGCCGGCAAGTCGGCGTGCAGGGCATCGCGAATGGAGTAAGTCATGGCGCGGCCTCAGACGATCGGTTGGTGAACGGTGACCAGCTTGGTGCCGTCGGGAAACGTCGCTTCGACCTGAATCTCCGGGATCATTTCCGGGATGCCTTCCATCACTTGCTCGCGGCTCAGCAGGGTGGTGCCGTAGTGCATCAGCTCAGCCACGGTCTGGCCGTCACGGGCGCCTTCAAGCAGCGCGGCGGAGATGTAGGCCATGGCTTCCGGGTAGTTGAGCTTCACGCCACGGGCCAGTCGGCGCTCGGCGACGAGGCCGGCGGTGAAGATCAACAGCTTGTCTTTTTCGCGTGGGGTCAGGTCCATTGTGGGTATCCATCAGGGCAGATTGAAAAATGTGCACAAATCTCCTGTGGGAGCGGGCTTGCTCGCGAAAGCGGTAGGTCAGCCGGCATCTGTGTGAATGACACATCGCCTTCGCGAGCAAGCCCGCTCCCACAGTTGGATTGCATTTCAGGTGTTCCAGATTCGCGGGGGCTGGGCTTCACGGCCTAGCAGAACCGGGCGTAACAAACGCCATAAATCGATGAGCCAGGCACGGGCGAGCAGTGCTTCTGACGCCAGACACCGAGCCACCAACAGGCCGGGCAACTGGGTCAGATCGCCGCGCACTGCATGCCCCAGCGAACGACAGCGCTCCAGCAATTCGGCATCGATTTCACCGGTCACCAGCAGCGTCGCAAACACCGGATGGCCATCCAGGCCGATCGGCGAATCGAGCAAGCCGTCATTGCCGGTGATCCGTTGACGCTCGTGCCAGAGCAATCGCCCGTCGCGGCGGATATCCAGATGCGCTTGAAAGTGTCCGAGGTCGAAGCGCTCGCCACTGGCCGGTCGGCCCAGCGCCACCACGTCCCAGTAAAACAGCCGCGCATCGCCCTCCAGCTCGATCGAGGTGCTGAGTTCAGCCTGGGCGGCGCTGTAGACGATGGTTTCCTGTGGCAGCCATTCCAGCGTCGCACCGGCCGCGATTTTCAGGTCGAGCTGCTGATACGCCGGCCCCGCTGCGCGATACCACTTGGCGGCGCCGGGGCTGGTGATCTGCGCCCAGGCGTCTGCTTCGACGCGGGCGCTGATGTTCAACCGGTCACCCCCGGCGATCCCGCCCGGCGGGTGGACAATGATGTGCTGGCAGACTTCGGGGCCTTCGGCATACAAGTGCTTTTGCACGCGCAACGGGCCGAGGTGTCGGCGCTGAACCGGGCGCGTACAATCGCCGAAGCGGGCGTAGGCCAGCTCCAGCTCGGCGTGCCAGCTCGGGTTAAACAGGGCAGTGGGAAGCGCTAGATTCATGGTTTGTAATTATCGTTAGGAAGCTACAGATTAAATTGTTACCAGACCTCGTACACCCTCGGCCTCCATATTTTCGCCGCGCCCCTGTTGCACGATCTCGCCCCGGGACATCACCAGGTACTGATCGGCCAGTTCGGCGGCGAAGTCGTAAAACTGCTCAACCAGCAAAATCGCCATGTCGCCCCGCGCCGCGAGCTTCTTGATCACCGCGCCGATCTCCTTGATCACCGAGGGCTGGATGCCTTCGGTGGGCTCGTCGAGGATCAGCAAACGCGGACGACTGGCCAGGGCGCGACCGATAGCCAGCTGCTGTTGCTGACCGCCGGACAGGTCACCGCCGCGGCGCTGCTTCATTTGTAGCAGCACCGGGAACAATTCGTAGATGAAACTTGGTACTTCTTTCGCTTCGCTGCCGGGAAACCGTGACAGGCCCATCAGCAGATTTTCCTCCACCGTGAGCCGGCCGAAGATTTCCCGGCCCTGTGGCACATAGGCGATGCCGGCGTGTACCCGCTGGTGCGACTTGAGCGTGGTGATCGCTTTGCCTTCCCAGTTCACCACGCCTTCCTTGGCCGGCAACAGGCCCATCAGGCATTTGAGCAGGGTGGTCTTGCCCACGCCGTTGCGCCCGAGCAGGCAGGTGACTTCGCCGACTTTTACGTCAAAGCTCAGGCCGCGCAGGATGTGGCTACCGCCGTAGTACTGGTGCAGCTTGTCGACTTGCAGCATGTCCAGAATCTCCTCAAATCCCTTGTAGGAGTGAGCCTGCTCGCGATAGCGGCGTGTCAGTCAACGCCGGCTTATCTGATACACAGCTATCGCGAGCAGGCTCGCTCCCACAGGTTGTGCATTCGCAAAATTCAGCGGCCGAGATAGACCTCGATCACCCGCTCGTTTTCCTGCACCTGCTCCAGCGATCCTTCCGCCAGCACGCTGCCCTGATGCAGCACCGTCACGTGGTCGGCAATCGAGCCGACGAAGCCCATGTCGTGCTCGACCACCATCAGCGAATGCTTGCCGGCCAGCGACTTGAACAGCTCGGCGGTGAATTCGGTTTCGGCGTCGGTCATGCCCGCCACCGGCTCATCGAGCAGCAGCAGTTGCGGGTCCTGCATCAGCAACATGCCGATCTCCAGAAACTGCTTCTGACCGTGGGACAGCAGTCCGGCAGGGCGATTGACCGAGGTGGTCAGGCGGATGGTTTCCAGCACTTCGCTGATGCGATCCTTCTGCTCACCGCTCAGACGCGCGCGCAAACTGGCCCAGACCGACTTGTCGGTTTTCTGCGCCAGCTCCAGGTTCTCGAACACGCTGAGGGCTTCGAACACCGTCGGTTTCTGGAACTTGCGCCCGATCCCCGCCTGGGCGATCTGCACTTCGCTCATCTGCGTCAGATCCATGGTTTCGCCGAACCAGGCTTTGCCGTGGCTGGGGCGGGTCTTGCCGGTGATCACGTCCATCAGCGTGGTCTTGCCTGCGCCGTTGGGGCCGATGATGCAGCGCAGTTCGCCGACGCCGATGTACAGGTTCAGATTATTCAGCGCGCGGAAGCCATCGAAGCTGACGCTGATGTCTTCCAGGGTCAGGATCGTGCCGTGCCTGGTGTCGAGGCCGGGGCCGACGCGCTGGCCGAGGCCGATCGAGTCGCGGCTGGTGCCCTCGTCCTTGTTCGGTTCCACGGGGAAAAACGCCGGTTCGAGCATGAATTCAGCACTCGCAGTGACTCTCATTGTTCACCTCGTTTCTTCAGCAGGCCGATCACGCCTTTGGGCAAATACAACGTCACGACGATGAACAGCGCACCGAGGAAGAACAGCCAGTATTCGGGGAAAGCCACGGTGAACCAGCTCTTCATGCCGTTGACCACACCGGCACCGAGCAACGGCCCGATCAGCGTGCCGCGACCGCCGAGGGCGACCCACACGGCCGCTTCGATCGAGTTGGTCGGCGACATTTCGCTCGGGTTGATGATCCCCACCTGCGGTACATACAACGCCCCGGCCAGACCGCACAGCACCGCGCTCAAGACCCAGACGAACAGCTTGAAGCCGCGCGGGTCGTAGCCGCAGAACATCAGGCGGTTTTCCGCATCGCGCAGCGCGGTCAGCACCCGGCCGAACTTGCTCTGTGCCAGACGCCAGCCGATGAACAGACTCGCCACCAGCAGCAGTACGGTCGCCAGAAACAGCACCGCGCGGGTGCCCGGCTCAGTGATACCGAAGCCGAGAATTGTGCGGAAATTGGTGAAGCCGTTGTTACCACCGAAGCCGGTCTCGTTGCGGAAAAACAGGAGCATCCCGGCGAAGGTCAGGGCCTGGGTCATGATCGAGAAATACACGCCCTTGATCCGCGAGCGGAAGGCGAAGAAGCCGAACACCAGCGCCAGCAGACCCGGCGCCAGCACCACCAGGCACATCGACCAGATAAAACTGCTGGTGCCGCTCCAGTACCACGGCAATTCGGTCCACGACAGAAACGTCATGAACGCCGGCAAGCCATCACCTGCGGCCTGGCGCATCAGGTACATGCCCATCGCATAACCACCGAGGGCGAAGAACAGGCCGTGGCCCAGCGACAGCAGCCCGGCGTAGCCCCAGACCAGATCCAGCGCCAGAGCGACGATGGCGTAGCAGAGGATTTTGCCAACCAGCGTCAGGGTGTAGGCCGAGACATGCAGCGCGCTGTCCGGTGCCAACAGCGAGAGCAGCGGCAGGGCGATCAGCAGCGCGAGGACCACCGCGCCGATGGCAAGGGTGACTTTCGGCCCGGCCTTTTGCGTGGCCGTGACAAGTAGAGGCTGGTTCATCAGTCGATCACCCGTCCTTTCAGTGCGAAGAGGCCTTGCGGACGTTTCTGGATGAACAGAATGATCAGCGCGAGGATCAGGATCTTGCCGAGTACCGCACCGATCTGCGGTTCGAGAATCTTGTTGGCGATGCCGAGGCCGAAGGCGGCGAGCACGCTGCCGGCAAGTTGACCGACGCCACCAAGCACCACCACCAGGAACGAGTCGATGATGTAGCTCTGGCCGAGGTCCGGGCCGACGTTGCCGATCTGGCTCAGCGCCACGCCACCGAGGCCGGCGATGCCCGAGCCGAGGCCGAAGGCGAGCATGTCGACGCGCCCGGTGGGCACGCCGCAGCAGGCAGCCATGTTGCGGTTCTGCGTGACCGCTCGCACGTTGAGGCCGAGGCGGGTCTTGTTCAGCAGCAACCAGGTCAGCACCACCACGAACAAGGCGAAGGCGATGATCACGATGCGGTTGTACGGCAGCACCAGATTCGGCAGCACCTGAATCCCGCCGGACAGCCACGCCGGGTTCGCCACCTCGACGTTCTGCGCACCGAACAGCAGACGCACCAACTGGATCAGCATCAGGCTGATGCCCCAGGTGGCGAGCAGGGTTTCCAGCGGTCGGCCGTAGAGATGACGAATCACCGTGCGTTCCAGCGCCATGCCGATCGCCGCCGTGACGAAGAACGCCACCGGCAGCGCGATCAGCGGGTAGAACTCGATGGCTTGCGGGGCGTAGCGCTGGAACATCAGCTGCACCACGTAGGTCGAGTAGGCGCCGAGCATCAGCATCTCGCCGTGGGCCATGTTGATCACCCCAAGCAGGCCGAAGGTGATCGCCAGACCGAGTGCCGCGAGCAGCAGAATCGAGCCGAGGGACATGCCGCTGAAGGCTTCACCGAGGATTTCGCCGACCAGCAGTTTGTGTTTCACCTGCGCCAGACTGGTTTCGGCGGCGGTGCGCACGCCGGCATCGTTTTCGACGCCGGGTTCGAGCAGGCCTTCGAGGCGGGTGCGGGCCAGGGGATCGCCGGTTTCACCGAGCAGGCGCACGGCGGCCAGACGCACCGCCGGATCGCTGTCCACCAGTTGCAGATTGGCCAGGGCCAGGCTCAGGGCGGCGTGGACGCTTTCATCTTTTTCGCCAGCCAGTTGCTGGTCGAGGAATTTCAGCTGCGCGGGTTTCGCGCTTTTCTGCAATTGCTGCGCAGCAGTCAGACGGATTTTGGCGTCGGCGGCGAGCAATTGGTGGCTGGCCAAAGCGGTGTCGATCAGACCCCGCAGGCGGTTGTTCAGGCGCAGGGTTTTCGGCTGGCCGTCGAGGGTCAATTCGCCCTGTTGCAGGGCGTTGATCAGCTCGACACGCGCCGGCTCGGGCTGCGCGGCCCAGGCTTCGAGCAGTTTGGCTTGCTGCACGGGATTGGCGGTGACGAAGTCTTCGGCGTCGCCGGCAAAGGCAGTCATCGGCAACAGAAGTGCGATGACGAGGATGAAGCGGTAAAGGGTAGTCGGCATAAAGAGTCGCCTTGCGCGGACTAATGGTGGGAGCGGGCTTGCTCGCGAAAGCGGTGTGTCAGCTTGCATTTAAGTTGAATGACGAACTGCTTTCGCGAGCAAGCCCGCTCCCACAGGGGGAGTGTGTCGGACTGAAAGTCTTAACAGCCCGACACCCAATGGCTCAGTTGCTCTTCACCGCATAATCCGGCTTCTTGTCGTTGCCATCGATAAACGGACTCCACGGCTGGGCACGGATCGGGCCTTCGGTCTGCCAGACCACGTTGAACTGACCGTCAGCCTGGATCTCGCCGATCATCACCGGTTTGTGCAGGTGGTGATTGGTCTTGTCCATGGTCAGGGTGTAACCGGACGGCGCGGCAAAGGTCTGGCCGGCGAGGGCTTCGCGGACTTTGTCGACGTCGGTGGACTTGGCTTTTTCAACGGCTTGCGCCCACATGTGGATGCCGACGTAGGTGGCTTCCATCGGGTCGTTGGTCACCGCTTTGTCGGCGCCCGGCAGGTTGTGTTTCTTCGCGTAGGCCTTCCAGTCAGCGACGAACTTCTTGTTCACCGGGTTCTCCACGGACTCGAAGTAGTTCCACGCGGCGAGGTTGCCCACCAGCGGTTTGGTGTCGATGCCGCGCAGCTCTTCTTCACCCACCGAGAACGCCACCACCGGTACGTCGGTAGCCTTCAGGCCCTGGTTGGCCAGCTCTTTGTAGAACGGCACGTTGGAGTCGCCGTTGACCGTAGAGATCACAGCGGTCTTGCCACCGGCGGAGAATTTCTTGATGTTGGCGACGATGGTTTGATAGTCGCTGTGACCGAACGGGGTGTAGACCTCTTCGATGTCCTTGTCGGCCACGCCTTTGGAATGCAGGAACGAGCGCAGGATCTTGTTGGTGGTGCGCGGGTAGACGTAGTCGGTGCCGAGCAGGAAGAAACGCTTGGCGCTGCCGCCTTCTTCGCTCATCAGGTATTCCACCGCCGGAATCGCCTGTTGGTTCGGCGCGGCGCCGGTGTAGAACACGTTCGGCGACATCTCTTCGCCTTCGTATTGCACCGGGTAGAACAGCAGGCCGTTGAGTTCTTCGAACACCGGCAGCACCGATTTACGCGACACCGAGGTCCAGCAACCGAACACCACCGCGACCTTGTCCTGGGTCAGCAACTGCCGGCCCTTCTCGGCGAACAGCGGCCAGTTCGACGCCGGGTCGACCACCACCGGTTCGAGCATCTTGCCGTTCACGCCGCCCTTGGCGTTGATCTCGTCAATGGTCATCAGCGCCATGTCTTTGAGCGATGTTTCGGAGATCGCCATGGTCCCGGACAACGAATGCAGGATACCGACCTTGATGGTCTCGGCGGCCTGGACAGTCCAGGTCATGCCCATCGCGGCAATGGATGCCGTGAGTGTGAAAGCCTTGATCAAACTGCGACGCTTCATTGTGCGATCTCCATGAACATTAAAGTTTTTTATGGTTGGCAGATGCGGACGACTGAAGACTGTTTTGCAAGGGCTGTGCCCGGTCGGGATCGGGCAGGAAAATGTCGGTTTAGAGCGGTTGCGCGCGGGCGGGGTGCACCATGAAGGGACGCGGAGAGAGCGTTGGTGCAAGCGGCCGCGCCAGATTGGGGCGCGATTTCAAGGACAACACTGTCCCCTGTAGGAGTGAGCCTGCTCGCGATAGCGTTCTGTCATCCGCATTGATGTCGAATGTGCCGCCGTCATCGCGAGCAGGCTCACTCCTACAAGTTGATTATGCTGGATCAGCGGCGGCGCATCAGGCCGATGAAGAACAGGCCGCCGATAGCCGCAGTGGCAACGCCGATGGGCAGGTCTTCCGGCGCGATCAGGGTGCGCGCGGCGACATCGACCCACACCAGGAACAGGCTGCCAAGCAGTACGCAGGCCGGCAGCAGTCGCCGGTGTTCGGCACCGACCAGACGCCGGGCAATGTGCGGCACCATCAGCCCGACGAAACCGATCGAGCCGCTGATCGACACCAGCACCCCGGTCATCAAGGACGCGATCACAAACACCCGCAGGCGCACCGCGCGGGCATTCAGGCCGAGGGTCACGGCGGTCTGTTCGCCGGCCATCAAGGCGTTCAACGGTCGGGCCATGCCCAGCAGCAAACCGAGGCCGAGCAACACACTCAGCGCCGGCACCGTCAGCAGTTCCCAACGCGCCAGGCCGAGGCCGCCGAGCATCCAGAACATCACCGCCGAGCTGGCGCGATGGTCGCCCATGAACAGCAGCAGATTGGCGATTGCCATCATCACGAACGACACCGCCACGCCGCACAGCAGCAAGCGGTCGCTGTCGAGCCGACCCTGACGGTTGGCAATGCCCAGCACCAGAAACATGCTCAGCAAGGCGCCGATGAATGCGGCAATCGGCAAGGTCAGCAGGCCGACGATTTCACCGATGTGCAGCACCACGATCACGGCGCCGAGTGTCGCGCCGGAGGTGACGCCAAGCAGGTGCGGATCGGCCAGTGGATTGCGCGTCACCGCTTGCAGCACCGCGCCGATCAACGCCAGCCCGGCGCCGACCAACGCCCCGAGCAACATGCGCGGCACGCGGATCAGCCAGACGATGTGTTCCTGCCCGGCGCTCCAGCTCACCTCGCCGAGACCGAAGGCCTTGTGCAGCAGAATCCGCCACACCACGTCCACCGGCACCCGTGCCGGGCCGAATCCCAGCGACACCACGCACGACACCAGCAGCAGGGTGCCGAGGGCGGTCAGCAACAAGGCGTAGCGCCGGTCGATCATTCGCCGTGGAACCCCTTGGCCAGGGTTTCCACCGCCAGCACGTTATCGATCCCCGGCGTGGCCTGCACGTAGGGGATGACGATGAAACGCTGGTTCTTTATCGCATCCACCGATTGCAGCGCCGGGTTCTTCAGCAGGAATTCGACCTTCTGCTCGGCGGTGATTTCGCTGTAATCGACGATCACGATCACCTGTGGATTGCGTTCGACCACGGTCTCCCAGTTGACCCGGGTCCAGCTCGCTTCGACGTCGTCGAGAATGTTGCGCCCGCCCGCCGCATCGATCAGCGCCTGCGGCATGCCGAGGCGGCCGGAAGTCATGGCGCGGTCTTCGCCGCTGTCGTAGAGAAACACGCGTGGCTTGTCGGCGGGCAGATCTTTGCGGATTTCGGCGACCTGTTGCTGCATGTCGGCGATCAGTGCGTTGGCGCGATCCTGCACGTCGAAAATCTTCCCGAGGTTGCGCAGGTCGTTATAGGTGTCGTCCAGTGTCGCCGCCGGGCGTTTCATCACGAAGGCGCAGGACTCGGTCAGCTCATACACGTTGATGCCCAGCGGTTGCAGGGTCTGCGGGGTGAGATCGCCGCCGACGCGCATGCCGTAATCCCAACCGGCGAAGAAGAAATCGACGTTGGCGTTGAGCAGGGTTTCCACCGACGGATATTTCGCGGCCAGCTCCGGCAAACCGTCGAGCAGCGACTGCATCGCGGGCGTCACCGACTTCCAGCCACTGACGCCGCTGTACCCGGCCATGCGCGATTTGAGGCCGAGGGCGAGCATCATCTGGGTCATGTTGATGTCGTGACTGACCGCGTGTTTCGGCGCCTGCTTGAAGGTCACTTCGCGGTTGCAGCTATGGATGGTCAGCGGGTACTTCGTGGCTTCGGCGAAGGCCTGGGCACTGCACAACAAAAGAGCGACGCAAAGCAGGGAACGCACAGTCATGGTCGGGTTATCCAGGTGATTCGCGGGTAGTCGTGGAGGGGGTGGGAGTCGATCAACGCTTCGACGCCGAACACGTCGCGCAGCAGCTCGGCGGTCAGTACTTGCTGCGGCGTGCCGCTGGCGACGATCCGTCCGTGGTTGATCACGTACAGTCGGTCGCAGAAGGCGGCCGCGAGGTTCAGGTCGTGGATGCTGGCGAGGGTACCGATCTGCAGGCGTTTGACCAGTTGCAGCAGCTCAAGCTGATAACGCGGGTCGAGGTGGTTGGTCGGCTCGTCGAGGATCAGCAGTTGCGGTTGCTGGGTCAGGGCGCGGGCAAGGATCACCCGCTGTTTTTCACCGCCGGACAGCGTGGCGAAAGCATGATCTTCGAAGCCGTCGAGACCGACGGATGTGAGCGCTTGCGTCGCCAGATTGCGATCTTCCAGCGTGTCGCCATCGAACAGGCCTTTGTGCGGCGTGCGGCCCATGGCGACCACTTCTTCGACGGTCAGGCCAAAGGCATCGGGGAATTCCTGCAGGACCACGGCGATGCGTTTCGCGCACCAGCGTGAGGATTGCTTCCACACGTTGTGGTGATCGAGTCTGACCTCACCGCTTTCCGGCTGACTGAAGCGATAGGCGCACCGCAGCAGGCTGGTCTTGCCGCTGCCGTTGGGGCCGATCAGCCCGACGAACTCACCGGCAGCCACCTGCAACGAGGCGTCACGCAGCTGGAACTGGTGATGGCAGTGGCCGTGGCCCAGAGGTGTCCAGGCGAGGTTGGTGAGGTTTAGCGAGGTCATGCTTCTACTCTGAAATATCTGGCGTTGCTGATGACGCCTTCGCGAGCAAGCCCGCTCCCACAGTTGATCGCGTTTCAATGTGGGAGCGGGCTTGCTCGCGAAGAGGGCCATGAATCAAAAGGTGTAATCGGCCGTGACGAAGAACGATCTCGGTTCGCCGAGAATCCACTGCTGGCCCTCATTGTATTGGCTTTGTGCGTACTGGCGGTCAAACAGATTGTTCACCTGCAGACCCAGCGTAGTGTTGCGCAAAGCTTTCCACGACAGCGTCGCATCGACCACGGTGTAACTCGGCAGCTCGTTGCGATTGGCCATGTCGGCGTAACGCGCATCGACATAACGCACGCCGGCGCCGGCCTTCAGGTCATCGCTGAGGTTTTTGTTCAGCCACAGATTGGCGGTGCGCCGTGGCACATCCACCGGGCGATTGCCGTTGTACGACAGCGTCTGCCCGTTGACCACTTCGGAGAAGTCATCGTACTTGGCTTTCACAATCGCCGCGTTGGCCTGCAGTTGCCAGGCGTGCGGCAGTTGCAGATCGAGGCTGGCTTCCAGGCCGTCGGACGATTGCTGGCCGACTTGCTGCTTGAGCGTCGGGTTGCCCGGATCGTCGGTCAGCAGTTTCTTTTTGACGATGCGATAGGCCGCCAGGGTGAACTCACCGCGCTGATCCCAGAACAACTGCTTCATGCCGATTTCTGTCTGCCGCGCGGTCGACAGGTCGTATTGCTGCTGGCTCGGGCTCAGCGAAATCAAGCCACCGATGCCGTCGGTGCTGGTCGCGACCTGACCGTAGAACGAGGTCTCGGGCGTCAGGGCAAACACCAGTCCGGCCTTCCAGTTGTTGCCGGTCAGGGTCTTGTCGCTCTGGCTGTCGTCGACCAGATTAGTGCGATCCACATGCACGTAATCACGGCGCACGCCGGTCACCAGCGACCAGCGCTCGCTCAGTTGCGTGCGGTTTTCAGCGAACACTGACATCTGTCTGGTGGTGCTGTCGAACTGGTCGCGGTACGGGTTGGCGCTTTCGAAATAGCCCGGTTGCGGGTGATACAGGTCCAGCGCCTGACCGTTCGGCAGCACATCGTTGAACGGTGAGTTGCTGTTGAGTTGGAAGCGGATGCGGTTGTAATCGACGCCGGTCACGGTCTGGCTGTCGAGGCCGAACAGCGAGTGTTTGAAGGTGAAGGTCTGGCGGTCGCCGACCTGCTCTTGCTGGTGGCCGATGCCGAAGTAGCCGCTGCGGCTGAGTTGTTGCGTGGCGGCGTCGAAGTTGTAGTTCTCGGCGTTCTGCCAGCGGCGCTGGGCCTTGAGGTAGTACAGCTCATTGCTGGCGCTGAGCGCGTCGTTGATCTGCCAGTCGCTGGTCAGACGCGTCCACTGATCGTTGTAGTGCTGCTGGTCGTCACGCACGTTGTAGTTCTTGTTGCGCAGGCTGTCTTGCAATTGGCCGTTGATCAACGGCGTGCCGAAGTAGTTCTGCGGACGCTGGTCGCCATAGTCGTGGGCGAGGGTGAACGTCAGATCATCAGTGGCCTGCCAGCGCAGGGCGGCGCTGATGAAGTCGCTTGAAGAATCACCGCGATCGATCCAGCCGTTGCTGCGCAGACGATTGAGATTGAGCCGATAGCTCAGGGTGTCGCTGAGCGAGCCGCCGCTGTCGAACGCCTGTTGCTGGCTGTCGTAGGAACCGTAGCCGAGGCGCAGGTGGTTTTCGATTTCGCCCTCGAACGGTTTCTTCGGGATCACGTTGACCACCGCACCGGTCGCGCCTTCGCCGTACAGCACCGAGGCCGGACCGCGCAGCACGTCGACGCGCGCTACCGACCAGGTGTCGACCGGAAAGGTCACGGTGCCCATGCCGGTGTACATCCGGTTGCCGTCATACAACTGCATCACCGAACTCTGCCCGGTAAAACCGCGTGCCTGCAACGAGGTGCCGCCATCGCCCGGGGTGCCGGTGCGGCTGATGCCGGTGCTGCGTGACACGGCGTCCTGCACGCTGCGATCGCCACGGGCACGCACCTGCTCGCCGCTGAGGCTTTCGACGCTGGCCGGGGTTTCCATGGCCGTCAGGTTCAGGCGCGAACCAGCGGTGGTTGGTGTGGTCAGGCTGACGTTTTCGTCATCCATGGCCGGGGCGCTGATGGTGCCGGTGGGCAGCGTCAACGGTTGGCCATCGGCGCTGGCGTTGTTCAGGGCAAGCAGGCAGAGACTGGACAAGAGGTACTTGTTCATCTGGGCGGTGAATCACTTCTTCAAAAGAAAGCCCGCAACTTGTGGTTGCGGGCAGAGCGGCCTATTTGTGTTACACAGTAACACTAAAAAATGCCGGAGTTTAAGCCCCGGCAGTTTAAAGATCTGTCTAAAACGCGCATCTCGCCTGCTTCATGATGAAGTTGAGGCAGATTCAGCTTGGCGGCCCAAACGCGACAACAGCAGCCGATCCAGCAACCACACCAGCACCAGCGAAGCCCCCACCAGCGGAAAAATCACCGCCAGCACCAGCATGATCGCCACCCCGGTTTTCCATTTCGGCAGGTCATGGCGCAGCGGCGGCACGCCGAATTTGCCCTGCGGACGACGCTTCCACCAGATCACCACACCGCTGACGGCGCTGAGCAGTATCATCAGGCAGATCAGCAGCACGACAATCTGGTTGAAGGTGCCGAACATCTTGCCTTCGTGGAGCATCACGCCGATTTCCGTGGCCCGCGCCACCGCGCCGTACTGCTCGAAACGCACATCGGCGAGGACCTTGCCGGTGTACTGATCGACATGCAGGGTCGCATCGTTACGCGGGTCGTCGGCAAACACGGCAATGGTGAACACACCGGTCGCGGTGGTTGGCAGGGTGATGCTGTAGCCGGGTTCGACTTTGCGTTCAATGGCGATGTTCTGCACATCTTGCAGGCTGATCGCGGGTGCGGCGGGACCGTGTTGCATGCCGCCGTGGGCCATGTGTTCGGCGTGGTCGCCGGACATCGGCATCGGTGTGTTTTCCATCGCCCATGGCACGGTCTGACGCGCGGCGTTGTTCAGGCTGCCGGCCTCGACGTCGGAGGTCGGCACGTTGTTCCACATCGCGGCCGGGAACACGTTCCACACCTGGGCATACTGCTTGCCCCAGAAGCCGGTCCAGGTCATGCCGCTGAGCAGCATCACCAGCAGCAATGCCGCGCCCCAGAACCCGGTGACCGCGTGCAGATCACGCCATAACACCCGACCGCGACTGTTCAGGCGAGGCCACAGAATCCCCGCCGCCTGACCGCGCGGCCACCACAGAAAGACCCCCGATACCACCAGCACCACGCCCCAACCGGCGGCGAGTTCGATCAGGCGATCACCCACCGTGCCGATCATCAATTCGCCGTGAATGGCGCGGGCGATGGCTTGCAGGTTTTTCTTTGCATCCTGCTCGCCGAGGATGTCGCCGTGGTACGGATCGATGAATACGTTGAGTTCATGGCCGGCGTTTTTCACCACGAACTGCGCGCTGCGCTCGGCGTTGGCCGGCGGCAGGTACTGGGTGATCTGACCCTGTGGATAAGCGCTCTTGACCCGTTGCAGCAGCTCATCGGCCGGCACCGTGTGATGCGCGGCCGGGACGTTGAGCAGGCTGCTGTACATCAGTGAGTCGAGTTGCGGTTTGAACAGGTAGATGATGCCGGTCAGGGCCAGCATCACCATGAAGGGCGCGACGAACAATCCGGCATAGAAATGCCAGCGCCAGGCCAGGTTGTAGAAATTCGCTTTGGGCTTTTGCATCACGTGTGCTCCGCTTGGCTTGGATCTTTTCGTTGTTCTGTATGGGGAGTTTCACCACTGCACTCCTGTGGGAGCGGGCTTGCTCGCGAAAGCGTCGTGTCAGGCGCCACCCATGCTGGATGGACCGCCGTCTTCGCGAGCAAGCCCGCTCCCACAAGGGCAGGGCGTGCCGCTCGGTTAGAAACTCATATCGACCTTGGTCCAGAGCGTGCGCCCCGGCTCGTTAATCGCTTGCGGGTCGTTGGCCGGGTAGCCGAAACCGGCGTTACCGGCCAGGTTCAGGTGTTCGGCGTAAGCCTTGCCGAACAGGTTGTCGACGCCGGTGCTGACCTTCCAGTTCTTGTTGATCCGGTACGCGCCGTTGAGCGAGAACACGCCAAAGCCGCCGCTCTTGTCGTAGTCCTTGCCGACCACGTTGCCCTTGTTCTGGTCGATGCGGTTCTGCGCCGCGACCACACGCCACAGTGCTCCGGCGCTCCAGTTGTCTTCGCTGTAGGTCAGGCCGAAACGCGCATCCAGCGGCGGCATTTGTGGCAGGGCCTTGCCGTCGCTGCTGTTCTTGCCCCAGGCGTAAGCCAGCGTCGCATCGGCTTTCCAGTGCTCGGTGAGCTTGTACGCAGCACCAAGTTCACCACCCATGATTCGCGCGTCGATGTTCTCGGCACGGGAGCTGCTCATGCCCATCATCGTTGGCGTGTAGTCGAACAGGATGTAATCGCGCACCACACCGATGTAGCCCGAGGCCCAGGCTTCGAGTTCGGCGGTCTTGTAGTTCACGCCGAAGTCGAACTGAGTGGTCTTTTCCGGTTTGATCGAGTCGAACGCATTCAGCGAACCGACCGGGCCAGACGTCGCTGAAAACAGCTCCCAGTAATCCGGGAAGCGCTGCGCGTGGCCGAGGCCGGCGTAAAGCGTGGCCGGGCTGTCAGCCAGGTCATGCTCGTAACGTACGAAGCCACTTGGTAGGGTGTCGGCGCGGGTCTCGCCGGCGGTCGGGTTGGGGCTGCTCATCATTCCCGAACCGATGCTCTGTCGGTAATCCCTGGCCGAAGCGCGGTCGACCCGGGCGCCAGTGATCAGGCGATCACGGTCGGCGGCGTACCAGGTCATTTCGCTGAACACGCCATAGTTATGGAAATCGGCGTCCTTGGTGTAGGGCTGATCCTTGTAGGTGTCGATGCCCATGCCGCTGCGCTGGCGGTGCTCGTTGGTCTGCGCATCGAGGCCGGTGATCAGCTGGATGTCGGCCCAGCGCCAGGTCGCCTTGATCCGCGCGCCGAGGGTGCGACGGTCGACGTTGGAGGCTATGGGACCGGCCATCATCCCGGTGCCGGACGGCGTGCGCAGGGTGTAGTTGTCCATCACGTGGTCGGCGTAGTTGTAGTAGACCTGTGCTTCGAGCTTTTCCAACACATCAGTGATGTTGGATTTTTCGAAGCGCAGGCCGAGGCTTTCGCGCAGGAACTGCGAACCGTCCATGCCACGTCCGGCGTAGCGTGCTTCGCCGTCGCCCTTGCCGGCCGTCAGTTCGATCAGAGTGTCGGCGTCCGGGGTCCAGCCGACGGCGATGTCACCGTTCCACTTGTCGTAGCGCGACGGCACGGTGTCGTTGTTGCCGTCGCGATAGTCGTCGGAGTGCGCGGTGTTGCCGATCACTCGCACATAGCCCAAAGGCCCGCCGGCAGCAGCGTCGACAACCTTGTCGAAGCGTCCGTTGGAGCCGGCCAGCACGCTGGCATTCACCCGTGTGCCGAGCTCGCCGAAGCTTTCCGGTTCACGGTCGAACAGCACCGTGCCGGCCGAGGCACCCGGCCCCCAGAGCACGGTTTGCGGGCCTTTGATCACCGTGAGCTTGTCGTAGGTTTCCGGCGAGATGTAGGAGGTCGGCGCGTCCATGCGGCCGGGGCAGGCGCCGAGCAACATGCTGCCGTTGGTGAGAATGTTCAGCCGCGAACCGAACATCCCGCGCAGCACCGGATCACCGTTGGTGCCGCCGTTGCGCACCAGGGCGAAGCCGGGAATGGTCTTCAGGTAATCGCCGCCGTCACTGGCCGGCACCGGTTGGCGCGGGTCCTTGGGGTTGGTGACGATGGTCAGCGGCGAGCTCGGGGCGATCGCGGTGATCACCGTTGGACTCAGTTCTTCGTTGTGCCCGGCGTGGTCATCGGCCAACACCAGCGGGGACAGCAGGACGCCGCAAAGGACGGCGATGGCGTGCGAGAAACGAATGCGCGATTCGTTCAAGGCAAAGGACGCCCGAGCAGCGCTCAAACGTGGAACAGCAGAAAACCTGGACATGACAATTTCCATCAAACAGTCGTAAACGACACGGCCGGCAGCCTGAAGCTGTCTTCTCAACCGTGTGCAATCAAAGGTGCGGTGTTTACGCGGCGATGGGCGGGGCGCGGGTTCGGGCGCCGGGAAAGAAGGTCTGCCGGGCATGGCCCAGACGCGGGGAGGGTGGAGTGAAAGTGTTGACGTGGGCGATGCTGAACGTGGCGAAAGTGCCGCCACCGGTCAGCGCCGGGCAGTTGAACAGCAGGCTGCAATAACCGCATTTTTCCCACAGGGCGTGGTGCGAGGATTGCGGCGGACAGTGTTCGGCAGCCGGTTGTGCACCGTGCGTGGCGTGATCCATGCCCGGCATGGTCATCGACATGTCCATGGGCATCGCCATGGAAGTCGAGGCGTGCTGATCCATCGGCATCGACTGAGAAATCAGCGGGCCGATGAAGATCATCAACATGGCGAACAGGGCGATCCAGCTACCGCGGGTCAGAGTCTGGCTCTGGCGATGCAGGCGGGACGCCCCGGCGCGTTGCGGGCGCACGGGCGTGGTCAGCCGGATCGGTTACTGGGCGTGATCGTGTGCCTGGGTTTCTTGCGGAGGTTTCTTCTGCACCGCGACCTCGACGGTCACGTCACCGGCCTTCTCGAAGTGCAGGGTCAGCGGGAAGCGTTTGCCGTCGCTGAGCAGACTGCGGTCTTTCGGGTTGAGCAGCATCACGTGATAGGCCATCGGTGCGAACGTCACCGTGCCGCCGGCAGGAATCACCACGTCGGGCACCTGCTGCATTTTCATCAGGTCGCCCTGCATCACATGCTCGTGCAGTTGCGCTTCGGCGGTGATCGGCGAGTCGACGCTGAGCAGGCGGTCGTCGGTCTTGCCGGGATTGCTGATCACGAAATAAGCCGCGACGGTCGGCGCGTTGGGCGGCAGCTCCTGCGACCACGGGTGAGCGATTTCCAGCTCGCCGGCCTTGTATTCGTGGGCATGGGCGAAGTACGCAGGCAGCAACAGCGCAGCGATGACGATGAGTTTGTTCAACATGGCAGTTCTCCGGAACGATGTGAAACGCAGGTCAATTGCGAGACAGATCAGACCAGAGGCGAGGCGCGGGGATTGAGGCTCGGCCATTGCTGGCGCGGTGTCGGTGTTTGCAACGAGGGCGGCGCCACGCTGCGATTGCTTTCGTAGCGGGCGAAATACAGCTGCGGCGTATGGCCCGGCAACGCCACCAGCGGCGCGGAACCCGAGCAACACCAGCAATGCTGCATGTTGGAATGGCTGTCGTTGGACGGGGCTTTCTGCTCCGTGGTGCCGATGTTGATCGCCACCATCTTCGTCCCGCTGCCGGTGCAGAAACTGCTCCACAGCAACTGTTCGGCCGGTGAATTGGCCGCCTGCGCCATCGCCCCGGTCATCGGCATGGCGAGCATGTTGAACAGCACTGCGAAGCAGGCGATCCAGGCAAATGCGAGCCGGTGTCGGTTCATGGGACAGATCCGTTGGGTGGGCGATCAGGCGCGGCTATTTAGCCTGATCAGGGCCGATAAGTAAAAAGGCGTCGTGCGGTTTGGTGTCGCAGATCAATTGAAACAGAGTGTAGCGGTGGAAATTCGCAACGCCAGACTCATCCGCCGTTCCTGTAGGAGCTGACGAGTGGAACGAGGCTGCGATCTTTTGATCTGCTTTTTAACGTTCAGGATACGAGCTGTCAGGTCGCACGCCTTCGCGAGCAAGCCCGCTCCCACAGGATCCCTGGCATACACAAACTATGCAGTCGCCGCCGACCACTGTGGGAGCGGGCTTGCCCGCGAAGGCGTACTCGAGATCTGCGCTTGGTTAAAGTCGAGTGAAGGAGGCAAGGGCAGCGAGGACTTCAGCCGTCGTCACAAACTCCCGATCAACTCCCGGCAACACCGGCCGTTTCAACACCATCACCGGCACTCCCAACTCCCGCGCCACTTCCAGTTTCGGCTCGGTCGCGGTGCTGCCGCTGTTCTTGCTGATCAGCACATCGATCTGCCGGCGTTCGAACAGTGCGCGTTCTTCCTCAAGCAGAAATGGCCCACGGGCGCCGATGACTTCGCAGCGTTCGTTACCGGGGTAGACGTCGAGGGCGCGCAGGGTCCAGAACTGGTTGGCGGGGATTTCGTCGAGGTGTTGCAGCGGTTCGCGGCCGAGGGTGAACAGCGGGCGGCGGAACGGTTTGAGGGCTTCGCTCAGTTCGGCCCAGTCGCTGACCTCGCGCCAGTCGTCGCCGGCCTGTGCCTGCCACGCGGGGCGGCGCAAGGCCCAGCAGGGGATGCCGGACAGTTGCGCGGCGCGGGCGGCGTTGTGGCTGATTTGTGCGGCGTAGGGGTGAGTGGCGTCGAGCAGCAGGTCGATGCCTTCAGCGCCAATGAACTGCGCCAGACCTTCGGCCCCGCCGTAGCCGCCGACCCGCACCTGGCAGCTCAGATCAGTCGGCACCCGGCCCACGCCCGCCAGGCTGTAAATGTGTTCTGGCCCCAGCGTGCGGGCGATGGCCAGCGCTTCGGTGACGCCACCGAGCAACAGAATACGTTTCATGCAAAACCTCCGGCATGGCCGACGATGCCGCCCTGACGATCAATCGCAAACACCTCGACCTGCACCTGCGCCGGCACCACGCTGCGGGCGAAATTCAGCGCGTGGCGACAGACCTCATCGCCGAGGGCAATACCCGCCGCGCTGGCCATCGCCAAGGCCTGCTGACTGGTGTTCGCTTCACGAATGCTCTGCTGCAACGCCTGATCAGCGCCAATCGCCGCCGCCCATTCAGCCAGTTGCGGCAGGTCGATACTCGAATGCCGCGAGTGCAGATCCATGTGCCCGGCCGCCAGTTTGCTGATCTTGCCAAAGCCGCCGCACAGGCTGAGTTTATCCACCGGCACTTTGCGCAGATGCTTGAGCACCGCGCCGACAAAGTCGCCCATTTCGATCAGGGCGATTTCCGGCAGGTCGTAGACCCGGCGCATGGTGTCTTCGCTGGCGTTGCCGGTGCACGCGGCGATGTGCAGATAGCCGTTGGTTTTCGCCACGTCGATGCCCTGATGGATCGAGGCGATGTACGCCGCGCAGGAAAACGGCCGGACGATGCCGCTGGTGCCGAGGATCGACAGGCCGCCAAGAATGCCCAGGCGCGGGTTCATGGTTTTCAGCGCCAGCGCTTCGCCTCCCTCGACATTGACGGTGATCTCGAAACCGCCGCCATAACCGCTTTCGGCGGCGAGCAGGCTCAGGTGATCGCTGATCATCTTGCGCGGCACCGGGTTGATCGCCGGCTCACCGACGCCGAGCACCAATCCCGGCCGGGTCACGGTGCCGACGCCTGCGCCCGCGATGAAGCGAATCCCCGGCTCGGCCAGCAGCCGCACTTGCGAATAGAGCAGCGCACCGTGCGTTACGTCCGGGTCGTCGCCCGCGTCCTTGATCGTCCCGGCCTCGGCGCCGTCGGCGGTCAAACGGCAGAACTCCAGGCGCATCTGCACTTGCTTGCCTTTGGGCAAAACGATCTGCACTGCATCCGCCGACGTGCCGCCAAGCAGCAGGCGTGCCGCGGCGAGGCTGGTGGCGGTGGCACAGCTGCCGGTGGTCAGGCCGCTGCGCAGGGGCGCGGGTTGTTCGGCGGTTTCGTCACGCATCGAGGGGTTTGACCAGGTCCAGCAGGGTGATCGGCAGCGCCTGACGCCAGGTGTCGAACTCGCCCAGCGGTTGCGCCTGGGCGACATGGATACGGGTCAGTTCGCCGCCGTGGCGTTCGCGCCAGTTCATCAGGGTGACTTCGCTTTGCAGGGTCACGGCGTTGGCCACCAGTCGGCCACCGGGCTTGAGTTGATCCCAGCAGGTTTCAAACACGCCTTCACGGGTCACGCCGCCGCCGATGAAGATCGCGTCGGGTCGCTCCAGCCCGGCAAGTGCCTGCGGCGCACGGCCACGCACCAATTGCAGACCGGGTACGCCCAGCGCGTCGCGGTTGTGTTCGATCAAGGCCTGTCGGCCTGCGTCCGCCTCGATGGCGATGGCGCGACAGCTTGGATGCGCGCGCATCCATTCGATGCCGATCGAACCGCAACCGCCGCCGACATCCCACAGCAGTTCGCCGGCGATCGGCGCAAGGCGGGCGAGGGTGATGGCGCGGATATCGCGTTTGGTCAGTTGGCCGTCGTGCTGGAATGCCGAGTCGGGCAGTCCGGCCAGACGCGACAGACGCGGTGCCAGCGCATCGGCCAGGCATTCGATGGCGATCACATTCAGATCGGCAATCGTTGGGTCATTCCAGTCATTGGCAGTACCGTCGATGCGCCGCTCGGCGTCGCCGCCCATGTGCTCCAGAACGCTCAGGCGACTGCCACCAAAACCGCGCTCACGCAGCAGCGCCGCGACTGCCGCCGGACTTTGTCGGTCATTGCTCAGCAACAACAGGCGCACCCCGCTGAACAGGTGCGCATTGAGTGCCGCCAGCGGCCGCGCGACCAGCGACAGTGTCACGACATCCTGCAACGGCCAGCCGAGGCGGGCGGCGGCCAGCGAACAGGACGATGGCGCTGGCAGGATCAGCATCTCGGCGCTCGGCACGTGGCGCGCAAGGCTGGCGCCGACGCCATAGAACATTGGATCACCGCTGGCCAGCACGCACACGGCTGCGCTGCGCTGCTCCAGTACTGGCGCGAGAGAAAACGGACTCGGCCACAGTTCGCGTTCGCCGCGTATGCACACCGGCAGCAAGTCCAGTTGCCGCTGGCCGCCGATGATCCGCGAGGCGCTCATAAGGGCGCGCCGGGCGTTTTTGCCCAGGCCCTTGAAGCCGTCTTCACCGATTCCCACAACCGTCAGCCAGGGTGTCATGCCGTTCCTTAATTCAGGGTAGATCTTCAAGGGCGGCATGATAACGCGGCTGCCGGCATCTGACGCGGGTCTGTCGTCGCGGCGCGTTGAGAGCGGCACGGAAACTTGATGTTGAGCAAAAGTACTTTTTTCAACGAGTGTTTTTGTTAGTTTGGTTCAAGTCAGCATTTGTGAGTAAGTCTGGCGCCATAAAGCCTATAACTTTAAATCAATGCCAAGTTGGCAGGAGATGATATGGATATCAGTTCCAGTACACGTTCAAATCAGAATAATGCAATGGCCGTTAACAATATGTTATTCACCGGCCTGGAAGGTCGGGCCGAGGCCGATAACAACTTTGTGAAGAACTGCATTTATCTCGCGCAGATCAAGGCGGACAGTGTTTATAACAGCAACACTCAGCCGGCGCAGTGGTTCGATTATTTTGCCGGGGTCCTCTGGTCGTACGACTGGGTCCCTGAGGAGCAACCGGCGGTGCTGGTCCGGACGGAGTTTTCGGGAAGTGTGCAGGATGCATGGCGGCGGTTGGCAGCCCCCTTGCTCGCGCGCTCTCAATTAGAGCAGGTTGAAGCAGGGCTGAAAGCGCTGGAAAAAGATGCAGCACTGCTACAAAGGTTTACCGCCCTGAGTGGCAAAACCTTCACCTCGCATATTTTGCCGGTCAGCCAGAACGCCAGCGGCGAACTGGTCGTGGTGCTTAGCCATATCCGCTTTATCAAGTTGGTATTGAGTACCAACTATCTGTTCTGGCAGGTTCATCAGCCGATGTCGCAACTGGACATCCGCGCGAGAAAACTGGTGATCACGCGCCGGGCGATGGATGCCAGACGGGCAAGCGTGGAGCAAGCCATTCGCAAGAGTGCGTCCAGATTTGAGGAATACGAGCTCTGAGGCAGCGCCAGGCGGCGAGATTTGCAGCCTGGCTGCAGTTTCCGACCGGCAGGCATTTTCATGCGCTTGGGCAAAGCAGGCATAATGGCGACCTTTCGCCCACCACAGCGCTGCCAGCCAGCCGGTCATCCCTTGAACGAACGCCCTATGTCCACCGCTTTACGCCCCTCGGCTTGCCCGGGGTTGCTGCGTATTGTCCAGGCGCTGGACGGCGGCATCTGCCGGATCAAGCTCAATGGCGGCTCGATCAGCGCCGATCAGGCTGACGCGGTGGCCGATGCCGCCGAGCGTTTCGCCAGTGGCGCGATCGAGGCGACCAACCGCGCCAATCTGCAGATTCGCGGCATTGGTGAGCAGTCCGCGGCATTGATCGAAAGCTTGCTGACCGCCGGCCTGGGGCCGCAAACCGCTGCGGGCGACGATGTGCGCAACCTGATGCTCAGCCCGAGTGCCGGCATCGATCGGCAACTGCAATTCGACACTCGGCCACTGGCGGAGCAGATTCTGGCGACCCTGCAAACGCATCCCCGTTTTCACGAGTTGAGCGCCAAGTTTGCCGTGCAACTGGACGGCGGAGAGGCATTGGCGATGCTCGAACATCCGCATGATCTGTGGCTGTCGGCGTTCGAACGTGACGGTGAAATGCTCCTGGCGTTCGGTCTGGCTGGCTGCCCGACGGATCGTGCGGTCGGCGCCGTGACCGTGGAAAACGGCCATGCGCTGGTGGTCGCGGTGCTGGAATTGTTCCTTGAACTGGCTCGGCCGGAGCAGACGCGCATGCGCCACTTGCTCGATGAATGGCCGACGCTGGCCTTTCTCGAACAGTTGCGCGAACGCGTGGCGATCAAAGCCGCCATTGCCCGACAGCGCACGCCGCTGGCGGATGCGCTGCACATCGGTGTGCACGCGCAAAACGCTGACGACCGGGTGTATATCGGCGCGGTGCCGGCGCTCGGCCGTCTCGATCCGGCCATGCTGCGTGGTGCGGCCCGATTGGCCCGTGAGTTCGGTGATGGCAGCCTGCGTTTCACCCCTTGGCAAAGTCTGCTGTTGCCGAACGTGAAGTCCACCGACGCTGCGCAAGTCCTGCAACACCTGGCGCAATTGCACTGGCTGACGGAGGCCGGCGAGCCGTTGTCCCGGCTGATCGCCTGCACCGGCTCCAGCGGCTGCGGCAAAGGCCTGGCCGATACCAAACACGACGCCCGGCGGCTGGCGACGCTATTGCCACAGGCGCAGAGCGTGCACCTGTCCGGTTGCCCGCGCTCTTGCGCCGCGGCCCATCGCACACCGGCGACTTTGCTGGCGGTCAGCCCCGGTCACTACGACCTCTATTTTCGCGATGCAACGCTGCCGGGTTTCGGCACGCTGCACGCACGCAACCTTACTATTGAAGCGGCCGCGATCCTGCTCGACGCCCGCTCACGGAGCCCCCTTGATGCTTGATTACATCCGCGACGGTCAGGAGATCTATCGCAACTCCTTCGCGATCATTCGCAGCGAGGCCAATTTGGCGCGCATCCCGGCCGATCTGGAAAAACTCGCGGTGCGGGTGATCCACGCCTGCGGCATGGTCGAGGCAGTCGATGGTCTGCAGTTCTCCGAGGGCGCCGGCAAGGCCGGACGCGATGCGCTGGCGGCCGGTGCGCCGATTCTCTGTGATGCGCGGATGGTGTCCGAAGGCGTGACCCGTGCGCGTTTGCCGGCGAACAACCCAGTGATCTGCACCCTGCGCGACGACAGCGTGCCGGAGCTGGCCCGCGAGTTGGGCAACACCCGTTCGGCGGCCGCGCTGGAGCTGTGGCGTCCGCACCTGGAAGGCAGCGTGGTGGTGATCGGCAACGCGCCGACCGCACTGTTCTATCTGCTGGAAATGCTCGATGCCGGCGCACCGAAACCGGCACTGATCCTTGGTTTCCCGGTGGGCTTCGTCGGCGCCGCCGAATCGAAAGCGGCCCTGGCGGCGGACAGTCGTGGCGTACCGTTCGTGATCATGCAGGGCCGGCTCGGCGGCAGCGCCATGGCCGCCGCAGCGGTGAACGCCCTCGCCACGGAGATCGAATGATGCAGGCCAAGGGACGTCTGATCGGCCTCGGCGTGGGCCCCGGTGATCCGGAACTGATCACCGTCAAAGCCCTGCGCCTGCTGCGCGAATCGCCGGTGGTGGCGTACTTCGTTGCCAAGGGCAAGAAGGGCAATGCGTTCGGCATCATCGAAGCGCACCTGCAGGACGCGCAGAATCTGCTGCCGCTGGTATACCCGGTGACCACCGAAGTGCTGCCGGCGCCGCTGTCTTATGAACAAGTGATCAGCGACTTCTACGATGACGCCGCCGAAGAAGTCGCGGCGCATCTGGACGCCGGGCGCGACGTTGCGGTGATCTGTGAAGGCGACCCGTTCTTCTACGGTTCCTACATGTATCTGCATGATCGGTTGTCCACGCGCTACGACGCCGAAGTGGTGCCGGGCGTGTGCTCGATGCTCGGCGGCGCCTCGGTGCTCGGTGCGCCGCTGGTGTATCGCAACCAGAGCCTGTCGGTGCTCTCCGGCGTGTTGCCGCATGAGGATCTGAAGCGACGTCTGGCCGACGCCGATGCGGCGGTGATCATGAAGCTGGGGCGCAACTTTCCCAAAGTTCGTACGGTACTCGAAGAACTCGGTCTGGCCGAGCGGGCGCTGTACGTCGAACGCGCGACCATGGCCAATCAGAAAATCGTGCCGCTGGATCAGGTCGAGCCGATGTCCTCGCCGTACTTCTCGCTGATCATCGTCCCGGGCGAACGGTGGCAAGGTTGATGACGCCATCCACACCGGCCATTGTCATCCTTGGACAGGGCGCACTCGCCACCGCGCGACGGATCCAGCAGCTGTATCCGACGGCGCAGATCCACGGCCTCGCCGGACGCGTCGACGGCGCCGACTGCAGCTATCAGGAATTCGGCGCGACCCTGCGTGAGCTGTACCAGCAGGACACGCCGATCATTGCCTTGTGCGCTGCCGGCATTGTCATTCGCACCCTGGCGCCGTTGCTGCTGGAGAAGGGCGCTGAACCGGCAGTACTCGCCGTTGCCGAAGATGGCAGCGCCGTGGTGCCGCTGCTCGGCGGCCTCGGCGGGGTGAATGTCATGGCCCGTGAAATCGGCGCCGCATTGCAGGTCGCAGCGGCGATCACCACCAGTGGCGAATTGCGTTTTGGCACCTGCCTGCTCAATCCACCCAGCGGATATGCGCTGGCGGATCTGGAGCTGGGCAAGCGTTTCGTTTCCGATCTGCTGGCCGGGCACAGCGTGCGTATCGAAGGTGCGGCGCCGTGGCTGGATCAGGCGCAGCTGCCGCAAGACCCGCAGGCGCAGCGCTCGATTCATGTCGGCAGTGCCGAGCGTGTCGCCAGCGCCAACGAGTTGCTGATCTATCCGCGTAGCGTGGCGGTGGCCGTGAGCGCGCAGCTAGACGATCTGCCGAATGCTGTCCGCGCCGCGTTGCAGCAGGCCAGGGTTGCGCAGCAGTCGCTGGCCTGTCTGCTGGCGGCTGACACTGAAATGGCCTCGGCCAGACTGCGTGAAGCGGCCCTCGAACTGGGTGTGCCGCTGCGCTTTGTCGCCGCGCAAAAAGACCTCGGCGAGCTCGCTCGTCAGGCACTGCCACAGGCCACGATCAGCGGTGCCAACGGCCTGGCGATTGCCCTCGCCGAGCAACCGCTGGACGTCGCGCAGATCGGTCGTCAGCGTGGGCGCCTGGCGGTGATCGGCCTCGGCCCCGGCGCTGCCGAATTGATGGTGCCTGCGGTCAAGGCGGAACTGGCGCGGGCCACCGATGTGCTCGGCTACGAAACCTACGTGCGCATGGCCGGCCCGTTTCGCGACGATCAGGTGCAGCATTGCACCGACAACCGCGAAGAAATGCAGCGCGCCCGCCACGCGTTCCGACTGGCAGCCGAGGGCCGTTCGGTGATCGTCGTCTCGTCCGGCGACCCCGGCGTGTTCGCCATGGCCGCAGCGGTGCTTGAAGCGTTGCACGAGTCGAGCGATCCGGCCTGGCACAGCGTCGAACTGGAAATCCTGCCGGGGGTGTCCGCCTCGCTCGCCACAGCTGCGCAAGCGGGTGCGCCGCTGGGGCATGACTTCTGCGTGATGTCGCTGTCGGACAACCTCAAGCCGTGGTCGATCATCGAGAAGCGTCTGGATCTGGCGTCCGCAGCCGATCTGGCCCTGGCCTTCTACAACCCGATCTCCCGGGCGCGTCCGTGGCAACTGGGCCGGGCCCTGGAAATCGTCGCGCAGCATCGCAGCGCGGCGACGCCAGTGGTGTTGGGGCGCGACATTGGCCGGCCGGGGCAAACCCTGCGCGTGACCACGCTGGGGCAACTGACCCCCGATCAGGTGGACATGCGCACCATGGTGTTGATCGGTTCCTCGACCACTTGCACCTTTGCCAAAGCGGACGGTGGCGAGTGGGTCTACACGCCGCGTTGGTACGGCGAAAAGCCGCAGTCGTGAGTGCTGGCGAGGGAGCGTGCTCCCTCGCCATAGCCGATGTCCCGCGTGGATTCTGCGAAACGCTCCGCGTCTGACTTTTCAACCTGACTTGTACGATTTGCTCCGCGTCTGCGTGAGAGCTTTCCTGTTACTTACATTCTGTCCGACTTATCCTGAATCCTCTAAGACCTGTACCAAAGTTCAAACCGAGGTAATGACGGGACTTGGTAAGTTGCGTTGATTCATAACGGGGTTACCAGCAATAACTTGTTGCTGTTACAGGTGTTGCCAGTTGTTTTTTAGTTGTCTGTTTTGACATGTATTGAATGTTTTGCAGTTTGAGCCCTTATTCGCCAGTGGTTAGTTTGGCGGGCATGGAAAGTGCCAGCAGGCACACATGTCGGCTCAGGGCAAAGGAGAAACTTTCATGCAGGATCAGAGACTTCAAGACGCCAGTGGTTATGTGAATTTCATCAACCTGTTCAAACAGGCGGATCTGGAACAGGCCCTGTTGGCGCACCGCGACAGTGACACCTGGCAGTCAGTCTGGCGTTATTACTTTGCGTGCATTGGTCTGCTCGATTCGCCCCGATTGATCGAACCCCTGGCATTGCTCAAACAATCGCTGGGGCAGTTGCTCGGGCTGTCGCGCGTGCGCCGCGATGCCGACGACGCGCCAGCACGGCCCCAAGACTTATCGCAGATCTACAGCCGCATCGAGGCCTTCGAAACCCGCCTGAAAAACAGCCAGTCCTATGCCAGGAGCGTGGCCACTGAGGTACCGAAAAATCTGCACTTTGTCTGGCTCGGCGGGGGGCTGGGCCCGATACAGCGGGATTATCTCAACGTATGGAAACAGGTCTTGAGCGGGCAGGGCTATCGCCTGCATCTGTGGTACGACAGTGACGCGTTGCTGGCCTGGCAAACCGACAGATTGATCGTTGAGGCCGCCAAGGCTGACGCCATGCAACAGGGTGGCAATCACAGCATTTCCGCAGCGGCTCTGGGCACGTTGTACGAAGAACGCGTGATCGTTCTCAAGCAACAGATGTTCATGCACATCCAGGCAGCGCTCGAGCAGGGGCTGTCAGCGGATGAAGCGCGGGTCGACCTGTTGGCCCGGGCCTACGGCCAGGACGCCGCAGATCTGGAGACGCGGATCGAACAAAACCGTCGCAGTCTGCTGGATCTCGCGGGCGGCGATCTGCAGTTGCGCGACCTGCATGACCTCGACACGCCACTGCAATTGCAGACGATCTACGAGCGCGAGACCCGGTTGCGCGGCAATCTGGCCGCCGCCTCTGATGTGGTGCGGGTCGAGGCCTTGTATAACGAGGGCGGCGCCTATGCCGATGTCGACAATCTGCCGCCGCTGGCCCGGCGCCTGGGGGGCGTCGACATCAGTGGGTTCGGCGGCGATGCGCGTCTGGGCGTCCTGCAACTGTTGCTTGATCACAACCCGCACTGGATGCCTGGACGGCAGACCCGGCGTGACACCTACACTGACTACCTGGACCGCATACCCGCCGAGCATCGCCCCGCGCTTGAGGCCTTTGCCCGGCAACAGCCCGCGCTGAACGAAGTGTTCCAGGCCCCGGCGCAGCTGCTGGCGCGGCCACAGGCCTTGCGAGCCGTTGCCGTACAGAACACATTGAGCAACTCATTCCTGACGGCCCATGCGCAAGCGCCGATGCTCAACAGTGTGATCGAGCGGTTTCGGTTCAACTATGAGTCGATCGACGAAACGGCCCGCCTTGCTGCCAAGCGTGGCGTCGCCTTGAGCGATTTTGACGGCATGACCGGGCTGGCGCGCGAAGTGCTCGAGCAGGCCTTCGGCCCTCTGGCCGAACTGTCGATGACCGAAGACGTGGCGGCCAGCTTTCTGATGCTGGCCATCGCGGGCTACTTCAGTGACGGCATCCGCCCGCAGAGCGAGGGGACGATTTATCTGACCGGACCGGCGGCGATGCGCGATGGCATGGCCGATTACGAACGGCAGCACTTTGTCCCGCGAGAAGCGGAAACCCTGCGCCTGGAGGCGGCCATCGAGCCACTCTGGATAATCAACGACAAGACCGAGGAAGAACAGGATCACTCTTGGAAAGACAACGCCAACGACGATGAACAATGGGTTGTCGACGAGCAGCAACGCTGGCGGCAAGGGCAATACAGCGCGCGCTACAACGGTGATGTGGCGGCCCTGCTGAAACAGCAGACCGTGCTGTTTGAAGAGGGATGGCCGGTCATCGAAGGCCGACCGGTGTTGTTGACGGATGTTCTGCAACGGATGATCGACAGGCTCGGCGAACCGTTCGTGGCCGCAATGCGCCGAGGCCATAATGGCGCGCTGGATTTTCCTGCGGGCCCGGGGCTCGATTTCGCCGACCGCCAGGCCATCAAGGCGCAGCCTGCAATGCTGCAAGCGCCGGTGGCGCTGAGCGACGAGCGGGTTCAGGGGCTGGCGCTGGATGAATTGCTGAGCAGTATCGCCGAAGGCTCGCTGCAGTTTTTCCAGGTCAGTGCCTTGCAGCGGGTGCTGTTGGGGCAACTGTTGGGCGCGGGCTCACTGGACAATCAAAGCTTCATGGCGGTCGCTGCCGAACTCGACAACCTGGCCAACCGTGTTGCCGAAGTGGGGGCGTCGGTGCGCTACGCGGCCATCGAGCGTCATCTTTATCAACAGCGGGCGACGGCGTTCATGGCCGGTCTGGCCAGTCATGTCGATCAGCCGATGCTGTCGTCGGACAGCGCGCTGACGCTGAAGCGCGCGGCGCTGTCGCAGGCTCACACGCTGTTGCAGTGGGGGCGGCATGTCGGGCATATCCAGGAAGTGGCCACTCGCGAGCATCGTGAGCAGGTGATCCTGCGATTGGGGCAGGTGCTGGGGCAAATCGAGGCCAGCGACATCAAGCTGGTGCCTCAGGATCTGTTGCTCAAGGGCCCGGGTGATCCCGGTGGCCGCTGTTACCCGCTTGCGCTGATCATGAGTGCTGCGCTGGAGCAGGGTGTTGCCGCATCGCGGCGCTTGCGCGAGCGTTTTTTCCTGGCGACTGTCGAGCCGCACCAGAGCGATTCGAAGGTGTTTCTGGAGGCACTCGAGGAGTTGCAAAGCGTGCAATTGCACGACATCGGCCAGCCCCTGGGGCGTGTCGATCTGCAGCAGCTCGGCAGCACCCTTGAAGCCTACGGCAGCTCGCGCACGCTGATGCTCAACTCGGACAATCACGCCATGCTGCTGGCGAAAACCTTCGACGGCGAACGCGTCACTTATCACTTCTACGATCCCAACTTCGGCGTGTTCGAGTTCAGTGATCCGGCCTTGTTCCGGCAGGCGCTGACCGACCTGTTTCTGAAGCAAGGCCTGGCGAAATACTATGCGGCCTATGGTGACGAGGCGCGCCCGACGTTTGATCTGATCGAGTTGCACGGGCAAAAGATCTCGGCTCTGCAGCTGTCCGCAGGCTTTCGCGTCGGGCAATTGCTGGCGTCCGACAGTGTGCTGCCGGAGCATTCAGGTGGACGGATTCGCCAGCGCCTGAACAGTGCGCGCGGCCAGTCGCTGGTCAGCAATCCGCCTCTGGGGCGCAGTCTGCGCGATCTGGACAGTCATTGGTGGGGACAGCAGATCGCCCACACGACCGACGCCTTGCAGGCGCTGCACAGCTTGGCAAAACCGCTGGTGCCGCTGTTCGAAACCCTTGAGATAACCGCCGATGGCAAATACCGGATCAACCTGATCGACCCGGTGCAGAGCGAGCAGGTGGTGCAGGTGGTCAGCACCGATCATCGTCTGCTGCGGATCAGGCGTTATCTGTCCGAGCAGTTCGTGACCCTCGGCACCCGGCCCGCGCCGGAGTTGATCGAGGCCGGCGCCGTGCACACCCTCAATAGTGGGTTCACGATCCAGGCATTGATGAACGCCTTGCGCGGTCGCGAGGGCGACGGCCGCACATTGACCACTGCCGTGCGGCTGCACGCGTACGTCAATTACGCGCAACTGGCGCACGGCAATGTCGCGGATGTCGCGGGTCTGATCGCTCTGCTCAGAACCGCGCTCAAGGAGGAGAAGGTCATTGCCCGCACCTGCGCACCGGTGGTTGGCGAGGCGCTGGGGCATGTCGCCAACGAAGGGGTGGGAGCGGTGCTGGGGCTGGCGAATGTCGGCTTCGACATCTATCAATTGGCGGCGGCGGACAACGAGCTCGAGCGGGCGCAGTTTGGCACGCAACTGGCATTCGACTCCGCCAGTCTGGCATTGACCGCTGGTGGTCTGGGTGCGGCCACTGCGGGTGCGGCGACGGCCGCTGCCGTGCTCGGCGGCGCCGGGGTGATCCTCGGTGGACTGGCCGTGGGCGTCGCGGCCCTGGCCCAGGGCTTTGCCAGAATTGCGCAACAGGCGCAGGACGTCGGGCTGTTTTTCGACGATCTGGAGCGGGCCTATCGCGGTGTCGGATATCGCCATGATGCTGCGCAGGGGGGCTGGGTCGTGCACCCTGCGCTGGTCGTGCAACGTCTCGATTTCAGCCGCGCCAGCCTGCTGCTCGGCAGCCCGAAGGTGTATCGGTTGCGCGACCATTTCGGGGTGCCGGATTTCAATCCGGATGAGCAACAGGCGCTCGATCTGCGCCGCGAACTGGGGCTTCCCGGTCACCTCAATGTCGAGCTGCCGAGTGGGCAACTGGTCGTCCTGCCGTGTACGCCGATCACGTTCTACGGCTACGAATACAAGGCCTTGCCGTTCTCGAGTCTGCGCCACGACACGGGCTTCGATACCGCTCGCAGGCTGGAAAAAAAGGATAAGGACGGCCAGTGGAAATTCCTCTTTTCGTTCTACTCCTTTCCCACCCACTACATCGTGAATCGCCTGGCACCGTCGTATCGGCCAACGGTGATCGAGGTGCAGCTGGACGCCCGCGAGCGTGCGCTGGCAGTGCCGATGGTCCCGACAGCCTGGCACGATCACCTGACTTACCGGATTGAAGGGGCGGGCGCTGCGTGCTCGCTGATCCTCAATCGCGGCGTCAGTATCGAGTTGCAGGCGCCCAGCCTGCAGCTGTGCCAGTGGAGCCTGGTGGCAACCTGGGCGACCGAGGCGGATGTGCAGGTCGAAGTCGGTGGGGGGCTTTCTGTCGGCGGCGTCAAGGTGACGTTCACCGGCAGGGGGCGCCACGAGGTCATGCTTCAGCTGACAGGGCGCCAACGGTTCAAGGTCAATCGCGCTGGCGGACGACTGGATATTCTCGAGCAGAGCGCACCTTCCGGTGAGAACGAGCAATCGCTGCTTCTGCATTACCAGGGGCTGGCCCGGGAGCATCGGCTGGGGTTGCCCTACACGCCGGTTCAGCATTTCCCGATTCCGTTTGAGCCCGAGGACCAGCCGCGCTACACCACGGCCTGGTACGACGCTGCAGAGAATCGTTTTCTGTACATCCGCAGCGCAGAGGTGCTGGCCGCGGATGAAGCGTTGCTGGCGGTGGTGGTGAATGATTTTGCCTATTTCTACGAAGCGCAGAACTACGACATCTGGCAGGTCGATGCGGTCAGCGGATTGCTCAAATACCGTTACCGCCTGCTGGTGCTGGCCGGTGAATGCCACGTGCGACGCATTGATGCCGATGCCCAAGGCGTGATCCATGTCGAGCAGCAATGGGTCGGCGCTGACGGGAAAGTCACGCAGTTCAATTACCTGATCCATGATGGTCGGTTGCAACTGGTGGCGGTGATCCACGAGCTGGACCGGGAGCTGGGTCGCCAGGTGTTTGCCCAGCCGATCCTCGCGCAGTGGTCGGTGGTGTTTGGCGAGTATGGGGAGCTTTCGCCGGTGCCCGAGCGTGCCGGGGTCACCACGGTCGACTGGCAACCGGCGGACTACGTATCCGTCTGCTGGCTGTTCGATACGCACAAGCGTGACCTGGTGTGGATCCGCAGTCGTGACCGCTTGTGCATTCATCCCTATGCCCCGTATCCGCACACCCGGGGCTGGGCCGATTCGATCAGGCAGCTCGGCGACCTGGTGCTCCTGCCGCTCAGCGATGAACACGATCTGTTTTGCATTTACGACCGGCTGGCGCAGAAGTTGTGCCGGGTGCAACGGACCACGTCCGCCGGCAGCGAACGCTGGCCGGCGCAGTGGACGCATCAGTGGGTGCAGCCCGCCGGGCTCAAGGACGTAGTGGCGGTTGAGGGTGGGTACCTGGCGCTGACCGACGACGGGCTGTTTTTCAACCTGAGCGCCCAGGGTGAAGCGTTGCTTGGGGGCACTACTGAGCGTTGGCTCAAGGATCGGGCGCAGTGGTGGCAGGCACTGCAAGCGCTGGCGACGCAGTATCCGATCAACAGTTTTGCCATTCTCGGTGTGCGCAATGCCGGCGGTGAGCACAACCTGTGTGCCTGGTCTGTGGATAACCGCTTGCTGTTGTGCGATCCGGGCCATGAGCGCGAGATGCGCCTGCTCGGTATCACCCCGGACAATCAGGCAGCGTGGCTGTTCGACGTTGCCAGCGGCGCGATCTGCAGGCAGGTGTTCTTTGACCATCTGCTGCTTGAGCAGGCCTTCGGCAGCGGCGCACAACTGTTGTCGGCCGCCCTGCTGCCGGCGCCGCAGGCCGAGTGGGAGGACTGGCGATTCAGCCGTGTGACCGGTGATGGCGGCGGGCTGCGCGGGACTACGGTCAACGGCGTGTCACTCCTGTTGCGGTCTGAGGAAGCGGAGCGAATCATTGGCGTCGAACAGCGCTGGGTCCGCGAGCACGGCGAACAATGGCTGGCTGCACTGCAGGGCTTGCTCGAGACCGCCGAGCATGAGCCGTTCATCGCCGTGGAATCCGGCTCCGGCAGCCTGCAATGGTACGACGTGGCGAATGCGCGGTTGATCCGCGTGGCGGACCAGAATCTGCCACAGGATTGCGAATTGCTCGGCACTCGCCACCGCCATGTGTTGTTGCACGAGCGCCAGGCGCAGCGGGTGGTTGTCTACCCTGGCCACCAGAGTATCGGCCCTTTCGAGTATGTGCAGCGTGACGCCGAGGTCTTGGTGGTCGAGGCGCAGAACAAGGTCGAGGACCTGTTGCCGCTGATTGCCGATGACGTGCGCTGCCTGGTTCTGCGCTTGGGGCAGGGTGATGTGACCTGTCACCTGTCGAAGGCCTGCTGGTTGCGTCTGGATTCGGTGATCGTCGATTGCCGCCACCGTCTGGGCGAGGTGCCGGCGATTCCCGGCAAGTTGATCTGGCAGCTGGATGCGCCGCAGCAACTGCAACTGTCGCAGGTCGGGGAGCATTTGCTCATCGTCGACCCGGACCGCCAGCACAGCCTGATCCTGCGTGATGTGTGTTCGAGTGATCCGGCGATGCGTGGCGAGGTGTTCCTCGGATTCGAGGGCGGTCGCTCCTATCCGGTGTCGAGCCTGGTGCAGTGGCTGCGTGACCGCGCAGACGCCGACGGCAGTGTCACACTTGAACGATTGCTCGACGCCGTGCCGGCGTGACGCACCGCTGTAACTGAAAAGGCCTGCGCAGCTCACTGCGCAGGCCTTTTTACCGATCTTCAGGAAACCAGGTAACCCTTTACCCCGGTGAAGATGATCTGCGCCGCCAGCGCGCAGACGAACAGTCCCATCAGGCGGCTGACGATCTGCAAGCCTTGATCGCCGAGGATGCGCTCGATGTGATTGGACAGGTACAGCACTACCCCGACGGTGAAGCTGGCCAGGGTAATACTCATGATCGCGGTCAGTTTGTCGTCCCAGTGCGGCTGGCTGACGCCCATCACCAGCAGGGCGCCGATGGTGCCCGGGCCGACCGTCAACGGAATGGTCAGCGGGACGATGGTCACATCCTGCTGCACGTTGTCACTTTGCACCACCGGTTTGCCCTGGGCCATGCCCAGCGCCGAGATGAACAGCACGCTGCCGGCACCGATGCGGAACGCGTCCGCAGTGATCCCGAACACGTCGAAAATCACCCGTCCGAACAGATACAGCAGGACGCTGGAGACCAGCGTGGCAATCGCCACTTTCCAGGCGAGGCGCCGCTGTTCCTTGCGCGAGTAGCCACGGGTCAGGCTGATGAAGCAGGACAACACGAAGAACGGGCTGTAGAGCACCAGCATCTTCAGGTAAACGCTGAATAACACGTGGAGCATGAGGGCGGCTCGCATCCGGAGAGGGGTGGCAGCGAGTCTATCAGTCGCTTAGTTGCTTGTGTGCGCAGAAGATGCTGCGCACGGCAGTTCATTTTTTTCGGACTTTATTTTGATTGTTGTGTTGTTCTTTTTTGTTAGTTGTTTTTGTTGTTTGGATATGATGTTACAGAATCGGGTTTGTGGTTGTATGTTTGTTTGGTTATTGTTTGGTCGCAAGTTCAAGAGGAACTTGTCTGATGATTAATAAGGATTTTATTGTGCATAATCAAGCTGTTCGCGAAAGTTATATTGCTTCTTGTGTTAAAGCGATTGAAGAGTGTGAGATCGACGACCAGTTGGTTATTCGTCCTCACGCCCTGATGGGTATAGGGGACGACGTAGAAGCACCGTCCAAGGGGGCTGTTGTAGGTGAAGGGACGATGGGCTTTGTGGGCAAGATGAGTCTCCAAAACCAACGTGATGCGGCAAACGCTTTCCTCTTCGCGACGCTCGCAGCAAACAAACAGTACCCGGCCGAAGAGCAGGGTAAAGAGTGGTATCTGCGCTTTCGCGAGGTGATGACCCAGGCAGGCTGGACACCTGTCAGAAAGTATTACAGCAACCTGGATGTCGAGGGCACCAGCGTGCGTATGGACAAACTGGTACTGGAAATCCTCGGTTCCGTGGTTGCCGGCGCTGCGCTGCCAGGCCCGGCCAGTGCATTGATGCTCAAGGTGGCGGGAGATGCGATCTCGGCCCTGCAGAAGCGTGATACTGCCGCACTGACGGCTTATGAGCGCAATCTGCTGCAACACGGTGTTGGCGGAATCTCCGCAGGTGCATGTGTTGAAGTCGATGGCGAATCGATCATGGCCCTCGGCACCGTGCGTTTCCAGCGCAGGAATACTTCTACCAAAGTGCTGTTCGTCGACGTCGATGTGCGTAATGTAAACCTGTATCGAGGCGAAACGGTATTTGTCAAAAACACATTAAAAGCGGACTCGGTTCGTGAAACTATTAAAAATAAACTCATCGTTCACAGTGAAAAGATTGTCGATATTGAAATTTGATTGATCAAAAAAAGGCAGCCGGTTTCGGCTGCCTTTTTTGTTATCGGGAGCAATGATATGAATGACGAATATTCAGTATTGATTGTTGGCGGCGCCGTTGTGCTGGTTCCGGTAACGGAGGAGCTGGCGCCCTATGACGATTTGATCGAGTGCCTGTTGCTGGCGCAATTGGCGGCCAATAAAAAAATCGAAAAGACGGCAGAGATCGACTGGTATGGCGCGTATGTGCAGTTGCTGGATAACTATTGGCTGCGCCACTCCAGAGCTCGACGGCAATGGTCCATCGAAAAGGATAACGTCGAGTCGCTTGGTGATTGGGTCCTCACCGCGATGTTCAGCGACGCTGTGGATAACAGTGGCGCTGCATCTGTAGCGCTGCGACGTCTGGCAGGCCTGTCCGGCACCGAGCCGGCCATGGGTTTGCTGCGCAGGCACATCCAGAAGAGCATCCTGGCGTCCGAGTCCGGAGATGGGCTTGCGTCCGCCACGGCTGTGCGCCTGCTGGTGGTCGTCGCGAACACGCCGACCTCCTTGACCAGTGTCTATCTTGAGCTTGCGACTGATCGGGTGCTTGGCGGCAACCCCCTGGCCGAGCTGTTTCAGGCCGAGGATGTGCGCGGCGACGTATGCATGCGTTACGCCGGCGCCTACTTGTCTGAGACCCTCTATGCTCCGGCACGCGCCGCCGTTGCTCTGAAAATCAGGGACAGGTTGAAGGACAACGTTGTGCGGTTGACGTTGCCCGACGAAGGGGCAGTCAGGCAGCTTTGCGCAGCCGATTGAGGCGCAACCGGGCAGGCCTGCTCAGAAGGTCGAGGCCGTGCGGTTCTGCTGATCGCGCTGGGCGACCCAATGTTCGATCAGCTCGCGCAGTTGCGACAGCTCCACCGGTTTGGCCATGTGCCCGTCCATCCCGGCCTGACGCGCACGTTCCTTGTGTTCGGCGAGGATGTGCGCGGTCAGCGCAACGATTGGCGTGCGGATGCGCTGATTGCTGACTTCCCACGCACGCAGTTGCTGGGTTGCCGAGAAGCCATCGAGGATCGGCATTTCGCAGTCCATCAACACCAGGTCGTAACGCTGGGCCTTCATCGCTTGCAGGGCTTCTTCGCCGTTGCTGGCGGTGTCCGGTTGCAGGTTGAGCTTGCCGAGCATGCCGCGAATCACTTTGGTGGAAATGGTGTTGTCTTCGGCGACCAGAATGCGGAAATCGCTCGGCACCTTGGCTGCTGTGGCGGGGGTAACCACTTGCGGCTGGAACACCACCTGACCCTTGTTGCGCTGATTCAATTCGTCGGCCAGCGTGGTCTTGAGCGTATAGCCGGCCACCGGTTTGGCGAGGATGCGCTTGATCCCCGAGTTGCGCGCGATGATCTTGCTCGGCGCATTGCTGATGCCGGTGAGCATGATCAACAGAATGTCGTGGTTGAGGCTCGGGTCTTCCTTGATCTTGGCCGCCAGTTGCATGCCGGTCATGCCGGGCATGTTCTGATCCAGCAGCACCACATCGAAGTAGTCACGCAGGTGCGCCTTGGTGCGCAGCAACGCCAGCGCTTCCTTGCCCGACGGCACGGCGCTGACGTTCAGGCCCCAGGCACTGCATTGCTGCACCAGCACCTTGCGGCAGGTGTCGTTGTCGTCCACCACCAGTACCCGCGCACCTTGCAGCGGGCCGTCGAGGTCGGAGGTCGGGTGTTCGAGGCGATCCGGGTCCAGCGGCAGAGTCAGCCACAGCGTGCTGCCCTGATTGGCGCCGCTCTTGATGCCGAACTCGCCGTGCATCAGGCGAATCAGCTGTCGCGCGATCACCAACCCGAGGTTGCCGCCCAGACGGTTGGCCGAGAGGAAATGCTTGCTGTGCAGTTCGGCGTGCAGCAGCGCCTCGCGCTCTTCCGGCTCCATCGGCTGGCCGCTGTCCTGCACGGCGATGCGCAGGCGCGGTTTGACGCTGCGCTCGTCAAGGGCAACGACGATCAGCACTTCGCCTTCGTCGGTTTTCTTCAGGGCATTTTCCAGCAGGCTCAGCAACGTCTGGCGCAAGCGGGTCGGATCGCCGCTGATCACCCGCGGCACCTGCGGCTGGATGAAACTGATCAGCTCGACGTTCTGCTGTTCGGCCTTGGCGCGGTAGATGCTCAGGCAATCGTCGATCAGCGCGTTGAGGTCGAACTGCACATCGTCCAGCTCGATCTGCCCGGACTCGAGTTTGGAGATGTCGAGAATCTCGTTGATCAACGTCAGCAGTTCGTTGCCGGCGCTGTGGATGGTTTGCACGTAGTCGCGTTGCTTGACCGACAGCGGCGTGCCCAGCAACAGCTCGGTCATGCCCAGCACGCCGTTCATCGGGGTGCGGATTTCGTGGCTGATCTTGGCGAGGAATTCGGCCTTGGCGTTGATCTCGGCGTTGCTGGCGGCGAGGTCGCGGCTGATGCTGAAACGGCTTTCGGTGATGCTGCGCTGACGTTCACCCAAGGCGATGCTCATCAGCAGGCCACTGATGCAGATAAACGCCATCAGGGTCATGATCAGGCCTTGCGGCGACACCAGGGTCAGCCCCAGCAACGCCGGCAGAATGATCAGCGTGCCGATGTTGAACACCACCATCCCGGCAACGAACAGCCGCGCCGGACGGTAGCCCTTCTGCCAGTGATAGAAGCCGACCAGCAACATGCTCAGACCGGCCAGGGCCACCAGCGCGTAAGTGATGATGTTCAGCGGCAGGGTGTTGACGAACAACAGCAGCAGGCTGCAGATCACGATGAACAGAATGTCGCCCAGCAACAGTTTGTTCAGCGGGTGCGGGCCGAGCGGGGCGAAGAAACGCAGGGCGAACATCAGCCCGGCCGGGGCGGTCAGCAGCAGGGCCAGATACGCGCCCGGGGTCTGGATCGCATGCCAGTTCGGCAGCCACGGGCCGGCGAGGTTGAGCAACAGCAACAGGCTCAGGCCCAGCAGGCCTTCGCAGACCGCCAGCCACAGGCTGCTGCGCGAACGGGAGTAGGCGTAGCGCACGAGGTTGTGCAGCAGCAACATGCCGAGGCAGCCGAACAGCAGACCGAATATCAGCGTCTGGTTCTGGTTGGCGGCACTCAGCACCGCCGATTGCAGGGCGATGTGCGGGCGTAGCTGATGGTCGGAAACCATCCGCAGATAGACGTCGAGGGACTTGTCGCTTTGCGGCAGCGGCAGCAGGAAATCGCTGCTCGGCAGTGGCCGTTCGACCTGTGGCTGATGGGTGCCGGAGGTGCGTTGCTCGATCAGCTTGTCGCCGTCCAGCACGTAAAGGCTGAGGTTGGACAGGTCGGGGGCGAAGATTCGCAGCACTTGCTCGTGCTTGCCCGGCGCCAGTTTGAAGCGCAGCCACAGTGCGCCATCGGGCTCGGCCGCCGTGAGGCGATCAAGTTCGATAGGGCTGAATTGATTGGTGTAGCGAGCCGAGCGGATGTCGCTCAGTTGCAGATTGCCCTGATCGTCAAGCAATACCGACCAGCCACTGCCTTGCGCGGCCTGGGCCGGAAGCATGCAGAGCAAGGTCAGCAGCGTGACGGTGAAGCTTATGGCAATCCTGAGCCAGCGCACGGCGAAATCCCTTCGTAGGTTGATGCCAGAATATAACGATGCGCGGCGGCGGAACAGCCCGGCGAGGGACTGCATCCCGCGCCGGACTTGAAGGACAGCTTATTCCTGGGTTTCGCCACGTTCACGGGCAATGGCGCGGTAGCCAATGTCCTTGCGGTAGAAGCAGCCTTCCCAGTCGATGGCGGCGGCCAGCTTGTAGGCTTGCTGCTGCGCTTCGCTGACGCTGGCGCCCATGGCGGTGGCGCAGAGTACGCGACCACCGGCCGTCACCACGTTGCCATCTTTGAGCGCAGTCCCGGCGTGGAAGACTTTGCCTTCCAGGCCTGCGGCTGCGTCCAGACCGTTGATCGCTGCACCCTTGGCGTAGTCGCCCGGGTAGCCGCCGGCGGCCAGCACGATGCCGACGCTCGGACGTGGATCCCACTGTGCTTCAACCTTGTCCAGCGCTTGCGCCAGAGCGGCTTCGACCAGCAGCACCAGGCTCGACTGCAGACGCAGCATCACCGGTTGGGTCTCCGGGTCACCGAAGCGGCAGTTGAATTCGATGACTTTCGGGTTACCGGCCTTGTCGATCATCAGACCGGCGTACAGGAAACCGGTGTAGACGTTGCCTTCTTCGGCCATGCCACGCACGGTCGGCCAGATCACCTGGTCCATCACGCGCTGGTGCACGTCGGCGGTGACCACCGGGGCAGGGGAGTAGGCACCCATGCCGCCAGTGTTCGGGCCGCTGTCACCGTCGCCAACACGTTTGTGGTCCTGGCTGGTCGCCATCGGCAGTACGTTCTTGCCGTCGACCATGACGATGAACGAGGCTTCTTCGCCGTCGAGGAATTCTTCGATCACCACGCGCGAACCGGCATCACCGAACGCGTTGCCGGCGAGCATGTCACGCACGGCGTCTTCGGCTTCGGCCAGGGTCATGGCAACGATCACGCCTTTACCGGCGGCCAGGCCATCGGCCTTGATCACGATCGGTGCGCCTTTTTCACGCAGATAAGCCAGGGCCGGCTCGATCTCGGTGAAGTTCTGGTAGTCGGCGGTCGGGATCTTGTGGCGCGCGAGGAAATCCTTGGTGAAGGCTTTCGAGCCTTCCAGTTGCGCAGCACCGGCGGTCGGGCCGAAGCAGTCCAGGCCACGGGAGCGGAACAGATCGACCACGCCAGCCACCAGCGGCACTTCCGGGCCGACGATGGTCAGGGAAACGTTTTTCTCGGCAAAGTCGGCCAGTTGCTCAAGGGCCAGCACGTCGATGGCGACGTTCTCGCACTTGGCTTCAATCGCGGTCCCGGCGTTGCCCGGCGCGACGAAAACCTTCTGCACGCGCGGATCCTGAGCCACTTTCCAGGCCAGGGCGTGTTCACGGCCACCGCTGCCAATGATCAAAACATTCATTTCAAAAACCTCGGATGACGCTAATTCTGGAGGCAGCACTGGGCTGCTTTTCTGTGGGAGCGGGCTTGCTCGCGAAAGCGGTGTGTCAGTCGAAACAGTTGTCGCTGACAGATTGCATTCGCGAGCAAGCCCGCTCCCACATTTGTATCGAGTTGAATCAGTGACGGAAGTGGCGCATGCCGGTGAACACCATGGCGATGCCAGCCTCGTCAGCGGCGGCAATCACTTCAGCATCACGCATCGAGCCGCCTGGCTGGATCACCGCAGTGATGCCGACCTTGGCTGCGTTGTCGATGCCGTCGCGGAACGGAAAGAACGCGTCCGATGCCATCACCGCGCCCTGCACTTGCAGACCGGCGTGTTCAGCCTTGATCGCGGCGATACGTGCCGAGTTTACGCGGCTCATCTGGCCAGCGCCGACACCGATGGTCTGACGGTTCTTGGCGTAGACGATGGCGTTGGATTTGACGAACTTGGCCACTTTCCAGGCAAAGATCAGGTCGTGGATTTCCTGTTCGGTCGGTGCACGCTGGGTCACCACTTTCAGGTCGTCGGCGCCGATCATGCCGATGTCGCGGCTCTGCACCAGCAGGCCACCGTTGACGCGCTTGTAGTCCCAGGCCGGAATGCGATCCGCCGACCACTCGCCGCAGGCCAGCAGGCGCACGTTGGCTTTGGCCGCCACAACAGCGCGAGCTTCTGCGCTGACGCTTGGCGCGATGATCACTTCCACGAACTGACGCTCGACGATCGCCTTGGCGGTCTCGGCATCCAGTTCACGGTTGAAGGCGATGATGCCGCCGAAGGCCGACTCGGTGTCGGTGGCGTAGGCCAGTTCGTAGGCCTGGCGGATGCCGCCCTCGGCGTCCGGGCTCACGGCCACGCCGCACGGGTTGGCGTGCTTGACGATCACGCAGGCCGGCTTGACGAAGCTCTTCACGCATTCCAGCGCGGCGTCGGTGTCGGCCACGTTGTTGTAAGACAGCTCTTTGCCTTGCAGTTGGGTCGCGGTGGCGATGCCGACTTCAGCAGGCTTGGCTTCCACGTAGAACGCCGCGCTCTGGTGCGGGTTCTCGCCGTAGCGCATTTCCTGAGCCTTGATGAACTGGCTGTTGAAGGTACGCGGGAATTCGCTGCGGCCTTCGGTGCTCAGCACGTCGGCAGCCTGATTCACGGTGCCCATGTAGTTGGCGATCATGCCGTCGTAGGCAGCGGTGTGTTCGAAGGCCTTGAGCATCAGGTCGAAACGCTGAGCGTAGGTCAGGCCGCCGGCCTTGAGGTTTTGCAGAACGTTGGCGTAATCGCTGGCATTCACCACGATCGCCACGTCTTTATGGTTTTTCGCTGCCGAACGGACCATGGTCGGGCCGCCGATGTCGATGTTCTCGATAGCTGTCGGCAGGTCGCAGCCTGGCTTGTTGATGGTGGCTTCGAACGGGTACAGGTTGACCGCAACCAGGTCGATCGGCTTGATGCCGTGCTCGTTCATGATCGCGTCGTCGATACCGCGACGACCGAGGATCCCGCCGTGGATTTTCGGGTGCAGGGTTTTCACCCGACCGTCCATCATTTCCGCGAAACCGGTGTAATCCGCGACTTCCACTGCGGCAACACCGTTGTCGCGCAGCAGCTTGAACGTTCCGCCGGTGGAGAGGATCTCGACGCCGAGGGCTTCAAGCTCCTTGGCGAATTCGAGGATCCCGGTCTTGTCGGAAACGCTGATCAAGGCGCGGCGGATCGGCAGGCGGGTAGTCTGGTCGGTCATCTCAATTTCCATCAAAAGCAAAGGAAGTCAGCAAAAAAGGCGACCGGTTTTACGCGGGCGCCTTTCTGGTTTGATTGAATGCTTACAGCAGATCGTACTGCTTGAGTTTCTTGCGCAGTGTGCCGCGGTTGAGTCCCAGCAGCTCACTGGCCTTGGTCTGGTTGCCCTTGACGTAGTTCATCACGCTTTCGAGCAGGGGAGCCTCGACTTCGGAGAGCACCAGGTTGTACACATCCGTGACGGACGCGCCCTCAAGGTGGGCGAAATAATTGTGCAGCGCCTTCTCGACACTCCCGCGAAGGGTCTGACCTTCTTCGCTCGGGGTATTGAGGTGCTGTTTCAAATTCACGTTGTCGCTCACGGGTGCTGTTCCACTCACTAAAGTCTCGGTCATCATCGTCATGCGGCCACCCCTTCTTCGTCCCCTGTCAGGCTCTTGTAACGCTCGGCGAAAAACTCCCGAACGTTGGCGCATTGTGTTTCCGTACCATCCAAACGATTGAAGTGGGCGCGAAACTCCCTGGCGCCCGGCAAGGTTGCGAGATACCAGCCCACATGCTTGCGGGCAATACGGACACCCATCACATCCCCATAGAAGGCGTGAAGTGCGGCCAGATGCTCCAGCAGGATGCGTTCCACTTCGCTCAGCTCCGGCGCCGGCAATTTCTCGCCGGTACGCAGGAAGTGTTCGATCTCGCGAAAAATCCATGGCCGCCCCTGGGCAGCCCGGCCTATCAGCAGGCCATCGGCACCGGTCGCGTCGAGCACGTAACGGGCCTTTTCCGGCGAATCGATATCGCCATTGGCAAACACCGGCATCGACACCGCCTGCTTGATCGCGGCAATTGTGTCGTACTCGGCTTCGCCGGTGTACAGATCGGCGCGAGTGCGGCCATGCACTGCCAGCGCGGTGATCCCGGCCTGCTCGGCGATCTTCGCCACGGTCAGGCCGTTCTTGTTGTCGCGATCCCATCCGGTGCGGATCTTCAGGGTCACCGGCACATCCACTGCAGCGACCACGGCCTGCAGGATCTCGGTAACCAGTGCTTCGTCTTTCAATAGCGCGGAGCCGGCGGCCTTGTTGCAGACCTTCTTTGCCGGGCAACCCATGTTGATATCAATAATCTGCGCGCCCAGTTCGACGTTGGCCCGTGCCGCATCCGCCAGCATCTGCGCATCGCCACCGGCAATCTGCACCGAGCGTGGCTCGGGATCGCCTTCGTGGATCATGCGCATGCGCGACTTGCGGGTGTTCCACAGGCTCATGTCACTGGTGACCATTTCCGAGACTACAAGCCCTGCGCCCAGACGCTTGCACAGCTGACGAAAGGGCTGGTCGGTGACGCCCGCCATCGGGGCGAGAATCAAACCGTTCTGCAATGTATATGGGCCGATGCGTACCGCCGACATAGGACTTCCCTGAAGTGGGGCCGGATCATGAGAGTTCGAAAAAGGGTTGGCATGATACCCGCTCTCGATGACTGGATAAAGGCTGAATTGAACAAAATCTGAACAGTTATTCTGTTATTGCCAGCGGTTTGGTTGCCGCGGACGAAGTCAGAAAACTGCCGTCAAACCTGAAGCGATGAAGCGATTCACTCGGGCGAGTGGAAACTCAGGCTGTAATTCACCGCTTTGGGGCCTGGATCGAGAATATCCAGCGCGATGTGGATTGGCGTTTGCGGCGGCATTTCCGCCATGCCTTCAAGGTCGCCGTTGAGGTATTCGCCGGGTTTGAAGCGACGACTGGCGATCAGATGACCGTTGAGGTCGGCGAAACGCAGTTCCAGCAGCGGAAACGGCTGGGAGAACGTCGCGCGGTTGTAGATGATCGCATCCACCACCAGCGCCCCGCTGAACTCCGGATGGCTGCGCACCACCAGATTGCTGCTTTTGATTTTGCCGATGTCGACCTTGGACGGCACCGAGCAGCCGATCTGCGGACAGAACTGCTGGAACCATGGGCGGTACTGATCCTGCCGCGCCAGTTCATCGAAATGATAGGCGATGTACTGGCCGGCCAGACCGGCGGCGGCCAACAGCACCAGCAAGCCCCAGAGCAGGCGTCGGCCCCAGGGCGAACGGCGTTTCTGCCAGTCCAGTTGCAGCGGGTCGTCGGTCAGGTCCTGCAGCACTTCAGCGCGTACGCCGGGTTCGGCACGCTCACGCTTTTTGCGCAGCGGTGCGACCGATGGCAAGTCGTCATCGTCCGGCTCTATGGCGGCGGACAGGCGTTCGCGGCGGGCATTCGGATCGATCGGGTCGTGCAGGCGCAGTTGCGGGATCGGCGGTTCGTCGTCCAGATCCACCGGCTCCAGCGACAACGAAGGCTCGGTGCGCGTGGTTTTCAGTGGTTCGGCTTCGACGATCTCAGGCTCGGCTGCAGCTTCGGGCTCGGGCAGACGCTCATCGTCGCGTGCGCTGAACAGGCTGTCGCGCCACTCCGTTTCATCGCTTTCGTGGCTGTCGCGGCGGGCGCTCAGAGACTCTTCGCGCTGACGACCGAATTCGGTGGTCGGCTGGATTTCCCGTTGTTCGAGCCGGGCGAGTTCTTCGTCGAGGTCGAGGCTGTCCAGGTCCAGCTCGTTGGCGCTCCATTGCTTCTGGCTGATGGCGCGCGGCGCGGGTGGTTCGTCGTTGACGGGCGCTTCGACCACCGGCGGCGGCTCGCTGACCACCGGCTGAGACGGTACTGGCTCGACCATGGCCGGTGCCACCGGGGTGACCGCGTCCTTGCCGGCGTGTTGTTCCAGCAGCTGTTTGGCGGCATTGAACACTTGCAGGCAGGCGCCACAGCGAACCACCCCGCGGGCCACGCTCAATTGAGCATGGCTGACGCGGAAGCTGGTTTGGCAATGCGGGCACTGGGTGACGAAACTGTCAGTCATGCGGCGATCCGGATTATGCAGTCGGTCATTCTAGCGCCGGCGGCCGGTGATACGCACCCAGCCATCGCGATTGGCGATCGGGTCCAGATCAAAGTCCTGCGCATAGGCGGCGGCGACTTCTTCACCTTGTTCGGCGAGGATGCCCGACAGCGCCAGACGACCGCCGCTTTTCACCAGGCCGGACAGCTGCGGCGCCAGGGAAACCAGCGGGCCGGCCAGAATATTGGCGACCAGCACGTCGGCTTTGACCTGCGGCAGATCTTCCGGCAGGTACAGCGGGAACAGCTCATCGGCGATGTTGTTGCGCCCGGCGTTGTCGCGCGAGGCCTCCAGCGCCTGCACGTCGATGTCGGTGCCGACCGCTTCTTTCGCGCCGAGCAGCAGGGCGGCAATCGCCAGAATCCCCGAGCCGCAGCCGAAGTCCAGCACGTTGCAGTCCTTCAGGTCCTGGCCGTCGAGCCATTCCAGGCACAGGGCGGTGGTCGGGTGGGTGCCGGTGCCGAACGCCAGGCCCGGATCCAGCAGCAGGTTGACCGCATCAGGCTCGGGCGCGGCGTGCCAGCTCGGCACGATCCACAGGCGCTGACCGAAACGCATTGGCTGGAAACCGTCCATCCAGCTGCGTTCCCAGTCCTGGTCTTCGATGACTTCGCTGTGATGCTCGGGCAGCGGGCTGCCGGTCAGCAGTTCCAGATGCGCGAGTACCGGCGCAGGCTCGGTGCCACCCTCGAACAGGGCCAGCAGGTGCGTGTGCGCCCACAGTGGGGTGGTGTTGAGTTCCGGCTCGAAGATCGGCTGATCTTCGGCGTCCATGAAGGTCACCGAAACGGCGCCGACTTCAAGGAAAGCGTCTTCGTAGGTTTCGGCTTGTTCCGGGCTGATGGCGAGACGTACTTGCAGCCAAGGCATGGCGGGCACCTTTGAAAAAATATGATTGCAGCCTAGCGGCCAGCGAGAAGCGCGCAAGTTTACGCGAGCGCGCAGGTTTTGTGGGAGCTGCATTTCACCCTGTGGGAGCGGGCTTGCTCGCGAAAGCGCTGTGCCAGACACAATAAAGGTATCTGATACACCGCATTCGCGAGCAAGCCCGCTCCCACAGGGTTTTATGAAACCTGCAGAAACAACAAAGCCGCCCGAAGGCGGCTTTGTCAGGTGCGGGCTGAAGCTTAGTGCTTCTCGCCAGCCAGCTTGTGCTCGAGGTAGTGAATGTTCACGCCCCCTTTGCAGAAGCCTTCGTCGCGGGTCAGATCACGGTGCAGCGGGATGTTGGTCTTGATCCCGTCCACCACGATTTCGTCCAGGGCATTGCGCATGCGCGCCATGGCTTCGTCGCGGGTGGCGCCGTAAGTGATCAGCTTGCCGATCAGCGAGTCGTAGTTCGGCGGAACCGCATAACCGCTGTACAGGTGCGAATCGACGCGAACGCCGTTGCCGCCTGGGGCGTGGAAATGCTTGACCGTGCCCGGGCTCGGCATGAAGGTTTTCGGGTCTTCAGCGTTGATCCGGCACTCCAGCGAGTGACCGCGGATAACCACGTCATCCTGCGTGAACGACAGCTTGTTGCCAGCGGCGATGCTGAGCATCTCCTTGACGATGTCGATACCGGTGACCATTTCCGAAACCGGATGCTCCACCTGAACACGGGTGTTCATTTCGATGAAGTAGAAACGACCGTTCTCGTACAGGAACTCGAACGTGCCGGCGCCACGGTAACCGATATCGATGCACGCCTTGACGCAGCGAGCCAGAACTTCCTGGCGCGCCTGCTCGTCGATGCCCGGTGCCGGCGCTTCTTCGAGAACCTTCTGGTGACGGCGTTGCAGCGAGCAATCGCGGTCGCCCAGATGGATGGCGTGACCCTGGCCGTCGGACAGCACCTGAACTTCGACGTGACGCGGGTTGGTCAGGAATTTTTCCAGATAGACCATCGGGTTGCCGAACGCCGCGCCAGCTTCGGAGCGGGTCAGTTTCGCCGAGGCGATCAGGTCTTCTTCCTTGTGCACCACGCGCATGCCGCGACCACCACCGCCGCCAGCGGCCTTGATGATCACCGGGTAGCCGACTTCACGACCGATGCGCAGCGCCGTTTCTTCGTCTTCCGGCAGTGGGCCGTCGGAACCTGGAACGGTTGGCACGCCGGCTTCGATCATCGCGTGCTTGGCCGATACCTTGTCGCCCATCAGGCGAATGGTGTCGGCTTTCGGGCCGATGAAGGCGAAGCCGGAGTTCTCGACCTGCTCGGCGAAATCGGCGTTTTCCGCGAGGAAACCGTAGCCTGGGTGAATGGCGGTGGCGCCAGTCACTTCAGCGGCAGCGATGATGGCCGGGATGTGCAGGTAGGACTGAGCGGCAGAAGCCGGGCCGATGCAGACGGATTCGTCTGCCAGACCCAGGTGCATCAGCTCTTTGTCGGCCTTGGAGTAAACGGCGACGGTCTTGATGCCCATCTCTTTGCAGGCACGCAGAATCCGCAGGGCGATCTCACCGCGGTTAGCGATCAGAACTTTTTCCAACTTCGCAGTCATCAAAGGCTCTCCGCAGTTCAAACGATGGTGAACAGCGGTTGGTCGTACTCAACCGGCTGGCCGTCTTCGACGAGGATGGATTCGATCACACCGCTGGTTTCAGCTTCGATGTGGTTCATCATCTTCATGGCTTCGACGATGCACAGGGTGTCGCCTTTCTTCACGGTCTGGCCGACTTCAACGAAGGCTGGCGAGGTTGGCGAAGATTTACGGTAGAAGGTGCCTACCATTGGCGAGCGGGCCACGGTGCCGTTCAGTGCTGGAGCAGCAGCGGCAGCCGGAGCGGCGGCAGCCACTGGAGCGGCAGCGGCGGCAGGCGCAGCGGCCGGAGCCTGCATCGGCGCCGGAGCGTAGTACTGCTGAGCCGGGGTCTTGCTGTGACGGCTGATACGTACGGACTCTTCGCCTTCCTTGATCTCGAGCTCGTCGATGCCGGACTCTTCCAGCAATTCGATCAGTTTCTTAACTTTACGGATATCCATGAATCATCAACTCCCAAGGGTCGGTCAGGGGCGTTTAACGCTTGTGGTTCAAGCTGTTGCCTGTGTTTCAAGCTGCTCTAGTGCGGCCTCCAGGGCCAGTCGGTAACCGCTGGCGCCAAGGCCGCAGATCACTCCCACCGCTACATCGGAGAAGTAAGAGTGATGGCGGAAAGGTTCGCGCTTGTGCACGTTGGACAAATGCACTTCGATGAATGGGATGCTCACTCCCAGCAGCGCGTCACGTAATGCGACGCTTGTGTGCGTAAAAGCTGCTGGATTGATCAGAATGAAATCGACACCTTCGCCGCGAGCGGCATGGATGCGGTCGATCAATTCGTACTCGGCGTTGCTTTGCAGGTGCAGCAGATGATGGCCGGCTTCACGGGCGCGGCGCTCCAGATCCTGATTGATCTGCGCCAGGGTCGTTGAACCGTAGGTGCCGGGTTCGCGGGTGCCGAGCAGGTTCAGGTTGGGGCCGTGCAGCACCAGTAGGGTTGCCATCTGCGTGTTCCTTGTTATGAATGAGCAGTCGTCAGAACCCGGCGACTATGCCGCAAAGACTTTGTGACTGTCCAGTTCTCTGCAATAGCCAGCACGATGACCGATGTTTACGCGAAATTTGTGACTGAGTAATTTGATCCGGTCATTCCGCAAGATTTGCGCTGATGCGAATGACGCTATCGCGAGCAGGCTCACTCCTACAGTTGGAATGCGTTCCCTTGTAGGAGTGAGCCTGCTCGCGATAGCGGTCTGTCAGACGCGGAAGGCCTGCACCGCAGTATGCAGTTGTCCGCCCAATACCAGCAGGTTCTCGCCCTGTTCGCGGCCTTCGCCGATGCGTAGCAGGTTATCCCCGCCCAATTGATGAATCCGCTCGCTGTGGTCACGGATCTCGCTGACCGCGCCGCTCTGCTGGGCGGTGATATCGGCGATGCGGATCGCCGTGTCGGAAATGGTCTGGATCGCACCGACGATTTTATCCAGCGCGCCGTCCGCCGCCTGCGCCTGATTGGCCGTGGCTTCGGCGTGTTCGACCTGCGCGCGCATGCCTTCGACCGATTGTCGGGCGGCGGTTTGCAGGCCGGCGATCAGCGTCTGGATTTCCGCCGTTGCGCCGGCCGTGCGTTGCGCCAGTGAGCGCACCTCTTCGGCCACCACCGCAAAACCACGACCCATTTCCCCGGCCCGCGCCGCTTCGATCGCTGCGTTCAGGGCCAGCAGGTTGGTCTGGTCGGCAATCGAACGGATCACCGTCAGCACGCCACCAATGGTCGCCGACTCTTCGGCCAGGTGCTCGATCATTTGCGCGTTGCCTTGCACCTCGCCGACCAGTGCGTGCAGCCCGGTGAGGCTCTGGCCGATCACGGTCTGTCCATGTTCGACCGCCAGCCCTGCATGGCGGCTGGCGTCCGCGGCCTGGCGCGCATCACCGGCCACTTGCTGAATGGTCGCCTCCAGTTCGCCGAGGGAGTCGCGGATCAACGCGGTATCGCCGGCCTGATGTTCGGCGCCGCTGTGCAGCTCGTTGCTCAGTTCGGCGAGGGTACGGCTGCTGCCGGCGACTTGTTCGGCATTGCCGCGAATCGTGCCGACCAGATCCACCAGATAGGCGCGCAAGCGATTGAGCGACGCTTCGATGTCGTGCAGCTCGCGGTTGGTCTTGCCCAAGTGAATGTCGTTGCTGAAGTCGCCCTCGGCCCAAGTCGACAGCGCCGGGGCGAGGTTGGTCAGGGTGCGGGCGAGGCGCCGCTGCAGGGTGTCGATCAGAAGGGCGATCAACAGAATCAGGCCGATCATCACGCCTTGCATCAGGCGCACTTCGCCCTGGATCTGCCCGTGCTGCGCGCGCACCACTGGTTCGAGGCCGGCGATGGCCTGCTGCACGGCGGCGATCTTCAGGTGGGTGGCGGTGCTCAGGTCGGTGCGTTTCTGGATCTGCTCGCGGGTGCGTTCCAGCTCCGCCGGATAGCGCCCCAGCAGGCTGTTGAGTTCACGCTTGAGGCTGACACCAGCGTCTTCGGCGGCGGCTTTTTCGTTGCTTTCGATGCCCATCATGGCGGCGAAATCATCGCTGCCGGATTCGTTCTTGGCGACCACGCCGAGCAGGGGCAGGGCATCGATCACCTGCGCCTGAGCGCGGATGTTGCTGACCTCGCGCTCGACGTCGGCGGCCAGTTCACTGCGGCCGCTGCTGACCAGTTTGTCGCGGGCCAGCGACAGCTTGCCCAGATGCTGCGAGGCGGTGAGCAGGGGGGTCAGGTACGTCGCGTTGCCATTGGCGTAGGTGCTGAGCTGATCGAGGCTGGCGCTCAGTTCGCGTTCGGCCTGCAACAGCAGTGCTTGCGGATCACCGGCCAGTTTGCCGGCTGCGAGCAGGTCGGTTTTGCTGAAATCTTCGAGGCTCGACAGGCTTGGGCGCAGGGTCTCGGCCAGTGCCGGTGGCAGTTCGCCGAGTTCCTTCTGCAAGCCGTCGATGGCCTGGCTGGCGCTGCTCAGGCGCAGGGCGTCGCCGCTGGCGAGGTAATCCTCGACATTGCGCGCCACATCATTCTGAAATTGCTGCGACAGGCCCAGGTAGCGCTCCATCAACAGGTACGGACGCTCCAGGGCTTTTTGCGACCACCACAGCGTCGCGCCGAGGGCCACGCAGACGGCGACCAGCAGCAGAGTGTTGAGATTGGTGAGCAACTTCAGGCGCATGACGGCTACCAACGGCAGAAATGGTAAGCGCCTGAATTTATTGCGGTTCTGTTACAGGGTTATGACCGAATCGGTGGATTCCGATGAAAAAGTGGCACTTTGCTTTGATCCGTACGCGGTCTGTACACGATTGCGTCCGGCACCTTTGGCGCGGTACAGCGCCTCGTCGGCCTGGCTGGCCATCATCAGGCTGTCGGAGTCCTCTTGCATTTCCACCACGCCGGCGCTGAAGGTGCACCACAAATCCTGCGGCTGCGCCGGGTAGTGGATTTCGGCGAAGCGCTGGCGGATCTCGTCGAGCACTTTGTGCGCCGCTTCTATGTCGGTGTCGGGCATGACGATGGCGAATTCTTCGCCACCGTAACGGCCGATGAAGTCGGTCTTGCGCAGCCGTTGTTTGAGGAACAGCGCCAGGCTCTTGATCACGCGGTCGCCCATCGGGTGGCCGTGACTGTCATTGACTCGCTTGAAGTGGTCGATGTCGAGCATGGCAAAGCTCAGCGGCTTGTTCTCGCGGCGCGCGCGGAACGAGCAGTCTTCGAGTAATTGCAGGATGTGCGTGTGGTTGTACAGGCCGGTGAGGCTGTCCCGGACCATCCGCGCCTTGAGGTTGCGCGCACGGGCAGCGCGGTTGCGCACGGTGGTAATCAGGTGCCGCGGCTTGATCGGTTTGGTCAGGAAGTCGTCGCCGCCCTCGCTCATCGCGTCGAGCTGTTTATCCAGATCGTCCTCGGCGGACAAGTAGATGATCGGCACGCTGACGTAGCGGTCGTTGTGGCGAATGACCTTGGCCAGTTCGGTGCCGGTGCAGGCCGGCATGTACATGTCGAGGATGATCAGATCCGGCTGGAAATCCGCCAGTTCGGCCATCGCCTGGATCGGTTCGATCAGGGTGCGAGTGACGATCCCGGCGCTGTTGAGCAGGCGCTCGGTGTGCAAGGCCTGGGCGCGGGAGTCGTCGATGATCAGCACTTTATAAGGTTCGTACTGGGCGACGCAGGTCAGGACTTCGATCTTCTCCAGCAGACTCGAGGCTTCGAGGGTGCCGGTGAGGAATTCCTGGCCGCCGGCACGCACGGCGGCGAGGCGGGTCGGGGTGTCGGTTTCGTGCAGGCTGAAAAACAGCAGCGGCAGCGGTTCTTCCAGGCCGACCTGGGCTTCGGCGGCCAGTTGCAGGCCGACGCCAGCGCCGCTGAAGTCAACGTCCATGACGATCGCAGCCGGCAAGCGCTCGACCATCGAGGAGCGAAACGCCGCGACACTGTCCAGCGCCTGCGCGGTGAGGCCGAAAAATTCCAGCTGCTTGGCCAGCCGCTCGGCGCGGTCGTGATCCTGCAACATCACGTAGATCGGTTTGCGCAGCGGTGGCAGGAAGGTCTGGTCGAGTTGATCGCCATGGCGCAGACCGGTGCGCGACAGGCGCTGCATCAAACGATTGAGATCGGTGATCAGGCCACTGCTCAGGCGCCCACGATTGGCGTCCACCGCTTCCAGCGACTGACCGATATGACGCGCGAGTTGCGTGTGCTCAGGCTGCTCGAAACGCTCGGCAAAACGCAGCAGGCGCAGATTGGCCTCGCTCAGTTCGGCGAGGTCGGCAGTGGACCACTCACTGCGTTGCAGGCGCTGCCATATCTCAAGAATCTGACGTGCCTGATGAATTACCCGCTGGGCAAAGTGGTGCTTGAGGCGCTCACGGCTGGGGTCTTCTGGCTCGGTCATATCCTGACTACTAGTTAGGGTGCATGCTGAGATCGACTGGTGGCTCTATGCTAGCACCTCTTTTCCCTTACATCAGTGTCGTGCGTCAATAATCTGCGGTGCGACACAATTCAGTTTCTGACTGGCGGGTTTCAAAACGGACCTGTTCGTCGGGCAAGTCCCCGAAGGCCGGGGGTATGCGGTGGCCGGCGGGATCATTCACCTGACTTTCCGCTGCGGCTGACATAAAGCTCTTGAATGGTTTTTGCGTGCTTGAAAAACCGCTCAGCGAAGGATTTTTGCCGGTGCGGTATCAGGTATTCCCCTAGACTCTGGCGGATGCTTCGTCCGCGCCGCGGATTTGCTGCTTATCTTTACGGGCGGGTGCCGGCCTTGGCACGTTGTTGTATGGTTGTGGTCGAACCGTTGAACCCAAGTGATTGAAAGGATATCGCCATGCTGGACTGGAAGAACCGCGCGGGCAGCGCGCCTGAACGTGCCGCCGAGCCCAAGTCGGCCACCCGCAGCTATTTCGGCGGCCTGTTGTTCAGCCGTGCGCTGGCCACACTGGTCGGCATTTACCTGTTGGTGACCATCGCCCTGGGCATTTACTGGAGCGAGGAGCCGGCGCTGTTCCCGGTGGCGCAGAACGCTCAGATTGCGGCCGAAAAAGAAGGCAAGCAGATGGTCGTCGGCTACACCACGGTCGAAACCCTGAAAACCGTTGCCGGTACTTTGCTGAACAAGCCGGGCGGTTACATCGCCAATGACCGTTTCCCGCCGGGCCTGTGGATGGACAACATGCCGAGCTGGGAATACGGCGTGCTGGTGCAGGTACGTGACTTGACCCGTGCCCTGCGCAAGGACTTCGCCCGCTCGCAATCGCAGTCGGCCGAAGACGCCGATCTGGCCAAGGCCGAGCCGCGTTTCAACTTCGACAACAAGAGCTGGATCCTGCCGTCGAGCGAGTCGGAATATCAGGAAGGCATCAATTCCCTGAGCCGCTATCAGGCGCGCCTGTCCGATCCTTCGCAGAAAAACGCGCTGTTCTATGCTCGCGCCGACAACCTGAACAACTGGCTGGGCGATGTCGGCACACGTCTCGGTTCGTTGTCGCAACGACTGTCGGCCAGTGTCGGTCGGGTCAAGCTCAACACCGCGCTGAAGACTGAAGTCGTGGCGCCGGGGCAGGTGCCACAGGTCGATGAGGAAGTCGTGGAAACTCCCTGGATGCAGATCGACAACGTGTTCTACGAAGCTCGCGGTCAGGCCTGGGCCCTGTCGCACCTGTTGCGCGCCATCGAGGTGGACTTCGCCGATGTACTGGCCAAGAAGAACGCCACGGTCAGCGTGCGTCAGATCATTCGTGAACTGGAGGCCTCGCAGCAGACAGTCTGGAGTCCGATGATCCTCAATGGCAGCGGCTTCGGGATTCTGGCCAACCACTCGCTGGTGATGGCCAACTACATTTCTCGGGCCAACGCAGCGGTGATCGATTTGCGTCAACTGCTCAATCAGGGCTGAGTCATGGTCGAGAGCGCCAAAGAGGCGGCCCACCGCGCCGCCTCCGATGCCGAACAGATCGCCTGGGTCGACGAGCAGGACAACCTGCTCGGCGCCTTGGTGCGGGCCGATTTGCGTGAACGCGGGCTGATCGGTCGCGGCACCTACATCATGCTGTTCAATAGTGCCGGTGAGCTTTGCGTGCATCGGCGCACCTTGAGCAAGGCGATCTATCCCGGTTACTGGGATGTTGCGGCAGGCGGCATGGTGCAGGCCGATGAAACCTACGCCGAATCCGCAGCCCGGGAGCTGGAAGAGGAGTTGGGGGTGAGCGGGGTGGAATTGACCGCCCACGATCATTTCTTCTTCGAAGACACCGGCAACCGTCTGTGGTGTTCGGCATTTTCCGCGGTGTGGGACGGCCCGCTGAAACTGCAGCCTGAAGAAGTGCTGGAAGCACGCTTCATTCCGGTCGAACAGGTGATGCGCGAAATCGAGCAAAAGCCTTACTGTCCGGACTCTCTGGCCGCGTTGAAGCGCTATCTGAAGGCTCAGCAAAGCGACGTCGCAAAGAACTCATAAATTGGCGCCGATTGGCTCTTAGCAATTGCGCTTTTTGCCGTTACACTGCGCGACCTTTTCAAGCTGCACCGACCTGCTTTTGTTGAAGCGCACGGTGCAGTAGCGCTGCCCCTGCCTGAGTGGGGCTTCGCGGTCGATGACCTTGCCCAAGGTTGCGATCAGTCTTTGTCCTCCCAAGAGGATTGCCGGTGGCCAAAAAAGCCGCATCCTTCGCCGCCCTTGGTGGCCTGGTATTTTCCACCGACGCAGGTCGTCATTGCCCGGAATGCAGTAAGCCGGTGGACGCCTGTATCTGCAAACAAACCGTGATCCCGGCCGGGGACGGCATTGCCCGCGTGCGTCGCGAGAGCAAGGGCCGTGGCGGCAAGACGGTGACCACCATTACCGGCGTGCCATTGGCCGAAGACGCCCTCAAGGAGCTGGCGACAACGTTGAAGAAACGTTGCGGCACCGGTGGGGCGTTGAAGGACGGGATCATCGAAATCCAGGGCGATCATGTCGAGCTACTCTTGGCAGAACTGATCAAGCTCGGTTTCAAAGCGAAGAAGTCCGGCGGCTAGCAGCCTCTGTGAAAACCACCTGCGGCTTGATCCGGCTCTGAAATGCTCAGCGCCGGCGTCGTCTCCATGGTTTTCACAGAGCCTGTTCATACCGGTTTCTAAACTACACGCGGTCAGCGCGGTCTACCGCCGCGCTGACGAATCGTCATTTTCATTCTTTAGACTGCGCCGGCCTGCGATCAGGCGACGCACTATGACTTCTTTATAGGGGACTTCGATGTCCGTACGACGCACACGTAAAGACGATGGCAGCCAATGGACAGTTGCGGACAGCCGCAGTGTTTACGGGATTCGCCATTGGGGGGCCGGGTATTTCGCGATCAATGACGCCGGTCGCGTCGAAGTTCGTCCGAACGGCCCGAGCAGTTCGCCTATCGACCTGTTCGAACAAGTCGACCAACTGCGCAAGAGCGGCTTGTCCCTGCCGTTGCTGGTACGTTTCCCCGACATCCTGCAAGACCGTGTCCGTCAGCTGACCGGTGCTTTCGACTCGAACATCGAGCGCCTGGAATACCAGAGCAAGTACACCGCGCTGTACCCGATCAAGGTCAACCAGCAAGAAGCGGTGATCGAGAACATCATCGCCACCCAGAACGTTTCCATCGGTCTGGAAGCCGGCTCCAAGCCTGAGCTGCTGGCGGTGCTGGCGCTGGCGCCGAAGGGCGGCACCATCGTCTGCAACGGTTACAAGGACCGCGAGTTCATCCGTCTGGCGCTGATGGGCCAGAAGCTCGGCCACAACGTGTTCATCGTGATCGAGAAAGAATCCGAAGTCGGCCTGGTGATCGAAGAAGCCGCCTCGCTGAAGGTCAAGCCACAGGTCGGTCTGCGCGTGCGCCTGTCGTCGCTGGCGTCCTCGAAGTGGGCGGACACCGGTGGCGAGAAATCCAAATTCGGTCTGTCGGCGGCGCAACTGCTGTCGGTGGTCGAACGCTTCCGCGCTGCCGGCCTCGATCAGGGCATTCGCCTGCTGCACTTCCACATGGGTTCGCAGATCGCCAACCTGGCTGACTACCAGCACGGTTTCAAGGAAGCGATCCGTTACTACGGCGAGCTGCGCAACCTTGGCCTGCCGGTCGATCACATCGACGTCGGCGGCGGTCTGGGTGTCGACTACGACGGTACTCACTCGCGCAACGCCAGTTCGATCAACTACGACATGGACGACTACGCCGGTGTCGTGGTCGGCATGCTCAAGGAATTCTGCGACGCGCAGAGCCTGCCGCATCCGCACATCTTCTCCGAAAGCGGCCGCTCGCTGACCGCGCACCACGCGATGCTGGTGGTGCAGGTGACCGACGTCGAGAAACACAACGACGAAATCCCGCTGATCGAAAACAAGGAAAACCTGCCGGAAACCGTGCAGTGGCTGGTGGACCTGCTCGGCCCGACCGACATCGAGATGGTCACCGAGACTTACTGGCGCGCCACGCACTACATGAGCGACGTGGCTTCGCAGTACGCTGACGGCAAACTGACCCTGGCGGAAAAGGCCCTGGCCGAGCAGTGCTACTTCGCTGTGTGCCGCCGCCTGCACAACTCGCTGAAGGCGCGTCAGCGTTCGCACCGTCAGGTGCTCGACGAACTGAACGACAAGCTGGCCGACAAGTACATCTGCAACTTCTCGGTGTTCCAGAGCCTGCCGGACACCTGGGCGATTGATCAGGTGCTGCCGATCATCCCGTTGCATCGTCTGGACGAAGAGCCGCTGCGTCGTGCCGTGCTGCAAGACCTGACCTGCGATTCCGACGGCAAGATCAACCAGTACGTCGACGAGCAGAGCATCGAGACCAGCCTGCCAGTGCACGGTCTGAACGAAGGTGAAGACTACCTGCTGGGCGTGTTCCTGGTCGGCGCCTATCAGGAAATTCTCGGCGACATGCACAACCTGTTCGGTGACACCGACTCGGTGAACATCTACCAGAACGCCGATGGCAGCGTGTACCACGCCGGCATCGAGACCCACGACACCATCGAAGACATGCTGCGTTATGTGCACTTGTCGCCGGAAGAACTGATGACCCACTACCGCGACAAGTGCGCCAGTGCCCGTATCAGTGCCAGCGAGCGCACGCAGTTCCTCGATGCCTTGCGTCTGGGGCTGACCCGCTCCTCCTACCTGTCTTCCTGAGTCAGGTCTGTTGCACCGGGTTGTCTGAAATTTTTCCGCAAGCTGCGGAAAATTCGGATGACCCGGTGGGACATCTCCCAAATTCCCCGCGAAAAGACTGCATGACATCGCCCGTGAAGTCATCCGGTCTGCTTTTCGCGTAGGTCATTTCCTAAGTTGTACTTCAGCTCTCTACTCGGCCATGGCTCTCGGCGAGAATCCCCGGCCGTCCCTCCTGTAGAGATCCGCCCATGTTCGAATCAGTCAACGAGCCGTCGTTTCGTCTCGATGTAGCGGGGCTGCCCGACCCCTTCGAGGTGCTGGCCTTTACCGGGAGTGAGGGCATCAGCGAACCCTTCGTTTTTGCAATCGATCTGTTGATCGATGATCCGCAACTGGACCTTGCCGGTCTGCTTTTCCGCTCGGCGTTCCTGCAGTTCGGCCCCCTGCACAATGGCTTGAGCGGACAATTGCAGAGTCTTGTCCAGCACGAGCACGCCGAGGGTTGCCGCTTGTGTCGGGTGACGCTGGGGCCGAAGCTGAGTTGCCTGGCGCTACGGTTCAGCCAGCGGATTTTCAGCAGCCAGTGCGTGCCGCAGATCCTCGCTCAGGTGCTCAAGGAGCACGGGATCATCGGTGCGCAACGACGCTTTGATTTGCACTGCGATTACCCGGTGCGCACTTTTTGTACCCAGTACTGCGAATCGGATCTGCAGTTTGTGCAACGCCTGTGCGCGCAGGCCGGGATTCATTACTACTTCGAGCACCGGCCCGACGGGCACTGCGTGGTTTTCGCCGATGATCCTGCGCGCTTGCCCGTGGCGGGTGTGGCGTCTGTGGACACGGGCGCGAGTGCGGCGACGGTAAGACGCTGGCAGATAGAGATGAATGCGCCGGATGCGGGCGCGCATCCCGCCCGGATCGGCAAAGCTTACGGCCACAGCGATCTGCCGACCTTGCGCAGCGCGCAGTGGCTGGCGCTGACCGAACATCCGTTTACCGAGTGCAACCGCCGCTGGTTGCTGAGCCGGATCGAGCATCGTGCTGACCCCGCCAGCGAGCCGTCTTACAGCAATCGGATCGTTGCCGCCGCCCAGGCGCCACTCCCTCCGCTGGCGAGCACTTGTACCCGACCGCGGATGCACAGCCTGCAACGTGCCTGGGTGGTGACGGTCGATGAACCACAACCTGACGACCTGCGACCGGTGGCCGTGCAGTTTGACTGGCTTTACCAGGGCGAAGGCGCTGCCGCCAGCCACTGTTGGCTGCCGCTGGCGCCGGCGTTGAGCGACACGTCGCTGGCATCGTTGCGTGAAGGGGTCGAAGTGGTGGTGAGTTTTCATGAGGGCGATCCGGATCAACCGGTGATCAGTGGCGTGCTGCAGGAACCGGCGGTGATCGAAGACGTCGACGAGTCACTGGCGCTGCCGGACGTGCTGGCGAGTGCGGGTCTGGCGCAATGGCTCCAGTCCGCCGAACCGCTGTTGCTGTTGTGCCTGTTGCCCGGCGGCGGCAGTTACAACCATTGCACGGCGTCGATCTGCAGTTGCCGACTGGTCGCGTCGCTGGATCAGGGCGGCGCCACTTGAGCGGCGTCGGGTTTGCCCAGCAGGCACAGTGGCTGTTGCTCGACGGCACCGACGCGCAGCAGGCGTTGGCGATACTGCGTCAGGGTTTCGCCGGAGTACGTTGCACGCGGCTGCTCGAGGGCACCGAGTTTCAAGCGGTGAGCGAGTACGGGCCGCTGCTGGTCGAGTTGCACGAGAGCCCGGCACTGGCTGCGCTGTGCCACCGCGATCCGCAGACCTGGCGCGGTCTGCTGCTGGCCAGCGATGCTTCGCAGCAGACACTTCTGAACCACCTGCGCCGGATGCTCAGCGTTTCGTTCGGGCTCAACCACCGTGCCTTGCTCGGTTACTACAACCGGCAGACAGCGAGTTATTTCTTCGATGCCTGTGATGCCGCCGACTTGAGCCGCTGGCTCGGGCCGATCCGGCTGATGCGCTGGTTCGGTGGCACCTGGGCCGACCTCGCCATCGGCAGTCAGGGCTGGCAGCAACTGCGCAATCCGCAGTGGGCGGTCGAGCCGTTGGGGATCGACGAAAGCCTTACCCATCGTCAGCGCGAACGTTTGCAAAGTTGCCTGTTGGAACACCACATCTGGCGCTGGTGCCAATCACTCGGAACCGATTACACGCGGATGGCCTCCCATGTGCAGGAGGGGCTGACCCTGGGTTTCAGTGACCGAACCGTGCTGGATGGCTGGTTGTGGCTACGCTTGCAGCATCCCCGAGCGGGATTGCCAGGCATGCCGGACGGGCTGACCCAGCAGGAACGGCTCGACCATGTGCGGCGACAGTGGCAGAACGATCAATCTTGAGGTGCGACATCCATGACAAATCCTCTGTGGCAGCGGTTCGGCGCAGTCCTCGGCGGGTTTCTGCTGCTGGTGCTGACGGGATGTTCCCCGGTCAAGGTGCTCAATGCGCTGACCCCCGACGACACGTTCCACAAAACCGCCGGGATTGCCTATGGCGATGATCCTCGACAGAAACTCGACGTCTACGTGCCGCGCCAGCCGCTGGAGGACGCGCCGGTGGTGGTGTTCTTCTATGGCGGCAGCTGGAACAGCGGTGAGCGTGGCGATTACGCGTTTGTCGGCGAGGCGCTGGCGTCGCGGGGGATTGTCGCGGTGCTGGCGGATTATCGGCTGTACCCGCAAGTGCGCTATCCGCTGTTTCTTGAAGACTCGGCGCGGGCAGTCGCCTGGACTCGCGCGCATATCCGCGAGTTCTCCGGCAACCCACAACGCCTGTATCTGATGGGCCACAGCTCCGGCGCCTACAACGCCGCGATGCTGGCGCTGGACCCTGGCCTGCTGGGGGCGGTGGGCATGTCGTCGAAAGACCTCAGCGGCTGGATCGGCCTGGCCGGGCCGTATGACTTTTTGCCGATCAACAATACCGACGTGCGCCCGGTGTTTTTCTGGCCGGACTCACCGCCGCAATCGCAGCCGATCAACCACGTCAGGCCGGGGGAGCCTCCGGCGCTGCTGATTGCTGCGACCAAGGACAATCTGGTCAACCCGACGCGCAACACCGCCGGCCTCGCGAAAAAACTGCGTGAGGTCGGCGTGCCGGTGCAGGACCTGTATTACTCGCGCCCCAATCATGTGACGCTGGTGGCGACCCTGTCGCGGCCGCTGCGGCGCTTGGCGCCGGTACTCGATCAGGTCGTGGCGTTCGTCAAACACACACCGACTCAGTGAGTGGCGCCGCTGAACCAGCCGTCGTTACGCCGCAGCCACAGGGCGAAGGCGCCGAGAGTCAGACTGCGCAAGACCATGAACAGCAGGAACGTTATCCACAGCCCATGATTGCCCAGCCCTTGCAGTGCCCACGCGAATGGCAGCAGCAGGGCGATGGTCAGCAGCATGCCGTTGCGCATTTCCCGGGCACGGGTGGCGCCGATGAACAGACCGTCGAGCAAGTAGCTCCAGACCGCAATCAGCGGCAACACCGCCAGATACGGCAGGTAGATGAACGCGGTGTCGCGCACGCTCTGGATGTCGGTCTGCATCTCGATGAACAAGTGCCCGCCCAACAGAAACAGCGCGGCGAAACCGAGGCTGGCCAGCAGCGACCAGCCGCCGGCCACCACCAGTGAGCGGCGCAGGGCGAGGCGGTCGCGGGCGCCGATGGCGTGGCCGCACAAGGCTTCGACCGCATGGGCCAAGCCGTCCAGTGCATGCGCGGTCAACAGCAGGCCATTGAGCAGCAAGGCATTCGCCGCCACTGTGGCATCGCCCAATCGCGCGCCTTGCACGGTGATCAGGAAAAACACCGATTGCAGCGCCAGGCTGCGGATGAAAATGTCGCGGTTGACTGCCAGCAACGGGCGCCAGCTCTGCCTGACCTTCAAGGCCGCCCAGGCGATGTGCCCGGGATAGGCGCGCAAGGCGCCGCGGGTCAGCCACAGGCCGAGCAGGGCGCCGCTCCACTCGGCAATCACCGAGGCCCGGGCCGAGCCGACCACACCCCATTCCAGGCCAATCACGAACCACAGGTTGAGAGCGATGTTGATCAGGTTGGTGCTCAGCAGAATCGCCAGCGGCGCTCGGGCGTTCTGGGTGCCGAGGAACCAGCCGACCAGGGCGTAACTGGCCAGTGCTGCCGGCAAGCCGAATAGTCGGGTGTGGAAGAACTCGCGGGTCAGTTGATCGAGTTCGGCTGACGGCTGCATGAAGTGCAGGGCCACGCCGCTCAGCGGCACGCCGAGAGTGCCGAACACGATTGCCAGTCCCAGCGCCAGCAGCAAACCCTGCAACAGAATCTGCCGCAACGCCGCGCCATCGCTGCGCCCGGCGGCCTGGGCGGCAAACCCGGTGGTGCCCATGCGCAGAAAACCCATGGCCCAGGCAAGAAAAGTGTAGAGGCTGGCACCGACCGCCACCGCACCCAACTGATGGGCATGGGGCAGGTGGCCGATGACGGTGCTGTCGACCAGCGCCACCAGCGGCACGGAAATATTCGAAAGAATCATCGGCGCAGCGAGCGCCCAGACCTTGCGGTGAGTCGGGCGGTCGCGCCAGTCGGCAATCAGGTTGGACATGGAGGCTCCTTGGGGGAGCGGGGATTGTAGCGATTCATGCGACCTATTGTGGGAGCGGGCTTGCTCGCGAAGGCAGTGTGTCAGTCAAAACAGCTTTTACTGATCTGACGCTTTCGCGAGCAAGCCCGCTCCCACATGGGAAGAGAGGTGTCAGTGGATGATCCAGCTCAACAACCACAACCCCAGCAGCAACCAGATGATCCCGGCAATGATCGACGCATTCATGAACGCGCGAATCGCCGACCACAGCAGCATCAAACCGACAATCAGCGCGAGGATGCTGATGATCGAGGTGTCCATGCCCAACGTCTTGGCCAGACCGTCGACAAAGTTGCCGCCGGCATGGCTCAGCACATTGAACAGGCCACTGAGGCCATCAACGATAAAGCGGATGACCGAACCGAGCGCCTGGCCGAGCCATTCGAAAAAGCTTTCTACCTGCATGTGTGCATCCTGATGAAAGAGCTGAGCCTTGGGCCACAACGCAGGTGGCCGAGTTCCCTGCAACTATAGAGGGTTTGCCTCAATCCTGTGTGGGAGCGACGCGTGCCCCTTGCCTTCGTTTGGCATCCCCCCGAAGCTATACGCCTTCAGGAGAACCCGATGAACCTTGTTGAACTGACCGAACGCCTGCACGCCATTCGTGACCGCAATGACTGGCGGCAATTTCACAGCCCGAAAAACCTTGCCATGGCTGCCAGCGTGGAAATGTCCGAGCTGGTGGAGATCTTCCAGTGGCTGACTGAAGACCAGTCGCGCCAGTTGCCCGCGGACAAACTGGCGCATGCCGGGCAGGAAGTCGGCGACATCGTCTTGTATCTGTTGCTGCTTTGCAGCGAGTTGGGGCTGGACATGAATGAAGTGGTGCGCAGCAAGCTCGCCGACAGCGAACGGCGGTTCAGCTGATGAGCGACCGGCATTTCGATCAGTTGGCGACCCGTTTCGCCGAAAAAATCTATGGCGGTGCCAAAGGTGCGATTCGCCTCGCAGTATTGCAGGCCGATCTTGCCGAAGCGTTGCCGGATCGACCGTTGCGCGTGCTGGACATCGGCGGCGGTCTGGGCCACATGTCGCTGTGGCTGGCCGAGCGCGGCCATCAGGTGACCTTTACCGAACCGGCTGAGCCGATGCTTGAGGGCGCCCGTCAGCGCTTCGCCGAAGCCGGGCAGAGCGCAACGTTCATTCAGGCGCCGTGGCAGGAGCTGCTCGGTCAGCTCACCGAACCCTACGATCTGGTGATCTGCCACGCCGTGCTCGAATGGTTGGCCGAACCGCATGCGATCCTGCCGGTGCTGCATCAACTGACCAAGCCCGGTGGCTGGTTGTCACTGGCGTTCTATAACCGCGATGCGCTGATCTACCGCAACCTGCTCAAAGGCCATTTCAAGAAAATGCGCAAGAACACCCTGGCCGGGGAAAAGCAGAGTCTGACCCCGCAACAGCCGCTCGATCCGCGAGAATTGGCAACGCAACTCGAAGGGTTGTGGCAGGTCGAAAGCCAGAGCGGGATCCGGGTTTTCCACGACTACATGCCGGTGGAATTCCAGGCTCGCGCCGAACTGGTGGATTTGCTGGAGATGGAGCTCGCTCACCGTCGCCACCCAAGCTTCGCCGGGCTTGGGCGTTACTTGCACTGGATCTGCCGGCCGATCTGATCGGAGCACCACATGAAAGCTCAATCCGGGTTATTGCTGATCTGTCTGGGGTTGGCTGCCTGCCAGGGCAGCAACCCGTACGTAGCGCAATCGCGGCCCTTGCCACCGGCGCCGCCTCAAGCCGCCAACACCTTTGATCGCAGCGCCTATCCGGCGCCGCCGCGCGACTATGCGCGCTATCGCAACTGGACCTGGCTCAACGGTCAGTTGCCGCCGGGCACGGCCTGGGCCGATTCGGCGCAAGTGGCCGAAGCGGTGAGCAATGCACTGGATCAGCGCGGGTTGCGGCCGTTGCACGACAACCGTCCGGCCGACCTGCTGGTCAGCGCCAATCTGCGTCTGGAAACCCGCTTGCGTCAGGTCCAGGACGATTACGGTTACGGCGGATACAGTGGCTATGATCGCTACGGGCGCGGTTACGGCATCTACAACAGCGTGCCGATTGTTCGCACTTATCAGGAGCAGGTCGTGGTGGTGCAGGTCAATCTGTTCGACGCCGGCACCGGTCAACCGGTGTGGAGCGCCAGCGCCGAAACCGCCAATCAGGGTAGCCAACTGGTGCGCACCGACGCCATTCGCGAGGCTTTGGAAAAAGCCCTGTCGGCCTATCCGCCGAGCTAGACTTCAGGTGAGAACGCATCGCAGGTTTATGCCTTCAACCGGAGAAAACCCATGTTCCGCCGTCTCGCTTTACTGGCCATGGCCGCACTGCTCAGCGCCTGCGCTGCCAACCAGGTCAATCACGACTTCGATGCCAGCCGCGACTTTGCCGCCTATCGCAGCTGGAACTGGAAAGAACCCGCGCTGCAATACCGCCCTGATGATCCACGGATCAAGAGCGACCTGACCGAACAACGCATTCGCCAGGCCGTCAGTGATCAGCTCGACCAGCGTGGCTTGCGTCCTGCGGCAGCGGGCACCAAGGGCGACCTGAGCGTGCAAGCCTATCTGATCGTCGAGGATCGCCAGCAGCAAGTCACCACCAACTACGGCGGCGGTTGGGGCGGCCCGTGGAACGGATACTGGGGCGCACCGATGTACAACGAAACCCGCAACATCACCTACAAAGTGGCGACGATCCAGATCGACCTGCTCGACGGCAAGGACGGCAAACTGGTGTGGCGCGGCAGCGACGAGCAGATGCTCAGCAGCACGCCGAACCCCGAGGATCGCAGCAAAGCGGTGCGCGAAACGGTGGGCCGGATATTGGCCAACTATCCACCGCGCTAAGCCGCTTTACACAACGGGAGCCCCAGCGGCTCCCATTTTTTTGCCCCACCACAAATCCCCATTGTGGGAGCGGGCTTGCTCGCGAAGGCGGCGTGCCAGCCACATCCATGTTGAATGACACAGCGCATTCGCGAGCAGGCGAAGACCTGCGGGGTTTTGTGCAGCACCAAATGGCGCGTTGCCACTAGCGCCGTCTACACTCAACTCCACCATCGGAGGTAGCGCTCGGCAACGCGCCGGCAAAGGAGTGCGCCATGTCGCCTCGTATGCAGTTCAACGGCAAGGCCCGGCAACGCGGGGCGATCGGGTTGATGGCGGCTGCCACCCTCAGCCTGGCGCTGGTGTTGATGCTGTTGGTGGTCGATACCGGTCGGCTGTACATGGAGCAGCGCAAGTTGCAGCGGGTGGTCGACAGCGCGGCGCTGGAAGCGGTCAGTCGCGGCGGCAATTGTCAGTCCGGTCTCAGCGCGGCCACTTATGCCGGACAAAGCGCCGTGCGCAATGGCTACATCGTCGATAGCAACAATACTCTGGTGACCACTTGTGGCAGCGTACAGACCGCGGCCAGCGGGCTGCGCGCGTTCACTGCCGACGCGACCCAGTCGACGGCGATCAAGGTCGCGGCCAGCCGCACGGTAACCACCAGTTTTGCCGGCGGCGTGCAGGCCTTGTTCAGCGGCTCGACGGTCAGTCTGAACACCACGCTCAACGCCTCGGCCGTCGCCGCGCAACCGACCCCGACGGTTGCGCAACTGAACATCCGCAGCACCCTGGCGAGCATCAACACTGCGCAGTCAAACATTCTCAATCCGCTGTTTTCCGGGCTGCTCGGCGGCAACGTCAACCTCACGGCACTGGGTTGGGATGGTCTGCTCAACACCGACATCAACCTGCTCAGCTACCTCAACCAACTGGCAATCAACCTCAACGTCGCCGCTGGCAACTACACGCAACTGCTCAACACCCAGGCCACGGTCACCCAACTGATTCAGGCGGCCGCGACGGTGGTGCAGCTCAATGGCGCGACCGCCACGGTGATCACTGCGCTGGGTCAGTTGCAGGTTGCGGCGATCAATGCTGCGCCGGTCAAGCTCGGCGACATCCTGCAGTTGCAGACCGGCACCACGGCGGCCGGGCTGGATGCCAACCTGCAACTGCTGCAACTGATTCAGGGTGTGGTGCAACTGGCCAACAGCAAAAGCGCGGTGGCCGCGACCTTGCCGATCAGCGTGCTGGGGCTGGCCAACGTCACGGTGCGGGTCAAGGTGATCGAGCCGCCGCAGTTCTCGGCAATTGGTGATCCGGCGCGGGCCAAGGCCAATCCGTTGGGGGCGGACCGGATTTATGTGCGCACGGCGCAGATTCGTACGATGCTTTCACTGAATCTGCCGGTGCTGTCCGGGGTGACCGGGTTGGTCAATGCGGTGCTGGGGTTGGTCGGCACACTGACCCCGACCCTCAACGCGCTGCTGAGTTTGAATCTGGTGGCGACGCTTAATTCAGTCGGATGTCTGCTCGGCGCCGGTTGCCAACAGCTTGATCCGCAGTTGTTGCCGTCGCCGGAAATCGACATTGCCCTGGATGCCGGTGGCGCTATCAGTTACGTCACCGATTACAGCTGCCCGATCGGCCCGGGAACTTCGGGCACCAAAAGCCTGACCGCCCACACCGTCACCTCGATCGCGGACCTCAAGGTCGGCAAGATCGACCCGACCAATGCTTTTTCCTCGCTTGCCGAACCGACGGTTACACCGTTGCCACTGGTTGATTTGGGCACGGTGACCTGTCACAAGATTCTCGGTCTTGGAACCTGTGATGAGAGCACCCACGTTCAGTACGGGGCGGGCGGGATCGCGATCATGGTCAATACCAGCGTTGCGCAAAACTCTCAGGATCTGTTGTATTCCAGCAGCACGCCATTCGCCACACCGGCCAACCTCAAACTGCCGCCGAGCGTGATTTCAGCAGCGCCGTCGAGCAACATCGTCAGCAGCCTGGCGAACACTTTGGCAGGGATCAATCTGATCGTGTACAAGCCACAGGGCAGCAACCCGCTGGGGGCTATCGTCACCGGCGTGGCCAGTCTGATCAGCGATGTCACGGCCATTCTGCAACCGCTGATCACCAACCTGCTCAGCCCGTTGCTCGACCCGCTGCTGAACAACCTGCTCAAAGCCTTGGGCATCAACCTGATGGACGTTGACGTCGGCGCCAACATGACCTGCGGCCAGACCGGCAAGGCCTATCTGGTGATCTAGGCGTCCGGGGCAATCGGCAACTCGATGCAGAAACGTGCGCCTTCCAGCGAATTGCGCACGCTCAATTGGCCGCCCATGTTTTCGATGATGCCGTAGCTCACCGACAGGCCGAGCCCGGTGCCGACGCCCACCGGTTTGGTGGTGAAGAACGGTTCGAAAATCCGTTCCAGCAAGCGCGGGTCGATGCCGCCGCCGTTGTCCTCGACCCACAGCCGTACCTTGTGCTCGTCGCGCTCGGCATAAATCGAGATCCATGGCCTGAACGTTGAGTCTTTCTCGCGTTTGCCGAGCAGCGCATCGCGGGCGTTGACCATCAGGTTGATCAGCACCTGTTCCAGCTGATCGACATAGCCGCGCACCTGCACGCTGAAAGCAGTTTCGCTGATGCGCAGATCGACACCTTTGCCGCGCATGCCTTCGGCCAGCAACGACAGCGTGCCTTCGATAGCCGAGGCCGGGTTGAACAGTTGCTGTTCGATCTCCGAGCGGCGGCCGAACACGCGCATGTGATCGACCACTTTCGCGGCGCGCTGCACCTGGGCGTCGATGCGGTTGAGTTTGTCGGTCAGATAATCGATCTGCACATCGCCGTTGCCCAGGCGCTTGAGCACGTTGACTACGGCCATGCGCATCACATTCAGCGGCTGGTTGATTTCGTGGGCGAGGCCGGTGGCCATTTCGCCGAGGGTAGCCATTTTCGCGCTTTGCGTGAGTTGCTGCTGCGAGCGTCGCACCTCGGTGTTGTCGCGGCCCACGGCTTGCACTTCAAGCAAACGCCCGTGTTCATCGAACACCCCGCGATCGGACCACACCCACCACGCATGCTCGCGCCCAGGTAATTGCAGACTGATTTCGGCGGTGCTCACCGGCAACTCCGGGGTCAGCAGCGCCAGACGCTGGACGAAGGCGGCGCGTTGTTCCTCGGACATCCAGCTGCCCAGATCGACCCCCGGCAATTGCTCCGGCGTGCATTCCAGATAAGTCGCCAGCGGCCGGTTGCCGAAGGTCAGGGTCAGGTCCGGGCGATAACGGCAGATCATCGCCGGTGAGTCTTCCACCAGAATCCGATAGCGTTCCTCGCTGTGTTTGACCTGCTCGGCGGCGAGGGTCGCTTCGGTGACGTCCAGCCACAGGCCGACGGCTTCGACCGGCAGGCCAAGGTCATTGCGCAGCAGCCTGGCTTCGTCGAGCAGCCAATGGTACTCACCGCGTGCGTCGCGCAAGCGATAACGCGCGCGCACCGAGCCTTCGCGCAACAGTTGGCGGCTGCGGGCGAAATACAGTTCGCGGTCTTCAGGGTGCACCAGTTGCACCCAGTCGGTGCCGCAGCCCTCGTCCGGCGTCCAGCCTAGCAGCGGCTGCAGGCTGGCGCTGAAGAAGTCGGGAAGCAGCGCGCCCTCGACGTAGCGCTGCACATAAATCACTGCCGGCGAACTGGCGATCAGGTTATCCAGCCGCGCATGGGCGGCTTCGGCGCGTTGCTGCTGGTTGCGCGTGTCGCTGATGTCGAGCATGAACCCCACCAGCCGCCGCTGTTCTCCGCTGCCGGCGACCTGGCCCTGAACCCGATACCACACGGGTGTTTGTCCGGGACCGCTGCGGTGCAGACGGACGCTCAGGGTCAGGGCTTCACCTTGCAGTTGCAGGGCGCGCAGGCGGCTGCGCAGTTCCTCGCGATCGGCCGGATGAATCAGTGTCAGCCAGTCTTGCACCGGCATACGCGCGCTGTGTGCAGGCAGCACCTCGAGCAACGCCGGAGCCAGCAGCACGTCATCGCCGAGCATTTCCCACCAACCGGTGCCGAGCAGGCTTTGCAGCGATTCGAGGCGTTCGCTGTATTGATGATGCTGCTGCTCACGCAAGCGGCCGAGCAGGGGCGCTGCCAGTGCGCTGGTCAATGCCAGCCAGTCGCGGTCGTTCAGATGCGGCGCGGCAACGTCCACGGTATAGAAGCCGCAGAGCAACCACGCGACCACACCACGATCATCGCTGTAGGGCACGGCGAACCCGTCGGCGTTGCCGAACGTGGCCTCCACCCGCGCGTGTTCGTACAAGCCATGATGGGCGCCAAGGCGTTGCGGCGCGCTGCCGTTGAGGCTGTCGAGCGGCGTACCCAGACGCTGGCCGTCCTGCCACAGCAGCGGCGCATCGTGGGCGCGATACTGTTCGTAGATTTGCCAGCCCTGTGCCTGTTCGTCGAGCAGCGCGATGGCCAGACACGGGATATGCCAGCGCTGGGCGATGGCCTGCAATTGCTCGCTGACCACCATCGGCAAACGCGTCAGGCTACACACGCGCAAGTGTTCGCTGATCTGTCCGGCCAACGCCTGACACGCTTCGCGGTGGCGCGACTGCTGACGCTTCAGCAGCAGGTCAGCGATGTCCATCAGTTGCAATACCCAGCCCGCCGCCGAAGGCTGCACCCAGCCGCGCAGGTGCAGGGTCTGATCGCTGAGGCCGGGGAAATCCAGGTCGAGCATTTGCCCTTGCCAGTCCTGCGGGCGGCCCTCGATGGCCAGCGTGCTGTGCGCGAGCAAATAAGCCGATAACGGCAGCGGCGAATCGTGGGGCGGCTGTTGCGCCAACAGATGACGCAACGGCCCGGCCATCTGCAGCACGCGGCCGTCGTGGTCCAGTTGCAGGTGCAGGCCCAGCGGCGGTGAACCGAGTGGGTCGGGCAACTCGTTGGCAGGCACTGGTGCGCGTTTGAGCAGGCGCCCGAACAGATTGTCGCCGCCGGTCAAAATTTCAGGCTCGACGCGGCGGAGAGGGTGGCGGGCAGGCTCGGTACTGCACCCACGCCCGGCAGCACCAGAAACGGAATGACCTGATTGAGCTTGCTGGTGGGGTAATCGACCCTGACCGTCAGCGTACCTTGAGTGGCGTCATACACCGCCGAGGTGTCGACGCCGACGACCAGGTTCAGCGCGGGTGGCACCCACTGCAATTGCTGGGTCAGCGCGGCGTTGGCGGTGCTGACCACCACGGCGGCGTAACCGGGGGTATTCGGGTCGACCGCGACGCTGCGGCGCACTGCTTCGGACGTCGCCTCATTGAAAGTCTGCATCAATACAAACGGCAGGCTGTAGCTGACCAGCGCATAGAACACAGCGAAAAAAATCACGAATACCAGGGCGAATTCGATCGCCACTGCGCCTGCCTGTGATTTTGCGAAGCCGGTTTTCATGAGTGCGTCTACCCTGACTTTCACTGCGTAGTATCAGCATAGAATCATTCAGAAAAATCGGACGGATTTAACCGGATGCAGAGTTTAGTTCTCCTGATCTGGCTGGCCCTGTGCGCCGCCCAGGATGCCCGGCAACGGCGTATCGCCAATGGGCTGACATTCGGTGCGGGGGCGCTGGCGCTGATCTATCTGTTGGCGACCGGCACCACCTGGCTCGGTGCCGAGGCGCAACAGGGATTGTGGGCCGCCGTGATCGCCCTGGCGTTGACCATTCCGGGGTATTTCATGGGCCGTATGGGCGCGGGCGATGTGAAACTAATGACAGCCATGGCCCTTGCGACGAACGGTTTATTCATTCTTTGCGCGTTTATCGGCGCCGGCGTCGCCAGTTTGCTCTGGCTGCTGATCGCGCCAAGAGTCTGGCTTCATATGAGTCAACGACTTAGAGAACATCATCGATATATGGAGCCTGTAGCGTCAAAGAAGCTGCCATTTGCGCCGTTCGTGCTGCTGGGTGTATTGGCTTCGATACATTGGATCCATTAGTCGCCAGATGCCACTAGTCCTATGTACATAGTCGGAAAGTGCGTCTACTTTCAAATGAAGTGGTTACATTGCCAAAGTGCAGAAAAAGTCAGCTTTGGCCCGAGCAATGGAGTGGTTCGTGAACAAGCTTACGTCGGCGGTAAAAGTGCTCGTGGTCGATGATCAACCGTTGATCGTCGAAGAGTTGTGCGAGTTTCTCGAAAGCAGCGGTTACCGCTGTGTGCCGTGTGAATCCAGTGCGCAGGCGATCGAGCGTTTCCGCGAGGACGCAGAGATCGGCCTGGTGCTGAGCGATCTGCACATGCCGGACATGGACGGCATTCAGTTGGTGCAGGAGCTGCAACGGATCTGCGGCAAGCACCGGGTGTTCGAGGCGATCATGCTCACCGGCCGCGCTGACAAACAGGACGTGATAAAGGCCCTGCGCGCCGGGATTGCCGACTACTACCAGAAGCCGATCGAGCTGGATGAACTGCTCGAGGGTGTGAAGCGTCAGGAAGCGGCGCTGCAAGAGCGGCACAAGAATGTGCAGTTGGGGCATCTGAACCAGAAACTGCAATATCTTTCCGAATCTATCGACGATCTTTACCAGGACCTGGACAAGGTCCGGCGCAGTCCGGCGACAGTGGTCAGCGACATGCTCGGCGGTGACAGCGGCGAGTCGGAGCAGGAGATTCCGGCGATCTTCAATCAGTTGTCGCCACGGCAACTGGATGTGGCGCGGCTGGTGGGCAAGGGGCAGACCAACTATCAGATCGCCTGCGAGCTGGGCATCACCGAAAATACCGTGAAACTGTATGTCTCGCAGGTGTTGCGTCTGACCCACATGCACAATCGCACGCAGTTGGCACTGGCGCTGTCTCCCAGTGCTTCGGCCGCCCGTCAGCGTGTGACCGCACACTGATCCCGCTTGCCTGTCCCTCGCGGACAGGCAGTCAATTCTGCCAAAAATACCTTGAGCGAATTACCTGGCCTGTGTCTTGGGTTTGGGGAACAGATTGTCCAGGGTTTCCAGCAGGCGCACGTGGTAGATCGGCTTGCGAAACAGGTCCAGCACCTGCAGGCGCAGCATGTCGCTGACGTCTTCCATATCGGCATGTCCGGAGGTCACGATCACCGGCAGAAGCTCACGTGAAGTGTGCTCGCGCAGGCGTTTGATCAGCGACATGCCGGACTCCTCCGGCATGCGCAGATCGGTGATCACCAGGGCGATATCCGGATGACGGGTGAGGTGGTGCAGGGCGAGTTTCACCGAGGTGGCGGTGTGGCAGACAAAACCCTCGCCCTCCAGTAACTCGGCCAGCTCAAGTAACGCGTCCTCTTCGTCGTCAACCAGAAGCAACTGTTGGCGGGGGAGTGAGGAAGCAGTCATGGGCAGTCCCTGAAAAGCTGAAAGTGAGATCGAGTGTAGCGCGACATTCGCCGGACGCGACTCACATCAGGGGGTCTGCACCGGAGCGGTTTGCGCAGTGCCGCCGAGGGACACCAGGACGTTGTTGAAAATCGCAAAGATTTTCGCGCCCAGCGGTGTGATGAACACCACCACCACGACCGCCACCATAGCCACGACAATCGCGTACTCGATGGCTGAAGCGGCTTCCGTGCTGGCCAGAAAGGACCTCAGGCGCAATATCAGGTATTCAAGGATCATTGAAATTCTCCTCATGACAGCGGGAGATCGGACCTGTGAAATCCGATGATTGCCAGTGCCGGAGCGTTGCTGTTTTCAGCAGGGGGCCAAGGCACTGGAAGAAGGGACAGGATTTTGATTAAGGCGCGACTCTGCTCTGTGCCGTGCCACCGAGCTTGGTCAGCACCAGGTTGAAAATGGCCAGCACCTTGTCGCCGATGGGCGTCACAAACACCACAACCACGACAGCCACCATTGCCACCACAATCGCGTATTCGATGGCAGACGCGCCTTCTTCACTTCTGCACAGCAGCCTGGCCCTGGCCAGTAGATAGTCGATGATCATCCGAAACATACGTCCACTCCTTTGCGCCTCTGGCGCCGATCCAACGCTACAGCGGCATGCTTTCACCGTGCTATCAAAGCATTGTCAACAAACCCCCGCTCAACAACTGTAAGAACGGATTAATCACAAAGGATTAATCGGAATGTTAGTTGAGCCAATCCCTACAGTTAATTGGCCATGACTCATACTTTAGTGGGTTATTTTCCTGTCAGTAATGGCGTTTTTGCTCGGATCAGCTAGCGTGGAAATAGCGAAATCGTTGCATGTTCATAGCTGCCTGATCGCGAAAAATTCTCTCGACAGGAAGTACAGGCTGTCGGTGCAGCAGGAAAGGGAGAGCCGTCATGAACAGTCGCGTCACCATGGGTCTTGCAGCAGTGCTGCTGTTGGGAGCAATCGTCGTTGGCTATTGGGGCCTGGTCCTCAGTCGGCAATCGGCTCCCGTGGCCCAGACGCCTGCCGCCCCGGTGGTCGCCGTGGAAAAAACCGTCGCCGCCGCTGAAGACCAGACCCGCCAGCCAGTGGTTGTGCTGCTGCACGATGTCCCGCCGTTCACGCCTCTCACGGCTGCCGATGTGGCGGTGGAGAAACTGCGCAGTGCGCCAGCCGGCAGCCTATCCAGTGTCGATCAGGCAGTCGGTCGCACACCCTGGCGGCACCTGAGTGCCGGCACCTGGCTCAATGACGAAAGCTTTCAGGCCGGCGGCTCGCTGGCGCGGATGATCCACAGCGATGAGCGCGCGTTGACCGTGGCGGTGGACGAAGTGATTGGCGCCGCCGGGCAACTGATCCCCGGCGACTACGTCGATGTGCTGCTTTACCTGCGTCAGGACGCGAGCAATCTGCAGCAGTCGGCGCAGATCGTGGTGCCGGCCATGCGCGTGCTCGGTGTCGGTGAGCAATACGGCCTGACCAACGATGGGCAGCCCGCCAATCCGGCCCTCAGCGCCGACGACAAACTCAAACAGGATCAACGCCGGATTGCCGCGCGCACCGTGGTGCTGGCGGTGCCCGAACAATTGCTCAGCCGGATGATGCTCGCCACTCAGGTCGGTACGTTGCGCCTGGCTGTGCGCAGCAGCGAGGAGCAGCGCCTGGCCAAATACTGGGCCGGTGAAAAACAGTCGCCGGCGCACCTGGACAACGCCAACAGCCAGCTCTTCCAGTTCACCCAACTGGCCCTTGGTGGCGCGCCGAAAGCGCCGGCCACTGGCGGCCATGCACGGACGCCGATGGAAGTGATCCGCGGCAATCAGCTTTCCCAACAAGCCCCATGACTGAGCAAGGATCCACGTGCATGCAGAGTCGATTCAGGCCGCTATTAAAACCTGTAGTCCGGGCCTTGATACTGATGGGACTGTCGATGAACGCCGCCCTCGCGGCCACCGGCAATTGCTCGGCCCTTGGCCGTATGCCGCCAGTGATCGAGATCGGCGAAGGCTTCCAGCAGGACATCCAGTCGCCGGTGGCAATCACCCGCGTGGCCATCGGCGACCCGAAAATCGCCGATGTGCATGACACCGGCAGCGCCTCGTTTTTACTCACCGGCGTAGCGCCCGGCGCCACCAGCCTGATGGTCTGGACCTCGTGCTCCAGTGAGCCGCGCCAGAGCATGGTGTTCGTTCAAGGCAGTGCCACCGCCGCATTGACCAGCGCCAGCCGGATGCCTTCCGATGATCCGACGCTGCCCTCGCAAGTGCAGACCGACATCCGCTTCGTCGAAGTCAGCCGCACCAAACTCAAGGAAGCCACCGCTTCGCTGATCGGCACTCGCGGCAATTTCCTGTTTGGTTCGCCCGGTACGTTGCCACCGATCGACGGCGTGCCGACGCCGAGACTGCCGGTGGATAACGGCCTGTTCAATTTCTCGTGGATCGGTGGCAAGACCATGGCGATCATCAACGCCCTGGAAACCAGCGGCTTCGCCTACACGCTCGCGCGGCCGAGCCTGGTGGCATTGAGCGGGCAGAGCGCAAGTTTTCTGGCTGGCGGTGAAATTCCGATTCCGGTACCCAGCGCCGGCAGCGATAACGTGTCGATCGAATACAAGGAGTTCGGTATCCGCCTGACCCTGACCCCGACCGTCATCAGCCACGACCGCATCGCGCTGAAAGTCGCACCGGAAGTCAGTGAGCTGGATTTGAGCAACGCCGTGCAGATCGCCGGTACCACGGTGCCGGCCCTGACTATTCGCCGGACCGACACCAGCGTCTCGCTGGCCGATGGCGAAAGCTTCGTGATCAGCGGCTTGATCAGCACAACCAACAGCTCGCAGGTGAACAAGTTTCCGGGGCTGGGCGATATCCCGGTGCTCGGCGCGTTTTTCAAAGGCTCGCAGATCAAGCGCGAAGAACGTGAACTGCTGATGATCGTCACGCCGCATCTGGTGCAGCCACTGGCGGCGAACGCGCAACTGCCATCGCTGCCGGGGGAAAAACTGCGCAACTACGACCCGAATTTCTACCGCATGTTTTTCCTCGAAAACGGCAATTTCGACAAACGCAGCGGGTTGTCCCAATGAGCCAGAGTCTGAGCCAGACCTTTCTTGCGATCACCCGCAACAACACCGATCTGGAGTGGCTGCAAGGCGCGCTCGCGCCGCTGGGGCAAGTGGTGAGTGCCGGGGCCGGAAGCCTGGATGAATTGCTCGCACTGGTCGACGTCACCTTCGCCAGCCTGGTGTTTGTCGGCCTCGATCGCGACCATGTGGTGGCGCAGAGTGCGTTGATCGAAGGCGCGCTGGAAGCCAAACCGATGCTCGCCATCGTCGCGCTCGGTGATGGCATGGACAACCAACTGGTGCTCAATGCGATGCGCGCCGGCGCCCGGGATTTCGTCGCCTACGGTTCGCGGGCCAGTGAAGTCGCCGGGCTGGTGCGGCGCCTGAACAAACGCCTGCCCCCCGTGGCGGCCAACACCCAGTTGGGGGGGCTCACCGTGCTGTACGGCACGCAGAGCAATTCCGACGGCGCGCTGCTGGCCAACCATATGGCGCTGGTGGTGCAAAAGAGTGGGCAGCAGACGCTGCTGCTGGATCTTGGGCTGCCGCGTGGTGACAGCCTGGCGCTGCTCGGGCTCGAGAGTTCGTTTCACTTCGGCGATGCCTTGCGTCACCTGCGCAGGCTCGACGCGACGCTGATCGACAGTGCCTTTACCAGCGCTGAAGCGGGCCTGCGGATTCTGGCTTACGCCAGCAGCGACGAGCCGCTGGAAAACACCAGTGCCGCCGAGCTGTACATGTTGCTCAGCGCTTTGCGCCAACACTTTCAGCACATCGTCGTGAACCTTACCGGACAATCCGACAGCGAAGCCTTGCGCACGTTTGTCAGCCACTGCGACAAGCTGATCTGGTACACCGATCAGAACGTGCTCAATTGCCGGCGCAACCTCGCTGTACTCAACTTGTGGCGCGAGAAGGGCATGAAGCTCGACCACGCACGTTTGCTGGTGGACGGCTATCTGGGCAGCGTGGCCCCGGATGCTGAAACCCTGGGCAAAACCTTCAACCTCGAAGTGATCGCGGTATTGGCTGCCAACGCCGAAGTGCGCCTGAACGCCAAGAATCAGGGCGTCAGCCTGTTCGAACTGGCCCCCAGGGAAAAACTCACGCAGAGCCTGCGCACCCTCGGCGAGCGCCTGGCCAAACGCTCCGAAGGCCTGGCCAAACCCAAGGTCACCTGGTTCGACCGCTTGCGAGGCACCTCATGAGCGCGGAAAAACTGTTCGGCGCGGTGCAGCATGGCGCGGTCGGCAATACCGATCACGAAGGGCTGAAGCTGGTCCTGCATCGCTACATCATTGACGCCATCGAAGAGTCGGGGAAAAACCTGCTGGAGGGTTCGCGCCAGTTGCTGGCGCAGTTTGTCACCGACAAGGTCGCTGAATACATCGCCCGCCTGCACCTGGCGATTTCCCGTTACGAGATGGAGCGGCTGGCCGAAGAAATCGTCGACGAACTCACCGGTTTCGGCCCGCTGGAAGTGCTGCTTCGCGATCCGTCGGTGACCGAAATTCTGGTCAACGGCCCGCATCGGGTATTCATCGAACGCGATGGCGTGCTGCATCAGAGTGACCTGCGCTTCATCGACGCGCATCACGTCGAGCGGGTCATGCAGCGGATTCTCGCGCCACTCGGGCGCCGCCTTGACGAGTCCTCGCCGATGGTCGATGCGCGGCTGCCGGACGGCAGCCGGGTCAACGCGATCATTCCGCCGATCGCTCTCGACGGTCCGTGCCTGTCGATCCGGAAGTTTCGCAAGGACATGCTCAAGAGCAGCGACCTGATGGCGATGCAGACCATCGACCTGGCGATTTTCGAATTCCTGCAGGAGGCGGTAGGTAAGCGCTGCAACGTGCTCATCAGCGGCGGTACCGGCACCGGCAAGACCACGCTGCTGAACATTCTCAGTCAGTTGATCAACCCCCACGAACGTCTGGTGACCATCGAAGACGTCGCTGAATTGCAACTCGGCCACCCGCACGTCGTGCGCCTGGAAACCCGTCCGCCGAATGCTGAGGGCCACGGCGAAGTGAAGGCCAGCGACCTGATCCGCAACGCCCTGCGCATGCGTCCCGACCGGATCATCCTCGGCGAGATTCGTGGGGTTGAAGTGGTCGATGTGCTGACCGCGATGAACACCGGTCACGACGGCTCGATGAGCACCGTGCACGCCAACAATGCGCAGGATGCCTTGCTGCGTCTGGAGACGCTGGTGGGGCTGACCGGGCGCTCGATCGCCGAGCGCACCCTGCGCCAGATGATCTGTGCCGCCCTCGATGTGATCATCCAGCTGACCCGCATGCCCGACGGCCGCCGCTGTGTCAGCGAGGTGGTGGAAGTGGTCGGCATCCGCGAAGACGTCTACGTCACCAACACTTTGTTTCGCCTTGATCGGCGTACCGGTTTCGGCTTCCTGCGCGAAGCGGTCAATCCGGCGGGCGACAAGTTGCGCCACGAGACCCACCTGGGCTGACCGCATGGGACTTGCATCATGATCGGACCGCTCATTCTTATCCTGCTTTGCCTGATCCTGCTCGGGCTGTCGATCTGGCTGTTCGTGCACGGTATCCACAAGACTGGCAACGAACGGGTGCTCAATCGCCTCGCGGCCGGGCAGCCGCAACTGGCCGTGCAGAAGCCGACCTGGGTCGGGCTTGAACGGATGTTTCTGCGTGCCGGGCTTGGCCGTCCGACTGAGCGTTTCGGTCTGTGGCTGACCCTGTGGGGCGTGGCCACTGCCCTCGGTTATCTGCTGGCGGACTGGATCGGTTTGCTGGCGATGCTGCTGGCGCCACCGTTGATCTTGCGCCTGTACATTTCCTGGCTGTACCACCGGCGGATCAAACGCATGATCGAGCAGTTGCCGCAGCTGCTCGACTACACCGTGCGCAGTCTCAAGTCCGGTCGGACCTTGAGTGACGCCGTCATGGGCGGCATCGAATCGAGCGACGATCCGCTGAAAAAAGCCATGGGCCGGGTGCAGCGTAACGTGCAGTTGGGGGTCAATCTGCCGGACGCGGTCAGCGACTTTGCCGAACTCTATGAGCAGGACGAACTGCGCATGTTCGCCCTCGGCCTCAAGGTCAACCATCGTTACGGCGGCAACGCCAGCGAGCTGCTGGAGAACCTGATCAAGCTGATTCGCGAGCGTGACCAAGGCGCCCGGCAACTGCGCGCGCTTACTGGCGAAACACGCATGACCGCCTGGGTGCTGGGTTCGCTGCCGGTGATTCTGGTGAGCTACTTCATGTTGACCAACCCCGGCTACATGCTCGGCATGTGGCACGACTCCGGTGGCCAGACCATGTTGATCATCGCCGTGGTGTTGCAAGTGACCGGCTGCCTGGCGCTGTGGCGCATGTTGCGGAGTATTTGAAATGGTCTATCTCGCCGCTCTGATGCTGCTGCTCGGCGCGCTGTTGCTGGTGGTCAACCACCTGCTGACCGAGCGCCGCCGGGTGCGTCAGGTCAACCAGCGATTACAGGGCCAACTGGTGCGCGAGAACCGTTTCGGTAACTGGCTGCGCGCCTTGGGCAACAGCCGGTTCGGCCAGCGTTCAGTCAGCATCGACAGCGAAACCCAGACTCTGCTCAGTCGCCTGGGCTGGCGCCGCGCCAGTGAGCGCTCGCTGTTCGCCGCCTGCCAGATCGGCACGCCGCTGCTGGCGTTGGGGCTGGCGATCTTTCTGCAGGAAGTGTTTTTCCCCCACGCCGCCAACGGCTGGATCGTCCCGATGCTCGCCACTGGGGCCGGTTACCTGTTGCCCAAGCGGCTGTTGGCCTACGCCGCCGGGCGCCGGCAGAAAATCATCGCCGTGGAAATCTCCACGTTCATCCCGCTGCTGCGCATCCTCTTCGAGTCGGGCATGGCGGTCGAACAAGCTCTGCGGGTGCTCAGCACCGAAGGGCAGAAATTGCTGCCGGAACTGACCAGCGAGCTACGCCTGATTCTGGCCCGGGTCGACTCGGGGCTGGAGCTGGGACAGGAATTGAACAAGGCCTCGGTGATGCTCGCGGTCGATGAGTTCACCGACACCTGCGTGATCCTGCAGCAATTGATTCAGCAGGGCGGCGGGGCGATGAAATCGCTGCTCGCGCTCAAACAATTACTCGACGACCGCCGCCTGACCCGGCTGCAGGAATACATCTCGAAGATGTCGGCGAAGATGTCGGTGGTGATGATGCTGTTTCTGTTTCCTGCCTTGCTGATCGTACTGGCCGGCCCGGGTTTCACTGCGATTACCCGGGCATTTGCAAACTGACGTGGGCTCATGGAGAGCGTTTGATGAAAGCACTGATTGTCGTGGCAAGTCTGTTGTTGCTCGGTGGTTGCGCCACCGACGGCCAGGCGCCGTGGTCGGCGATGCTCGCACCGACCACTTGCAGCAAGCTCGATTCCGAACAGGAGCTGGCGCTGAACCTGGCGGACGATCTGGCCAACGACGGCAAGCTGCACGCCAGTCTGGCCAACCTGCAGAGCCTGCCGGACAAACTGGCCGAAGTGCGGCTGCGCAAGGCCCGGGTTTACCGCTTGCTCGGACGCAGCGAAGCCGAACCGCTGTATCGCGGGCTGCTCGGCACCTGCCTGACGGCGGACGCCGAACATGGCCTGGGTCAGATCTATGCCGCCCGTGGCGACAACGGTCAGGCCCAGGCGCACTTGCAGCGCGCGGTGCGTCTGGCGCCGACCAATGAAAAAATCCGCAACGACCTCGGCGTGGTGTACCTCAATCAACTGCGTCTTGAAGACGCGCGGTTCGAATTCCTTACCGCCATCGAGCTCAAGCAGAACGATCAACTGGCCACGCTGAATCTGGTGAGCCTGCTGCTGTACCAGAACAACTGGCAGCAAGCCGCCGAAATTGTCAGTCGTGCGCACCTGACGCCGGAGCAATTTTCCGATGCCCAGGCCCGCGCGGAAAAACTCAAGGTCCCGGCCAAGGCTGCGCCACCCGCCGGCAATCAGGTGGCGGTGGTGGCTGACCCGCAACCGTCGACGCTCAAGTGACATTCCGGGAGATCACCATGAACTGCTTGCATCGCGTGTGCTGCCTGACTCTGCTGAGCCTGCCACTGGCGGCCCAGGCCATCGACGCCGGTCCGGCCTCGGCGCAGCAACAGGAAACCGAAGGCTGGCTGGTACTGCAAAGCCGTAACCAGGCCGCCTCGACCAAGCCGCAAACCGCCACGGCGGCAGAGCGCGAACAGGCTATGCAGCGCTGGTTGAAGAAGTACAAATACGAGATTCCGGATTTCTACGACCCGGATGCGGGCGGCAAGATCGAGACCAAGAACTAGGTTGATCGCAAAGCTCAAGCGCGCAGGAGACTACGGCCTGAGCGGATACTCTAAGTATTGCCCTGAAAATTGACGCCATCCCTTTGACTTTTGTGTGGTATCAAAATGATGGCTCATGTAAATTCCCCACGCCCGAACCAGGATGACCTGGGGGGGACGGTAGGGATGCCTGAATCATGTAATGAACCCTGCTGAAACTGTTTCTCATGTTTTGGAAGGGAATCCCACGTGACAATCGTTTGCCTGCGCCGCTCTGTCCTGGCGCTGTCCATCTCCGCCGCCGTTGCTTTGCACACCTCCATGGCTGTCGCCGCCGGCGCGAGCCTGAACCACGATCTGAGTGGCGGCCCGCTGACCAGTAATCTGCAGAACTGGGGGCTGATCACTCTGAGCGGTAACGGCGACATCGCTCCTGTTTCCCAAGTGAGTACGACCTACGGCGCACAGCTATCGGGAGTGACGGCGGATCAACTGCGCAACACCGGCAATATCCGGATTGACGGCGCCAAGTTCGGCACCGGGATCAGTCTGGGGAGCGCTGGAGTGGTGCCGACCAAAATCGCCGGCGCGCTGCTCAACGAAGGCTCTATTTCAGTTCACGGTCTGGCCGACGCTGGCACCTCCAGCGGTATTTCCGATCTCGGCAGCACGCTGGGCAACTCATTGGTCAATAGCGGCAGCATCGACGTCAGCGGCCAGACTGCCAGCGGCCTGTCGCTGGTACATACCAGCATGACCGGGCTCAGCAACCGAGGCACCATCAGCGCAAGCGGTACCGACGCATTGGGCGTTTTGCTCGACGGCGCGACGCTGAGCCTGTCGGTCAACAACACGGGGACTATCCGTGCAACCGGTGCCAATGCCGAGGCATTGGTATTCGAGGGGGTCAAGTTCAGCGGCCCAGTAGGTGCCAACGCCACCGCACTATGGAACGGCGGAACCATCTCCGGCGAGGATATCGGTGTGCATGTCAGCGACCAGGCCAGTGGCGCCCTGCCTTTCGGCATCTATCAAATGAACGGGTTGATCGAGGGGGGCAAGGCGGCGATCCAGGTCGATGACGGCGCGAGCTATTTCTTTTTCTATGGCGGCGCCGTGAAGGGTGATCTGCTCGGGTTGTCCGGGGTCAAGGTTGACGGCGATGCGACTTTCGACGGCTCAACCATCCGCTCCGGCTACGTCACCATCGAAGAGGGCACGCTGACCCTGATGAAGCCTCACACCACCTTCATCGGCGATTTCGATATGGAAGAGTCCAACTCGGTGCTGGAGATGTACCTGGGCAACGACACCAATCCGGCGCTGCCGGTGCTGAAAGTCACCGGCACCACCGATATCGCGCCCGGCGCGCAATTGCGCCTGCTGGCTCGCTCCAGTGATTTTCGCGTAACCCCCGGCGGTACCCGCTACACCCTGATCAGCTCGGGCAATCTGGTCGGTGGCAACAACCTGAGCGTGACATCGAGCTCCGCGCTGCTGGACGTCAAGAGCTTTGGCGTGGTCGGCAACGACATCACCAGTGTGGTGACGACCAAGTCGAGCGAGGAACTGGCCGAGAACACCCTGGCGGTCGGCGGCAGTGGTAATGCGGCGACGAAGGTGGGGCATGTGTCGGCGCTGCTGGCACGCCTCGACGAGCAGGATCCGGTATTCCAGGCCTTCGCCAATGCCGGCACCGATGTCGAGCTGGCGCGACTGGGTGAATCCCTCAACCCGGATGTCAGCCGCGGTGTACTTCACGCGGCCACCAACAGCCAGACGCTGGTCTCGAGCGTGATCAGTGATCGCTCCAGTCGCGCGCGCTCAGCCACCGGAACCCCAGAAAAAGGCGTGTGGTTGCAAGCCCTGAGCAGCGATGCCAATCAGGACGAGCGTCGCGGTGTCGCCGGTTATGACGCCGACAGCCACGGGATCGCGGTCGGTGCCGATGGCCAGTTGAATGCCGACACCACGCTGGGTCTGGCCTACAGCTACCTCGATACCGATGTGAAGTCCGATCTGGGCAACAAGACCCAAGTCACTGGTCATGCGCTGACGTTGTACAGCAACTGGGTGCATGACAACTGGTTCGTCGACTCGTCGCTGATGTACGGCTGGAACGACAACGAATCCAAACGTTACATCGCCGGCACTCGGGCCAAGGCGGATTACGACAGTGACGTATTTGGCGTGAGCGCATTGGCCGGTTACAGCCTGCGGCTGATGCCTGATGTGGTGCTGGAACCCCAGGTCGGCGCACGCTATGCCAATGTGGGCATGGATGCGTATCGGGAGAAGGGCAGCTCGGCGTCGCTGAATGTCGGCAGCCAGCGTTACGAAGTCGGTGAGATGGGCGTCGGTGCACGTCTGGCTGCAGCGTTCGACGTTGGCAGCGGTAGCCTGGAGCCGGAAGCCAAGCTAATGGCCTGGCATGACTTCATCGGTGACAAGGTCAGCACCACTTCGGCCTTCGTGCTGGGTGGTGAGTCGTCCGTCAGCCGCGGTACCACACCGGTGCGTGACAGTTATGAACTGGGCCTGGGCGCCAACTACCGGATGGGCGCGTGGAGCGTCGGCGGTTCTTACAACTATCTGACTTCGAGCGGTTTCGACTCCGACAGCTTTACTGCGAAGGTGCGTTACGCGTTCTGATCCACTTCGCGTAAAACCTGTGGGAGCGAGCCTGCTCGCGAAGGCGTAGTGTCAGTCGGCAAAAATGCTGGCTGATCCACCGCTTTCGCGAGCAAGCCCGCTCCCACAGGGATGTGCGCTGCAATGTGAGAGCAAGCGGTCTGTCCGCTCAGTTGATTGATCTGACTTCCTACAGCTGATAGCTGAAACTGATGCTGTACCTCATCCGCCGGTTGTGGGTGTCCAGCGCTTCATCGGACATTGCCTTGGCCGCCTCCAGCGCAATGTTGTAGTACTTGGCATCGCCGAACCGCAGGCCGACGGCCGCCGAGGACAGGTCACTGCTTTGCACCGCCAGGCTGTTGAACCAGGTTTTCGAACGGTCCAGCACCACGTACGGCTGCAGGATGCGCACCCAGTTGCCGTCGCGGTTGAAGCTGTAGTTGACCTCGTAAGCCGCCCCCCAGCCCTTGTCCCCCGACGCCTGATCGTCCGGGTAGCCACGGCCGAAATTCTGCCCGCCGAACACCGCACGCTCACTGTCGGGCAAGGTATCGTCGCTCCAGTACAAGGCTGCCGACAGCACGCCTTGCCAGTTGTCGAAGAACTTGTCGCTCTGCACGCCGGAGAGGCGCAGACGCAGGAAATTCAGGCCCAGCGCCGGGTTGTTGCTGTGAGCGCCCATGCTGTCCAGTCCCTGATAAACGCCGCCGCTGAGAATCCGCAGTTGGCGGGCATCGGTCTTGCGCCAGTCGCTTTCGAAAGCGAGGGCGCGTACGTCAGTCCGTTCCTCGATGCTCAATGGGTAGCCGACCACGTTGTAACGGGTGGTGCTATCGACCGCATACAGCCGCGCGCCGGCATTGAGCAGTTCGTTTGACGCTGCGATGAACGGGTGGCTGACACCAATGGAGTAACGGTCGTCTTCCTTGTGCGGCTTGAGTTCGAAGCCGTCGCTGGTGATCAGGCTGGTGCCCGGATCGGCACGGTAGCGCGAGGCAAACAGACTCAATTGGGTGCCTTCGCTGTTGAGGAACTGGTTGTAGTCCAGCCGGTAGTAATGCTCGTGATCATCCCCCGGCGGAAACAGACCGCTGAGGGTCAATTGTTCGCCCATGGATGTCTGGGAGTTGCTGCTGACTCCCAGCAACGCTTGCGTGCCGTTGCGATTGTCTTCGGTGGTGCTCAGGGTGCTGGTGAACGGTTTGCGACTGGCCTGGGCCACCAGGGTCGTGGCACCGTCGGTGGTGCCGGGCGGAGGCACCTGGGCCTGCACCGTCACTCCGGGAATGCGGGTCATCAGCGTGGTATAGCGCTCGAAGGTCTTGCGGGTCAGCGGCCGTTCAGCCTGGATTTTCGCTGCCAGTTTATCGAGCAGGCCTTTGACCCGGCCGACGTCGCCCTGCATCTGGATATCCCTGACGTAGCCTTCCACCAACACCACCCGCGCTACCCCGTCGTCGAACTTTTGTTGAGGCAAGAACGCGTAGGACAGTAGATAACCGTCCTGTTGGTAGCGGCGGGTGATGTTGCGGGTGGCTTCGATCAGGTCGGCAAGGCTGGTCTGGTGACCGATCAGGGGTTTGTAGATCTCGGCCAGTTCGCCGAGTGGATAGATCGTCCCGCCTTCAATCTGCACCGTCTTCAGGGTGATTCTGGTTTCCATCATCAGCGGCTGGGCACTGGCCGCGCCGGGTTCCGGCACTTGCACCGGGGTGGTGGCCGGGCGATAGGCATCGGCCGGCAGATTCGGCACGGGCAGATTGCGAATGGTTTCGTTGCTGTTGAGAAAGCTGGGCAGGGTGTCGGCGAAAGCGGCGGAACTGAGACTGAGGAACAGCAGGGATGCCATTACGCGCATAGGACACTCCGTGGTCAGGTCGCAGCACAGGGCTGTTTTTTTCCTAAGAAAAAAGCGGAAGATTCGTGGGAATCTTCCGCCCTCAACCAAGCGTAGGCGCTGTAGGTGAGGCCGTCGAATCGGCCAGGTGCAATTTAGCGTTTGTTGCCTCCAAGAGCGCCGGTCAGGCCACCGAGTACACCGCCCAGTCCGCCGGTTGCGGTGCCTCCAGTGGTGGTGCCGCCGCTGACCAGTCCGCCGACCGCACCAACGGTAGCGCCGACGTTACTGACCAGGCCTCCGACGGCCGTGGTGACCGGGTTGTTGGTGGCGGCGATGGTGGCGCCCACATTGCTGACTGCTCCGCCGACCTGGCCGGTGAGACCCGCGACCGGAGCGCCCAGACCGGTTGCCGCGCCGACGTTCTGGGTCAGACCGCTGACCGCACTGGTCACCGGATTGAGTGCTGCACCAACGCTATTGCCCAGACCCGCCAGTGGTGCAGTAGTGCTCGTGATCGGTGTGCCTGAACCACCGAGTACGGTGTTGAGCGAAGCGATGGTGTTGCCCAGCCCGCCAGCGGTGACACCACCGGCACTGACCACGCCGTTGGTATTACCGGCATTCAGGCCGGAACCGACGTTGAGCACGGCGCCGCCAACCGTTTGCAGCAGGCCGTTGTTACCCAGGCCTCCACCGAGACCGCCGCCCAATCCACCACCGGACGTGGTGCCGTTGTCCACCAGCCCGCCGGCTTTGCCAACTGCGGTGCCGACGTTGGTCAGCGCGCCGCCAACGGTGTTGGTCAAGGCGTTGCCGCCGCCAGCACCGGTTACCTGACCGCCCACGCCTTTGACGGCGCCACCGACCTGGCCGAGTACGCCATTGAGCGGAGCGCCAAGCCCGGTCGCATCGCCGACTTTGTCAGTAGTACTTTCAACCATCGCAATCACTGGCACCAGACCGTTGCCGACGCTTTTAGTCACCGAGCCTAGTGGGCCGGTGGTGGTGGCCAGACTCAGGGTGTCACCGAGCATAGTGACTTTTTCACCGACGCCATCGAGCACCGGAGCGACTTTGGTGACCACGCCGCCGACGACCGGAACACTGCCGGTGGCGGTCGCCAGTTTGCTGCTCAGATCCGAGACGCCAGTACCGACATCTGACACCACGCCGCCGACCGAGGCTGCGGTCACGCCCAGACCGTTGTCGACCGTGCCCAGTTTGCCGATGCCGTTGGCCACGCCATCACCCAGGGTGGTGACCACATTACCTGTGGTTTTGACTGCGCTTTGCACAACGCCGCCCACGACTGGAACGGTGCTCAAGGAGTCGCCGACCTGGCCGACACCACTGCCGACGCCGGCGACGGTGTTGCCGACATCCTGTACCAGAGTGGTGGTCACCAACGGGGTCGTCGTCGGAGTAGTTGGAGTAGTTGGAGTCGTTGGGGTTGTAGGTGTTGTAGGGGTTGTAGGTGTTGTCGGGGTGGTCGTGCCACCGGTTCCACCCGTACCCGCAGTATCACCTGTACCACCGCTGCCGCTTGTACCACCGCTTCCGCTGGTGCCGCCGGTACCGGCGCCTGCTGCTGCGCCATCGGAGGATGAACTGCCGGAGCTGCTGTGATGGCCGCCACCGCCGCTGCTGCAGCCAGCGAGGCCAAGGGAAAGGATCAATGCCAGAGCTGTTGCTGTTTTGCACAACACTTGAGTTTTCATGATTGAGATTCCTTGCACCTGTAACAACATTTCGTCGTTTTCGATGGCCCGCCGATCTGTCGCCGGCGATGCCTCGTCCGTGGTGTCAATCTCAATCGCGCCGCAGGTTTCGACCATTCTCAAGTTGGTATTAACGCCTTTATATATAAGGCGTAGCGCAGTGCCTAAGCACTAATACCCAGGATATAGAGGCGTAAAAAAAGGCCTTGAAAATCAAGGCCTGGAGTTTTTCAGAGGACGGTGCCAAGCGCGGAAAAACTTAAGTGATATACACACAATTTACAGGCTTGCCCCGGGGTGAGGATCAGGCAATTGGTTGCCACTGACCGACCATGTGCTCCAGGTCGCCTGCACCGATCAAACGCAGTTCACCGCTGGAGCCTGCTGCACTCGCCAGCAAAGTCACCTCACTGGGTAAACGCACCGGTTTGTGAAAAAACACGCTGACCTCAAGGTTGGCCTTGGGCAGGTGATCACTCAGCGCTGCGAGCGTACGGGCCTTGTTCCACAAACCGTGAGCGATGGCCGTGGGGAAGCCGAAGAGCTTGGCACTGGCGGCGCTCAGGTGAATCGGGTTGTAGTCGCCCGAGACTTTGGCGTATTGCCGACCGATATCGGCCGGTGCTTTCCACTGCGCAACCTGCGTCAGGATCTGCGTGGGTTCCCAGCGTTGCTCGACGGGTTCGCCGTCGAGTTTCACGCCGCGACAGAGCATCTGGCTTTCCGCTTCCCACAGCGGCCCGAGTTGATCATCGAGAGTGGTCAGCACATCGAAGGTCGCGCCTTTGGGATGCGGCTGCAGGTTGTGCACCCGCACACTGACTTGCGCGCGACTGATCCCGCCCATCGGCCGCAACACGCGAATGCGGTTGCTCAGGTGAATCAGCCCCAGCAGCGGGAATGGAAACTCCTTCGCTGTGAGCAATTGCATCTGCAGGGCGAACGCGAGGATGTGTGGATAAGTCGGCGGCAGCAGTCCGTCATCGGTAAATCCACAGACCTTGCGATAGTCCGCCAGCCGCTTGCCGTCGATGTCGATCCAACAGCGCAAACCGCTGTCGGGCAGGGTGGTGCCGGTGATCTTGCGTCGTGTAGCGGCCCGCGCATACAGGCCGGGCAGATTCGGTTCGCGATCCAGCGTGTGCCATTCGATGCTCATGCCTAGGCCCCCAGAACACTTTGTCCACAGACCCGCAGCGCCTGCCCGGTGAACGCGCCGGTGCCCGGTTGTGCCAGCCACGCGACGGCTTCGGCGACGTCCTGCGGCAAACCGCCCTGGCCCAGCGAACTCATGCGCCGCCCGGCTTCGCGCAAGGCGAACGGAATGTGCGCGGTCATCTGGGTTTCAATGAAGCCCGGGGCCACGGCGTTGATGCTGATGCCGCGTTCGTGCAGCGTTGGCGCCCAGGCCTGCGCCAGACCGATGAGGCCGGCCTTGCTCGCTGCGTAGTTGGTCTGTCCGCGATTGCCGGCGATGCCGCTGATCGAGGCCAGCAGAATCACTCGCGCATTGTCGTGCAGGGTGCCGCTGTCGAGCAGGGCCTTGGTCAGTACTTGCGGGGCGTTGAGGTTGACCGCGAGCACCGCGTCCCAGAATTCCGGGGTCATGTTGGCCAGGGTCTTGTCGCGCGTGATCCCGGCGTTGTGCACCAGAATGTCGAGGCCGTCCGGCAGTTGTTCGATCAGTTGCGCGGCGGCATCTTCGGCGCAGATATCAAGGGTGATCGCCCGGCCGCCAAGACGTGCGGCGAGGGCTTCCAGATCAGACTTGGCCGGGGGGACGTCGAGCAGAATCACCTCGGCGCCATCGCGGGCGAGGGTTTCGGCGATTGATGCGCCGATCCCGCGTGCCGCGCCGGTGACCAGTGCCCTGCGTCCGGCCAATGGCCGGGTCCAATCGGTGACCGGCGTGGCGCATGGGCTCAGGCGAATCACCTGCCCGGAGACAAAGGCACTTTTCGGCGAGAGGAAAAACCGCAGCGGGCCTTCCAGTTGATCTTCGGCACCCTCACCGACATAGATCAGTTGCAGCGTGCCGCCGCTGCGCAGCTCCTTGGCCAGCGAGCGCGAAAAACCTTCGAGCGCCCGTTGCGCACTGGAGGCGAAGGGCTCGCGCAGGGTTTCCGGGGCGCGGCCGAGAATCACCAGATGTGCGCTGCTGTCGAGATTTTTCATCAGCGGCTGGAAGAACTCGCGCAGCTGTTTGAGCTGGTCGGTGTGCTGCAGATCGCTGGCGTCGAATACCACGGCCTTGAGTTTCGGCCCGTGCCCGGGAATCCACGCGGTGGCCAGCGACGGTTCGCTGCCGTAGCTGTAGATCGCATCGGTCAGGCGGTTGGCAAACGCATTGACCCGCTCGGCCAGCGGCCCGCCGCCGATCAGCAGCGCACCGTCCACCGGCCGCAGGCGTCCGGCCTGCCAGCGTTCCAGCCGCACCGGCGACGGCAGGCCCAAAGCCCCGACCAGACGGTGGCCGATGGATGAGTTGGCGAAGTCGATATAGCGGTCAGACATGGAACGCTCTCCAAATGTTGGGGTTCAAAGTGTGGACTACCAACGGCAATCAATCGTTCGATCCACACAATAAGGCCTACGCTAGAACAGCAGAGTAGTTGGCCGCTGATGGTTGTGTGGCCAAACACAAATTCAGAAACAACGTTGAACCCTGTAGGAGTGAGCCTGCTCGCGATAGCGATTTGTCAGATACAGATGTTTTGACTGACACGATGCGATCGCGAGCAGGCTCACTCCTACAAAGGATTCAGGTGAATTCGACCATTTGGAAAAGGAGCTTTTCATGAGTCAGCTGCGCCGCGTCGCCATCATCGGTGGTAACCGTATCCCTTTCGCCCGCTCCAACGGGCCGTACGCCACTGCCAGCAATCAGGTGATGCTCACCGCCGCGCTTGAAGGCCTGATCGAACGCTATAACCTGCACGGCCTGCGGATTGGCGAAGTGGTGGCGGGTGCGGTGCTTAAATTGTCACGGGATATGAATCTGACCCGCGAATGCGTGCTCGGCTCGCGGCTGTCACCGGCCACTCCGGCCTATGACATCCAGCAAGCCTGCGGCACCGGGCTGGAAGCTGCGCTGCTGGTGGCCAACAAAATCGCCCTCGGCCAGATTGACTGCGGCATTGCCGGTGGCGTCGACACCACCTCGGACGCGCCGATCAGCGTCAGCGAAGACCTGCGCAAAATCCTCCTGCAGGCCAACCGTGCCAAGACCACCGGCGACAAGCTGAAAACCTTTCTGCAACTGCGACCACGGCACCTGATCCCGGAGTTCCCGCGTAATGGCGAGCCACGCACCGGCCTGTCGATGGGCCAGCACTGCGAACTGATGGCGCAGACCTGGAACATTCCCCGTGAAGAACAGGATCAACTGGCCCTCGAAAGCCATCACAAACTCGCCGCGTCCTACAGCGAAGGCTGGCACAACGATCTGATGACGCCGTTTCTCGGCCTGACCCGCGACAACAATCTGCGCCCCGACCTGACCCTGGAAAAACTCGCCACGCTCAAACCCGCTTTCGAAAAAAGCGCCAAGGGCACGCTGACGGCAGGCAACTCCACGCCACTCACCGACGGCGCCTCAGTGGTGCTGCTGGGCAGCGAGGAATGGGCGAAAGAACGTGGTTTGCCGATCCTCGCGTATCTGCGCGATGGCGAAGCGGCGGCGGTGGATTTCGTCAACGGCGCCGAAGGTCTGTTGATGGCGCCGGTGTATGCAGTGCCGCGCTTGCTGGCGCGTAATGGGCTGACCTTGCAGGATTTCGATTACTACGAAATTCATGAAGCATTCGCTGCGCAGGTGCTGTGTACGCTCAAGGCCTGGGAAGACCCCGAATACTGCAAGACGCGCCTGGGGCTGGACGCGCCGCTAGGCTCGATCGACCGCAGTCGATTGAATGTGAAAGGCAGCTCGCTGGCGGCCGGGCATCCGTTTGCCGCGACCGGTGGGCGAATTGTCGCGAGCCTGGCGAAACTGCTGGATGCGGCAGGCAAGGGCAGGGGGCTGGTTTCGATCTGTGCCGCTGGTGGCCAAGGTGTCACCGCAATTATCGAACGTTGAGCGCAATCCCCCTGTGGGAGCGGGCTTGCTCGCGAAGGGGTCGTGTCAGGCGCCGTCATTGTGTCTGACAGACCGCTTTCGCGAGCAAGCCCGCTCCCACAGGGGAAATGAATGCCAATGTCAGATTCTGTCGCAAATGCCCTCGACGCCGATTACCAACATTTCAAACCGGCTCAGCTATGATCGGCAATGCTCGATTATTTCGGCACAGTGTGTGCATCCATAGGGTTCACAGGTCGGCACCCCCTCCCCGTAGCGCGAGGATTGCCGTATAACGAGTGACATTCGCGTGTTTGGTAATAAAGGACCCACAATAAAAGCTGATGAAGACTCCAAAACGCATTGAACCCCTGATCGAAGACGGTCTGGTCGACGAAGTGCTGCGCCCACTCATGAGTGGTAAAGAAGCAGCTGTTTATGTGGTGCGCTGCGGTAACCAGTTACGTTGCGCGAAGGTCTACAAGGAGGCGAACAAACGCAGTTTCCGCCAGGCAGCCGAGTATCAGGAAGGTCGCAAGGTGCGTAACAGCCGGCAGGCCCGGGCGATGGCCAAGGGCTCGAAATTCGGTCGCAAAGAGACCGAAGACGCCTGGCAGAACGCCGAAGTCGCGGCGCTGTTCCGTCTGGCCGGTGCCGGTGTGCGAGTGCCCAAGCCATACGACTTTCTGGATGGCGTGCTGCTGATGGAACTGGTGGCCGACGAGTATGGCGATGCCGCGCCGCGTCTGAACGACGTGGTGCTGGAGCCGGATCAGGCCCGCGAGTATCACGCGTTCCTGATCTCGCAGATCGTGCTGATGTTGTGTACCGGTCTGGTGCACGGTGACCTCTCGGAGTTCAACGTGCTGCTGACCCCGACCGGCCCGGTGATCATCGACCTGCCGCAGGCGGTGGATGCCGCCGGTAACAACCACGCGTTCAGCATGCTCGAACGGGATGTGGGCAACATGGCGTCGTACTTCGGGCGCTTTGCCCCGGAGCTGAAGCAGACCCGCTACGCGAAGGAAATGTGGGCGTTGTACGAAGCCGGCACCTTGCACCCCAACAGCGTGCTGACCGGTGAGTTCGACGATCCGGAAGATCTGGCCGACGTTGGCGGTGTGTTGCGCGAGATCGAAGCGGCGCGTCTCGACGAAGAGCGCAAGCAGGCGATCCGTGCGGCGGATGACGAGCCCAAGGGCAAGTCCGACGAACCACCGCCGCCACCGTGGATGCAGTAAGCGCTTGAACAGAAACCCGGCTTCGGCCGGGTTTTTTGTACCTGCCTCATTGCCAAATCCGCCGCTGATCCCCTGTGGGAGCGGGCTTGCTCGCGAAGGCGGTGTGTCAGCCAACAAGGATGGCGGCTGATAAGGCCCCTTCGCGAGCAAGCCCGCTCCTACAGGGTTTTGTGGTGTTCCTGGAATGTGTGTGGGAATCTTGTCCGCCCTCGCACACTCAAGGATTGAATGTGAACGCCCGCCTCATCATCACTGCCCGGCTGATCTCCGACTTCGGCGCCTTCCTCAACATGGTCGCGCTGGCGACCTATGTCTACCTGCTGAGCAACAGCGCCATGAGCGTCGGGATCTTTCTCGCCAGCCGGGTTGGCGGGGGGATTTTTGCCAGTCTGATCGGTACGCGCTTCTATCGGCGCTGGAGTGGCCGGGTGCCGCTGATCGCCTTCGATCTGCTGCGCGCGGCGCTGCTTGGCCTGCTGTTGATCCTGCCAGTGAGCCAGCAGGCGTTGCTGTTGCCGGTGATCGCCTTCGGCCTGGGTTTTGGCAATTCGATGTTCGCCATCGGCCTCAACAGCCAGTTGCCGAGGCTGATCGACCGGGCGCAGCTACTGAAAACCAATGCCTGGATCACCTCGGCGTCATCCGCAGCGATGGTCGGCGGCAGTCTGGTCTCCGGCTTGCTAGTGGCGGCATTTGGTTTCGCAACGGTGTTTGCGCTCAACGCGCTGACCTATGTGCTGGCGGCGCTGTTGATTGCGCCGTTGCGCTTCGCCGTTGCAGAAGTCAGCGAGCAATCAACCAGCGAACGCGGCGAATGGTCAGCTCTGAAACAAGGCCTGCGCAGCGCTCCGGTGATCGCCGCGATGCTTGCCGTGACCATGGCCGACACCTTGGGCAGTGCCGCGCACAACGTCGGGTTCCCGATCATCTCCAGACTGCTGACCCCTGATTCGGCCAGCACCACGCTGGGTCTGATGTTGGCGGTATGGGCCAGCGGCAAACTGCTCGGCGCACGGATTGCCAGTCGCCTCAAAGGCACGGGTAACCGTGATTTGGAGCGACGGTATTTCTTCGGCGTGGCGTTGATGTCCTGCGGTTTTATCCTGATGTTCCAGCAGCACAGCCTTTACGGCCTGCTGCTGTTTTCGCTGCCGGCGGGGCTGGGGGACGGTTTCTCCGAAGTCAGCCTGATGTCGCGTCTGCAGCGTGAACCGGAGCATTTGCGCCTGCCGATTTTCAGTTTCCTGACCTTGCTGCAAATGACCGGGTTCGGCGTCGGCATGCTGGTTGCCGCGCCGTTTTACGGCTGGTGGACGCCGTGTGCCGTGGTCATGCTGTTCCACGGCATCCCGCTCGGTACGCTGTTGACCGTGAAGCTCCTGGCGCTCAGGCGCGGGCGGGTTGCGCGCAGCAGCCCGACGCCAGTTCCTTGAGGATCGGGCAGTCGGGGCGATGGTCGCCATTGCAGTGCTCGACCAGGTCCTGCAGGGTGTCGCGCAACTCGCCGAGCTCGCGGATCTTCTGGTTCAGCTCGTCGATGTGCTGACGCGCCAGGGCCTTCACATCGGCACTGGCGCGTTGGCGGTCCTGCCACAGGGTCAGCAGCTTGCCGACTTCCTCCAGAGAAAATCCCAGATCCCGCGAGCGCTTGATGAACGCCAGCGTGTGCAGGTCATCATCGCTGTAGACCCGGTAGCCGCTGTCGGTGCGATGGGCTGCCTTGAGCAGGCCGATCGACTCGTAATAGCGGATCATCTTTGCGCTCAGGCCACTGTGCCGGGCCGCTTGGCCGATGTTCATCGCTGTTCCTCCAGATCCTTCGGTTTCCAGGTTTTCAACAGTAGCGCATTGCTCACCACGCTGACGCTCGACAATGCCATCGCCGCGCCGGCCAGCACCGGGTTGAGGAAGCCGAACGCCGCCAGCGGAATGCCGATCAGGTTGTAGACGAAGGCCCAGAACAGGTTCTGGCGGATCTTCGCGTAGGTCTTGCGGCTGATCTCCAGCGCCGCCGGCACCAGCCGTGGATCGCCGCGCATCAAGGTGATGCCGGCGGCGTGCATCGCTACGTCGGTGCCGCCGCCCATGGCGATGCCAATGTCGGCCGCCGCCAGTGCAGGGGCGTCGTTGATGCCGTCGCCGACCATCGCCACCACCCCGGTTTTCTTCAGTTCGGCGACGGTCGCGGCTTTGTCGGCGGGGAGCACTTCGGCGTGCACGTTTTCAATGCCCAGCGCCTCGGCCACCACACGCGCGCTGCCACGGTTGTCGCCAGTCAGCAGATGACTGTGGATCCCTCGGGCGGCCAATTGCTGTACCGCTTGCAGTGCGCCGGGCTTGAGCGTGTCACCGAAGGCGAACAACCCAAGCACCCGCGCTTCTGGGCTTTGTTCGATCAGCCACGACAAGGTCCGGCCTTGGTTTTCCCAGGCCTTGGCGGACTCGGCGAGGTGGCCGGCGCTCAAGCCGCTTTCTTCCAGCAAGCGCCGATTGCCCAGCGCCAGGCGCCGACCGGCAAGCGTGCCGGCGATGCCGCGCCCGGTCAGGGATTGGCTGTCGCTGACATCCGGCACCTGCAAGCCGCGCTCGGCGGCAGCGTCCAGCACGGCTTTGGCCAGCGGGTGCTCACTGCCGCGTTGCAGGGCACCGGCCAGTGTCAGCAGGGTATTTTCATCGCCATCCAGCGCACTGAAATGGGCGATGCGCGGGGTGCCGGAAGTCAGCGTGCCGGTCTTGTCGAAGACCACGTTGTCGACTTCATGGGCACGTTCCAGCGCTTCGGCGTCTTTGATCAGAATGCCGTGACGCGCAGCCACACCCGTGCCGGCCATGATCGCCGTCGGCGTGGCGAGGCCGAGGGCGCACGGACAGGCAATCACCAGCACAGCGACCGCGTTGATCAATGCGGTTTCCATGGGCGCGCCGTACAGCCACCAGCCGACCAGTGTCGCCAAAGCGATCAGCAGCACGGTGGGCACGAACACCTGGCTGACTTTATCCACCAGTTTCTGGATCGGCGCTTTCGCCGCCTGAGCGTCCTCGACCAGACGGATGATCCGCGCCAGCACACTTTCCGCACCGAGGGCGGTGGTGCGTACCAACAGGCGACCTTCACCGTTGATCGCACCGCCGGTGACTTTGTCGCCCGGTTGTTTTGGCACTGGCAGGCTTTCGCCGCTGATCAGCGCTTCGTCTGCGTGGCTCTGCCCTTCGAGCACTTCGCCGTCGACCGGGAAACGTTCGCCGGGTTTGACCAGCACCTGATCATTCAGGCGCAGAGCGCTGATCGCCACGTCTTGCTCGCGACCGTCAATGACCTGAATCGCCCGCTCCGGACGCAAGGCTTCGAGGGCGCGGATGGCGCTGGCGGTCTGGCGCTTGGCGCGGCTTTCCAGGTATTTGCCGAGGAGCACCAGGGCGATCACCACCGCCGAGGCTTCGAAATACAGATGCGGCATGCGCCCGGCGGCGGTGGCCCATTCGTACAGGCTCAAGCCATAACCGGCGCTGGTGCCGAGGGCGACCAGCAAGTCCATGTTACCGGCCCCGGCGCGCACGGCTTTCCACGCGGCCACGTAAAACCGCGCACCGAAAATGAATTGCACCGGGGTGGCGAGGGCGAATTGCGCCCAGGCCGGGAGCATCCAGTGGATGCCGAACGGTTGTAGCAACATCGGCAGCACCAGCGGCAAGGCCAGGGCGATGGCGCAGATCAGCGCCCAGCGTTCATGTTGCAGGCGCTGTTGCTGGTTATCGGTAGTGGGGTGATCGGCTTGCCAGACGCTGGCCGAGTAGCCGGCCTTGCTCACCGCGTCGAGCAGCGATTGCGGGTCGACCTGACCGAGCAATTCGAGGTGTGCGCGTTCGTTGGCGAGGTTGACGCTGACGCTCTTCACCCCGGGGACTTTGTTCAGGGCGCGTTCGACGCGACCGACGCACGAGGCGCAGGTCATGCCGTCGATGCTCAATTCCATGGTCTGCTGCGGCACGCTGTAACCGGCGCGCTGCACCGCCTCCATCAACGCCGGCAAGCTGCCACCCGGCGCCTGGACGCGAGCCTGTTCGGTGGCGAGATTGACGCTGACGCCACTGGCGCCGCTGACTTTGCGCAACGCCCGCTCGACACGCCCGGCGCAACTGGCGCAGGTCATGCCGGCAATCGGCAGGTCGAAGGTGATGGAATCGGACATCGGTCTTACTCCCTGTAGAAGATGCCTACAAGGATCAACCTTGCCATGCGGGCAAGGTCAAGCGCCAATATTTGACTCAGCACAAAACCAATGTGGGAGCGGGCTTGCTCGCGAAAGCGTTGTGTCAGTCAACATCATCGCTGAATGACACACCGCATTCGCGAGCAAGCCCGCTCCCACATTTGGCGTTTCGCTTAGTATTCGAGGGCGGCAGGTCGCAGGTACAAGCCTTTGGCATTTGCCGCGATCCGGTACTTCACCACATCGCCGGCCTTGAGCGAGATCTCCTGCGGGGGCGGCGCGAGCATGCCTGCCTGGCAACCCGGCACCTGACCAGGCAACTGTTTCAGACGAATGGAAATCGTGCCGTGGGGCAGATTGAAGGAAGTGGTCTGTTCCTGCAGCAGGCGCCCAGCGAGTTCATCATTGACGTACACGCCAATCTCGCAGGGAGTCGGCACTTCCAGACGCTCGCGCGAGATGATCAGAACGGCGTAATCCTCACCGGTCGCGTTGGCCTGGGGCAGGGCGGCAAAGAGGCTGAGCAAGCCAAACAGGCTGAAAGCTGACCAGCGCATGGCTGAATCTCCTGAGTTTGAGTCATTGGTGTGCGCAGCTTGGCTGAGCGCAGCGCCGATTGCCAGCCCGGCATTTTTTTCCAGAACTTGACCTTGCCATGGTGGCAAGCTCGACACTGCCGGCAACTTCACTCAAGGGAGTCCATCCATGCAAGTGTTCAGCGTTCAAGGCATGTCCTGCGGCCATTGTGTCAATGCCATCACCCACGCCGTGCAGGCGAAAGATCCGGCGGCCAGCGTGCGGGTCGATCTGGCGGCCAAAGAAGTCGGCGTCGAGAGTTCGCTCAGCGCGAAGCAGGTGATCGAGGTTATCAGCGAAGAGGGTTACCCGGTAAAACTCGCCGGTTAACGACAAATCCCCTGTGGCGAGGGAGCTTGCTCCCGCCGGGTCGCGAAGCGGCCCTTTTTTTCCAATTGAAAAACACTGGGCCTGCTGCGCAGTCCAGCGGGAGCAAGCGCCCTCGCCACAGGTTTCAGGTGTAGGTCATCTGATTTCTAATAGTTAGCGAGCTATCGGAATGTTCAAGGCGCCCCTGCGCGGCTAGACTGTCGGGCTGCCGACTTTTATCCAACCTGGATGCCTGATGAACTTCCGTACCATTCTGATTCTCGGTGCCTTGAGCGCCTTCGGTCCGCTGGCGATCGACTTCTATTTGCCGGCGTTTCCGTCGATGGCGCTGGCCTTTGGCACTGATGAAAAGCATGTGCAACTGACCTTGGCGGCCTATTTCGCCGGCCTGTCGATCGGTCAATTGCTATACGGCCCGGTGGCCGACCGTTTTGGGCGGCGTCTGCCACTGCTCGTCGGGGTTGGCCTGTTCACCCTGGCCTCGCTGGCCTGTGCCTATGCACCGAATCTGGAGTGGCTGATCGGCGCGCGTTTCGTTCAGGCGCTGGGCGGCTGCGCGGGAATGGTGATTTCACGAGCGGTGGTCAGCGACAAGTGCGATGCGGTCGGTTCGGCGAAAGTCTTTTCGCAGTTGATGCTGGTGATGGGCCTTGCGCCGATCCTCGCGCCGCTGCTCGGTGGTCTGCTGGTCAACACCACGGGCTGGCAGTCGATCTTCCTCGTGCTGACCGGCTTCAGCGCACTGGCCGGCCTCGCCGTGGCACTGGGTCTGCCGGAAAGTCTGCCGGACTACGTGCCGCGCCAGCCGTTGTCCGGTGCGTTGCGCCAATACGGCCGGTTGTTCGGCGACCGGGTGTTTCTCGGCCACGCCCTGACCGGCGGCATCGCAGTTGCCGGGATGTTTTCCTACATCGCCGGTTCGCCGTTCGTCTTCATCAAACTCTATGGCGTACCGGCCGAGCATTTCGGCTGGCTGTTCGGCACCAACGCAGCGGGTTTCATTCTGGTGGCCCAGGTCAACGCGCGGCTGTTGGCCAAGCGCGGTCCGGCCTTCCTGCTGTCGCGGGCGGTGTGGGTGTACCTGTTGGCCGGTGTCTCTTTGCTCGCAGTCAGCTCGTTGCACACCGAAGCCTTGTGGCCGCTGTTGATTCCGTTGTTCGTGTGTATTGCCAGCCTCGGCTGCATCCTGCCAAACGCAGCGGCGTGTGCGATGAACGGTCAGGGCGCGCGCGCCGGCAGTGCCTCGGCACTGATGGGTTGCCTGCAGTTCAGCGTGGCTTCCGGCGCGGCTTCGCTGGTGGGCGTTCTGCACGACGGCAGCGCCATACCGATGGCCATGGTCATCAGCCTGTGTGGATTACTGGTGGTGAGTGTCGCGATGTACACCCGGCATTTGCAGAATGCCCGGGCGTTGGCGCAAGCACAGGCCGAAGCCTGATACGTCAGCCAGCAGCGCGTTGCTGTCCGGAGTCGGGAATCTGATGGGGCGCGTGCAGGCGCGCTTCAAGGGTGCGGGTGAAGGCGAGGGCCTCGGCTTCACTGCGAAATGTCACGGCGTGCTGGTCCAGACGAACCTGCCATTGGGACTTTGCCACTTCTTTTATCAGGATCTTCATTACTGACCTCCCTTGCGTAAAAGATGTATCGCAGAGGCTTCGAGTGTAGACCTGAATACGATCGCATTTGTGACAACGGAGAAGCATCTGACTGACGGCAAAAATCAGCGCCAGCCCTTGGATGGTCTGGCGCTGATTGCGGGCCTTCGGATTCTTAGAAACTTTCTAAAACAATTTTCCCCTTGGCTTTGCCACTTTCCAGCAACTCATGCGCGCGACGCAGGTTCGCCGCGTTGATCGTGCCGAAATGCTCGCCCACCGTAGTCTTCAACGTTCCCGCATCAATCAGATCGGCCACGCGGTTGAGCAGTTTGTGTTGTTCGATCATGTCCGGGGTTTCGAACAGCGAGCGGGTGTACATGAACTCCCAGTGCAGCGACAGGCTCTTGCGCTTGAGCTTGCTCACGTCCAGCGACTTCGGATCGTCGATCAACGCCAGTTTGCCTTGCGGTGCCAGCGCCTCGACCAGTTGATCCAGGTGCAGATCAGTCTGGGTCAGGCTGGCGACATGGGTCACGTGATCGATGCCGGCGCGTTTCAGTTCTTCGCTCAGCGGCTGGCTGTGGTCGATCACCAGGTCGGCGCCCAGCTCCGTCACCCAGTCGCGAGTCTGTGCACGGGATGCGGTGCCGATGACCTTCAGGCCGGTCAACTGGCTGGCCAGTTGGGTGAGGATCGAACCGACGCCGCCAGCGGCGCCGACGATCAGCAGGCTTTGACCTTCATCGGTCTTGCCCTCACGGATCTGCAGGCGTTCGAACAGCAGCTCCCACGCGGTGATCGCGGTCAGCGGCAGCGCAGCAGCTTCGGCGAAGCCGAGGGATTTCGGCATGTGGCCAACAATGCGCTCATCGACCACGTGCAGCTCGCTGTTGCCACCGGCACGGGCGATGGAGCCGGCGTAAAACACTTTGTCGCCGGCCTTGAACAGCGTCACTTCACTGCCGACGGCCTTGACCACACCGGCGACGTCCCAGCCCAGCACTTTTGCTGCGCCGTTTTCCGGCGCCACGTTCTGCCGCACCTTGGTGTCGACCGGGTTGACCGAGATGGCTTTGACTTCCACCAGCAGGTCGCGCGGCCCGGCGACCGGCTCCGGCAGTTCGATGTCTTGCAGGGATTTTTCGTCGCTGATCGGCAGGGAGGCGTAATAGGCGATGGCTTTCATGACTTGCTCCGTAACGGTAATAGAAGAAGGGCTCAGGCGATGGTGCCCAGACGTTTCAATTGGAAGTGTTCGATGCACTGGCCGGCGGCGGCCTGGAAGTTCTGAAAATGGGGGCTGGCGTTATGCGCCTGGAGGATTTCCTCGCTGGCCCAATGTTCGATCACATAAAAAGTCAGCGGATCGGCCAGGTCGCGGTGCAGGTCGTACTGGCTGCAACCCTCCTCGGCGCGGCTCGGTTCAACCAGTGCGCGCAGGGCGTTTTCGAGGGTGTCCTGCTGACCGGGTTTGGCGATCAGGGTGGCGATGGCGGTGAATGCTTGGGACATGTTTGGCTCCAGTCGCGGGATAAATTCGCTTGAGCAGATCATTGGCTATTTCTCGGCGCGATAAAACCGGCTAAAAGAGCAGTCTCTTTCAATATTTTTTTGATAATCGAGGCTGAGAATGCTGCGTTTCGACGATTTGCAGTTGTTCGTTCGCGCCGCGGATCTGGGCAGCCTGTCTGCGGCGGCGCGGGTGATGGACATGTCCGCCGCGGTGGCCAGCGCCGCGCTCAAACGTATCGAACAGCAACTGGGTGTGCGTCTGCTGGCGCGTTCGACCCGCAGCCTGCGCCTGACTGCCGAGGGCGAAGGCTTTCTCGAATATGCCCGGGCCGCGTTGAGTTCGCTGGACGAAGGCCGGCGTTTTCTCTCCAGCGCGCAGGATCAGGTCAGCGGCATCCTGCAGTTGTCGGCCCCTTCGGATTTCGGCCGCAACCTGTTGTTGCCATGGCTCGACGAGTTTCAGCGCGAGCATCCGAAACTGACCGTGCGCCTGCTGCTCGGTGACCGGATCGCCGACCTGTTCCGCCAGCCGGTGGACATCGCCCTGCGCTATGGCGAGCCGGAGGACTCGAGTCTGGTCGCCTTACCCATCGCCCCGGACAATCGCCGCGTGCTTTGCGCGTCGCCGGCATACCTGGCGCGCCACGGTGAGCCGCGTCAGCTCGAACAACTGGCGCAGCACAATTGCCTGCTGTACATGCTCGGCAGTCGCGTGCACGACCATTGGAGTTTTCATGATGGCAAACGTGAAGTCGGGCTGACGGTCAGTGGCGATCGCTTCAGCGATGACGCCGACGTCGTGCGGTTGTGGGCGGTGGCGGGGGCAGGAATCGCCTACAAGTCGTGGCTCGATGTCGGCGCGGATGTCCTCGCCGGACGCCTCAAAGTGTTGCTGCCGGAACTGCTTTGCGAGCGTGCTCCGCTGAATCTGTTGTGCGCCCATCGCGCACAATTGAGTAAGCCGGTGAACCTTTTGAGGGAAATGCTCGCCAGCCGATGCGCCGAATTGAGTAGTCAATTTCCCCATTTCCCGAAAGTTGATCATTAGTCGCAGGCAATTAGCGAAATTTCTCTCAGGAACTATCACCATTCGTGTCAGCCACGGCGCAGGAAGCGGCGTGCATCCCGCTTATACTAGCCACCGCCTCAAACCTGCACCGATAACCGGCCAGGACAGAATCCGGCCGGTTTTTGCAGGGCCGGGCGAGCGCTGCACAAACGCCGCGGACACGCCATTGACGGGGGCAGCAGCACTGGCCTGGCGTGCTCCGGTTCATGGCGTTTTACCCGTCTTGGCCGACGACCCATTAGTGGTCAAGATGTCTTCGAGCAGTAGACGATACGATTCAACAGGGAGTGAGTACATGGAACATGCACCTTGCATCAGCCAGATCGCCACGCTGCTGGCCGACCCCAAGCGCAGTGCGATGATGTGGGCGTTGATGGATGGCTCGGCCCGCCAGACCGAAGAGCTGGCGCTGCTGGCAGGGTTGTCGCCATCCTCGGCCAGTGCGCATCTGGGGCGTTTGTCCGGCGGGGGCCTGTTGAAGGTCGAGGTTCGCGGGCGCAAGCGCTTTTTCCGCCTGGCTGCCCCGGAAATCGCAGCGGCCATCGAAGCCCTGGCCAGCGCCACGATCGCCAGCGCACCGCGGGACATTCCTCACGTATTCAAACGCTCGACGCCGAGCGCCAATCCCCAGACCGCGCCGTCTTCGCTGCTGCGTGCGCGCTTTTGCGATGACCATTTGGGGGGCACGCTGGCCGCCGATCTGTATCAGCGTCTGCTCGATGCCGGCTGGCTCGAACAGATCGAGCAGCGGGTCGTGGTGACGCTCAAAGGCTCGACACAACTGGCCAACCGCGGGGTGTTCATTCAGGCCCTCGCCCATCGCAAGGCCCAAGTGGCGTGCGCCTGTCCGGACTGGAGCGAACGTCGCCCGCACCTGGGCGGCTCACTCGGCGCGGCAGTGCTGCAACTGTTCATGCAGTCCGGCTGGCTGGCGCTGCCCAAGGACTCCCGCGCGTTGCAGGTGACTCCGGCCGGGCAACGGGAAATCCACCGTTTCGCCAGGGAAACCGAGCTGGAATTGGCGTAGTAGAGCGTTCGCCGGCCGACACTTCGACGCTGGCGTCGCCGGTGACTGCGAACAGGTCGTATCCAGAAAAAGCGCTGAGGCGTAATCCCGCACACTCGATCCGCACACATTGTGGAGGGGGGATGGGACATGGATACGCGAAACTTCAGCGCGGCAGAACGCCTGGAACGGCTACCGCTCAGCGGTTATCACCGGGTCATTTTCATCATCATCGCCCTGGCGTTCTTTTTCGATTCCATGGACCTGGCCATGATGACGTTCCTGCTCGGCTCGATCAAAACCGAGTTTGGCTTGAGCAGCGCACAAGCCGGTCTGCTCGCCAGTTCGAGTTTTTTCGGCATGGTGCTGGGGGCGTCGCTGTCGGGCATGCTCGCCGACCGCTTCGGGCGCAAACCGGTGTTTCAGTGGAGCATCGTGCTGTGGGGCGTGGCCAGTTACCTGTGTTCGACCGCGCAAACGGTGGAGAGCCTGACGCTGTTCCGCATCCTGCTCGGAATCGGCATGGGCATGGAGTTTCCGATTGCGCAGTCGATGCTTTCGGAGCTGATCCCGGCGCAACGGCGCGGACGCTACATTGCATTGATGGACGGTTTCTGGCCGCTGGGTTTCGTTGCTGCCGGGGTGCTGTCGTACTTCTTGCTGTCGTTGATTGGCTGGCGCGACATCTTTCTGGTGTTGGCGGTGCCGGCGGTATTCGTGCTGGCGATCCGTTTCTTCATTCCCGAATCACCGCGCTGGCTGGAACAGGCCGGACGCCACGAAGCCGCGGATAAGGTCCTCGGCGCCATCGAGGCGCGCGTGCGTACATCGCTCGGTGTCGCGACGCTGCCTGAGCCGGTGCGCCTGCCAAGGACAGTGACGCCGCCGGGCAACTTCTTCTCGGCACTCAAGCAGATCTGGTCGCCACAATACCGCCAGCGCACCACGATGATCTGGAGCCTGTGGTTTTTCGCCTTGCTCGGGTTTTACGGGCTGACATCGTGGCTCAGTGCGTTGTTGCAACAGTCGGGTTTTGCCGTGACCCAGTCGGTGTATTACACCGTGTTGATATCGCTGGGCGGGATTCCCGGGTTTCTGATAGCGGCGTGGCTGGTGGAACGCTGGGGGCGCAAGCCGGTGTGCATCGTGACGTTGCTCGGCGGCGGTGTGATGGCGTTTCTCTACGGGCAGAGCGCGGTATTCGGCGGCAACGTCGCGCTGCTGATCAGCTCCGGGCTACTGATGCAGTTTTTCCTGTTCGGCATGTGGGCAGTGCTCTACACCTACACGCCGGAGTTGTACCCGACCTCGGCGCGCGCCACCGGCTCGGGCTTTGCCTCGGCGATTGGTCGCGTCGGCTCGTTGCTCGGGCCGTTTGTGACCGGGTTGGTGTTCCCGATTACCGGGCAGGGTGGGGTGTTTGCGCTGGGGGCGCTGTGCTTTGCGATTGCGGCGGGGGTGGTGTGGCTGTTCGGGATGGAGACGCGGGGCAGGACATTGGAAGAGCTGACTGAAACCCAATCCATCGGCTAACACCGATCCAATGTAGGAGTGAGCCTGCTCGCGATAGCGGTCTGTCAGGTAACACATCGGTGTCTGACACTCCGCTATCGCGAGCAGGCTCACTCCTACAAAGGTTTTGCGGTGTTGCTTACGGTTTTACCAGGCGCGCATCCAGGCTGTTCTGCGCCAGGCGCTTGGCCTGATCCTGGGTCATGCCCAGGTGTTCATGCAGCGCATGGAAGTTCTCGGTGACATAACCGCCGAAGTACGCCGGGTCATCCGAGTTGACGGTGACCTTCACCCCACGCTCGAGCATGTCGAGGATGTTGTGCTGCGACATGTGATCGAACACGCAGAGCTTGGTGTTCGACAGTGGGCACACGGTCAGCGGGATCTGCTCGTCGATGATCCGCTGCATCAGGCGCTCGTCTTCGATGGCGCGTACGCCATGGTCGATGCGCTGGATTTTCAGCAGGTCGATAGCCTCCCAGATGTACTCCGGCGGGCCTTCTTCACCGGCATGGGCGACGGTCAGGAAGCCTTCGTCACGGGCGCGGTCGAAGACACGCTGGAACTTGCTTGGCGGGTGACCCATCTCGGAACTGTCGAGGCCGACGGCGACAAACGCATCACGGAACGGCAGCGCCTGATCGAGGGTTTTCTGTGCTTCGTCTTCGCTCAGGTGGCGCAGGAAGCTCAGGATCAAACCGCTGGTGATGCCCAGTTGCTGCTCGCCATCCTTGAGTGCCGCGGCGATGCCGTTGAGCACCACTTCGAACGGGATGCCACGGTCGGTGTGGGTCTGCGGGTCGAAGAACGGTTCAGTGTGAATCACGTTCTGCGCTTTGCAGCGCAGCAGGTAGGCCCAGGTCAGGTCGTAGAAGTCCTGCGAGGTGCGCAGCACGTCGGCGCCCTGATAATACAGGTCGAGAAATTCCTGCAGGTTGTTGAAGGCGTAAGCCTTGCGCAGGGTTTCGACATCGCTCCACGGCAGGGCGATCTTGTTGCGTTCGGCCAGGGCGAACAGCAACTCAGGCTCCAGCGAGCCTTCCAGATGCAGGTGCAGTTCGGCCTTGGGCAGGGCGTTGAGCCAATCGTACATATTCTTTTCTCATCAGGTGCAGATGGCGGCCATTCTACAGATGCGCGCCGAAACAATTGGCAAAACCTGACCAAGCGATCCATCACACTGCTTGCGGCTCGCGACGATAGGCGTAGGTATCGGCGAAGCGCGACAGCAGGAATTCGGCGCAGGTGGTGGTCGGATATTTCGCCGGATGCTGTGCGTCCTGGCAACCGGGCAGGCATTCGATACGGGTGTCCGGGTGCGGCTCGGCGAAGAACGGCATCGAATAGCGATCCACCCCCAGCGGGCTGATCACCCGGTGCGGCGTCGAGCGATAACGGTCATTGCTCCAGCGCGCCATCATGTCGCCGAGGTTGACCACGAAGGTGCCGTCTATGGGCGGCGCGTCGATCCATTCGCCTCGCACGTTCTTGACCTGCAGGCCGCCAGCGCTGTCCTGATAGAGCAGGGTGATGCAGCCATAATCGGTGTGCGCTCCGGCGCCTTGCTGCTCGGCGCTGCTGGCAGTGTGGCGCGGCGGGTAGTGGATCATCCGCAGCACACTGACCGGTTGATGGAAGCGTGTGTCGAAGAAGTCGCGTTCGATGCCTAGCGCGATGGTCATTGCGCGCAGCAGGGTTTGCGCGAGCGCCTGCATGTCGAGGTAGTGCTGCTCCATCAGCGCTTCCCAACCGGCGATTGGCGGATGACGATTGGGCCCGCGCAAGGGTATTTCCGCGAGCACGTCGGGATGGTTCGCCGGCAGGTGCAGGCCCATGTCGAAGGTTTCTTTGAGGTCGCTGGGTTTGTCCGGGTCGAGCTGTTCGGTGGCGATCGCACCGTAGCCGCGATGATGGCGGGTCCGGGTGATGTCGATCTGCAGTTTTTCTTCTGCCGGTAGCGCAAAAAAGCGCTGGGCGTGGTCGAGCAGCGAGTCGATGCGCTGCGCGGTAATCGGGTGGCCCTTGATGTAGAAGAAGCCCCATTCGCGGCAGGCGTGGTCGATCTTCGCGGCGACGGCGGGCCAGGCGTTTTGGTCGTTGGTGTAGAGCGGTGAGATGTCGATGATCGGAAGACTGTTCATACACAATCCTAAAGAACGCTGAAGAACCATTGTAGGAGTGAGCCTGCTCGCGATAGCGGTGTGTCATTCAGCATCATCGGTGACTGACACACCGCTTTCGCGAGCAAGCCCGCTCCCACAGGGGAATGGAGGTGGGGCCGGGATTACTTCGGCATCTCGGCCTTCATCCCTTCCACGTAATAGTTCATCGACGCCAATTCCGCATTGCTCGCGCTCACTCCGGCCGGGATTTTCTCGACCCCGGCCTGATCCTTGATCGGCCCGGTGAACGGTTGCAGCGTACCGCTCTTGATGTCGGCAATGATCTGCTCGGCCTCGGCTTTCACCGGCGCCGGTACCAGGTTGCTGATCGGCAGTTCAACCGTGCCTTCCTTCAACCCGCCCCAGTAATCCTGGGATTTCCAGCTGTGGTCGATCACGCTTTGCGTGGCTTGAATGTAGTGCGGCGCCCAGTCGTTGACGATAGAGGTCAGCACCGCTTTCGGGCCGAAGTGCGCCATGTCCGAGGCGTAACCCACGGCGTACACGCCACGCCGTTCGGCGGCCTGGATCGGCGCCGGGCTGTCGGTGTGCTGGAACACCACGTCCACACCCTGATCGATCAGCGCGTTGGCGGCATCGGCTTCCTTGCCCGGGTCGAACCACGAGTTGACCCACACCACCTTGATCTCGGTGCCAGGGTTGTACTTGTTCAGCGCCAACTGGATCGCGTTGATGTCGCGGATCACTTCCGGAATCGGGAACGAAGCGACGTAGCCGATCTTCTTGCTCTTGGTCATCTTCGCCGCGAGAAAACCGCCGACGTAACGACCCTCGTAGGTGCGCGCCAGATAGGTGCCGAGGTTCTTGTCCTGCTTGTAGCCGGTGGCGTGTTCGAAGGTCACTTTGGGGAACTGTTTGGCGACTTTCAGCGTCGGGTTCATGTAGCCGAAAGAGGTGGTGAAGATCAGGTCGTAGTTGTCCTTGGCCATGTTGCGGATCACCCGCTCGGCGTCGGCGCCCTCGGCCACGTTCTCGACGTAATTGGTGGTGATCTGCGCGCCGAATTTCTCCGCCAGCGCCTTGCGCCCCTGTTCATGCTGATACGTCCAGCCGTGGTCGCCGATCGGGCCGATGTAGACGAAACCGACCTTCAGCGGATCGGCAGCGCTGGCGCTCAGGCTGATCCCCAGGCCGATGGCGGCGCACAGCAGTTTGTGCAGCGGACGTATTTGCATGAATTGGAGCTCCATTTTGTTGTGTGTGGACAGGGGCAATGCAAATTGCTGACCAACAGGACAACAAACAATCCGAAACCGAGGCGCGGCCTTCGCGAGCAAGCCCGCTCCCACAGGGGAATGCATTCCAAATGTGGGAGCGGGCTTGCTCGCGAAGAGGCCGGCAGGAACGATAAAAGTGCATGGCTGAAACCAGCTGCCATCGGCTGGTGCGCTAAGGTGTAACGAAACGTTAGCGCCGCGCCGCAGTCAGTAGCTCATTCGAACCTCTCGGCAAAAAGGCCCGCCATGCTCACGATCTTCAAGCAAGAAAGCTTTCTATTGCTGGCAGTGATTGCCGCGTGCATCGCCTATCCGCTGGAACACTGGATGCTGCACAGCGGGCAGATCGTCGCGCTGATTTCTGGCCTGGTGCTGATCGCCTTCATCGTCGCGGCGTCGATGCGCGTCGCCCATCATGCTGAACTGCTCGCGGAAAAAGTCGGCGACCCCTACGGCACGATGATCCTGACCCTCGCTGCGGTGCTGGTTGAAGTAGTGATCCTGGCGATCATGATGAGCAACGAGGCGTCCGCCACACTGGTGCGTGACACCATCTATTCGGCGGTGATGCTCGACATCAACGGCATCCTCGGCCTCGCCGCGTTGATGGGCGGGCTCAAGCATGGCGAGCAGTCGTACAACGATGATTCGGCGCGCAGCTACAGCGTGATGATCCTCACCGCGATGGGCGTATCGATGGTGGTGCCGGAGTTTATTCCGGCGGCCAACTGGAAGATTTATTCAGCGTTCACCATTGGTGCGATGGTGGTGCTTTACGCGTTGTTCCTGCGCATGCAGGTCGGGCCGCACAGTTACTTTTTCAGCTACAGCTACCCGGACAAGCGCCGCAAGAAAGAGCCGGTAGAGGATGAGCCGAAACCGCTGAGCCTGACCTGGTCGATCGGCATTCTGGTGTTCGGGGTGGTGGTGATCGGCGCACTGGCCGAAGTGATGTCAAAGACCCTCGATCTGGGCCTGGAAGGTACCGGTGCACCGCCGGTGATCACGGCGATTCTGGTGGCGGCGATTTCCGCGGCGCCGGAGATTCTGACGGCGTTGCGTGCCGCGTTGGCTAACCGCATGCAGTCGGTGGTGAACATCGCGATGGGCGCGTCACTGTCGACGGTGATCCTCACCGTGCCGGTGATGGAAGCGATGGCGCTGTACACCGGTCAGCCGTTTCAGATGGCGATGACGCCGGTGCAGACGGTGATGATCTTCATTACGCTGATCGTCAGTGCGATCAACCTGAATGACGGCGAGACCAATGCCATCGAAGGCATGACTCACTTTGTGTTGTTTGCGACGTTTATCATGCTCTCCCTGCTCGGCCTTTAAGGCTGACAGAGACCAATGTGGGAGCGAGCCTGCTCGCGAAAGCGGTGTGTCATTCAACAAACATGTTGTCTGACACTCCCTCTTCGCGAGCAGGCTCGCTCCCACAGTTTTGAACGGCGGTGAATCAGGTGCCGGCGATCAACTGGCGAGCCGCCTGGCTGTGATCGGCGATCAGGCCCTTCAGATCCAGCCCTTCAACCTGGCCATCAACGACGCGCCACTTGCCACCAATCATCACCCGATCCGCACGATCGGCACCGCACAACAGCAGCGCCGAAATCGGATCATGGCTGCCCGAGAAACGCAGCTCATCCAGCTTGAACAACGCCAGATCCGCCTGCTTGCCCACCGCCAGCTCACCAATGTCGGTACGCCCCAACAGGCTCGCCGAGCCCTTGGTCGCCCAGCCGAGCACGCGCTCCGGGGTGATTTTTTCCGCGCCATAACGCAGACGCTGGATGTACAGCGCCTGCCGCGCTTCGAGGATCATGTTCGACGCGTCGTTGGAGGCCGAACCGTCCACGCCCAGACCGAACAACGCGCCGGCATCGGTCAAGTCGATGCTCGGGCAGATACCGGAGGCCAGACGCATGTTCGAACTCGGGCAATGGCAGATACCGGTGCCGGCCTGACCGAGGCGAGCGATTTCGTCCGGGTTGAAGTGGATGCCGTGAGCCAGCCAGGTGCGCGGGCCGAGCCAGCCGACGCTGTCCAGATAATCCACGGTACGCAGGCCGAAGCGCTGCAGGCAGAAATCCTCTTCGTCGAGGGTTTCGGCCAGATGGGTGTGCAGGCGCACGTCGAGTCTGTTCGCCAGTTCGGCGCTGGCCGACATGATTTCCGGGGTCACCGAAAACGGCGAGCACGGTGCCAGGGCGATCTGGATTTGCGCACCGTCACCGCGCTCGTGGTACTCGTGAATCAGGCGCTGACTGTCGTCGAGAATCACCTGACCTTCCTGCACCGTCTGTTGCGGCGGCAGACCGCCGTCCTTCTCGCCGAGGCTCATCGAACCGCGAGTGAGCATGGCGCGCATGCCCAGTTCCCGTACGGTGTCGACTTGCACGTCGATGGCGTTTTCCAGACCGTCCGGGAACAGGTAATGGTGGTCGGCGGCGGTGGTGCAACCCGACAGCAGCAATTCAGCCAAAGCCACTTTCGTCGCGAGGGCGAGTTTTTCCGGGGTCAGCCGTGCCCACACCGGGTACAGGGTTTTCAGCCACGGGAACAACGGCTGATTGACCACCGGCGCCCAGGCGCGAGTCAGGGTTTGATAGAAATGGTGATGGGTGTTGATCAGGCCGGGCAGTATCACATGCTCGCGGGCATCGAACACTTCATTGCATGGCGCGGACGGTTGCTGACCGGCAGCGAGCACTTCGACGATCACGCCGTCTTGCAGCACCAGACCGCCACGGGCATCGAGCGCGTTGGCCGTGAAAATGGCGAGGGGATTTTTTAACCAGGTACGGGTCGCAGGCATTGTGGCCGGCTCCTCTGAAAGTTGGGTTCAGGGTTGCCAGCTCAGTGTTGCCCTGTCTGCTGATCCAGGGTCGCCGCGAAGGACGAGGTGCGGAGTTTCAAACAAATCGCCGGATCGGGCAAGCCCAACCCGACAGGACACCCCCATCCCCTTGTAGGAGTGAGCCTGCTCGCGATAGCGGTCTTTCATTCAATATCATCGGTGACGGACACACTGCGATCGCGAGCAGGCTCACTCCTACAGGGAAGATCTGTGGTGCTTACCAGGGAATGGTTTCACCCTTGTAGTTGATGAAGTGATGCCCGCCCTTGCCGGTATACGCATTCACCTGATCAATCAGCCCGCGAGTGCTGGTCTCCACATCCAGGTCAGCGCCTTCGCCGCCCATATCCGTCTTCACCCAGCCCGGGTGCAACGACAGCACGGTAAGCTTCTGCTCGCCCAACTGGGTGACGAAACTGTTGGTCATCGAATTCAGCGCGGCCTTGCTCGCCTTGTACAGCGCCAGCTCCGGCGCGTCCGGTACGGTGACGCTGCCCAGGCCGGAACTCATGAACGCCAGCACGCCGCTGCCGTCGCGGATCTGTCCGACGAAGCGCTGCGCGAGGTTGATCGGCGCCACGGCGTTGGTGAAAAACAGCTGGCCAACTTCGGCCAGTGTCGCGCCGCCCGGGGTTTGCACCTCCGGACCTTTGACCCCGGCGTTGACGAACAGCAGGTCGAAGGTCTCGCCCTTGAGCTGTTGGCTCAGGGCGATCACTGCTTGCTGGTCGTCCATGTCGAGTTTCTCGATCCGCACGTTACCCAGCGCTTGCAGCGCCTCTGCCTTTTGCGGATTGCGCACGGTGGCGGTCACTTGCCAGCCGTCGGCCAGTAGGGTTTTCACCAGCCCGAGGCCCAAGCCACGGGAGGCGCCGATGATCAGTGCGTTTTTTGCCTGGGACATGACGGGATTCCTTGAAAGTTACGGTTCATGGATTCAATGGACACGCCTGACCGAGCCGTTGTTGCAACTCTCGTCGCAACACATCGAGTTCGCTCATGCGGGTTTCGATCAATTGCAGTTTGTCGCGCAGCAGTTGCGCCACGGCGTTTTCCGGGTCGGGCGCGTTCCACAACGCGGCGACGCTGTTGCCGATTTCGCCGAGGGTAAAACCCAGGCGCTGCGCGGTTTTGATGTAGAGCACCAGTTGCAGCATTTCCGGCGGGTAGTCGCGGTAACCGTTGGCACTGCGTTGCGCCGCGATCAGCCCGCGCTGCTCGTAGAAACGCAAGGTATCGCGGCTGACGGCACTGGCCTGGGCTAATTCACCGATGCGCATGCGGGGTCTCAAAAGAGGTATTGACCCTGGAGCATACTCCAGGCTTTACCGTGGTTGCTCCTCAAATTTTGGAGCAAGGACGATGTGGACTTCGAGCCAGTATCGAAACGTGGTGCGCGGCAGCGCCTGGTATGACCTGATCGTCACGGCCGCGTTTGCCACGCCGTGGAGTTTTGCTGCGTTGCATGGGGCGTTGACGGCGTTGAGCCAGGCGCTGGATTTGCCCGGTGAACTGCCACAGTTCGCGCCGGCGCATATGCTGATGGCGAATCTGTTGGGCTCGTTGGTGTGCGTGTGGGCGGTGCTGCGGATTCGTGATCCGCAGGCGCTTTATGGGCGCTATGATGCGGTGGCGCGGTTGCTGTTTGCGGTATGGCAGGGGTATGCCTTGGCCCATGGCGCGAGTTCGTTGCTGGTGGTTTTTCTGGTTTTTGAACTGGCGTGGGGCGTGGCTCAGGTGTTGCCCGTTCGGACGCCTTCGCGAGCAAGCCCGCTCCCACAGGGTTAGTGTCGTTCGCGAAATGTGTGATCGCCGCAGAACCTGTGGGAGCGGGCTTGCTCGCGAAGAGGCCCTTGCAAACAACCATTAATGCCCGGCCTGCCAAGGCTGCCCTAGCGAAACCGGCGCATACAACCGAGTCCGCACCGCATCCCGCGACAACAGCACCAACACCACAATCGTCGCCACATACGGCAGCATCGCCAGCAGACTCGACGGAATCGCCAGGCCCAACCCCTGCGCCACCAGGTGCAGGATGCTGGCGAGGCCGAACAGGTACGCCCCGAGCAACAAGCGCCACACCCGCCAACTGGCAAACACCACCAGCGCCAGCGCAATCCAGCCGCGCCCGGCGGTCATGTTTTCCGCCCACATCGGCGTGTACGCCAGCGACAGATACGCCCCCGCCAACCCGGCCATCGCTCCGCCAAACAGTACCGCCAGTGTGCGCACTGTCAGCACCGGCAACCCCATGGCACTGGCCGCATCCGGGTTCTCGCCAACGGCCTGAATGATCAAGCCGACACGACTTTTGATGATCACCCACGCCACCAGCGCAAACAGCGCGAACGACAGATACACCAGCAAATCCTGGGCAAACAGCATCCGGCCGATCAGCGGAATTTCGCTCAAGTATGGAATCGCCAAGGGCTCGAATCCGGCCAGCGGCTTGCCGACCCACGTCGCGCCGACAAAGGTCGACAGGCCCACACCGAAGATCGTCAGCGCCAGACCGGTCGCCACCTGATTGGCGTTGAACACCAGCGCCACCAGGGCAAACAGCGATGACAAGAGCATCCCCGCGAGCATCGCCAGCAACACGCCGAGCCACAGGTTGCCGCTGTTGAGGGCGACGATAAAACCGATCACCGCGCCAAACAGCATCATCCCTTCCTGCCCGAGGTTGAGCACGCCGCTCTTCTCGCAGATCAACTCACCCAGCGCCACCAACAACAGCGGCGTGCCGCAGCGCACCATGGCGTAGAAAATATTGCTCAGCAGATCGATATCCATCACAGCGCTCCGGCGGTTATGGCGGTGGTCGACGCGCGCCGTGCCCAGCGCAGTTTCAGGCGTGGCCGATAGAGAATCAGCACGTCGCAGGCCAGCAGGAAAAACAGCATCATTCCCTGGAATAGTTGGGTGATCGCTTGCGGCAGATTCAGGGTCATCTGCGCGCTCTCACCGCCGATGTACAGCAGCGCCATCAGCAGGCTCGAGAACAGAATGCCAATCGGATTCAGCCGGCCGAGAAACGCTACGGTGATCGCCGCATAGCCGTACCCCGGCGAGACTTGCGGCACCAATTGCCCGATCGGCCCGGTGACTTCGCAGACCCCGGCCAGCCCGGCCAAACCACCGCTGATCAACAGCGCGAGCCAGATCAGACGTTTCTCGCGAAAACCGACAAAACTCGCCGCACGCTTGTCCAGACCGAGCACCTTGATCTGGAAACCGACAAAGCTTTTCTGCAACAACACCCACACCGCAACCAGCGCGAGCAGGGCGAAATACACCCCGGCATGTACCCGGCCATCCTCCATCAGCAGCGGCAGGCGACTGGCGTCGCCGAACATCGCCGACTCGGGAAAGTTGTAGCCGGCCGGATCCTTCAGCGGCCCGTGCACGCAGAACAGCAACAGGTTCAGCGCAATGTAATTGAGCATGATGCTGGTGAGGATTTCGTTGGCGTTGAAGCGCGTGCGCAGCCATGCCGTCAGCCCGGCCCAAGCGGCGCCGGCGCAGGTGCCGGTGAGCAGGATCAGCACCAGTGCCCAACGGCTTTGCAGGTCGATGATGTTCACCGCCAAGGCGCTGCCGGCGAGTGCGCCGAGGAGCAATTGACCTTCGGCGCCGATGTTCCAGATCCGCGCTTGATAAGCCACCGCCAGACCGAGTGCGCAGAGCAGAATCGGCAGCGCCTTGACCAGCAGTTCGGAGACGCCATACAGATCGCTGACCGGTGCGATTAACAACGTATGCAAAGTTTGCAGCGGGTCATGCCCCAGGGCGATGAACAGCAGCGAGCCGCAGCCGAGGGTCAGCAGCGCCGCCAGCAGCGGCGAGCACCACAGCATCAGGCGCGATTGCTGGCCACGGGGTTCGAGGGAAAGCAGCATGTTGGGAAAACTCCGTCAGGCCGTGGCCGATGAATGCGCGTGGTTGATGTGCCCGGCCATCCAGCCGCCGACATCGCTCAGCAGGGTGTCGGTGGTGTTCTGCAGCGGCGACAGACGCCCCGCGCACAGGGCGCCGAGGCGGTCGCTGATCTGGAACAGTTCGTCGAGGTCTTCGGAAATCACCAGGATCGCCGCGCCGGCATCGCGCAGGGCAATCAGTGCGCGGTGGATGATCGCCGCTGCGCCGACGTCCACGCCCCAGGTCGGGTGCGCGGCGATCAGCAGTTTCGGTTGCTGAAGGATTTCCCGGCCAAGAATGAATTTCTGCAGATTGCCGCCGGACAGGCTGCGTGCGGCAGCTTGCGTGCCCGGGGTTTTCACCCCGAAACGCTGAATGATCTGCTGTGCAAGGGCTTCGACTTTGCCGCGCTCGATCAAGCCGTTGCGCACCAGCCCCTGTTGAAAGGCCGTGAGCAAGGCGTTGTCGGCAAGGCTCAGTTCCGGCACCGCGCCGTGGCCCAGGCGTTCTGCCGGAACAAATGCCAGACCGAGTTGGCGCCGCGCATCCGGGCGCAAATCGGCGACCGCTTGCCCGGCGAAACAAATGGTTGTCGCGCTGTCGCGGGGCAGGGTTTGTTCACCGCTGAGCAGGGCGAGCAGCTCATCCTGGCCATTGCCCGCGACCCCGGCGATACCGACGATTTCGCCGCTGCGCACTTGCAGGTTGATGTCGCTCAACGAGCAGCCGAAGGGATCCGGGTTGTGCCAGCTCAAACCGTTGACCCGTAGAAAGTCCGCGCCACCACTGACCTTCGGGTACTCGCCGATCAATGCCGCCGCTGCGCCAACCATCATCTGCGCCAACTGCTGATCCGAGCATTCGGCCGGCACACAATGCCCGGCGACGCGCCCGCCGCGTAGAACCGTGGCGCTATGGCACAGGGCGCGCACTTCCGCGAGCTTGTGGCTGATGAATAGAATGCTGCAGCCCTCGGCGGCGAGGCGGCGCAGGGTGATGAACAGTTCGTCGGCCTCTTGCGGCGTCAGCACCGACGTCGGCTCGTCGAGGATCAGCAGGCGAATGTCCTGCATCAGGCAACGAATGATCTCCACCCGTTGCCGCTCGCCAATCGACAGGCTGTGGACAAGTCGCTCCGGCTCCAGCGCCATGCCGTAGCGGTGCGACACTTCGCGAATCTTCGGCTCAAGCTGTTTCGGCGTGCCGGCCTTGGCGCCCATGGCCAGAGCGATGTTCTGCGCGACGCTGAGGGTTTCGAACAGCGAGAAATGCTGGAACACCATGCCGACCCCCAACTGTCGGGCCTGCGCCGGGTTGCGGATATTTACGCGCTGCCCCTGCCAGAGCATCTCTCCCGCATCGGCCTGGGTGACGCCGTAGATGATCTTCATCAAGGTACTTTTGCCCGCGCCGTTCTCACCGAGCAGCGCGTGGATTTCCCCAGGCGCGATGCACAGGTCGATGGCGTCATTGGCCAGGCAACCGGGGTAGCGTTTGCTGATCTGGCGCAGTTGCAGGCGCGGCGTTGAATCTGGGCTTGGCATGACAGGCTCGACTGGCTTGGAGTTGTGCCTGTGGATAAAGCAATTTCCTGGCCATTGAGTCAGGAACCTTCGCATCCCTTGAGTGCGAACGGCTGGAGTAGGGCCTCGGCGGAAAAGTCGGTGAATTCTTCGGCACCAATTGGGAGCAAAGGTGTTGATCAGGCTCCAGTTTTGCTCGCGGATATTTGGTTAAAAAACGAGCAAACTGTCGGGAGCTATGCAGAACCTGCGACTGCGCGAGTCATGAACGGGTTATCCACAGGTTGCTCCACAGTATTTGTGCGCAATCAGAAAACCTTGGCATAAGCGCGGGAGTGCTATCTCCCAATGGCGATAAACAGCTCTAACTGATTGTTTTTACGCGTAATTAAACTTTCTTCATGTGAATTGCGCGAAAAGTGAACAAATCCCGCAAAGCCACGTGACAGAAGGGTTACAGCGGAATGTACTCAGGTTATCCACAGTCGGGTGCACAGCAGATGTGGGCAAGTTATTGGAATAAAGGAATCCGTCGATGCCCTAAAAGATCGCAGCCTTCGGCAGCTCCTACAGGGAGAACACATTCCCAATGTAGGAGCTGCGGCACGCTGCGATCTTTTGCCCTTCTAACGCTGCAGCACAATCCGCCCACGGCTCAAATCCGCCAACTGCGTTTGCAGCAACTCGATCTGCGCCTCGCCCAGCGCCAACTGCAACTCAACGCCATTGGCGGTGAAGTGTTCTTCCACTACCAAGCCACCCAGATCCGCCACCCGCAGCTTCACCAATGCCAATTCGGCAAAGCCGCAGGAGCAACTCAATGGCACACGGCTGATCAACTCGACTTTCGCCGCCGCTTGCAGGCACTTGTTCGCGCCGCCGCCATAGGCCCGGGCCAAACCGCCGGTACCCAGTTGGATGCCGCCATACCAGCGGATCACCAGCACTGCGACCTGATCGCAATCCTGCGCTTCGATGGCCGCCAGAATCGGTCGTCCGGCGGTGCCGCCGGGTTCGCCATCATCGTTGCTGCGGTATTGCGCACCGAGTTTCCACGCCCAGCAGTTATGTGAGGCGTTCAAGTCGCTGTGTTGTTCGAAGAACGCCTGCGCGTCGGCGGGGCTGCCGATCGGCGCCGCGAAGGTGATGAAGCGGCTCTTGCGAATCTCTTCGCGGTACTCGCAAAAACCGCTGAGGGTGAAAGGCATAAACGTCTTAAATAGTCGGGGTGAGGCCGCAGCCTTTGAGAATGATGCGGATCAGGTTGTTGCCGGCGTCTTCCATGTCCTGCTTGGTCAGCTTGCTGCGACCGCTGACGCGGCAGATCTGCGTGGCGAAGTCGGCGTAATGCTGGGTGCTGCCCCACAGCAGGAAGATCAGGTGCACCGGATCCACCGGGTCCATCTTGCCCGCATTGATCCATGCCTGGAACACGGCCGCGCGGCCCTGGAACCAGGCGCGGTAATCCTGGTTGAAATACTCGGTCAGGCATTCGCCGCCACTGATCACTTCCATCGCGAAGATCCGCGAGGCCTGTGGCTGACGGCGAGAGAATTCCATTTTGGCGCGAATGTAGCGGGTCAGCGCTTCGGCCGGATCGTCCTCGGCCGTCAGGGTGTTGAAGGTGCTGTCCCACAGTTCGATGATGTTGCTCAGCACCGCCACGTACAACCCCAACTTGTTGGTGAAGTAGTAATGCAGGTTCGCCTTGGGCAACCCGGCATTCTGCGCAATGGTGTTCATGCTGGTGCCTTTGAAACCGTGACGGGCAAACTCGTCTTCGGCGGCTTTGAGAATGGTCTCTTCGTTTTTCTGACGAATGCGGCTGGCGGGTTTGCCGCCATGAGCGGGGACTTCAAAGGTCATAGGCACTTCCGGTTTGTCTGTGGGTGCTACCAGTTGCGTTGATAACGCACCCACAGGCATCCGACAAGTCCTGATGCAATAAAACCGTTACGCCTGTTCGATCTTGTTCAGCGCTGCGGCGGATTCGACGCTGGAGGTTTTCGCCTCCGGCAGCAACAGGCACAGGAGGATCGCGGTCAGGCCACCGCTGGTGATCGCCGAATCGAACAGGTTTTGCACCAGTTTCGGCAACAGGTGCAGCAGGTTCGGTTGCGCGGCAATGCCCAGGCCGACGCCGAGTGAGGTGGCGATGATCAGCATGCTGCGTCGGTCCAGCGGCGACTGCGCGAGAATCCGAACCCCAGCCGCCGCTACGCTGCCGAACATCACCAGGGTGGCGCCGCCGAGCACCGGTTTCGGGATCTGCTGCAGCACCGCGCCGATCATGGGGAACAGGCCGAGACAAAACAGAATCGCGCCGATGTACAGCCCGACGTAGCGGCTGGCGACGCCGGTCAACTGGATCACGCCGTTGTTCTGCGCAAACGTGGTGTTGGGGAAAGCGCTGAAGGTGGCGGCGATCATGCAGCTCACGCCGTCACCGAGCACGCCGCCACGCAAACGACTTATATAAGAGGGGCCGCTGATCGGCTGGCGGGCGAGCATGCAGTTGGCCGTGAGGTCGCCGACGGTTTCGATGGTGCTGATCAGATAAATCAGCGCGACGGGCAGGAAAGCCGTCCAGTCAAAGCTGAAACCGAACTTGAACGGTGTGGGAAGACTGACCAAGGGCAAGTCAGGCAATGCCTGCGGAACCAGTTTGCCACTGAACCACGCGGCCAGACTGCCGAGCAGCAATCCGATAATGATTGCCGACAGCCGTACCCACGGCGTGTTCGAGCGATTGAGCAGGATGATCGTCAGCAACACGAACACCCCCAGCGCCAGATTGCCCAGCGCGCCGAAGTCCGGCGCATTGAAACCACCGCCCAGATCGGTGATGCCGACCTTGATCAGACTGATGCCGATAAGAGTGATGACAATTCCGGTCACCAGCGGCGTGACGACCCGGCGCAACTGACCGATGAAACGGCTGAGAATGATCTGCACCACGGCACCGAAAAAGCACACGCCGAAGATCATCGCCAGAATGTCTTCCGGGCTGCCGCCACGCTGTTTGACCAGAAACCCGGCCGACAGCACCGCGCCGAGAAAGGCAAAACTGGTGCCCTGCAAGCAGATCATCCCGGCGCCGATGCCGAACGGCCTCCGCGCCTGAATAAAGGTGCCGACCCCGGACACCATCAGCGCCATGCTGATCAGGTACGGCAGATGCGCGGTCAGGCCGAGGGCCGAGCCGATTACCAACGGCGGGGTGATGATGCCGACGAAACTGGCGAGCACGTGTTGCAGGGCGGCGAGGATCGCGGCGGGTGGTTTGGGACGATCATCGAGGCCGTAGATCAGGTCGCTGGACGTTTCAGAATCTGGCTGCATGGCGAGGGCTTCTTGTTCAGGGATCGAGTTCAGCCTTCACTGCAAAAACCTGTCCAATTGCTCAGCTTTCAGGGGTTGCGATCGCCAAATGTAGGAGCTGCCGAAGGCTGCGATCTTTTGATCTTGCTTTCAACGCGTCGCAGCGAGGCTTTCGAGAAAGCTCTCCAGCACCAAATGGGGGCGCCGCCCCTTGCGCGTGACCGATGCCAGACTCAAATCATAAAACCGCGTTGTCGATTTCAGCGCACGCAAGCGCCCCTGCTGCACCCACAGACTGGCGTAGTGATCCGGCAGATAACCGATGTAACGCCCAGTCAGAATCAAAAACGCCATGCCCTCACGGTCGGACGCACTGGCGGTGCAATTGAGCGCCTGGTAATGCGCCTGAATCTCCGCCGGCAAACGAAACGTCGGCGCAATCGCATCCTGACTATTAAGACGTTCGTCATCCAGTTGCTTGTCATCGACATAGAACAGCGGGTGGCCGACCGCGCAATAAAGCAGCGAGCGCTCGCTGTACAACGGCTGATATTCCAGCCCCGACAGTGCGCTGGCCTGCGGCACCACGCCGACATGCAGGCGACCGTCGAGTACGCCTTGTTCGACTTCGTTGGGCGCGATCATGCGGATCTGGATCTGCACGTCCGGCCCGCGCTCCTTCAATTGGGCGAGGGCATGGGTGATGCGCATGTGGGGCAGGGTGACGAGGTTGTCGGTCAGGCCGATGATCAGTTCGCCGCGCAGGTGCTGGTGCAGGCCGTTGACCTCGGTGCGGAAACTTTCCAGCGCACTTAATAGTTGCAGCGCCGATTGGTAAACCTCGCGGCCCTCTTCGGTCAGCGAAAACCCGGCGCGGCCACGCTGGCACAAGCGCAGGCCAAGGCGCTGTTCGAGATCGCTCATTTGCTGGCTGATTGCCGAGCGACCGATGCCGAGCACGGTTTCCGCCGCCGAGAAGCCGCCGCATTCCACCACGCTACGAAAAATTCGCAGCAGACGTATATCAAAGTCACTGACCTGGGCCAGCGGATCGGGGCGGCGACTGCTCATGCTGTTGTTCTCATTGTTTAGCAGGCTTCTAACTGAAGGTTAGAAAAGTTGGATTTCACCGACTTTATCCGCGTGGCAATTTAGCTGCAACAACGCTTTTTATCTCCCTGATGCTTATGCCCTGCGAGGTTTTGCCCGATGAACATGCCTGAAAACGCGCCGTCGCCACTGGCCAGCCAACTGAAGCTGGACGCGCACTGGATGCCGTACACCGCCAACCGCAACTTCCAGCGCGATCCGCGTCTGATCGTCGGTGCCGAGGGCAGTTGGCTGTTCGATGACAAGGGCCGCAAGATCTACGATTCGCTGTCTGGTCTGTGGACCTGCGGCGCCGGGCACACCCGCAAGGAAATCCAGGAAGCGGTTTCCAAGCAACTGGGCACCCTCGATTACTCGCCAGGCTTCCAGTACGGCCATCCGTTGTCGTTCCAGTTGGCCGAGAAAATCACTGACCTGACTCCGGGCAACCTGAACCATGTGTTCTTCACCGACTCCGGCTCCGAATGCGCCGACACCGCGGTGAAAATGGTCCGTGCCTACTGGCGCCTGAAAGGTCAGTCGACCAAGACCAAAATGATCGGCCGTGCCCGTGGCTATCACGGCGTGAACATCGCCGGCACCAGCCTTGGCGGCGTCAACGGCAACCGTAAGCTGTTCGGTCAGGCGATGATGGACGTCGATCACCTGCCGCACACGCTGCTGGCCAGCAACGCATTCTCCCGTGGCATGCCGGAGCAGGGCGGTATCGCCCTCGCCGATGAACTGCTGAAGTTGATCGAACTGCACGACGCGTCGAACATCGCGGCGGTTTTCGTTGAGCCGATGGCCGGTTCCGCTGGTGTGCTGGTTCCGCCTCAGGGTTACCTGAAGCGTCTGCGCGAGATCTGTGATCAGCACAACATCCTGCTGGTGTTCGACGAAGTGATTACCGGTTTCGGCCGCACCGGTTCGATGTTCGGCGCCGAGAGCTTTGGCGTGACCCCGGATCTGATGTGCATCGCCAAGCAAGTCACCAACGGCGCGATTCCGATGGGCGCGGTTATTGCCAGCTCCGAGATCTACCAGACCTTCATGAATCAGCCGACTCCGGAATACGCGGTGGAATTCCCCCACGGCTACACCTACTCGGCCCACCCGGTGGCGTGCGCCGCTGGCCTGGCGGCACTCGACCTGCTGCAAAAGGAAAACCTGGTGCAGAGCGTGGCCGAGGTTGCCCCGCATTTCGAAAATGCGCTGCACGGCTTGAAAGGTTCGAAAAACGTCATCGACATCCGTAACTACGGCCTGGCCGGTGCGATCCAGATCGCGGCCCGTGACGGCGACGCCATCGTGCGTCCATTCGAAGCCGGCATGGCCCTGTGGAAAGCCGGGTTCTATGTGCGCTTCGGCGGCGACACCCTGCAGTTCGGCCCAACCTTCAACAGCAAGCCGCAAGACCTCGATCGTCTGTTCGACGCGGTTGGCGAAGTGCTGAACAAGCTCGACTGATTTTTCCCTCTATATATACCTGCGAATAACAGGCGCCCCATGCGGGCGTCTGTACACAAGAATTCAGGAGTTTTCGATGAGCGTTATCCCGCATTTGATCAATGGCGAACTGGTGACCGAGAACGGTCGCGCGGTTGATGTGTTCAACCCGTCCACCGGTCAGGCGATCCACAAGCTGCCGCTGGCCACCCGCGAAACCATTCAACACGCGATCGACGCTGCCAAGGCTGCGTTCCCGGCATGGCGCAACACCCCTCCGGCCAAACGTGCTCAAGTGATGTTCCGTTTCAAGCAACTGCTGGAGCAGAACGAAGCGCGCATCTCGCAATTGATCAGCGAAGAACACGGCAAGACCCTCGAAGACGCTGCCGGTGAACTGAAGCGCGGTATCGAGAACGTCGAGTTCGCCTGCGCTGCCCCGGAAATTCTCAAGGGCGAGTACAGCCGCAACGTCGGCCCGAACATCGATGCCTGGTCGGACTTCCAGCCACTGGGCGTGGTTGCCGGTATCACGCCGTTCAACTTCCCGGCGATGGTGCCACTGTGGATGTACCCGCTGGCGATCGTCTGCGGTAACTGCTTCATCCTCAAGCCGTCCGAGCGTGACCCAAGCTCGACGCTGCTGATCGCTCAATTGCTGATCGAAGCCGGTCTGCCGAAAGGCGTGCTGAGCGTGGTGCATGGCGACAAGACTGCAGTGGACGCGCTGATCGAAGCGCCGGAAGTCAAAGCATTGAGCTTCGTCGGCTCGACGCCGATTGCCGAGTACATCTACGCCGAAGGCACCAAGCGCGGCAAACGCGTTCAGGCACTGGGCGGGGCGAAGAACCATGCGGTACTGATGCCGGATGCGGATCTGGACAACGCGGTCAGCGCGCTGATGGGCGCAGCGTATGGTTCTTGCGGTGAGCGCTGCATGGCGATTTCGGTCGCGGTGTGTGTCGGTGATCAGGTGGCGGATGCGCTGGTGGCGAAACTGGTCCCTCAGATCAAGGCGCTGAAAATCGGTGCCGGCACTTCGTGCGGTCTGGACATGGGCCCACTGGTAACCGGTCAAGCGCGGGACAAGGTCAGCGGTTATGTCGATGACGGCGTGGCAGCGGGCGCAACCCTGGTGGTCGATGGTCGTGGCTTGAGCATTCCGGGTCATGAAGAGGGCTTCTTCCTCGGCGGCTGCCTGTTCGACAACGTCACCCCTGAAATGCGCATCTATAAGGAAGAGATCTTCGGGCCGGTGTTGTGCGTGGTCCGGGTCAACAGCCTGGAAGAAGCGATGAAGCTGATCAACGATCACGAATACGGCAACGGCACCTGCATCTTTACCCGTGACGGTGAAGCAGCGCGTCTGTTCTGCGACGAGATCGAAGTCGGCATGGTCGGCGTTAACGTACCGCTGCCGGTACCGGTTGCCTACCACAGCTTCGGCGGCTGGAAGCGTTCGCTGTTCGGCGACTTGCATGCCTATGGCCCGGATGGTGTGCGCTTTTACACGCGTCGCAAGGCCATCACTCAGCGCTGGCCGCAACGTGCGAGCCATGAAGCTTCGCAATTCGCGTTCCCTAGCTTGTAAGTAGCAGGGCATGACGAAGGCCGACCTCTAGAGGTCGGCCTTCGTGTTTTCGGGGCTTTTTGACCGATATGACAGAAATGTGAAAAAAGCTGTTGACGGCAGATTCTGGAGGTCTATAATTCGCCCCACTTCCGGCGCAGTCGAAACGGAAAACTCCTTGAGATTCAATGAGTTACGCAGTTTTCGACAGCGGGTTGCTTCAGTTCATCGAG
>NZ_JAIWYL010000030.1:0-797 GCF_020515535.1 Pseudomonas sp. MWU16-30322
GATGGTATCGCCCAGCAGAAACTCGATGCGGTCGAAAGGGCGGCGGTTGTTGTAAGTGAACGTGAACAACACGCCTTTCGCCGCCTGAGCCGCATCAACACCTTTCTCACGAATGTCAGAGGGGATGGTCAAAACCAGGCCAGTCGAAGCACGCAGGTGATACAGCACGCTCAATTCTCGCGATGGCTGCTTATTTCCACTGGCGCGGGTGAGTATGTAGTAAAACCGGTTGACCCCATGCGACAAGAAACTGGGTGGCACGTGCAAGGTCATGCGCTTGTTTTCTTCTTCCTCAGTAATGTTCTTGCCCGTGACAGCGTTTGGATTGTCGACAATGTAAATGTCCACTCGAATACTGGATTCAGCGCTTGAGCCAAGCAATTTCATTTCGGCCGGAGGATCAATAATGACTTCAAGCCCGCGCGAATCGGAGTTGGCCAGATTCCGAGATACACCGACATCGGCGAGGCCTACTGGCTTGACCTGTTCTACTGCGCCCGGAATGATTATTGGGAACAGATCAAATAATTTGTCTAGTGTCGATGAGTGAAAATCCATGACGTGCACCCTGAGTGTTAGGAGTCTGTCCAATCGGACGTGGCTCATCTCACATCAGGCAAGAGCTGTTGCCTACTGTCAGATCTGACAGGTGAGGACAGGTTCCAGACGAGTGGTCCCTGCGCTTCTGGCTGAAAACCAAAAACCTGACATCAAAGCAACAGACAAATCCCGGCGCTCCCGCGCGAATAAACGTAACCCATAGATGCACGTTTAAAGTACACGAACCGTTACGCCAT
>NZ_JAIWYL010000031.1:0-598 GCF_020515535.1 Pseudomonas sp. MWU16-30322
GTTCTCGGTGCCATTGCCGCCGCCGTGCAGGTTTTTGAAGTCGGCGTCGGTGGGGTTGAGCGTGTAGGTGTAGGTGCCGTCTGTATGCAGTTCCAGGGTGCCGTAGGTTCCGGTGAAAGTACCGGCAGTCACTGGGCCGGTCGGAACACGGTCAGCACCCTGCACGTCATTGGTAAGGACGTTGCCGGTCAGCGTCAGGTTGGTTTCCGAAGCAGTGCCGGTGTTGCTGTCGTTCACTGCTTTTGGCAGGTCGTCGATGATATTCACATCGAGGGTGGCGTTGGCGGTGGTTCCGTTGTCGTCGACCACGGTGACGGCGAATTGCTCGGGCAGGTTGTTCGCACCGTTGCCGGTTGGGTGGGCGTCGTTGTGGTCGAGGGTGTAGCTGTAACTGACCACGCCTGTCGTTGCGTTGAAACCGGTGATGGTCAGCGTGCTGCCGAGCGGTGTGGTGACGGATTGCGGGAAGCCTGCGGCCACGCCGTTGGTGACCACGGCGATACCAGCGACGGTCAGCGTGGTGACGCCGTCCAGCGCGGTGATGGTGAAGGTGCCGCTTTGGGTCAGCGCGTTGGCATCAGGGGCGCTACCGGTACTT
>NZ_JAIWYL010000032.1:0-423 GCF_020515535.1 Pseudomonas sp. MWU16-30322
ATCGACACCACCAACCTGTCGCTGACCGCGACCGGTACCGTGGCCGAAGGTGGTTCGATCGTTTACACCGCAACGCTGACCAACGCCGCTGGTTCGCCAGTGACCGTAACGCTGTCGAACGGCGCTGTGATCACCATCGAGGCCGGCAAAACCACCGGCACCGTGACTGTTCCAGCTCCGGCGGACGACGTGTACAAAGACGCCGGTAAAGTCGAAGCAACCATTTCGACTGCCATCGGTGGCAACTTCGAGAACCTGGTACCAAGCACCGTTCCGGCCGTAACTCAGGTCACCGACACCATCGACACCACCACGGTCAAACTGACCGCGACCGAGTCTGCTGCTGAAGGTGGCACCGTCACCTACACCGCGACCGTTGGTGCGCCAGTGACTGGCTCGCCAGTTGTGGTAACTCTGGCCAAT
>NZ_JAIWYL010000033.1:0-448 GCF_020515535.1 Pseudomonas sp. MWU16-30322
GACGGCTACAACGCCTTGCGCCGTTACCTACGCGTACGCCAGAATCCGCCGGCTTACACGGCGATGGGCCGGGCTATATCGTTTGCCTGTCACTGAAAATCAGTGATCGGGTTTGGTAGCCCGTTTCTAAGTGTGATGGCGACACCTTGTGCAGTCCCTTTTCAGGGGGCTCGATTTTATATGGTGGCCATGCGTGGGGCTCCTTCGGGAGCGCCGGGTTTTCCTGCTTAGACCGGTCTACCAACCTGCGTATGGCCACCACCCTCGTTTGGTAGCGAGAGTGATGGCTCCTTACTTTTGCTAAGCAGGAGCTTCATCTATGTTCAAAGCCACACCCAACCCCCCGGACGTCGACCCGATCCCGTACGACCCCGCCCTCGACCCGCATAAGATCAAAGCGGCCACCGACCGCGCCATCAACTTCTACCTCAACCCCGGCGCACTCAAC
>NZ_JAIWYL010000034.1:0-352 GCF_020515535.1 Pseudomonas sp. MWU16-30322
GTGTTTCAGGCAGGGGGGATCAATGTCGAGCATGCGCTTCACCGACCGTCACCATCTCTTGAAATCACACGATTCCCTGTGGGAGCGGGCTTGCTCGCGAATGCGGTGGGTCAGTGCAGCACCCGTCAACTGACAGATTGCCTTCGCGAGCAAGCCCGCTCCCACAGTGGGATGCGTGTTTCAGGTAAGGGGATCAATGTTGTCGAGCATGCGCTTCACCGCCCATCACCACCTCTTGAAATCACACGTTCCCCTGTGGGAGCGGGCTTGCTCGCGAATGCGGTGGGTCAGCACAGCACCCGTCAACTGACAGATTGCTTTCGCGAGCAAGCCCGCTCCCACAGTGGGATGT
>NZ_JAIWYL010000035.1:0-372 GCF_020515535.1 Pseudomonas sp. MWU16-30322
GATGGTGTCGGTGACGGTGGTCGAAACCGGGGTCTTGTCGGCGACGAGGTTTTCGTAGTTGCCGCCGCTCACGTCAATGATCGCGTTGGTCAGTGGTTCATGACCGTTCAAGGCATCGTTCGGCGCGGTGGTGGTCACGGTGCCGGTGGTTTTGCCCACTTCGATGGTGATGGTCTGGCCGTTCGCCAGAGTCACGGTCACTGGCGAGCCGGTGACAGGCGCGCCCACTGTGGCGGTATAAGTGACAGTGCCGCCCTCGGCCACCGAGGTATCGGCGGTCAGTTTGACGGTCGAGGTGTCGATGGTGTCGGTCACTTCGGTCACGGCAGGAACGGTGCTCGGCACCAGGTTTTCGAAGTTACCGCCGGCACC
>NZ_JAIWYL010000036.1:0-341 GCF_020515535.1 Pseudomonas sp. MWU16-30322
ACGGTGCCAGTGGTTTTGCCCGCGTCGATGGTGATAACAGCACCGTTCGACAGCGTTACGGTCACTGGCGAGCCAGCCGCATTGGTCAGCGTTGCGGTGTAAACGATCGAACCACCTTCGGCCACGGTACCGGTCGCGGTCAGCGACAGGTTGGTGGTGTCGATGGTGTCAGTGACGTTTGTCGAAACAGGCGTCTTGTCGGCAACGAGGTTTTCGTAGTTACCGCCGCTGACGTTGGTGATGGCGTTGGTCAGCGGGGCATGGCCGGTCAGCGCATCGTTCGGCGCAGTGGTGGTCACGGTACCGGTGGTTTTGCCCACTTCGATGGTGATGTTCTGACC
>NZ_JAIWYL010000037.1:0-310 GCF_020515535.1 Pseudomonas sp. MWU16-30322
TGAAGAAGACGATAGAAGCAGCTTTAAGCTCCAAGCTGATAGCTCTTAGCTAATCAGTTACGCGCTCGAAATTGGGTCTGTAGCTCAGTTGGTTAGAGCGCACCCCTGATAAGGGTGAGGTCGGCAGTTCGAATCTGCCCAGACCCACCAATTTTGTATGGGGCCATAGCTCAGCTGGGAGAGCGCCTGCCTTGCACGCAGGAGGTCAGCGGTTCGATCCCGCTTGGCTCCACCATTAACTGCTTCTGCTTGTTAGAGTTTAGAAATGAATATTCCGGTGTGAATATTGATTTCTAGTCTTTGATTAGAT